>CATWSG010000001.1 GCA_958353395.1 uncultured Collinsella sp.
AGCTGCGGGAACGGCCTATTCGCTCAATGTGTTCGGCTGAGATCGGAAATCAACCTAAACGATGCCGGTAATAGCCTCGAAATAATCGAGCGTTTCTGACGCACGGACACATGTGAGCGTCTAGCATATCCAGTCAAAACGGATTCACGAGCAAAGGGAGTCACAAGAGCATATGAAGCAATGGGTTGGACTGGGCAAGTTTCTCGCGGGGCACATGCAAATCATCGTTCCGATTTGTGTGGCGCTCGGCGTGCTCTTTCCTCAACAGATCGGCGTTCTCAAGCCCATCGTTCCCACCTTGTTTGCCTTTATGACGTTCCAAGGTGCGCTCAGCAACACCTTTCACCAGGTAGCCGAGGTGTTCCACCGTCCGCTGCACCTGATTCTGGCGTTGTTGGTCTCGGCGGCGCTTATTCCCATCGCGGCCTACGCCATGGGATCGTTGTTCTTTGGTTCCAACCCCAACCTTGTCTGCGGCATCGTGCTCGAATACAGTGTGCCCGTGGCAGTCACCGCTTTTATGTGGATCAGCATGTTCGGCGGCAACGGCCCGCTCGCGCTCACCATCATCCTGACGTCCTCGGTCATCTCCCCTGTGACGATTCCGCTTACGCTCAAGCTCCTGCTGGGCGCCACCGTCTCGATCGACGTGCCGAGCATGATGCAGAACATGGCCTTTATGATCGCCATCCCCGCCGTGCTCGGCATCGTGATCAACGAGCTCACGCGCGGATGGGGGCACGAAAAACTCTCCCCCGCGCTCTCGCCCGCCTGCAAGTTCATGATGATGGGCGTTATCGCCTCCAACTCCACCGCCATGAGCGAGTACGTGCTGCACATGAACGCGGTGCGCTTGGAAGTCGCCCTCTTTATTTTGGTCTTCGCCATCAGCGGCTTTGTCGTCGGCATTCTGGTCGCCCGCGCGCTGCATCTGCCATATAGCGAAACGACCACCATGTGCTTTACCTGCGGCATGCGCAATATCTCTTCGGGCGCCGTCATCGCCACGCAATACTTTCCGGGCGAAGTTGTGTTTCCCGTCATGTGTGGAACGTTGTTTCAGCAGGTGCTCGCCTCGCTTATCGGACACTTCTTTGAGCGTCTGACCGGCGAGGAGCGCGCCGCCCAGCGCAAGCGGGTCGAGGCCGGCCGCGATGCAATGGCGCGCTAAACCGTCCGCAGTGTGCGGGCGCTCACTTTACGATGTGAGCGCCTCCAGATGTGCGCGGAATCGCTCCGCATCGACATCGAGCGTGGTCTCAGCATTGACCTGAGCCAGCCGATACCCGACAAAGTAGGGTGAAACCACCCAGCGCGGAAGCGCCTTGGCAATGGTCCGGCCGTCCATGTGGTAGAAGAACAAGTTGTACGACTCTGCGCGACCACCATGGTGCTCGTTCAGGATATAGCGCAGAGCTACCTGAATCGCATCGGCGAAGAGGTCCGTCTCGGCTTGGTCTCGCGCGCCATCGCTGGCGGCGATTCCCTGCGGGGCTGAAACATTGACCTCAAAGAACCCCATAATCGGTTCGGTTGAGATGTTGACCGCAACCCTTCCCCTCTGCCAAACATCGATGCCTTCAAAGTTGGCTGAGGTCAGCGCCGCATAGCCGTCCTCCTGTTCCAAGCCCACAATCTGCATGTGTGGATGGACGAGGCTGCCGCCCGAAAGCGGACCCTTGTTCTTGTACATGAGCACGCTTCGATACTGCTGCGAATCGATCATCTGCTGCCAGCAATCCAGAGCAAACCGCATCACATGGTGGAGTTCATCCGGCTTATAGGTCACCAGGTCGGCATCGTGATCGGCCGACTCGATCAGCACGGTTTGACGGGTGGCGCGCAGGGTCTTGAACTTATTCTCGAGCCAGATGCAGTCACCGTCGCGCTGGATGATGTTGGTGAGCCCCTCCGTGTTGCAAAAGGGACACGCGGTACCGGGGCGACGGTTGTCGTCGGGCTTGCCGCTCGCCTGCTGAACATCGAATACCAGCGCCACGGGTTATACCTCCAGCGGCACGATCTTGGTGCCATGGAGCTCGGAGACGTCTAGCGCCGCCGCGACCGCGTCGCGATTTGCCGTAGTGATGCCGCCGCCGGGAAGGATGGTCAAACGATCACCCGCATACTCGATTAAACGAGCCAGGTGATCGAAATTATCCTCGATCGACGTACCGGCAGCGCCGCCATGCGTGAGGATGCGCGTAACGCCGCAGTCGGCAAGTGTATCAATCGCATCGAGCTGAGCCTCGGGCGAGAGCTGGTCAAATGACATGTGGAAGGTGATGTCGATGGGATCACGCTTACATTCCTCGGTCGCGCAGCCCGCAGCCATCACGAGGGCGCCAAGCGTAAGTTCGTCGAGCGCCCATCCGCCAGCGCAGGGTTTGCAGCAGCCAAAGACCAAGCCGTCAACGCCCGCACTCACGGCAAGGCCCAAGTCCATCTCCATCATGCGCAGCTCATCCTGGTTGTAGTGAAAGTCGCCGCCACGCGGACGGATCATGCACATCACCCGTGCATCGTGTTCGTGGGCATAGTTGGTCGTAGCGCTGATAACGCCGGCCGAGGGCGTGGTACCACCGACGGCAAGGTTATCGCACAGCTCGATGCGCCTTGCACCGGCCTCGATAGCCGCCGGCACCCGCTCAAAGTTCTCGGCACAAAACTCGTACAGCATAGATAGACCCCCAAAGACAGCAGATGTTTTCCGACGGGCATTGTCACACATCCCCATGAAGTTGCGGTGGAATAGGGACTGTTTTGGCGTCTAGCGCCCCCATTTAGTCCCTATTTCACCGCAACTTAAAAGGGGGCGCTGACCGGGTTGGTCAGCGCCCCCTTTGTTGAATGGATTAACCGCCCAGATAGGCCTTGCGGACGTTATCGTCGTGCAGCAGCTCTTGACCGGTGCCGGTCATGGTGATCTTGCCAGTCTCGAGCACGTAACCGCGCGTGGCGATGGAAAGCGCCATCTGTGCGTTTTGCTCGACCAGGAGCACCGTGGTTCCGGCCTTATGCAGATCCTCGACAATTTGGAAGATCTGCTCGATCAGAATCGGTGCCAAGCCCATAGAGGGCTCATCGAGCATGAGCAGCTTAGGGTTACTCATAAGGGCGCGCCCCATAACGAGCATCTGCTGCTCACCGCCCGAAAGGGTGCCGGCGACCTGGCGACGGCGTTCCTTCAGGCGCGGGAACTGCTCGTAAACACGTTCGAGGCCCGGAGCCACCGTGGACTTGGGCTGCGTATAGGCACCCATCTCCAGGTTCTCCTCAACCGTCATCTGCAAAAAGGCGCGACGACCCTCGGGAACTTGAGCCAGGCCCTTACCAACCAGCTTATCAGCGGGCGTATGGGTAATGTCCTCGCCCATAAACTTGATGGAGCCGGTCTTGGAGCGCAGCAGGCCCGAGACGGTCTTGAGCGTCGTGGACTTACCGGCGCCGTTGGCACCGATCAAGGCCACGATCTCACCCTCGTTGACGTTAAAGGAGATGTCCTTGATGGCGTGGATGGCGCCGTACCAGACGTTGATGTTGTAGATGGAAAGCATCGGCTCTGCCATTTAGTTCTCCCCCTTATCCTGCTTACCCAGATACGCCTCGATAACGGCATCGTTGTTCTGGATTTCCTCGGCGGTACCCTTGGCGATGACCTTACCAAAGTTGAGCACGCAGATGCCCTCGCAGATGTTCATAACGAGCGACATATCATGCTCGATAAGCATGATGGCAATGCCGAAGGTGTCGCGAATCTTGACGATGTTCTCCATGAGCTCCGCGGTCTCGGACGGGTTCATGCCGGCGGCAGGCTCGTCAAGCAGCAGTAGCTTGGGGTTGGTGGCAAGCGCGCGGACGATCTCCAGGCGACGCTGGGCACCATAAGGCAGCGATCCGGCCTGCTCGTTTGCCAGGTGCTCCATATCAAAGATGGACAGCAGTTCCATGGCGCGCTCGTGGGCGGCCTTCTCGTGTTTCCAATACGTCGGCAGGCGCAACACGCCCTCAAAGCCGGAGTAGCGCTCCTGGTTGTGCAGGCCGACCTTAACGTTATCCTCCACCGTCATGGTGTTGAACAGGCGAATGTTCTGGAACGTACGGGCAATACCCATGCGGTTGACCTGATAGACCGACTTGCCCGAGGTGTCCTCGCCATCGAGAAGGATGGTGCCGTGCGTGGGCTGATACACCTTGGTGAGCAGGTTGAAGACCGTGGTCTTACCGGCACCGTTGGGTCCGATCAGACCGGCGATCTCGGTCTTGCCGATAGTCAGGCTAAAGTCGTCGACTGCCTTAAGGCCGCCGAATTCAATGCCCAGGTGGATGCACTCGAGCGCCGGGCGCTCGCCCAGGTCGCGGTCGGGGACGATGGCGCCAGAAGGATACGGGACCATCTTGCCCTTGTTGAACTCAAATTTACTGGGCATCGGCTGCCACCTCCTTCTTGGAAGCAAAGCGGTCCTTGATGCGACCGAAGAAAGCCTTGAGCTGCGGGTTGTTGGTAAAGATCATGACCAGGATCAGCACGATAGCGTAGATGAGCATGCGGTAGTCCGAGAACTGACGGAGCAGCTCGGGGAGCACCGTGAGCAACGCCGCCGCGATGACAGAGCCGCGCATATTGCCCAGACCGCCCAGGACCACGAACACCAGGATGAGGATCGACGTGTTGAAGTCAAACTTAGTGGCGGAAAGCTGCGAGAAGTTACCGCCGAACAGGGCTCCGGCAGCACCGGCGAGGGCAGCGGAAACAACAAAGGCAATCATGCGGTACTGGGTGACGGAGATGCCCACGGACTCGGCTGCAATCTTGTTGTCGCGCACGGCCATAATGGCACGGCCGGTACGGCTGCGAACCAGGTTGAGCACGATCACGAGCGCGACCATGACCAGGATGGCGCCGGCAAGGAAGGTCGAATAGGTCGACACGCCCGATGCGCCCTGCGCGCCCTTGATGATGGCGGTGCCGTCCTCGAGCAGGTGCAGGTCGTTAATCGTAGAGTTGCCCGTGATGTTAAAGATCACGTGCAGGCCGCGGGAGTCGACGCCCACAATGAGGCAGGTGACGATCTCTTTGATGATCTCGCCAAAAGCCAAGGTCACGATGGCCAGATAGTCGCCGCTCAGGCGCAGGACCGGGATACCGATCAAGAAGCCCAAGATGGCAGCGGCGATAGCGCCGACCACGACGCTGATGATAAGGCGCACCGGATCGGACGGAACGGCGCTCTCAAGGGCGACCGCGGTGACGATGCCCGTGTAGGCACCGACGCTCATAAAGCCCGCGTGGCCCAGCGACAGGTCGCCTGCGATGCCGACGACGAGGTTAAGGGAGATGGCCATGACGATATAGGCCGTGATGGGAACCAGCTGACCGGCAATCATACGCGGGATCATGTGGTTAGACTGCATAAAGAACACGATGGCGAACGCCACAAGGCACATGGCATACGTAACAAAGTCGTGACGCGTCTGTTTGTCTTTAAGAAACTTCATAACGCTCACCTACACCTTCTCGGGGACGTACTTGCCCAAGAGGCCGGCAGGCTTGACGAGCAGGACGATGATCAAAACACCAAAGACGATGGAGTTGGCAAGGCTCGTGGAAATGTAGGCCTGCGCCATCGCCTCGATGATGCCGATGAGAATGCCACCGACAAAGGCACCGGGGATGGAGCCGATGCCGCCGAAAACAGCGGCATCGAAGGCCTTGATGCCAGGCATGGCGCCCGTGGTGGGCTGCAGGACCGGCGAGTAGGAGCACAGGAGAACACCGGCGATGGCGGCAAGGGCGGAGCCGATGGCAAACGTCATCGAAATAGTGCGGTTGACGTTGATGCCCATGAGCTGAGCGGCAGCCTTGTCCTCGGACACGGCGCGCATGGCTTTGCCCATCTTGGTCTTACCTGTAAAGAACATCAGGCCGGCCATGATAACCAGGCAGGCGACGATGGTGACGAGCGAGACGGCGCTTACGTTGAACTTGGCCAAGAACTCCGGCACCTGGAAGGTGACGAGCGAAGTGAAGTTCTTGGGCGTGGCGCCCCACAGAAGCTGCGCGGCGTTCTGCAGGAAGTAAGACACGCCGATGGCCGTGATCAGAACGGCCAGCGGGCCTGCTTGGCGCAGCGGCTTGTATGCCAGGCCCTCGATAAGAACACCGAGAACGGTACAGACCACACAAGAGAGAATTACAGATGCCCAGCCCGGGAGGCCGAGATACGACGTGGCACAGAACGAGACATAGGCACCGACCATGATGACGTCGCCGTGAGCGAAGTTCAGCATCTTGGCGATACCGTAGACCATGGTGTAGCCCAACGCGATGATGGCGTAGACGCTGCCCATGGACAGGCCGTTGACCAGGTATTGGATAAAGACCGTCATGTTCCACATCCCCCTTTCGAATAGGTTTCCAGTTGATGTATGAAACAGGGACGTTACACTGTCCCTAGATACCAAGCAAGCAGGGAAGGCCAAAACCTCCCCTGCTTGGGATCAAAACCGCTCTATGTAAGGCGGCCAATTAGGCCTGTACGTACTTGCCGTCGGTGATGACGTACGCCGTGGGCTCCTTCTGGACCTGGCCCTTATCGTTCCAGGTGAGCTTGCCGGTCAGACCATCAACGGTAATCTTGAGCATAGCCTTGGACAGCTTCTCGGCGACCTCGGTCGGGTCGGCGTCGACACCAAGACCGGCCTCCTTGACGGCCTCGGCCACCGCGTGCACGCCGTCGTAGGCGTCGGCGGCAAACTGGTCGGGGGTATCGCCGTACTTATCCTTGTAGGCGTTGACGAAGTCGGCGTTCTTCTCGTCGTCGGCAGAGAACGGGGTCATGAGCAGCAGACCCTCAGCAAGAGAGGTATCGAAGCCCTCAACGCCCAGGATGCCGTCCATACCGTCGCAGCCCATCATCTTGACGTCGTAGCCCATGTCCTTGGCGTTCTTGAGCAGGACGGACGCCGGCGTATAGTAGATCGGCGCAAAGATCATGGTGGCGCCGGCCTGCTTGGCCTTGGTCAGCTGGTTGGTAAAGCTCGTGGCGGAGTCGTCCTTAAAGGTCTCCTCGTCAACAATCTCGAGCTTGGACTCAGCGGCCTGGGCTTTAAAGGAATCTGCGATGCCCGAAGAATAGGCGTCGCCGGAGTTATAGAACAGCACGAACTTCTCGTCCGCATACTTCTGCGCCAGGAACTTGGCAGCGTTGACACCCTGGTTGGGGTCGGTGAAGCAAACCTGGAAGACGCAATCCTTGCCGTCGGTGACGTCCTCGGAGGACGCGGACGGGGTGATCATGAACGTCTTGGGGTCGTTACCACACTCTGCGGCAACGGCAACCGACGCACCCGTGGTGGTCGGACCGACGAGGGCCTGCATGCCCCAGTCGAGCAGGGTGTTGAAGGCGTTGACGGCCTTCTCGCCATCGGCCTGGTCATCCTCGGCCTTGCTGGCAAGCGGCAGCTCCTTGGTCGAGAAATCCTTGCAGCCAAGCTCGACACCCTGGGTAACGGACTTGCCGTAGGACGCGTTGGCGCCGGTCAGCGGGCCGATGGTGCCGATCTTAAACGAAGCGTCGCCCGAAGCGGAACCGCTGTCGCCGCCGTTGGAGGAGCAACCGGCTAGAATGGACATCGC
Source organism: uncultured Collinsella sp. (assembly GCA_958353395.1). Taxonomy (GTDB): domain Bacteria; phylum Actinomycetota; class Coriobacteriia; order Coriobacteriales; family Coriobacteriaceae; genus Collinsella. The sequence goes on from CATWSG010000001.1 coordinate 7,640, forward strand.
CCCCAGACCTGCTGCGCTCGCGATAACGCTCCTGCGATTCATAACAGGGTTCAATGACTTACCGGTGAGGCTCGACATGCGGCTCTCCTCTCAAATCTCGTCGGGTTTCGGTTACCCGACAGGCCATCCTTCGCCGTGTTCGGCGTTCGCAAAATACTAGACGCTTTAGTTAAGGAAAGTGGCGATTATTTCAACTTTTCTTTGGATTTGTTGATTTATCCATAATTCTGCGTATTTCTATTACTTTATACAGTATTGCCACTTTATTATGTAAAAGTAATGTTTCCGTTCTGTTACAAGCATACCTGCCTTAAATAAAACAGCCTCACCGGTCGTGCTTTATGCGCACTTAGGAAGCGATGTACTTGCCGTCCTGGATCACATAGGCTGTCCATGCCGTCGACACCCATTAGTGTCATGTCGTAGCTCATGTCCTTGGCGTTCTTGAGCAAAACGGACGCTGGGGTGTAATAGATCGGGGCAAAAATAAGCGTGGCTCCGACAAGGAAACTCCTGCGGTTAAGTACGTTGTTGATGCTAAACATGGTGTCCCCCTTTTCGCTGGCCGCGGTGCGGCCGTCTTGCGGTACAGGGCAAACCTTATGGTGCAAACGTTGACAGTTTGTTGCGGAAGTTCGTTTGTAGCGAGCATGTTTCCAATGTTTCCGCAGCGTTTCGGGGGTGCCGTTTTGTGCGACTCCTGTTGCCTGGCGAGCACGCGCCCTCGGTTCACGCTAGAATGCACTCAACCTTTAAGCGGTTAATCCATCCATAAGATGCACGAAGGAGCTATCTATGAGCGAACCCCTGCGCACCGTGAACGTCGGCCTCATCGGTCTGGGAACCGTCGGCGGCGGCGTGGCCCGCCTGATCAAGAGCCACCACGATGAGTACCTGGCAGCCTACGGCATCGACCTTAAGCTGACCCGCGCCTGCGCGCTTGCTTGGGAGCAAGCCGAGGCAGCCGGTATTGAGCGCGAGGCCTTTACGAGTGACTGGCATGACGTCGTCACCGACCCCGCCGTCGATATCGTCGTCGAGCTGATCGGCGGCGAGCATCCCGCAACCGAGATCTTCACCACTGCCTTTGAGCACGGCAAGCACGTCGTCTCTGCCAACAAGGCCCTGCTGGGCCGTCATGTCGAGACGCTCGCCGAGAAGGCGCGCGCGTGCGGCGTGCAGATTAAGTGCGAGGCCAGCTGTGGCGGTGGCATCCCCATCGTGAGCACGCTCGAGCACGACCTGGTGGGCAACAAGATCCTGACCATCGCCGGCATTCTCAACGGTACCACCAACTATATCCTGTCGCGCATGGACGCCGAGGGCGCCGATTACGCCGATGTGCTTGCCGACGCGCAGGCCAAGGGCTATGCCGAGGCCGACCCGTCCGCCGACGTCGACGGCTTCGACGCCGCCAGCAAGACGGCAATCCTCGCTTCCATCGGCTTTGGCACCCGCGTGACCACCGACGATGTCTACCAGCAGGGTATCCGTACCATCGGCGCCGAGGACATCGCCCAGGCCCGCGAGCTCGGCTACACCATCAAGCTGCTGGGCATCGCACGCAACACCGACGCCGGCGTCGACGTCCGCGTGCATCCCACGCTCATCCCGGCAGACCATATGCTCGCCAAGGTCAACGGCGCCATGAACGCCGTCTACGTGGTGGGTGACGCCGTGGGCGAAACCATGTTCTACGGTGCCGGCGCAGGCTCCTTCCCCACCGCGAGCGCCGTCGTGGGCGATATCCTGTCGCTCTCCGAGCAGATCAGCCGCGGCGTGGCTCCGCTGCCCGAGATTGAGCCCTATGGTCACAACCTCGCCTTTAAGCCCATGGACGAGCTCCAGACTAAGTACTATGTGCGCCTGAAGGTCGCCGACCGCGTGGGTGCCCTGTCCGAGACGGTCGACATCTTTGCCAAGCACAACATCTCGATCTCGCTCATCAACCAGGTCGAGGACGGCAAGTCGGGCGCCAGCGATACTTGCTCGGTCATCTTCCTGACGCACCGCGCGCTCGAGAAGGACGTCCAGGCTGCCACCGCCGAGCTTGCCAGCGTCGACTGCGTAGCCGAGGTCGCCAACGTCCTGCGCATCGAGGACGTTGAGGCTTGGACCGAAGGCGTCATGGCGAACTAGCTCAACGCTCGCCTAGCAATACACGCTTTGAGGGCTCCCGTCCGATGCGGGACGGGAGCCCTTTTGTCTCCTGCCCTAAGCACAACGGCAGAGCACATTTGCGCGAGCCGCTCATCGGTAACGCGGGCTACCGTTCACCGATATGCAAACACGGCCGATTCCAGTTACGGCTACGCTGTGCTGCGAATGTCCGCCCGCGATGAGAGGAAATACCATGTTGCTCGAGGGCAAGAAAGCAATCATCACCGGAGGCACGCGCGGTATCGGCTATGCCATCGCCTGCCGTTTTATCGAGGAAGGCGCCGCCGTCACCGTCTTTGGCTCGCGTCAGGAGACCGCCGATGCGGCCGTTGAGAAGCTGACAGCCGCCTATCCCGACGCCAAGGTCTGGGGCCGCTCCTGCGACCTCACCTCACTCGAAGCCGTGACCGAGGCCTTTACCCAGGCTGCAGCCGACATGGGCGGCTTGGACACGGTCGTCAACAATGCCGGTATCTCCCAGCGTTCACCCCTCTTGGACTACACGGCCGAGGAGTTCGCAAAGGTCATGGACCTTAACGTCGTCGCCGTCTTTAATGGCCACCAAGCTGCCGCCAAGATCATGACCGAGGCCGGCCACGGCGGCACCATCACCACCACGAGCTCGATGGTTGCCAAGTACGGCCAGCCCTCTGGCGTCGGCTATCCAACGTCCAAGTTTGCCGTCAACGGCATGGTCCAGTCGCTCTCGCGCGAGCTCGCCCCCATGGGCATTCGCGTCAATGCCGTAGCACCCGGTGTAACCAAAACCGACATGGTCGCCAACCTGCCTGAAGAGGTTATTAAGCCCATCGTCGCCACCATTCCGCTGGGTCGCATGGGCGAGCCCGAGGATGTCGCCAACGCCTTTGTTTTCCTGGCGAGCGACATGTCCTCCTACGTCACGGGCGCCGTGCTCCCCGTCGACGGAGCCGCCCGCTCTTAAGGGACCACAAGCCTCAGCTCCCAGCCTCAACATAGTCCAACAAAGAAGGCGCGCCGTCTGCATCAACTGCAGGCAGCGCGCCTTCTTCTGTTTGAAAGGGAAGCTGTGTCCCGGAATTCCGACTCAGACCGGGACGCAGCTTCCCTCAGGGCCATGTTTCGGAAAGAGCGCCCCGTTTTGAACGCCGATTCTGGGATACCGTTTCCGCAACGGATCTCTCGCGGAAACTGCATCCCACTCTGAGCGCCCATTCCGGGACACAGTTTCCCAACGGCCCCCGTTTCGGAAACCACATCCCGTTCCGAGCCTTCAAAGCGGGACGCGGCTTCCCCGAGAGAGTATCGACTACTTGCCGTCGTCGTCCTCGGCTTCTTCTCTTGCATAGAGCTCCAGCATGCGGCGGCGGTATTCGCGCACGGCGAGCTTGGCGCGCTCCAGGCGGCGACGCTCACGCGGGGTCAGCTCGGACGGGTCGACCTCGTCTCCATAGGTCTTATCGGCAAGCAGGTGCGCCGCGTCCACAATACGGGCATCGATGTGGCCGCTCGCCGCCTCGGCGGAAAGACGCTCGGCAATCGTATCGAGCGTAGGCAGGCCCTCGAATACGCGACCATGGCCATGCGAAGTCAGCAGCTCATGCTCGCGCGCGAGCAAGCTCGCTAGGTCGTGATGGGCGCGCAGGATGTCAAGCGCATCGGATGGATGCTCGGCAACCTCTGCCACGGCGGCGACCGGTGCGGCGTCGACCACGCGGTAGAAGAGCTGCGCGAGCAATGGCATCAAGAACACCGTGATGGCACCGGCGGCAACCATGACCGACGCAATATCTTGCGACAGCGCACCCGCGTTGACGGCAACGCTCGTAACGGCAACGATGATCGGCAGGGCCGTGGTGCAGTACAGGGCCACGGTAATGCGACCATACGCCGACACATCGCGCGTCGCAGGACAAATGCTCATGGAAATAAGAATGGGCACGGCACGAATAATCAACAACGCCACGATAAAGCCCACGAGCAGACCCGGGCGCGACGCCACGGCCGTCAGATCGATCTTTGCGCCCGATACGGTAAAGAACACCGGAATCAAAAAACCGTAGGCCAGACCGTCGAGCTTGGTCTCGAGCGTATGGTTGCCCTCGGGGATGATATAGCGCAGGACAAAGCCGGCGGCAAAAGAACCCAACACGATGTCGAGATCAAAGACAGCCGAGAATGCCACGAGCGTGACCAGGATGAGCACCGTCAGGCGCACGAAGGTCTGCGACGTGGTATCGGCGCGTTCCTCGACAAACGCAAAGAAGCGGCTGCCGACGCGCTTGGAGCGGCTCGGGACCACGGCCAGCAACACGCAGACCACCGCAAACAAGCCAAGGATTACAAGCGTTTGGATGCCGGTGCGGGCAGACAGCAGCACCGACATGGCAAGCACAGGGCCGAGCTCACCCCAGGTGCCATACGCGAGAATCGAGTCGCCCACGCGCGTGCCGGTGAGCGAGCGCTCACGCATGATGGGCACGAGCGTACCGAGCGCCGTCGAAGTGAGGGCAAGCGTCACGGCGATACCGTCGAAATGACTGACCGAGAACCACGGGGTAAAGCGCACGGCAAGCCAGGCGATACCAAACGTGACGACCCACGTCGCCAAGCCGTAGCGCCCCTCGACGCCCGTGATGCTCTTGGGGTCGATCTCAAAGCCGGCAAGCAGGAACAAGAAGGCCAGGCCCAGCTCGGACACAAGCGAGACCTCGGCATCTACATGGATGACGCCGAGCATATGAGGTCCCAGCACCGCGCCGAGCACGAGCAAAAAGACCGTCTCAGGAACGGGTTTTCCGGGAATCGCCGAGGCGATAAAAGGACTCGCAAAGGCCACGAGTGCGATGATGGCGAGCGAAACGAATGCCATGTGATGCCTTTCTCTTGTTTGCGCTTCACTGTAGCATCCTCGCCGTCCTCAACGCGCCGCGAGCTGTCGTATCATAGTGAGGTTTACAAACATGTGGCTCAAGGCGACCGCAGGGCAGACCCCGCAAACCGACCGCTGCCGCATACCGTACCGTACGCCCAACCGATCAGGAAGGCAGGAACCAATGGTCTCTCGTATCTACGTGGAGAAGAAACCCGGGTTCGACGTCGAGGCTCAGCAGCTCAAGGGCGAGCTGACCGAAATTCTCGGCATCAAGGGCATCGAGGCCCTGAGGATCATCAACCGCTACGACGTCGAGGGCATCGACGAGGAGCTTTTCCGCTCCTGCGTGCCGACCGTCTTTAGCGAGCCCCAGGTCGATGTGACCTACGACGAACTCCCCGCAAGCGATGGCGCCGTCTTTGCCGTCGAATTCCTGCCTGGCCAGTTTGACCAGCGCGCCGACTCCGCCAGCGAGTGCGTGCAGCTCATCAGCCAGGGCGAGCGCCCCGCCGTGCGCTCCGCCAAGGTCTATATGATCTCGGGCGCTCTGGACGAGGCCGCCATCGATGCCATCAAGCACTACGTGGTGAACCCCGTCGAGGCACGCATCGCCTCGCTCGACCTGCCCGAGACGCTGTACATGGAGACCCCCGAGCCCCAGCCCGTCGAGGTGCTCGACGGCTTCCGCGAGCTCGACGAGGCCGGCCTTGCCGCCTTTATCGCCGATCGCGGCCTTGCCATGGACGAGGCAGACATCGCCTTCTGCCAGCAGTACTTCCGCGATGAGGACCGCGACCCCACCATCACCGAGATCCGCGTGATCGACACCTACTGGTCCGACCACTGCCGCCACACCACCTTCGGCACCGTCCTGGACGACGTGACGATCGACGACGCCGTGGTGCAGCAAGCCTTCGACCGCTACATGGAGATGCGCCACGAACTCGGCCGCGACGCCAAGCCCGTCTGCCTCATGGACATGGGCACCATCGGCGCCAAGTACCTTAAGAAGACCGGCGTCATGACCGATGTCGACGAGTCCGAGGAGATCAACGCCTGCACCGTCAAGGTGAAGGTCGATGTCGACGGCGAGGACCAGGACTGGCTGTTCCTGTTTAAGAACGAGACCCACAACCACCCGACCGAGATCGAGCCCTTCGGCGGTGCCGCCACCTGCGTGGGCGGCGCTATCCGTGACCCGCTCTCGGGCCGCAGCTATGTGTACCAGGCCATGCGCGTCACCGGCGCCGGCGACCCCACCGTCCCGGTTTCCGAGACGCTCGAGGGCAAGCTGCCGCAGCGCAAGCTCGTGACTACTGCCGCCGCTGGCTACTCCAGCTACGGCAACCAGATCGGCCTTGCCACCGGTCAGGTCAACGAGCTCTATCACCCCGGCTACGTGGCCAAGCGCATGGAGGTCGGCGCCGTCGTGGGCGCTACCCCGGCAAACCACGTGCGCCGCGAGTGCCCCGCCCCCACCGACAAGATCATCCTGCTGGGCGGCCGCACCGGCCGTGACGGCATCGGCGGCGCCACCGGCTCCTCCAAGACTCAGAACACCGAGTCCATCGAAACCTCGGGCGCCGAGGTCCAGAAGGGCAACGCTCCGGTCGAGCGCAAGCTGCAGCGTCTGTTCCGCCGCGGCGATGCCTGCCGTCTGATCAAGCGCTGCAACGACTTTGGCGCCGGCGGCGTCTCGGTCGCCGTAGGCGAGCTTGCCGACGGCCTGTATGTCGACCTGGACACCGTGACCAAGAAGTACGACGGCCTAGACGGCACCGAGCTCGCTATCTCCGAGTCCCAGGAGCGCATGGCTTGCGCCGTCGCCGACGGTGACGTCGAGGAGTTCATGGGCTACGCCGCCGAGGAGAACCTGGAGGCAACCGTCATCGCCGAGGTTACCGCCGAGCCGCGCATGCGCATGGCCTGGAACGGCGTTGCCATCGTCGATCTGTCCCGCGAGTTCCTCAACTCCAACGGTGCGCCCAAGCACCAGGTCGCCCACGTCTGCGCCCGCAGCGTGTGGCAGCCCAGCTGGGCCGGCACCACGCTTGCCGAGCGCATGACCTCGCTTGTCACCGATCTCAACGTCGCCTCCAACAAGGGCCTTTCCGAGCGCTTTGACTCCACCATCGGTGCCGCGACCGTGCTCATGCCCTTTGGCGGCAAGACGCAGCTCACCCCGAGCTCTGCCATGGTCGCCAAGTTCCCCGTGGACGGCGAGACCACCACGGCGAGCGCCATGGCATGGGGCTTCAACCCCTATCTGATGGAGGCCGATCAGTTTGCGGGCGCCTACCTGTCCGTGGTCGAGTCCATTGCCAAGCTCGTTGCCGCCGGCTTTGAGCACAAGCACGCCTACCTCTCCTTCCAGGAGTACTTTGAGCGCCTGCGCACCGAGGCCGAGCGTTGGGGCAAGCCCATGGCGGCCGTCCTGGGCGCCCTCATGGCTCAGGTCGACCTGGGTGCCGGCGCCATCGGCGGCAAGGATTCCATGAGCGGCTCGTTTGAGGACGAGGCCGGCGAGCTCAACGTTCCGCCGACCCTGATCAGCTTCGCTGTCGCCGTGGGCAAGGCGGCCCGCGCCGTCTCCCCCGAGTTCAAGGGTCTCACACATCGCGTCGTCCGTATCGCCCCCGCCACCTATGGCGAGGACTACCGTCCCGATGCCCAGCAGCTGCTCGCCGCATTTGACGCCGTCGAGGCGCTCACCGCCACCGGCGACGCCCTGGCCGTCTCCACGCCCGGCTACGGCTGCGGCGCCGAGAGCCTCTTTAAGATGTGCGTCGGCAACCAAATCGGTATCGAGCTTGCTGAGGATGTGGACGTGGAGAGCCTCTTCACCCCGCTCTATGGCAGCTTTATCGTCGAGCTCGCCGAGGATGCCGAGCTGCCCGAGGTCGCTGACGGCGTTGTCGTCGAGCCCCTGGGCACCACTGTCGAGGGCTATGTCATCGACACCGGCTCCGAGGTCATTGAGCTCGCCGAGCTCCAGGAGGCCTGGGAGAGCGGCATCGAGGGCGTCTTTGCCTACCGCAGCGCCGGCGAGACCCCCGAGGTCGAGACCATCGACTTCCGTGCCAAGGACATCCATGTGTACAGCGGTGCCAAGATCGCCCGTCCGCGCGTGATTATCCCCGTGTTCCCCGGTAACAACTGCGAGTACGATAGCGCCCGCGCTTTCCGCGCCGCCGGTGCCGAGGCCGACACCTTCGTGATCAACAACCTCACACCCGAGGCCGTCGCCGAGAGCACCCACGAGCTTGCCCGCCGCATCCGTGCAAGCCAGATTGTCATGATCCCCGGCGGCTTCTCGGGCGGTGACGAGCCCGATGGCTCCGCCAAGTTCATCACGGCGTTCTTCCGCGCTCCCGAGGTCACCGAGGCAGTCCGTGACCTGCTCAAGGCCCGCGACGGCCTGATGCTGGGCATCTGCAACGGCTTCCAGGCCCTGGTCAAGCTCGGCCTGGTGCCCTACGGCGACATCGTCGACGCCACGCCCGATGCGCCCACGTTGACGTTCAACACCATCGGTCGCCACCAGAGCCGTCTGGTGCGCACCCGTATCTCGTCCAACCTGTCCCCCTGGCTGTCGCAGTGCAGCCTCGACGACCCCTACACCGTCGCCATCAGCCACGGCGAGGGCCGCTTTGTCGCCAACGATGAAGTGCTTGCCCAGCTCATCGCCAACGGTCAGGTCGCCACGCAGTACGTGGGCGAAGACGGCAAGCCCAGCATGGATCTTTCCGTCAACCCCAACGGCTCCGCACTCGCCATCGAGGGCATCACGAGCCCCGACGGCCGCGTCCTGGGCAAGATGGGCCATGCCGAGCGTCGCGGCGACAACCTGTACCGCAACGTGCCCGAGCATGTCCCCGGCGACAAGTTCATGCCGATCTTTGAGAGCGGCGTAGCCTACTTCGCCTAAACCTTTCCCATCGGGTACAATCCCTTCGGGTAACAACACCCGCCACCGACACATCCGGTGGCGGGTTCTTTTTTGCTTCGCGCATGTAGGAAGGACATCATGGAAAGCCGCAAGCCGTATCTCGCCACCCTGCCCGGACTCATCCTGGGCTGTCTCGTCTGCTGTGCGCTCTGGGGGTCGGCTTTCCCCTGCATCAAGATCGGTTACGGACTCTTTGGCATCCCCGCTCACGATAGCGCCTCACAGCTGCTCTTTGCGGGCTTGCGCTTCACGTTTGCCGGCGCCCTGGTTATCGTTGGGATGAGTGCGGCCCAACGCCGCCCCCTCATTCCGCAGGCTCGTGACATCAAGCCCATCTTTGTCTTGTCGCTCTTCCAGACTATCGGGCAGTACTTCTTTTTCTACCTGGGACTCTCGCGCGCCAGCGCCATGTCGAGCTCCATCATCGAGGCCAGCGCCAACTTCCTAGCCATCCTCTTTGCCGCCCTGGCGTTTCGCACCGAAAAGCTCAATGCGGCCAAGGTACTCGGCTGTGTGTTGGGCTTTGCAGGCGTCGCGCTCGTCAACCTTTCGGGCGCGGATGGCACCTTTGGCTTTACGCTCGACGGCGAGGGCTTTATCCTGGCCTCCACCGTCGCGGGCGCCCTTTCGACCTGCCTCATTGGCATGTTCTCGCGCGAGCACGACGGCGTCTTGCTTGCCGGGTGGCAGTTCTTGGTCGGCGGCGTGGTCCTTACCGCCATCGGGTTTTTGATGGGCGGTACGTTGTCCCCCACCGAAATCGCCCCCGCCATCGCGCTCATCATTTATATGGCACTCATTTCCGCCGTCGCGTACTCGCTGTGGTCCCGCCTGCTCGCCGTCAACCCCGTCAGCCGCGTGTCGGTCTTTGGCTTTATGAACCCGGTCTTTGGTGTGTTGCTGAGCGCACTGCTGCTCGGCGAGGGCGCTGGCACGAGCCCCGTTACCGTCATCGTTGCCCTGCTATTGGTCTGCGGCGGCATCATCATCGTCAACAAACCCAAAAAAGCCTAGCGAGCTCACCTTTTTAGGGAGGGTGTTCGCACACTTTAGCTTAATGGGGTGCACTGGTTCTCGTAGATTTCGTACCGAGTTGCGGCGGCAGACGCCCGTCTTGCCGCAACGCGCCTGGGCATTATGGCCAGAGGCCCCCACAAACGCAAAAGGGGCGCACGACCATCACAACGGTCGTGCGCCCCTTTTTTCTAGCGTATCTGGACGCCGGCATTCTTCTTCTCGCGCTTTACGCGGTAGAGCTCCGCGTCGGCAGCGCGAAGCAAGTCTTGCCAGGTATCGACGCCATCACCAACCCGTGCGTAGCCGATGGACATCCGCAACAGATACGGGACCTCGGCGCGCGCGAGCTCGTCGCTGATTGCCGCGCACAGACGCATGATGTCCTGCTCCGCCGTCGCCTTTTGAAGCACCACGAACTCATCACCGCCATAACGTGCGATAAAGCCACCTGACACCGAGCAGGCCTCTTTGAGCGCAGCGGATATGACCTGGAGGGCATGGTCGCCCTCCACATGTCCATAGCGATCGTTAATCTGCTTAAAGCCGTCGGCGTCCATCATAAGCAGATACACGTCTTCGGCCTGATCCACGTTTGAGAAGAGCGACAACATATAGGTCTCAAAACGGTTGCGATTGTTGAGGCCAGTCAACGGGTCGGTCGAGATGAGCTGCTCCTGGTAGATGATGTAGAGCAGCAACATGCTAATCATTATGCCGACACAAAGGCCGGGCATCGAGCATACGACCTGAAAGGTACCACCCACCAGGGCCGGAATGGCGAAAAATGCCAAGGTTCGATAGATGGCCTTCGTCTGCAGACTCTCGACCCTGCGAGATTGCACAAACGCATGCAGGGACGTATGTATAACGTAACAGTAGCTGACGATGGGCTGGATCATATAGGCAAAGCCGCGACGATACACACCCTGCGAATCGATATAGAACAGGGCGTGCGTCCAGTAACTGGTAAAAGCCAGCACGACCACCAGAGCCGTAGGCAACGCTACAAGCACCACCCTATAGCGCGAGGTCAAAAGGCGAGAACCCTGCACCGTCTCGGAATAGATAAACCAAATGAGACACGCGACGGCAAAGAGCGAAAACGAAACCGCGTTGGAAATCCAGTTGACAGCAATGCCCAACGTGCCGTCCACACCGTCCGAAAGCGTCCAGACCATATCGAATAGTATGTACGCGGCAGAGGTGTAGCCAAGCATGCTAAACAATAGCTGCTGGGTGCTCGAGAACAAGGAGCGACGACTTCGCACGGCAAGCCCGATAAGAACAATCATGCATAGCACGAATATCTCAATCTTGAGTGCCTTAACCACTAGCCGCCATCCTTTCAATATCCAAGTGGTCTGAATCGACCAATTCGAATCTGGGCAACAAACACCCCTGCCCGCAGGGGTAAGGGGAATAATAGCAGAGCGCCCGAACGTCACTGCAGGACAGCTCTCGTTCGGGCGCTCAAACGGCGCGAGTTGCACGCCGGAATCAATTATCGGTAACGACCGTTACTCACCGTCGATATCGGTTGCGACAGCCTCCTCGATGGCCTCGACACCGGCAGGCGACAGGTCCTCCTTGCCCTGGCAGAACTTCTTGTCGACCCAGCCGGTTAGAATCGGAGCCATGATTGCCGTGATGATAACGGCGGTGGCGATCTGGGCGTACGCGGTGGGTGCAAGCTCGGCATAGCGCGGCGCGACCTCGGCAAGAGCAACCGGCGTGGTCATAGCCGTGCCGGCGATAGTGGAGCAAGCCACAGCGGCCTTGCCGTTACCACCGCACAGGCGCTCGAACGCAAAGGTGATGGGACCGACGACAAACAGCGTGATAAGGCCCAGCAAGATGCCGGAAATACCGCCGGTGATAAAGCTCGACAGGCTCATGGACGCACCGAGCTGAAATCCGATAACGGCGATCGCGGGATTGGCACCGGGAACCAGCAGATTCTTGATGAACGGGAAGAGGTTGCCCAGAACCATGCCGATAACGAGCGGCAAAATGGAGCCGATGATTGTACCGACAGGAATGTTGGCGAGACCCGAGACACCAAGGATGATCATGGTGACGGCGGGGCCGGCCGTAAAGAACAGAATACCCACGGCGCCCTGCTCGGACTCATCGCCGAACTCGCCCATGATACCCGTGTAGAGCGCCATGTTGCAAAACGTAATGCCGCCGATGATGGAAACCGAGCTCAGGCCCAAAAGGTTGTCGTTAAAGAAATACGCAACGCCCAGGCCCAGCGCGGCTGCCACCACAAGCTTAGGAATCAGCACGACGATGCCGGTCTTGATGGCACCCGGCGTGGACTTAAAGCTGATGCCGGCGCCCACAAACAGCAAGATCGCGGCAACGATGGTGTTGGAGCCGCCGCGGCAGGCAGCCGTAAAGAAGCCGCCGATCTCAAAGACCTGCGGACAGAAGGTATTGAGCAAAAGGCCGACGATCATCGGGTAGATCATGATGTCACCCGGGATGCGCGGTACTTTGAATTGCTTTTGCTCGTTGGCGGTCGCTCCCTGTGCCATGAAACCCCCATTTCCGCTGACGCGGAACAAAAGCCCACGTCACGCTTTACTACAGTAAAGTTTGACCATGGTACCAGAAGAAGCAGACCGCCTCGGTGGGAAATTTGATTCGTTAGGCCGGGACGATAACGCATCCTGCTCTTATACGAGGCTCAAAACGAAATAGAACACGATGCCCGAGACGCAGCACCACAACATCGACTTTGTCTTGATTGCCACCGCCACGACACCGGCAGCCGCAATCCAGGGAATTAAGCCCTGCCACAAGCCGGCGTCGAAAGCGCCAGGGCTTATCAAATCGTTAGCGACCAGTGCCGCAAAGGCGGCGGGCGGAATATAACCCAAGGCCTCGGTAACGCGGGGCGACAGCGTTCTCCCGCGCAAGGCAAACGCCGGGGCAATGCGGAAAAATGCGATGGCCGCCCACGACGACAGCCACAGGACCAAAAACTCATTAACGGGCATCGCGAGCACCCCTTCCTTCGGCGAGGGCATCGCACGCAAGCGCCGCGACAACGCCGACGAGCACGCTTACCGGCACGGCGATATTCGTCCACCCCAAGAACTTGCATATGGCGACGGACACCGCAGCCAAACTGGCAGCTACGACATTGCCGCTCGACAGTCGCTGCGAAAAGAGCAGGCAGATAAAGAGCGATGTGCAGACAAAACCCGCAATAGCGGTGGGAACATCGACAACGGCACCGACGATGGCGCCCGTCGTACACGAAACGCCCCATGTTGCGATGAGGATCACGTTGAGCACAAAGGACTCGCGCGGGCCCCAATCCTCCCCTTTAACCAACTTGGCAAGCGAGATGCCATATGCCTCCTCGGTAAGTGTCGCGGCAACAGCCAGCGTCTGACGCTTCGAAACACCCCTCAGATGCGGTGCGATCGATGCCGAGTAAAGCGCAAAGCGCGAGGAGATTGCGGCGACGCTCGCGACGATCGATGCTGCAGGCACACCTGCCAGCCACAGATTGCAGATCATAAACTGCCCGCTGCCCGTCACGAACGTGCTGCTCAGGGCAAAAACCATCCAGGGTTCCATTCCCGTCTGCCCCATAATCATTCCGCACGGCGCGCCTATCGCAACATAGGTAAGCATCACCGGCCAGACGGTTTTAACGATTTTGAGCACCGTAGCGTTCCTCGTCCCGACAAGATTTCCGAGCCGCATTCAACGACGCGGCAGAATCATCGCCCGATGGTAACCGAGTTCACCTACAATTGCCCCCGGATCGAAAGACACAGAAAGACACAACTTTTTAGGAAGTCATTATGACAGCTATCGATCGAACGCGGGCTGCCGCGGCCTTCAAGACCTACACCGATGCCTACGATGCCGCCAATCCGCGTATCGCGCTCAAAATCGAGCATACGTACCACGTTGCCGAGGCATGCGATGCCGTGGCACGCGAACAGGGCTGGTCACCGCAGGGCATTGACCTAGCGTGGCTTTGCGGCCTGCTACACGATATGGGCCGCTTTGAGCAGCTGCGACGCTGGGATACATTTAAGGATGCCGAAAGCATGAGCCATGCGGCGTTGGGCGTCGAGGTCCTCTTTGGCAAAACACCTGCAGATGCGCCCGCGACAACAAGTATCCGCGACTTTATCGACGATCCGGCAGAAGACGAGTTGATTCGCGCAAGCATTGCCTATCACAGCGATTTCCGTCTACCCGCGCAGCTCGACGAGCGAACGCGGCGCTTCTGCGATATCGTGCGCGATGGCGACAAGATCGACATCATGCGAACCATCGCCGACAGCACCGTCGATACCATCCTCAAGGTTGATGAGGATACATTTCTCGCCAGCCGGTTCTCGACACCGGCGCTCACCGCCTTTGACGAGCGCCGGTGCGTTGCACGCGACGAACGCGATGAGGCCGCCGACTACCTGGTAGGGCTTATCTGTTTTATGTTTGAGCTCGTCTATCCGGCAAGCCGCGCGCTGGCGCGCGAGCAGGGCGATATCTACCGCCTGCTCGACGCGCCTTTTGGCATTGTGCGCCCCTTTACCGATCCCGCCACGCAAGCGACCTGGGAATGCCTAAAGAAAGAGATGCGAGCCTGGCTGGCCGGCGCTTAGCGCTCGAGCTGGGCCAGAAGTTCCTCGACGACTTCGACGGCGTCACCGACAACTTTGTACTGCGCAGCGCCAAAGATGGGAGCATCCGGGTCCTCGTTGACGGCGATGATGCACTCCGCGCCGCCGATGCCGGCTAGGTGCTGGATAGCACCCGAAACGCCGATACTCACAAGGAGCTTGGGCGAAACCGACACGCCGGTCTGGCCAATCTGGTGGCGATACTCCAACCAGCCTGCCTCCACAACGGGACGTGTGCAACCAAGCTCGGCACCCAGCGCATCGGCGAGCTTTCGCATCAGAGGCAGATTCTTCTTGGAGCCAATGCCGCGGCCCACCACGACCAGGCGCTCGGCATCGGCAATTGATGCCTGCTGTCCCCACTCCTCGGCGGGAATCGAGATCTCGACGCGGGCCTTAACATCATCCGCAAGCGATACCTGGGTAATTGTGCCAGAGCGGTTGTAATCAAACTCGGGCGCCCCAAAGATGCCGGGACGCACCGTTGCCATCTGGGGACGATGATTGGGGCAGATAATGGTGGCCATCAAGTTGCCGCCAAACGCCGGGCGGGTCTGCTGCAGTAGACCCGTCTCCGTATCCATCGAAAGCACCGTACAGTCGGCCGTAAGGCCCGTCTGCAAGCGTACGGCCACACCGGGCGCCAGCTCACGGCCAAAGGCGGTCGCGCCGTACAGAATGGCCTCGGGCCTGCGCTCTGCCACCAAATCGCAAATCAAGCGAGCATAGACCTCCGCATCGTTTTGACGCAGCCGCTCGTCGCGGCAGACCACGACCTCGTCGGCACCGGCGCAGACCAGATGTTCCAGGTCCTCAAGCGAACTCTCAAGACCCATGCCGGCCAATGCCACCAGACGGCAACCGCGGGCATCGGCAAGCTCGCGCCCCTTGCCCATGAGCTCGTAGGCCACCGGGGCCACGACATCGTGCTCGTCGGTCTGAACGAATACCCAAATGTCTCGATACGTATCGAGGTCAACCGCGCCGGCGGCCTCGTCACGCTCGATCGAAATGGCATTGACGGGGCAAGCGTCGACGCACCCGCCGCACAAGATACAGCCGTCGGTCACATGGGCGCAGCGGTTGGGGCGCTCGCCCTCCACCACAATGCCGCCCGAGGCACAGGCGCGAACGCAGCGACCACAGCCAACACATGCCTCGCTATCGATTATCAGTCCGCTCATCTATGCCATCCCCTCGATAATCTTGGCAAGCTTTGCCGCCTGCTCGACCGGTGTGCCCTCGATGGCCTCGCACGTTTGGTCGCGGTCGGGCACAAACGAGTGCACGACCTGCGTCGGCGATCCGGTAAGGCCGCAACGCGAAGGGTCGGCATGCACATCGGCAGCACAGACCACCCGCACGTCCGCATCTTCGGCCGCGCGAATGCCGGCGATACTCGGCATGCGCAGCTGGCCGATCTCCTTGGCGGTCGTCATCGCGCACGGCATCTCCAGATAGACCGTCTCCTCGCCGGCATCGCAACCGTGAACGAGCGAAAGCGCACCGCACGTCGTAAAGCCCGCGCTCTGCACGCAGCTCACATCGGTCACGCAGGGAATCTCGAAAGCGCCAGCCAGCTCGGGGCCAATCTGGGCAGTATCGCCATCCACCGCCATCTTGCCGCAGATGAGCAGGTCGAAATCCTCGTCGAGCGCCTCGATGCCGCATTTGAGAGCATAGGTGGTCGCCAACGTGTCCGCGCCCGCAAAGGCGCGATCGGTCAGCAGCAGCGCGTCATCGGCGCCGCGGGCAATGCAGTCACGCAGCAGCAATTCGGTTGCAGGGATGCCCATCGACACCACCGTCACGCGCACATCCATGCCAAAGCCGATAAAGTCGTCCTTGAGCGCCAGAGCGCATTCGAGGGCACTTGCATCGAAGGGATTAATGACCGCCTGCTTGCCATCACGCACGATGGTATTAGTTTTTGGGTCCATCTTGACCTCGGTGCTTCCCGGCACCGCCTTGACGCACACCACCATATGGAAATCGCTCATCTTCACGCACCCCCTTTCTGGACGAGTTCATCCAAGAGCTTCTCCGAAAACAGGTTGCCACGGCCCAGCTGCCCGGCAGGATCGAGCTGCAGCTTGAGTCGAGCCGATTCGACCATGGCCTCGTGGCCGTACATCGTCTCCAAAAAGCCCGCTTTGATCTTGCCGACGCCGTGCTCGGCAGAGACAGCGCCGCCCATAGCCGTTACCTCCGCAGCCCACCGGGCAAACAGCTCGCCACCGCGACGGTAGTCTTGCGCATCGCGCGGCAGGATATTCACATGCAGATGGTTGTTGCCAATATGTCCCCAGGCGGCAGACTCAAGCCCGCTTTCGGCCAGCGTGCGGCGATAGAGGGCAACGACATCGGCCAGGCGCGCGTTGGGCACCGACATATCCGACCCCAGCTTGGTAATGGTGGGGTCGGTGCGGCGACGCTCGTCGATGAGCATGTTGACGCTCTCGGGAACGGCGTGGCGGAAGAACCGCTGGTATTCGCGATCGACCTCGGTGCGTGCAACCCAGGTCGCGTCGTCGTGGCCGCCCGCAAGCTCCAAAACCCATCCCAGGTGGTACAGCTCCTCGGTCGCCTGCGCCTCGTCGTCGCAGTCGAGCTCCACATAGACACAGACCTTTGCCTCATCGTCGAGTGCCGGCAGCGAGGCAAACGCGGTCGACTGCTCGCGCTGGCGGCGAAGGATATCCAAGGCGTCGGCATCGAAATACTCGATAGCGGCGGCATGGGACAGCACGGGGCGCACGGAATCGGTAAAGGACACCGCTTTGTCCTCGCTGTCGAAAAAGCAGCTCACACCCCATACGACCGAAGGTGCCGCCTGCAAGGCGATCTCAAGCTCGGTAATGACGCCGAGCGTGCCGCACGCACCGATAAAGAGGTCGATGGCGTCCATATCGTCCGAAACGAAATAACCCGACGCGTTTTTGGTCTTGGGCATGGTATAGCCGGGAAGATTCAGCTCAAGCGCGCGGCCCCCTACCGTCACGAGCGACAAGTGGCGTGCGTCAGCGCGCGCCTGACCTCGATGAAGCTCGAGCAGGTCGCCGTCCGCCAGTGCCACGTGAAGCCCCGTAACGTGCGGGCGCATGGGGCCGTAGGCGTAACTGCGGGCACCGGAGGCATTGCACGCCGCCATGCCGCCCAGGCAGGCAGATGCCTCGGTGGGATCGGTGGGAAAGAACTGCTCGGGAGCTGCCTGAAACTCCTCATAGGCCTCGAGCGATACCTGATCCCAGCCAGCGGTCGGCAATGCCTTCTTACCCAGCTGCTTGCGCAACTCCGAAAGCACGACGCCCGGCTCCACGCGCAGCAGAAAACGGCCTTGCTCGTCGCGGCGAAGACCCAGGTAGCGATTCATACGAGAAGTGTTGAGGATATGCCCGCCGTGGGGCACGGCACCGGCAGCCAGACCGGTCCGAGCACCCTGGACCGTTATCGGAACATGCTCGGCATGGAGCTTTCGCAGAATGGCGCGGACTTCGTCCTCCGTTGTCGGAAACGAGATGCTCGACGCCTCGCCCGATGTGCGAGATTCGTCGCGACCATATTCTTCGAACTCGTCGCCGAAGGGTTTGATGGCTGCAGACACGCGAACTCCCCCTTTAGTTAACTACAGTGTTTGCAGGGAGATGTTACCGCATCGTTTCGTCGACGTGACTGAGACCGTCTCCATAATTGGCGAATTTTACGTTTGTGCAATTCGGCGAACGGCGACGTTTTCCCGGCAGACGCTCTATTTAACGAGCTCCCTCCCATCGCAACCACGCGCACAATTGGCGCTTGAAAAAACTTGAGATATTTTTTAGCGTCTCTCACCTGCGGCGATGTAAACCCGTCAAGCATTTGGTCAGAAATTGGTCAAGTAACGGCTGATACGGTCGGCATCGACAGCCAAAACCAATAGAAGGTTTGGCCCAAAAGCAGGGAGGTTCCCATGGCATATTACTGGCCCCAGTACGGCGTCGCCATCGAAGTTGACGACGACCCGTATCTTCTGCCCTTCGACGAGGAGGCATTCCCCGATACGGCGGTCTACCATGTCACCACCGACGTCATTTGCGATCCCGAGTCATTCTTGGCACTCGCCCACCACATCGCCCACATCCATGACATCAAGCTCCCTCCCGACTTTGAGGAGCTTGTCTACTCGCGACGCCTCATGCTCCACATGCTCTTTGGCGCCGATCCGTCCACGTTCGCGCGCGTCTATACCACTAAGGATGCCGCATGAACGCACGGAAGCGGTCGAGCCCCCTGGGGTCAAAACATCGAAAAAGGATCGGCGCCGTCTGCCTAGCCATCGCCTGCGCCCTTATCGCCGTCGGCCTTTACGCTTGGCAGTCAAAGCCTGTCGCCGAGACGGGCACCTCGGTCACAACGGCAGAGGGTAAGTCGCGCCAGGAAATCCAGGACGAACTCGATGCCATCGTCCGCGACAACATGATGACGATCTCGGTCGCACCAGTCGCCCAGCTACAGAAAGGCGGCAAGCTGCGCGTCAACGTGCAAAACGTCCAGGACAACAAGTTTCCCCAGCGTTTCCGCGTGATCCAAAACGACGAGACCATCTATGAATCGGGCGTGGTCGAGACCGGCAAGACCGTTGAGACCTGCCCCGCAGGCGACATCGAAGAAGGCGAGGCGTACATCGAGATCCAGGCGCTCGACGCCAAAACCTACGACGCCCATGGCAATCCCACGCGCGTCAAGGTGCGGGTTGCGCAGGCAGAAGACTAAACCTGCCGCCTGTTGCGAAAATGCGCACCCGCACCGCTTTCGTCTAACCATCACGGAAACGGTCCGTGACGAATAGAAAAGAACGATTATGGACATCACCAGGAACTTGAGTGGGACCAGGGCGCTCGTCGTGGGCGCAGGGTTGGCGCTCGCGCTCGCAATGGGAGCCGCGCCGACCACCGCCCTGGCGGAAGGACGCGTTGGAACCACCGACGTGACCATCAGAACCGAAATCGACAACATCACGTTTAAGGCTCCGACCGTCATCCCATTTGTCGCTAGCGCTGACGGCACGCTTCAAACTCCTACCGATAATACGCTCACCATCGATAACCTATCGGCCTACGGCATCCACGTCACGAACATGAAGGTAACTGCCGAGGACACCTGGAACATTGCTGCCGATGCAAAGAAGGACACCGCGCAGAACTGTATCGACTTTAAGGTCGGTCCGGAAAACGCGCCCCAAGACGCCTACGCCGCGACACAGGGAACGGGCATCGATTTGTCCCAGAATGCATCCTTCGACATGGGCTACCAGGGCATCGCCAATGGTACGGACAAGATTAAGCTCAAGACGAGTGGCAATGTCGCCCGCGTCACGCGAGACATCTTCCATTTGACCGGGGACAGCACGGGCGACCAGGTCGCAAGCATTACGTGGACGGTCGAGCCCGGTGCGCACACGGCCTAAGGCGGCTATCCTTGCCGTCATCATCGGCGTTGTAACGTTTGCCCCGATCGCCGCCTTTGCCCAACAAGAGCAGGCGCAAGCTGCCACACAGGTAACTATCGATCTATCGGAGCTCGAACGCAGTGGCCAACACGAGCCCCTAGCGCAAACGGGCGACACGCGACAGTTCCTGGCAGCAGGAATCGCCGCGGCAGGCGCAAGCGCCATCGGCCTAGGCCTGCGCATCAAACGCAGCCAGTAGCCGCACAAATCGAGACCGTCCAGACGGGTAAGGAGAACCCATGGCATCAAAGAACCTTTTGCCCGTTGCCGCGCTCTGCAGCGCGCTTGCCACCGGCATGCCCGTCGCCGCTCTAGCGACACCCGCCGTGGACGTCCCCTTACCTGCCGTCAGCCGTCTCGCCACAAACCAGACGAGCGCCATCGCGCGCCAACGCTTCTCGCTTGCGCAGGCAAGCATTTCGACCTCGGGGTGCCTCCGTCGCCGCGCAAACAGCTCGATAGTCGTGGATACCGAGCGCTCGCGCACAACGGACGGCCCCCTAACGGGATGCGTTATCTGCACATGGCGCGCAGCTGCAAGTGATGCCGATGGCGATTCCTGCGACATGGAGCTGCGCCTCGACATCGCCCTGTCCGATGACTCGGCGGACGGGGCAACAGTCGCCTTCGACAGCACGTTTTTCGAAGACGGAGGAGGTGTATGCCTGGGCTGCGTCCCCTCGAGCGCCGATGGCACGCAGCCCGCTATCTCATTCACCGCATCGCTGAAAATGACTAAGGCGGGCACCGACGCCACGGCAAATGGCGAGATCCCTCTGATGTTCTACGCGAGCGGCACAGAAAGCCAGGAGACTCGAGGCAAGCAGCGGACCGGATCGCTCAGCCTGACGCGAGGGGCAAATCCCGGTCCTGTCGATATTAGCACCCAAACACAAGATGTGCATCACGTCTTTGCCGATCCGGCACTCCTCGAGATGGAATGGAACGGAGCGGGAGCGGTCGGACTCGCTCCCTCGACAGGTGACATCGCAAGCGACTCCAGCGAGAACAGCGGTGAAATGGCGCCTGGAGACGATGGAACACCAGGCGACATAACACCGCCATCGAGCGGTCCTTCAGCCACTTTCAGCGAGCCAAGCGAAACAACCGCCGCAGTGGGCGGCACGCAAGCTGGCGAGAACTTGGGGTATCCCATGCCGGAGGACATCGACGAGGGCAATTGTTGCATGATGGTCGCGCTCGACCGCACGGAAACCGTCGACGCCGCGAGCATTGAGGTCGCCGCCACCGATAAACCCGTCCGCAAAGCAGCCATTATCGCATTCCCTAAAACCGTCGAAGTTGTTTTTCTGCCATCGGGCGAGGTCGTAGCCCCCACCCTGCTCACCTTGCTTGGGGCAAAGGGCACGGCCAACCAAATCGACAACCTCACGGTCGTCGACCCTGCGACCACCGCAAAACTGCACCTGTATGCCGTAACCTCGGACGGGGGTAAAACCGAGGAATTCGACGGTGAGAACCTCCTGAATAACCGGATACTCCATAAAATGGAAGACGTCTCGTATCAAATTGAGCTCGGGGGATTTGACCGAGCTCGAGATGCCGATATCATCGCCGCGGCCATTGAGTCCCCGCAGCGACTCATGACGCTGCGCTTCGATTACAGCCCCTATGTCGTGATGGGAGGCTGAGGCTTGGGCACCAAATGCCGTCATTAATACCACTTATATAACGTATAGGATGAGTCATGACGCACCATGCGGCCCGTTCTGTTACGATTGCCAGGTTGGCATCAATATGGGAGGGTTCATGCCGGGTTTGGGAACGGTCATCAACGTCGCACTTTTGATTGCGGGCGGACTGCTGGGCCTTATAAGCGGACGCTTTATCACACCCCGCATCCAAGACACGCTCATGAAGGCGTCGGGACTGTGCGTTCTGTTTATCGGACTGGGCGGCACCATGCAAAAGATGCTCGTCATTGACGGAAAAGCGCTGGCGACCACCGGCACCACCATGCTCATCGTCTCGTTTGCCCTTGGCTCGCTCATCGGCGAGGCCATAAACCTGGAAGCCGGCATCGAAAACCTGGGCGAATGGCTCAAACGCAAAACCGGCAGCGAGGGAGACAACGAGTTCACCAATGCCTTTGTCTCGACATCGCTGACCGTCTGCATCGGCGCCATGGCTATCGTGGGATCAATCCAAGACGGCCTGCTCGGCGACTGGTCCACGCTCGCCCTCAAGGGAGCGCTGGACTGCATCATCGTCTGCACCATGACGGCCTCACTCGGTCGCGGCTGCATCTTCTCCGCCCTTCCCGTTGCCGTATTCCAGGGAACGATTACGCTGTTTGCCGGCGCGCTCTCCCCCATCATGACCGCCGCCGCCCTCGACAGCCTATCGCTCGTGGGCTCTATGCTCATCTTCTGCGTCGGCGTCAACCTCATCCGTCCCCAGACCTTCCGCACGGCTAATATGCTCCCCTCCGTTGTCGTAGCCGTCATCTACGCGCTCCTGTTCTAAATCTATCTACGTAGTGGTATCTCGAACACCTGTTTGATGCTGTGCTATGATATGAGGTCACCGAAGCTGCGTTAGGAGAGGAGAGACGGTGGCCGACCAGGACATCAAGATGCTCATCGAGCGCATTATGGCCGAGGCCCGGACCCATCAGTCTGCTCGTTTCTCAAACGAAGTCTATGCTGACGAGCCGATTCTCAAAACCGGTCGTCAGATGCAGAACTTCCTTCCCGACCAATACCGCAAGATGCGCGAGATATCGCGCTGGCAGGATGACCCCAAAGGCGGCGCGGGTCGCTGGCTTTCGGAAGCCGAGCTTTTCTACCGCCAAGGCCTGCTGATGGCCGACTTTGAGGACGACTGCCCCTACAACGGCACATTCAAGTCGTACTTTCCCACCTACAACGCCATGAGCGATCGGCAACTGCGCGGCTATTTTACTTGGCGCGCCCAAGTGCGCCGCGGAACCGTCGAGGAAACGTCTACGTCCTTTGCCTTCCTGTATCTCTATGAGCTGATCTGTGGCATTGGCGTAGATGACCCACTCGATGGTTTTAACAAAATCAAGGCCTTTTGGGATGCCTATCGCGCCTTCGAGCCCTGCATCGACCGGTTTGCACGCGTGTGGCTGCAGGATTACGCCGTTTTCCACGGACTCGACCCCAAGCTACTTCGCAACTCTAAAACCGTCATGTTCGATAACGCCCTTATCGAGCTACGCCGCGCAGCGCGAGACCTCTCGCCTGTACCGGCGCCGTCGGCCCAAGTCCCCAAGCGTCGCAAAACCTCCGAGCCCACGCTCCCCCTTCCGCCCGACGAGGCAGGCGAGGAGCGACTCACGACCGCTATAAACGCCCTCTCCACGTACAACCTGAATAACTCACGGCTCGACCGTTCCCACCATCGCGACCTGCGCCGCGTGGCATGCGCCGTGTATGTCCGTATGGCGCGCTACTATGACACGCACCGAAAGACCGGCATCGTAGCGAGCTTGTTTGGGGAGGAGACGGCCATGCCCTACACCATGTTTGCCTCGGCCGTGTTCTTTGCGCCCGAGCGCCACGAGGACTGCGAATATCGCCTGGACCCCATTCACATCTACCGCTGCCAAAATGGCTTTTGGGAATGCATGCGCATCCACGGCAGCAGACAAAAAAGCAGCAAGCTCGGTGAGATGATGCGCGCCTGCGACCAACGCCTGCGCCTGGCCCTAGACCCCACCCATCCCCTGAAGGAGGAGAAGGTCCCCAAATATCTGGCCAAGATCATCGATGACGAGATCGTGGCATGGCTTTCGTGGGACGCCGCGCACCAGCCCGTCAAGATCGATATCGATTTGAGTCAGCTGGGACACATTCGGAGCGCCGCCGCACAAACGCGTGAGGCGCTTTTGATCGATGAGGAGCGCGAGGACGATGTGCTCGCAGAGGTCGATACGGCGGGCTCCGAGCAGCCGAAAACCGAGCCCGCAGCAGACGCGTTTGTCGAACCGGCCACGACGGCCGCAGGGCAGGACGAGGCCGACGAGCCAACCATTTCCACCGAACAGTTTGGTGTCGTGGCGCCGCTTCTTGCGCCGACGCCCCCGCCCGCAGCGGCTGCGTCCACTGACGCCGCGACCGAACTCGCGCCCGCCGCAGATGCCTTCCTTCGCGCGCTCCTCGAGCAAAACGCAGTGCAAGCGACATCGGCAGTGGCGCGCTCGGGCCAGAGCGAGGATATGCTCGTCGACAGCATCAACGAGGCGCTCTTTGACCTGGTGGGTGACACCGTTATCGAGTTTGGAGCGGCAGGACCGCAGATTATCGAGGATTATGAAGCAGACGTGAGAGGATACCTAGACCATGAGTGACACCGCATCCGCAGCGCCCCGCGTACCCAAACGCGTCGCCGCCGTTATCCTAAACTCGCTCAAGGGCGGCGTGGTCCCGCGCATCGGGCTTCCCTATATCACCGTGGGACGCGAGGTCGAGATTCGCGCCCTGCTCACCGATTTGAGTCTCATCGCCGATGGCGGCGCGAGCTTCCGCTTTTTAGTCGGTCGCTACGGCGCCGGCAAAAGTTTCTTGCTCCAGACCATCCGCACGCACGCCATGGGCGAGGGATTCGTCGTCGCCGATGCCGACCTATCCCCTGAGCGCCGCCTGCAGGGCGGTCAGGGGCAGGGCCTTGCCACCTACCGCGAGCTCATCCGCAATATATCGACTAAAACGCGCCCCGAGGGCGGTGCGCTCAACCTTATCCTGGATCGCTGGGTCGCCTCGTGTGCCGAGGTCGAAGAGTCGGTCGTCAATGCCCAACTGGCCCCGCTCGAGGAGATGGTCCACGGCTTCGACTTCTCCCGCATGCTCCGCCGCTATCGCACGGCCGTATCCGAGGGCGACGAAGAGACCATGAGCCGCGTGACCAAATGGATCCGCGGCGAATACCGCACCAAGAGCGAGGCTCGCGCCGAACTGGGGTCCTCAACCATCATCAGCGATGACGACTGGTACGACTACGTCAAACTCATCGCGCGTTTTTTGGTTTGCAGCGGCTACAAGGGTATGCTGGTGCTCATCGACGAACTCGTGAATCTGTATAAGATTCCCAACGCCATCACGCGCCAGTACAACTACGAGAAAATCCTGACCATGTACAACGACACGCTCCAGGGCAAAGCGCAGTACCTGGGCATGATCATGGGCGGCACGCCAACCTCCATCGAAGACCGTCGCCGCGGCGTGTTCTCCTACGAGGCTCTGCGCAGCCGGCTCGCTCAGGGTCGCTTTGCGCGCGAGGACCTTAAGGACATGCTTGCGCCCATCATCCGTCTGCAGCCACTCACCTACGAGGAGCTGCTGGTGCTGATCGAAAAACTCATGCAGATCCATGCCGGCTACTTTGGCTGGACGTCCACGCTTACCGAGAACGACTTGGTGGACTTTCTCAAGATTGAGTTTGGCCGCGTGGGAGCCGATACGCACTTGACGCCGCGTGAGGTCATTCGTGACTTTATCGAGCTGCTCGACATCCTATGCCAAAACCCCGACGCCAACGTGGCCGAGCTACTGCAAAGCGTCGGCGGCGACGCGCTGGCGCCGGCAACAGCAACAGGCGACACCGGCACCGCAAGCGGCGACCGCAATTTCGCCGAGTTCACCATCTAACCTGCCAAAAAGGGACAGGTTTATTTTGGCTGGTTTTATCTGGGCAAACGTCGAGGCAGTGATGCGGCAAGCCACTGCTCACCGCGTTAAGAGGTTCGTATTTGAGAGGAGGCCCCGTGAACGCCTTTGACCGCTACGCCCCGTTTATCCAAGACTTCATCTACTCCCACGATTGGGAGAGTCTGCGCTCTATCCAGGTTGCAGCGGCAGACGCCATCTTTAACACGCAAGATAATGTGCTCTTGACGGCATCCACGGCTTCCGGCAAAACCGAGGCAGCCTTCTTTCCCATCCTGACCGAATTTTGGGAGAACCCGCCCGCGAGCGTGGGCGCCCTCTACATCGGCCCCCTCAAAGCGCTCATCAATGATCAGTTCGTCCGCCTCAACGACCTCTGCGAAGAGGCCGATATCCCTGTCTGGCACTGGCATGGCGATGTCTCGCAGTCGCACAAGGCTAAGCTCATCAAAAAACCGAGCGGCATCTTGCAGATTACGCCCGAGTCGCTCGAAGCGCTCTTAATCCATAAGCACATGGCGATCCCGCGCATGTTTTGCGACCTGCGCTATGTGGTCATCGACGAGGTCCATTCGCTCATGCGCGGCGACCGCGGCGGGCAGACGCTCTGCCTTATCGAGCGGCTCTCGCGCATGGCCGGTGTGCAGCCTCGACGCATTGGCCTTTCGGCCACCATCGGCGACCCCGAGCGCACGGGCGCTTTTCTCTCACAGGGAACGGGACGCAACTGCGTTATCCCCCGCTTTGAGGAACCGCGCCGCGTGTGGCGCATCTCCATGGAGCACTTCTACAACTCGGGTCCCCAGGCACAGCAGCGGGGATTCGAGAGCACGGGTCCTCAAGAGGCCGAAGTGCTTGCGTGCGAGCGCATCGAGGCGGCATCCGCGGCACTGCCCGCCGGCGCCCAAGACATGCGTCACAGCGGACAGCTCACACAAGAGGAGCGCCGTCAACGTCGTGAGCGGGCACGGGGCAAGGCCGCTCCCAAGGACCGCCAAACTTCCTCGGCCCCCGAGGGCGAAGTCGACATCCCACGAGCGACCGAGCAGGCATTACTCAATCCAACCGACACAGCACCAGACAACGCCGACCCCGGCATGGGCTATATCTTCGAACACACCCGCGGCCGCAAGTGCCTGGTCTTTGCCAACTCGCGCGAGGAGGCGGAGGCTGTGTGCTCCATGCTGCGCAGCTACTGCGAGAGCCAGCACGAGCCCGACCGCTTTCTCATCCACCACGGCAATCTTTCGGCATCGTTACGCGAGACGGCAGAAGAGCTCATGCGCGACGAGGAGCAGGCACAGACGACCGTCACCACCTCTACGCTGGAACTCGGTATCGATATCGGCCGTCTGGAGCGTGCGTTTCAGATCGACGCGCCGTTTACCGTCAGCTCCTTTTTGCAGCGAATGGGCCGCACGGGGCGCCGCGATCTTCCGCCCGAGATGTGGTTTGTCATGCGCGAGGAAGAGCCCGAGCCGCGCACGATGATGCCCGAGACCATTCCGTGGAAGCTCTTGCAGGGCATCGCGCTCGTACAACTCTATCGCGAGGAAAAGTGGGTCGAGCCGCCCGAGCTCGATCGACTCCCCTACAGCCTGCTCTACCACCAGACTATGTCGACGCTTGCCAGCACCGGAGAGCTCACGCCGGCAGAGCTTGCCCAGCGTGTGCTCACGCTCAGCTATTTCCATCGCATCTCGGCCGATGACTATCGCGTACTGCTGCGCCACCTCATCAAGATCGACCACATCCAAGTCACCGAGGGCGGCGGGCTCATCGTGGGCCTCGCGGGCGAGCGCATCATCAACAACTTTAAGTTCTACGCCGTGTTCCAGGAAAACGAGGAGTTCACCGTTCGCAGCGAATCGGCCGAGCTGGGCACGATCGTCAATCCGCCACCGCCCGGTGAGCGCATCGCCATCGCCGGACACTGTTGGATTGTCGAGGAAGTGGACTGGAAGCGTCATACCGTCTTTGCCACGCAGGTCAAGGGCCGTGTGCCGGCCTACTTTGGCGACTGCCCCGGCGACATCAATACACACGTACTCGAGCGCATGCGCAAGGCGCTCAACGAACATGCCGCGTATCCGTACCTTATGGGTAACGCGCGGGCCCGCTTGGCGCAGGCTCGCCATACGGCTGAGATTTCGGGTGCGGGAGCTAAGCCGCTCATTAACCTGGGCGGCGACACCTGGGTGCTCTTCCCCTGGCTGGGCAGCTACGCCTTTTTGGCACTCGAGCGCATGCTCAAGATTAAATGTGCCGCGGAGCTGGGCCTTCGCGGACTCGACCCGTCGCGCCCGTACTTTATGCAGTTTAAGATGAAGGTCGACGAGGAGACGTTCTTTGAGGTGCTCGCCGCCGAGGCCGAGAAAGATTTCGATCCTATCGAGCTCGTCTATCCTGGCGAGGTGCCTTACTTTGACCGCTACGACGAGTTTGTCCCCGAAGAGCTCGTGCGCAAGGGCTTTGCCGAAGGCGTGCTCGACATCGAGGGTATGAAGCAGCGCGTCCTCAGCTGGCGCGACCACGCCTAAGACCAGTCTTTTTGAGACGGGGAGACTTATTTGTCGTGAAGGACGGTGCCGAGGAAGTCGGTGTCGAAGGGCACGGCTTCGGCAAAGGCATAGTCGCCGTCGCTGGCGATGAGCAGGTAGTTTTCCTCGCCGCCGAACTTCGCATCGCCGCATGGGACTACCCAGGCGTGGACGAATACCTCGAGTGCCGTGGCAGCGCAGGCGCGCAGGAACGTCGCATCGCTCCCCTCGTTTGCGCTCACGATATTGGCAACATAGATGCCCCCGGGATTCAGGCTGCCCCGCACTAAACGCAACGCCTCAACCGTCGCCAGCTCGCGTACGGGCTCGGCACCGCCAAAGCAATCGCTAACGACCACGTCGTAGCGACGATGACCCACGCTCGTCACGCCCAGATACGAGCGAGCCTCAGCGGTTATCACCCGCAGGCGGTCGCCCGCTGCGCGCTCCAGCTCGTCCAGGTAGAACCAGCGGCGCGCCAGGCGCGTAATCTCTCCGTCATACTCGATGACGTCCATGCGCAAACCCTCGTGCGACATCAGCGCGAACTTGGGATAGGCAAACCCGCCGCCGCCCAGCATGAGCATACGGTCGATACCATGCCCGTAAGCATCACGCATTGCGTCCTCAGCCTCAAACACGTCGTCAAACGCACGATAGTACGCAAAGACGGGCTCCGCCCAGCGTTCGCCAACGTAACTCGCGCTTTGGTAGACGCCGCCTTGCACCAATACGCGGACTTCGTCGCCGCCCTCATCGTGCACGCGTTTCACACGCGCCAACCCATTGCGGGTTCGCGCAACCTGCAGACAGGCAGCACGAACAGCGACGGCGGCCGCACCAAGCGCCGCGGCCCCCAGAGCAACGCCGGCAACGACGCCGGCAGAAACACTCGGCTTGTTCATCTAGAGCTCCTTTTGCAGATAAAGGCCATGGTCATAAAATCCAAGATGGCGATAGTACTCACGTGTGCCAATCGCGCTAATCACGTTGATACGCGCATAGCCCGCATCCCGGGCAATCTCGCAGGCACGCTCTACGAGCAAACGCCCCAACCCGTGATGCTGCGCTGCCTGGCCCTGATCGCCCACGCGTGCCGCCATGCCATACACGTGCACCTCACGAATCATCGCCTCGTCCGGCGTCGTCGGCAACTCGTCCGCATGCGCGGCAACAAACGAATGGTCGGGCAGCGACAACCGCAAAAAGCCCGCGATCTTGCCCTGCGGCGTCACCCACTGCAAAAAGCGCTCGTGCGTCACCGGCGTCTCGTACGTCACTTCCTCGTCAAGGGTCAACTCGTCCAGATCGGCACCCGCCGTGCTGATCTCGCGATAGCGGATCTCGCGCACCACCGCGCCTTCTCCACGAGCCGCCAAGCGGTTCTCGACGAGCTGACGCAGGTTGGGCTTCTTGTTGCCCACCATGATGTCGTCGGAGCTAAAGTCGCGAATCATACGGCTGATGCGGCAGAACGCCGGCGTCGCCACGATGTCGTCGGCCAGCACGTCGAGCAGCTCTTCCTCGGTATAGGGGCGCCACTCGCCGCGCTCATAGCAGCCCACCAGACGCGAGTCCTCGATGAGCGCACACGGGTAGACCTTGACCTCGTCGGGCATAAAGGCCCCTTCGGTCATAAAGCGTTCGTAGTCGCGCTTGTCTCCCTCCGGCGTGGCGCCCAGCAGGTTAAGCATAAAATGCGCATGGATCTTAAAGCCAAACAGGCGCGCAAGCGAAAACGCCCCCTCGATCTGCGCCACCGAAATGCGGCGTTCGTTGATATCGAGCAGGTGTTGGTCGAGGCTCTGGATGCCCATCTGGATCTTGGTGCAGCCCAGGCGGCGGATAAGCGTAAGCGCCTGCGGCGTTACAGCATCGGGGCGCGTCTCGATGACGAGCCCCACCACGCGATGCTTCGCTGTCTCGTTAATGCGTTGCTGGCGCTCAAGCTCCTCCATCGTTGCCGTCTGCCACTCGGTGACCTCGCCCCACGGCGTGCCGGGGCCGTACAGACGACGCACTGCGCGGTTATAGCCACCCACGGCAGCATCCACACGCCCCTGCTCGTCGGCAACGCCGGCAGCAAGCTCGACCTCGTCTGTCGCAATGCCGGCGGCCCGATAGCGCTCACGGCGCTCTGCTACCACCGGCGGTAGGGCATCGGCGGGAGCGTCATCGAGCAGGCGCCCTGCCTCGGCACGACTGATGCCCGGACGCGCCAACATGGGGTTGGCCGCCACGCCGGCCACGGCATCGTCATTGAGCGCGCGGAAGAGCTCCGACATAAACCACATCTGATACCCTTGCGGATAGTCGCTCCAGGTACCGCCAAGCACAATGAGCTCGATCTTATCGGTCGCATGACCCATCTGCGAAAGCGCGGTCAAACGGGCGCTCACCTGCAGATATGGATCGAAGCAGTTTTGCTCTGCACGGGCACACGCCGGCTCGGCATGTAAATAGCTTTTGGGCATGCGCAGGTCGTTGGGGCAAAACAGGCAATCGCCCGAGCACGGCCACGGCTTGGTGATGACGGTAATGGTTGCCACGCCCGAAGCCGTGCGACGAGGCTTCATACGCAGCACCTGCAGCAGTTGACGTTCCAGCTCGGCATCGACATTCCACCCAGCCCAACGAGCCGGCTCCTCACGTTTAACCCGCTGGTAGAACGGCAGCAGACGGCGCTTGGCCAAATCGCGTTTGTCGGCACCCTCACGGCGCGCCTCGGCATGTATCAGTTTGACGAGCGCTTTGTCATCCACGGTCTCGCCGCGACGCAGAGCCTCGAGTATGTTCAAGATAATCTGTTCCATGCCCCCATTGTAAAGGCAAAGGCGCCGGAGCCGATCTCGGCTTCGGCGCCTCCATCAAAGAGCATGCCTATATGTACCGATCTCCGAAAACCGCATGTCACTCCGGATCAAACGACATGTCGCCCGAACCGACCTCAAAACGATACGTAGCAGACTTATCGCCGCTATCGAATTCAAGATTCAAAATGGTCTCGCCGTCGTAGCCAAGCGGAAGGAAATCGCTCTCGAAGTCGCCGCTGCCCAAGGTGAGGCTCGCCTTAAAGCCCGTCGAGTTCGGAACCGTCATCTCCACATCGCCCGAGCCCACATTCACGTCCATCGACTTCGCGGGGGCCTGGTAGAGCTCGAACGTCACATCGCCCGAACCGACCTCGGCATTCAGGGTATCGGTCACGGTGCCCGTAAACTCAACGTCTCCAGAGTCCAAAGTCAGGTTGAGGTCATGACACGCAATGCCCGCGACCGTCAGGTCACCCGATCCTACATTCGCTGTAATGCCCACCATGTTATCGGCAACTTCGCGCGGCAGTTCGACGGTAACCGTGCGGTCAATGGCGCGCTCGTCATCGCAATCAAACTGGCGAATCTTGAGCGTAGAGCCCTTGATTTCGGCCAGGTTCTGGGTTGCCGCATCGAAGGCAACGGTCCCCGTTGCCACGCGACCGCTTTCAATTACGCGCACTGGCCCGCCGGAGACGTGTTTGACCTCGACCGTGCCCGACGTCACGTCCAAGTCAAGCGATGTGAACGCGTCGGCATCAAAGGTTTCGCTCGAAAGCTGCTGAGGCTGAGCAGAATAGTTACCGTCATCCAAAGGATCGCCCTCGTCCACCACATCGTCCATACCAGACAGGCCGGATACAACATCGTCGAGATCCCACGGGCCATCAAAATGAATCAATGTCCGCGAAACGCCAAAGACAAGCCCAACAATGAGCACAAACGCTCCGATGCCAACACCAAGGCGTACCTTGGATTCATGCGAAAGCTTCATCATTCGTCACCCTCTTTGGCACATGGCTCAGCGGTGGTCGTGGTAGCCACGTCAGCATCAGGTTCCGCAGAAGCATCCTTCCCCTGGGCCTTGATCGCCACCGACGCCGGACCAACCTGAATATCCCCGCGCGCCCAATCACCATCGAGCGCACGCGCCACCCAGTGATAGATGGGAATCGTAAAGAAGATCAGCGCGGCAAAGGGGCCGGCACCAAACAGGAACATCAGCAAAAAGAACAGCAGCCAGCACACGGCCCAATACGGGAACGACTGGAACGGGCCCTTTACCGGAGTCGAGCCAACGGCGGTGCCACTCGTCGCCTGCGCCGTAGCGGCATTGGCGACCTGCGCACTCCAGCTTGCCGCCTGCGCCGCCTTGGCCGCGGCATCACTTGCCTGCGTAGCTGCCTCCGTGGCGCGTGCCGCCGCCTCATGGGTGCGAGCACGCTCTGCCGCCTCGGCCTCGCGCTGGCGGGCGCGGTCCTCATTCTCAAACTCGATATCGTCCTCAATCTCATCGCTCGGATTGAGCAGCTCGTCCAGGCTCACACCGTAGAGCTTGGCGAGCGAGATCAGGTTCTCGGTATCGGGCGAGCTCTCTGCACGCTCCCATTTACTGACCGCCTGGCGCGACAGCCCCAGCTTTCGCGCCAGCCCTTCTTGGCTAAAACCCTTGCTGCGACGAAGGTCGGCGAGCCGCTGCGCAGTTTCTACATTCATGGTTCCTCCTATGTGATGCCAGCCGTGCCGCCGGACCATTTTTGTTCTTAAGGCGCCTTGCACAGTTAAAAATGTATCCGCCACCGCCAAAAGCATGCCACCTATTCTAGTGAGATTTTTGACAACCGGCGGTTGCGGGCACATATGAGCTGCGGAAATGTGTCCAAACAAAGCAATGACCCGCAGCTCGGTTGTCCCCGTTGCGGCGTTAACGGTAGTATGGTCGTACTGTTTATTCCGCACCGCCAACGGAGGGAGTTCCGCGCCGTGAACCGCGATTTCGCCTCATCGCTCATCCAGCTCAACAACACGTTCTATCGCGAGCACTCCGCCTCCTTCTCCGATACGCGCCAGGCCCCGTGGCCCGGCTGGGTGCGCACCATGGATATCGCGCTCGAGCAGCTCGACGTCGCCACGATCGAGCATCCCGTCCGCGTCTTCGATCTTGCCTGCGGCAATATGCGATTCGAGAATTTTGCCGCCGGCGGCGCGCTTGCCGCCAAGGGCGTCGACGGCGCAAACCCCTCGGCAGATGCCAGCTGCCCGTTTGAGTTCTATGGCGTCGACTCGTGCCAAGACCTGGCTATCGATGCACATGGCCACGCCCTGCGCATTCCCAACCTGCACTTCCAGGAACTCGACGTGCTCGACGCCCTCATGAAGCTCAACCCCGCCGAAACACCCGACATGCTTTTCGACGCCCCGCTCGCCGACATCTCGGTCTGCTTTGGATTTATGCACCACGTGCCGTCGTGCGAGTACCGCGTACGCGTGCTCGACGCCCTGGTGCGCCAGACGCGCCCAGGCGGCATCATCGCCATCAGCTTTTGGGAGTTTATGAACGACGAGCGCATGGCGCGCAAGGCCGTTCGAGCCGAGGCCCGCGCCGAGCTCACCCCGCCGTTTGAGGGTTACGATTCCACACAGTTTGAAGCCGGTGACCACCTCATTGGCTGGCAAAACGACCGCCACGCCTACCGCTATTGCCATCACTTTGACGATCAGCAGATCACCGACCTGGTGCGCGGCGTCCGTACGTTCTACAAGAGCGGCGAGGTCCCCGTGCGCGAGCTTGAGCGCTTCCATGCCGACGGTCGCAGCGGCGAGCTCAACCGCTATGTG
This sequence comes from uncultured Collinsella sp., assembly GCA_958353395.1. Lineage (GTDB taxonomy): Bacteria > Actinomycetota > Coriobacteriia > Coriobacteriales > Coriobacteriaceae > Collinsella. The sequence continues at coordinate 41,605 of CATWSG010000001.1, forward strand.
ATCCTCAAGCGCCTGTAGACATCGACAACTCGTCGCCGAGCCGCACCACATCTTTCGGGCAAACTATGCCCACCCCTTTTCAACCCATTGACGGAACGCGCAGCCATGCGTTCCCTACTTATGACCAAGGAGCCTCATGGGAGCCGTCCACGTTCGCACGCCTAAGAACTTTGTGCTCGAGGAGCGCCTGGAGCGCTACGCCGATGCGATTGAGACGAACCCCGAGGCCTATGTCGGAGATTGGCGCGAGGCTTGCGCGCCAGTTGGCTGCAAGCCTTTCGAACACCTTCACCTGGATCTTGGTTGTGGCAAGGGAACGTACCTTGTAGAGCGCGCGGCCCACGAGCCAAACACCCTCTTTATCGGTATGGACCAGGAGCCCATCTGCATTGCCTATGCCGCGCAGAAAATCTGCGAGCAGGAGCTGTCCAACGCGCTCGTCCTGCCCCGAGGCGCCGCATCGCTGCCACAGTTGTTTGCCACAGGCGAGCTCGATGCCATCACCATTAACTTTCCCACGCCGCAGCCCAAGGCCAAGTACGCCAAAAAACGACTCGTCCATGTCGACCATCTGATGCTCTACCGCCCGCTCTTTTCAGCCGGCGCCACCGTCACACTGCGAACCGACAGCAAGCCATTGCGCGACTACGCCCTGGGGCAGTTTGCCGCGGCAGGCTACGACACACTTTGGGTAAGTGATGACGTTCGCCGCGACCATCCCGAGCATCCCGAAACCGAGTACGAGTGCCGCACGCGCGAGATGGGTGCCGCTGTCTATGGCATTTGCGCCACACCCGGCGCGCAACCCAGCGATGAACAGCTCGCGACGGGCCGCGCGCAGGAGCAAAGCCTTGCCTGCTACCTGCCCGATAACCTCGATGAGCTCACCTATGTACCTCTGGGCATGGAAGAAGCCGTCGAGAACTTTAAAAACCGCGCCCGCAAAGGCAAGAAGCGCCTGCCGCAAGAGCACTAACTTCACGCGCCCATTTCCTGCATTTTCTCGCGCGCTGGCGCCCCACGCCGCCGCTACGCCATAATAGTTGGCGGACAATCGCGAGAGAAAGCAAACACATGGCACAGACCACGACAGATACCGCCGCCAGCACCGTCTCCGGCGCCGGCGCCGCCAGCTCATTCTCGGGCGGCACGGGAACCGAAGCCGAGTTTGGCTCGCTCGGCGCGCTCTCCCCCACCTGGTGGGAGCCCGAGGACGGCAGCGAGCCCGAACCATGGCTCACGCCCGATCAAGCCTTCGAGCGCTTCTTTGAATGGACGAGCAATCGCGGCATTGAACTGTGGGATCACCAAGAAGAGGCCCTCATGGACCTGGCTGCCGGCGATCACGTCATTTTGGGAACACCGACCGGATCGGGTAAATCGCTCGTCGCGCTGGGCATGCTCTTTATGGGCATGGCGCAGGGCAAGCGTTGCTATTACACGGCCCCTATCAAGGCTTTGGTCAGCGAGAAGTTCTTCGACCTGGTGCAGGTGCTCGGCCGCGATAACGTCGGTATGATCACCGGCGACACGCATATCAACACCAAGGCGCCCGTCATCTGCTGCACGGCAGAGATCCTTGCCAACGACGCACTGCGCGAGGGCGAAGATGCCGATGTTGGCTGCGTCGCCATGGACGAGTTCCACTACTTTGCCGACCCCGATCGCGGTTGGGCCTGGCAGGTGCCGCTGCTCACCCTGCCCCACACGCAGTTTATGCTCATGAGCGCCACGCTCGGCGATGTCACTGCCATCGCCGCTTCACTCGAGGAGCACACCGGCGCTGCTTGCGACTTGGTTGTCGACGCCCCGCGTCCTGTTCCGCTGAGCTACGACTATGTGACTACCTCCCTCGAGGGCACCGTCGAGCTCGCCATGCGCCGCGGCGAGGCCCCGCTCTATATCGTGCACTTTAGCCAGGATGCCGCCCTTGCGACGGCACAGTCGCTCGCCAATTTTGGCATCGCTAGCAAGGAACAGCGCGAGGCCATTAAGGAAGCTGCCAAAGGCACGAGCTTCTCGACGGCCTTTGGCAAGATTCTCAAGCGCCTGCTTGGATGCGGCGTCGGCGTGCACCATGCTGGCATGTTGCCGCGCTATCGTCTGCTGGTCGAGCGCTTGGCGCAGCAGGGCCTGCTGCCCGTCATCTGCGGTACCGACACACTCGGCGTCGGCATTAACGTACCCATCCACACCGTGGTGCTCACCGCGCTCACCAAGTTCGATGGCTACAAGATGCGTCGTCTGCGCGCCCGCGAGTTCCATCAGATTGCCGGTCGCGCCGGCCGCTCGGGCTTCGATACCGAGGGTATGGTGATTGCCGAGGCGCCCGAACACGAGATCGAGAATGCCAAGCTTATGGCCAAAGCGGGCGACGACCCCAAAAAACTCCGTAAGATAAAAAAGAAAAAGGCCCCCGAGGGCTTTGTCACCTGGAACAAGCAGACCTTTGAGCGCCTGATCGAGACGCAGCCCGAGACACTCAAGCCGCGCCTGCGCATCACGCACTCCATGGTGATTAGCGTGGTCGAGCAGGGCGGCGATGCCCGAGCCCGCGTACACAACCTCATCGAGACGAGCCTACAGACTCCCGAGGAAAAGGCTAAGCTCGAGGTTCGCGCCGACGAAATCTTCGCCACACTCATCGATTCCGGCGTCGTCGTCCGCACCGAGGTGCCACCCGCGCCTGACGCCCCAGCTGACGCTGCACCAGACATCGACTATGCGCTGACGGTCGATCTGCCCGAGGACTTCGCGCTCGATCAGCCGCTCTCGCCGTTCTTACTTGCCGCATTGGAGCTGCTCGATCCCGAGAGCGAGACCTATACCATGGATCTAATCTCAATGGTCGAGGCAACGCTCGAAGATCCCAAGCAAGTGCTGCGTGCACAGGAGCGTGCCGCACGCGATCGCGCTATGGCCGAGATGAAGGCCGACGGCATCGAGTATGAGGAGCGTCTGGAGCGCATTCAAGACGTCACGTACGAAAAGCCGCTCGAGGATTTGCTCGACGCCGCTTTTGACAAGTACTGCCAGGAAGTGCCCTGGGCCAACGACTATCAGCTCTCTCCCAAGAGCGTTCTGCGCGATATGCTGGAAAGCGCGAGCGATTTTAAGGGCTACATTCAAAAGCTCGGCATCGCCCGCTCCGAGGGCATTTTGCTACGCTACCTGGCAGAGGCCTACCGTTCCCTCGATCGCACCGTGCCCATTGAGAAGCGAGATGAGCGCTTGCGTGACATCATTTCGTGGCTGGGCTTTGTGGTGCGCTCGGTGGACTCGAGCCTGGTGGACGAGTGGGAGAACGCCGGCAACCCGGCAGCCCTCGACGCCGCGCCGCCGCAGGGCATCGACGAGGTCGTGGCGGACCGCCGCGGCTGTACACTGCTGGTGCGCAATGCGCTCTTCCGCCGCGTGACCCTTGCCGCCCGCGAGCACGTTCGCGACCTGGGCGAGCTCGACGAGGACTGGGGCATGAGCGAGGTCCGCTGGCAAAAGGCCCTCGATGCCTATCACGAGCAGCACGAGGAAATCCTCACCGACGGAGACGCCCGCAGTGCTGCGATGTTTACCATCGACGAGAGCGACGAGAAGACCGCACACGTGTGGCACGTGCATCAGATCTTTGCCGACGAGGATGGCGACCACGACTTTGGCATTATGGGCGATGTCGATCTGGACGCCACGCAAGACGGTGGCGAGGTCATCTTCAAAAACTACCGCGTCGGCTTTATCGAGGACCTGCTCGAGGACTAGCCGAGCACAATGGGCAAAACGAAGCGGGGCCGCTGGCAACATCGCCAGCGGCCCCTGTTTTGCCTTATCCGCTATGCCCTACTCGGCATCCTCGACCTCATACGAATCTGCCTCGGCAGGTTCATCGCCCGCGTCTGTCGCACCCTCGCGTGCCTCGTCAAACGCCACCTTCATGGTCTTGTTGCCCCAGGTGAGCTTACGAATGGTAAGCTCATCGGCCTTGTTGTGGGCCAGACGCAGATTCTCGGTACTGCGACGCAGGTCATCCTTGGTCTTCTCGAGCTGCTTAATTGCAGCATCAATCTCCTTGATTGCCGACTCGAACTGCTTGCTCGCCAAGTTGTAATTGCGCGAGAAGCCGTCCTTGAACTTCTCCATCTTGGCTTCGAAGTTTGTGACGTCGATATTCTGCTGTTTGTACTCCGCCAGTTCCTGCTTATAGCGAAGCGAACCCATAGCGGCGTTGCGAAGAAGTGTGATCATGGGAATAAAGAACTGCGGGCGAATCACGTACATCTTCTCGTAGCGATAGCTCACGTCCACGATGCCGGCATTGTAAAGCTCGCTCTCGGGCTCGAGCAGCGTGCAGAGCACTGCATACTCGCAGCCCTTCTGGCGACGATCGTGATCGAGTTTCTTAAAGAAGTCCTCGTTCTTGTGCTTGGTCGCGGTCTCGTCGTTCTCGTTTTTCATCTCGAACATAATCGAGATAATCTCGTTGCCGCTCGCATCGCACTCACGGAAAATGAAGTCGCCCTTGGTGCCCTCGGAAGCATCGTTGTCTTTCTCGAAGTACGCGTTGGGAAACGCCGTCATACGCAAGCGATTGAACTCGGTCTCGCAGTGCTGCTCGAGCGACTCGCCTACCATCTTGGTAGACAGGCGAACCTTCATGTCCTTAAGGCGCTCAATCTCCTCATCCTTGTAGCGAATCAGCTCATCGCTCGCGCGCTTGGCCTGCGCAAGCTCGAGCTCGTGTGCCGCCTTGGCCTGCTCCTCGCGCGAATCGCGCACTGCCAGCTCGCTCGTCAGCTTGGCACGTGCCTCGTCGCGCTCACGCTCCGCCGCGGCGACCGCCTCCGACAGGTTCATTTTTGCCATCAACTCCTGCTCGCGCAGCTGGGCCCGCAGACCCTCGGCCTCTTGCTCAGATTGTGCCTTTGCGGCGGAAAACTTCTCCTGTACCGTCGCGCGGTAGTCAGCAAGCACGCGCTCGGCCTCGCTGTGAGCGGCATCGAGCTCACGCTGCGACTCTGCCGCGGCAGCGGCAAGCGCCATCTCCTGGGCCTTGTCAGCCGCGGCAAGCCTGGCCTGCAGCTCGGCAATCTGAGCATCACGTGCAGCTAAATCGTTTTGAGCAGCGTTGCGCGCCGCCGACTCGGCAAGCTTGGCTTCGTCATCTTTGCGTCCCAGCTGTGCACGCAAATTGTCGATCTCGCGCTGAAGCTCGGCATTCTCCTTTTGAGCGTCGGCGCGGGCCTCAACCGCCGCGCGCTGGCTTGCACTCTCGCGCTCTGTGGCGGCGCCCTCGAGCTTGGCGCGCAGCTCGGCAAGCTCGGCATCGCGCTTGGCAACTTCTTGCGCCAGTTTCTGATCCGCGGTGTTCTTCTGCTCGACAAGCTGAGCGTTGCGCTGAGACTCTGCCTCCTGCAATGCAGCCGTCGAACGCGAGCGCTCAAGCTCCAGCGCCTGCTCGCCCTCGCGCTGGACTGCCTTCACACGCTCATCCAGGTCGCGCGAAAACTCGGCATTGCGCACTTGCTTGACGATATCCGCATAGCCGGACGCGTCGACCTTAAAAACTTCGCCACAATGCGGGCACTTGATCTCGTTCATAGCAGCTCCTCGATGGACGCAATTTTCAACCGCCTACACTCTACCGCGCCGCACGGACAAAAAAGGCGCCGCCGCCATAATGGCAACGGCGCCAGAACCACCACAAAGGTGCCTATCCTTTGTGGTGGTTTGGGTCCTTACAGGTCGCGGTAGTCGATCAGGCGAAGATCAAGTTGAGACTCGAGCCAAGCACGGAGCTCGGGATCGATCAGCGCATCGACTTCCTTGGTACGATCGGTCGTAAGCGAGCTGTTCTCGAGGATAAAGCGATCGAGATAACCCGGGTGACACACAAAGACGACCGTCTCGCCGTCGGACATCTCGCGAACCGTCTGCATGATTGCCTCTTTGGGCTCGTAGCCCGGTTCCATCGAGCGCATCACCATGCGCAGGTCGGTATCTCCGCAACGCACCACCGCCGTGGGGTCGAAGCTTGCCTTTTGCTCCTTAAGGCCCAACTCCTGGGCAACCGCCGAGATCGCTCGGTTAAGGTTCTTGCTCATAACGGCATGGGCCTCAAAGTAGTCGGGCTCGCGGCCCACTATCTCGACAAAGCGATCGTGCTGCGCGCGGATCTCGATGCAGGCCTCGTCGAAGTCTATCAGCTCCTCGCCGCGCTTAAAATGCTCACGGAAGGTACGGCTGCTATGGAACTCGCCGCTCTCGTTGAGCATGCTCGGGATGAGCGCCGGGTCGGCACACGGCTTACCCAGGCACACGTTGGTATGCTGGCCCACCGCAATTTCGGCATCCACCACGAGTGACCACCCACGCTCGGCCTCGGGCATATTTGGCATAAGGCCCGCTGAGCGCACCAAGCCCTCGTTGACGCTACGGGCGATCCCCAAGTCAACGGCGTACGAATAACCAAGATCATCGGCACGAATAAGCAATTGCTTCACAACGACTCCAATCTATGGAAACGGGCACTTGGAGTGTAGCCAAGTGCCCCAGGTAATTATCCTACCTAAACAGATGTCTTAAGCCTTAGCGGCATCAACATCTTCCTCGAGCTGATCCTTGCTAAAGCCAAAGAGGTAGGCGATGGCAGCGGCGGCAACAAATGCAGCGCCCGATGCAACGCAACCCCAGACGAGATTAGCCGTTCCGCCGGCAACAAAGCCGGTGACGCCCAGAATATTGGTCGCGCCCAGAACATACGTTGTCACATTGGTGAGGGCTGCGATCAAACCGCCGATAGCGCCGCCGGCAACCATGGCGCCCAGGCAGCGAGTGTACTTAAAGCCACAGCCATACAATGCGGGCTCCGTCACGCCGCCCACGATACCGGAGAGCGAGAAGCCGAGCATGGCACCCTTCTCGTCGGTCTCCTTAAGGCGCAGGAAGGCACCGAAGGCCATGCCCCACGTAGCGAACTGAGAGATACCGGCCGCGACCATAACGCAGGAGTCGGAGCCCAGGGTGAGCAGCTGCACAATACCAAGGGCAAGCAGGACCTGGTGCATACCGGTCATAACCAGGAACTCCCAAAGTGCGGCAATGACGACGAGGGAGAGGATGGTGACGATGCCGCCGGCGTTACCGAGACCGAACATAAAGTTGCCGACCATGCTGCCCAGGATGGAGCCGATCGGAGCCAGCACGCACAACGAAACGGGGATCATAACGGCCATGGTGCCCACGGGTACAAACACCGTAGAGAGCATGTCGGGAACGACCTTCTTCATGAACTTCTCGACGACCATAAGCACCGGCATGGACAGAACCATGGGGAGCACGGTGGAGGAATAGTTGTTCAGCTGGGCCGGCAGCACGCCGTAGACCATGGTGGTCGTTACGCCCGAATCCGCCGCAGCGTTGACCAACGTCATGAACTCAGGAGCAATGAGCACACCGCCGAGCATCATGCCGAGTGGCTGGCTGCAGCCAAGCTGCTTCGCAGCAGCCCAACCCAAATAAACGGGAAGGAAATAATAGCCAGCGTTATAAATCCAGCTGTAGAAGAAGTTGTAGATGTCGGAGTCGGCAGACCAAATACCGAGCATGCCGTCACCGCAAACCACAGCGATGGTACGGAACATGGCAGCACCCATGATGATGGGGATCGTCATGACCATGGTCTTGGAGAGATAGTTGAGGATCTTGTTGCCCGCAGTCTTGAGCGTCAGCGGCTCCTTGGTGCCGCCATCGAGGTTCTCGTCAATGGAGCCTTCGCCCTTAACTCCCAGCGCAATGGCGGCATCGTAGACCTTCGGTACGTTCTGACCGATGATGACCTGATACTGGCCGCCAGACCACTGGGCACCCAGAACACCCTTGATCTTCTTAACTTCATCGTCATTGGGGATGGACTGATCCTTAAGGTTCAGACGCAGACGGGTCATGCAGTGCGTCGCGTTCGTCACATTGGAGGCGCCGCCGACGGCAGCAAGCACGTCCTCGGCAATCTTCTTGTTATCGACAGCCATGTCGAATCCCTTCTCTTCCAACTAAAGGTCTGTGGGCCTTCACAGCATCAAGACGCACGATTCCGCTCGCGCCTGCGCAGCACGCGATATCCGTTGGCAAGAGATTTCATTGCATGTGATTCCCGGGTGGATCGACATGAAAAAAGCCCCGCGCACAACCGACAGAGACCCAATAATGGCCTCGGCAGAATCGGTAGTACCTCTCGGAGCTGCGCCGTGAGTAACACCCAACACACGGCGAGTATATGCGGCAGATGCGTTCGCTGCGGCTCAGATTACCGATGAACGGTAGCAAACGGCCCGCAAGCGGTCGCCATAACGGAAAGGGGGCGCCAGAGACCCCCTATCTATCCAGGCTGGTGGGAGCCACGCGATTCACGTGCATGATCAGATAGACGAGCTCTTCTTGGGCCAATGGCTCGCCAAAGGCCTCTTGAATCAGATCGTCGATACGATGAGCACAGCGCGATGCCGCCGGATACTGCTCCACGAGCACGTCGTAGAGACCTGAGTTCTCGGTATCAATCGGCTCTTTCTTTGCCACGCGGTCGAGCAGATAGCGCACATGGGTGGCAAAGCGAGTAAAGGCAAACGACGAGCGGTCGACCGTCACACCCAACTTTTCTTGAATAATTGCAACCGTCATGTCGAGCAGATGCTCCTCGTGCTGTTCGGCAAGCACGCGCCGCTCACTCGGCTTAATCGCCGCATTGATAATCGACATGGCAATGCCCGCGGCCTCACTCTGGGGCATGCGAATGGCAAAAGTTTTCTTAATGCCGCGAACGGCTAGCTCGCCCAATCGATACTCAATAGGATGCAGCTGCTCCAGATCGCGCTTGAGCGGCAACGACACCACCATATGTTCGCGGGCGCGCTTAATGGCAAACTGGATATGATCTGCCAGCGTAATGGGCAGATTAGGACTCAATTCGTACGAAAGTTGCCCAGTTGCGATATCGGCCAGCTGGGCGGAAAACTCCAGCACCTCGGGATCAACTTCGTCGATAAACGCCAGGTACTTGGAATCGATACCGTAAAAGGTGCGGGTGACGACATCCAAATCGACATCGTGCGGCATATCGCCAAAGCCGATACCGCGACCCAACGCGATGAGCTGGCGCCCCGCGCCGTCTTCGCAGATGGCAGCGTTGTGGTTAATGCGCTGGACAGCCCTCATGGAATCATCGCTCCTACTAAAACACGCCGTGCAGACCATCCACACGGCGCGTTCATTCTACCTGCACTTGCAGCTACAGTCCAAAGAAGCTCAAGATCTGGTCTCGGCTTACGGGCTTGTAGTCGTTGGCATCGAGACCGACATCGTAACGAAAGATGGGGCGCTCGCGATCGCGGTTGCGCGCGTTGGTGCGGTCTCCCCTGCTGTGGATATGCCCGTGCAGCATGATGGCGCCACGCGCCTTGCCATTCCAACTGAGCATGGGGTAGTGGCTCATAACCAGACGATGGCCCTTGGCATAGCCGGGAGCAATCTCCAGGTAATCGCGCACGTCTTCCCAAATCTGCGGTGCGCCGGAATCTTCCCAGTCGCCGTCATGGTTGCCACGGATGAGTGTCACGTTCTGGCATTCGATGCGCTCGCGCAGGCGCACCGCCTCCGCCATGGGCAAGCGATACGTAAAGTCTCCCAGGATATAGAGGCGGTCGTCCGCCGCCACGCACTCATTGATGGCATCGACGACCTTACGGTTCATCTCCTCGACCGAATCAAACGGTCGATCCATGTCGTGCAGGATATTCGTGTCGCCCAGGTGCAGGTCGGCGGTAAACCACATCATCGTCTCTGTCCTCATTTCGCAACGTGTTCAACTCGTGCTAAGTATACAGACGCAGCGATGCGGCGGTTATCCAAAGAGCCCGCCGAACAGTCCGCGGCGGCGCTTGTCCTGCTTGTTCGAAGCGTCACCCTGAGTTTTCTTGTCCTGCCGCTTCTTACGGTCCTGCTCCAGCTCATCGTCATCGAGTAGCATATCCCACTCAAACGGATCGTCTGCCAGATCGAACAGATCATCGCCATCAAACATGGCCGCCTCCCTTGCCGATTAGCGAGCGTCCACCACGTAGAGGCCAACGCGCACCTGATGCCACGGGCTGCGCTCGGGAGCAACCTGCTGCACGCGGACCTCAAATACGTCCTCATGGCCGTAATACATCATCAAGGACAGCGGGCCGACCTCGTTTCCCGGAACATAGCCAAGTTTGGTCTTGCCATAGTAGATCGCAACCGCCTCGGGATCATGGGGATTATCGCGCTCGGCGCACAGCGTCAGTTTATCGCCCGCTTTAAGATCGCCTAGGACCAAAGCGCCGTCGGCATACTGAAATCCCGCAATATGAAACGACAGAAGAACACGCGAAGGCTCGTACATGGCAACTCCTCTAACGGCCGGATAAACCGGCGCTTAACCGTACTGAGAAGCTTACGGGCCCGTGCGGACACAAATTCACCCGCTCGCACCTTTCACCCATTTGCCGCAACGCTTACGAGACAGAGCGCTTGCAGATAAGATAGGGGGTACGGATGACACCCGTTGCAGCGGGTCTTGCCAACTCCGATACACATTTTCATCGTGAGAAGTGGCCGTCTTCGCTTACGCGGGGGCGGCTATTTTGTTTGCACCTATCTCATCTGATTCTAATGCACGAACATGCGCACGAATTTGTGCTTCCAGCTAGCGTAGGGCGCATACCGAAACGGCACGTCCAGCCAGGTTGCCTTGTTCACGATGCTCTTCTTGTGACTAAACGCATCGAAGCTCTCGCGGCCATGGTACTGGCCCATACCGCTCGCGCCCATGCCGCCAAAGCCCATATGGCTCGTGGCCAAATGCATGATGGTGTCGTTGACGCAGCCGCCGCCAAAGGGCACGTAGCGCACAAAGCGCTGCTGAGCCGCACGGTCCTGGCTAAAGATATACAGGGCCAGCGGCGTCGGACGATCCGTAATAAACGCTTCAGCCTCGTCTAGGCTCTCAAACGTCAGCACCGGCAAGATGGGGCCGAAAATCTCCTCCTGCATTACGGCGTCATCGGGGGCCACGCCGTCCAAAATCGTCGGCTCGATCTTGAGCGAGGCCTCGCGCGCGGTACCTCCAAGCACGACCTTATCGGGATTTATCAGCCCGCGCACGCGCGCAAAATGCTTGGTGTTGACGATATGCCCGTAGTCCTCGTTATCGAGCGGATGCTCGCCAAACATGCGACGGACCTCCTCCTTGATGAGATCCAGCAGTTCGTCGTGCACGCGCGTATCGACCAGCAGGTAGTCGGGCGCCACACAGGTCTGCCCCACGTTGAGCCATTTACCAAAGGCGATACGCCGTGCCGCAACCTTCAAGTTTGCCGTCGCATCCACGATGCAGGGACTCTTTCCGCCCAGCTCAAGCGTCACGGGTGTAAGGTTTTTACTTGCGCGCTCCATGACGAGCTTGCCGACCGGAACGCTACCGGTAAAGAAGATCTTGTCCCAGTGCTCATCGAGCAGCGCTTCGTTTTCGGCGCGCCCGCCCTCGACAACCGTCACCAGGCGCGGATCAAATGCCTCTTCACAGATTTGCTTGAGCACCGCGCTCGACGCCGGAGCATATGCGCTCGGCTTGATGACCACGGTATTGCCCGCGGCAAGGGCGCCGGCGAGTGACTCGAGCGTCAGCAAAAACGGGTAGTTCCACGGAGCCATGATGAGCGTGACGCCATAGGGCACGGCTTGCGTCTTGCACACACTCACGGCATTGGCAAGGTCGCACGGATGCAGGCGCGGACGACTCCATCGAGCCACATGAGCGATCTGATGACGAATCTCGGAAAGCGATGTGCCAATCTCGCACATATAGGCCTCGTCATGCGATTTTCCCAAATCGGTCTTGAGCGCATGGGCAATATCGGCCTCGTGCGCCCGTACCGCATCGCGTAAACTCACGAGCGCACGACGTCGAGCATCGACATCAAACGTAGCGTGCGTCTTAAAGTGGGCGCGCTGCTCGCCGACGATGCGCGCAATTTCCTCGGTGTTCATGGCACCCTCCTAGTTCTCGTCCTCAAACATACCACCCGCGACGACCTCGTACATATGCTCGAGCTCCGAGCGGGCCATCAAAAGCGGAACGGGGTACAGCGGATTGGCCTCGGCATCGGCATGTGCCGCCATTTCGGGAATGTCGGAGCGGCGAATGCCCGAGACATATTTGGGGATTCCCAGGATCTCGTTCATGCGGTCGACCCAATCGATAAAGGCCTCGGCCGCAAGACTATCCTGCGCGGTAGCCGGCGCAATGCCCGCCATGCGAGCAAGATCGGCAAGCTTGGGGGCGGCGGCGTCACCATAAGCGCGAAGCATGTGCGGCAGGATGATCGCGTTGGCCAAACCGTGCGGAATTCCGTATCGGCCGCCCAGACTGTGCGCGATGGCATGCACATATCCGACATAGGAGCGGGTAAACGCAACGCCCGCCTTATACGCCGCCGAAAGCATATTGCGACGAGCGCGCATGTCGTCACCATGCTCATAGGCCTCGAGCAAATTGTCGTGGATAAGCTGCACCGCCTGTCGCGCCATCTTGCGCGTATAGGGCGTGGTGCTTCGCCCGATAAAGGCCTCAACGGCATGCGTCAGGGCGTCCATGCCCGTCTGCCCCGTAATGGAAGCGGGCAAGCCGCACGTAAACTCGGGGTCGTGGACTGCAAAACGCGGGATGAGCACAAAGTCGTTAATGGGGTATTTGTAGTGCGTCCCGTCATCGGTAATTACCGCCGCAAGCGTGACTTCGCTTCCCGTACCGGCGGTAGTGGGAACGGCGATGAGCAGCGGCAGGCGACGATGAATCCGCAGCAGGCCGCGCATCTTGTTGATGGGCTTGTTTGGCTGCGCAATGCGTGCGCCCACGCCCTTGGCACAGTCCATGGCCGAGCCACCGCCAAAGCCGATAATGGCCTGGCAGGCGCTCTCTCGATACAGGGACGCCGCTTCTTCCACGTTTGAAACCGTGGGGTTTGCACGCGTTTCGGCATAGACCGTAATGCCAATCCCCCTGGATGCGAGCGCCGTCTCGAGCGGTGCCGTGAGCCCCAGACGGGTAATGCCGGGATCCGTCACGATAAGGACCTTCTGGATCGAGCGCTTTTGAAGCACCGCGGGCACATCCTCGGCATGCTCTAAAATGCGCGGCTCGGTATAGGGCAGGATCGGCAATGCAATGCGAAAAACCGTCTGATATGTTCGGCACCAGGCACGACGGGCTAGATGCATAAAGGAAACTCCTTCATTTGTTGATAGGTCAACATTTGCTCGCCCGATTGTACTCAGCGGCGGTCAAAGACGGCCTGCCAATCGTTAATCAATCAACATCTTCATATCTCAAAATTGTTTTATTAAAAATCATTCCTAATAGGCTTCACATTTGGTTGCATTTATGGATAATAGAACTCGTCAAGACGCACGTCCGGAGAGGGCCCTTACAGGACCGGACGAGCGCGCAATCGCCATCGATCGAAAGGATCGAATCATGAAGTTTGTTTGCCCCGTTTGCGGTTATGTGGAAGAGTTCGACGGCGACCAGCTGCCCGAGGATTTTAAGTGCCCCCAGTGCGGCGTTCCCGGTTCTCGTTTCCTGAAGCAGGAGGAGGGCCAGCTCGAGTGGGCCGCCGAGCACGTCGTGGGCGTCGCCAAGATGGAGGGTGTCTCTGAGGACATCGTTGCCGACCTGCGCGCCAACTTTGAGGGCGAGTGCTCTGAGGTCGGTATGTACCTGGCCATGGCTCGCGTCGCTCATCGCGAGGGCTATCCCGAGATCGGCCTGTACTGGGAAAAGGCTGCCCACGAGGAGGCCGAGCATGCCGCCAAGTTCGCCGAGCTCCTGGGCGAGGTCGTGACCGACTCCACCAAGAAGAACCTCGAGATGCGCGTTGAGGCCGAGAACGGCGCCACCGCCGGCAAGACCGATCTTGCCAAGCGTGCCAAGGCCGCCGGCCTCGATGCCATCCACGACACCGTGCACGAGATGGCTCGCGACGAGGCCCGCCACGGCAAGGCTTTCGCCGGCCTGCTCAAGCGCTACTTTGGCTAAGCCAACCGCCTGAGACATAACCTCAAGCTCGATGAGGCCCGGACCGTATTGGTTCGGGCCTTTTTCGTGCCTCACGAACTTGTTAACGCCCTGAAATAGGACCGCCTTCGGCATCGGCTTCTCGTCAAAAACTAAGTGAGTAGACTTTTTGGAACTTGCCGAGCACACCACCCATATTGCTTTATAAAGCCGCAGGTAAATGACTTGTTGCAAAACGGCCTGGTCGCCAAAGTGCCAAAAGTCTACTCACTTAGAACCGCAGCCGTCCACGATCGAGCCATTTTGTGTCTAGCGGGCATCTTTCCGTCGATTACTCCCAATTTTGTCCAGTCAATGAATAGTTCAGACCGGAGTAATGCCTCAGCCCTTTGCTCATCCGAGCTTTTATCACGATATTCAGCATCGAGCATCCTGCATACGGCCTTAACGATCGCGCGGAATCTATCCTCATCCGATATCTGTCTGTGTGTAAGGAGAAGCACATCGTAGCCCATGGCCTGAAGGGCCGTCATGCGGTCAGCGTCACGCAAGCCATCCCCTGCGCGTCCGTGCGAGGCCTTTCCCTGACATTCAATGGCCACCTGTCGCCTACCGTCCGGCGAAGAAAGAAGTAGGTCGATATATACACGGGACTTTCCCACAATCGCTCGAGCACTTGTGCTTAGTATCACTTCAACATTAAGCTCTATGCCACAAAAACCTTCGCCTCCCAGGGACCGCGGCAGTGCAAGCAACAAATTCGCCTCGACCTCAAAAGGCGATGCGGCACCCAATGGAACGAGTTGCGACACCTCCCTAAATCTATTGCCGTAACGTATCCCGCAAACATCTGAACAAAAACGGTGAAGGTCTCCGCCCAAAACCAAAGCGTCTCGACGCCATAAATTTGAGGCGGTGCCGTCCTCGGACGGACAGCGCACCCAACCGAACGTTGTCGAAATCGCGCCCGAATCAATTGCACGCGAAAGCTCCGCCTCAAGTGCCGCCGGCAGGGCACACACCGCAAACAAGCCACACATCTCCGCCAATACCAAAAGAAGCTGAAGATCCGTCAGATGCCGCGACATGATGAATGCCGTCAGTAGAGGAGACGTAATCAAAAACCCATGCTCCGTTTCCAGCACGGATTCCCTGGGAAGCTCACCAAGGAACAGCCGCTGCCTAATGCTGGCAGGACAAGTCCGTTTGTTTCTCGTCCGAACCAATGTATACAACGGAAAACCGAGCGCGACCGCAGCCGTCGGGTTGCGGGCGAGATCATATCGCTGCCGGTCTTCTTCCGGTCGTGGAAGCGGCGGACACAAAGCGCGGACTTGAGGAGGCAAACGCCAGTACCTAAAAGCCGATATGTCACAAAGTAGATCCTTCATAGGCACAGGAGAACACGAATTTCAACCCAGTCAGTCACGCATTGGCGCGAACGCACCAAAAATGGCGCCGAACGGACTGCCAAGTTTTCAACAGCCCTCCCCAACTGGCCAAAAGCTTGTCGAGAGCTGGACGAAGCCCTGTTGAAAACCCCATTTTTTTCTCATGCAGAAGCTTTACGCGGCAAGTGAGTAGACTTTTTCGAACTTGCCGCGCAGGCCAGTCATCCTGCTTCTCAAAACCACAGGTAGATAGCTTGTTTCAAAACGACCCGGTCGCCAAAGCGCCAAAAGTCTACTCACTTAGATTGCAGAGCGCCCCCATTAGCTGCAATTCCAAGGTATTAAGCACTTCCGGACTCAGGTCGTCATACTGGACAAGAATTTGAGTTGAGTTTTCAGGGACAGATGCGCCATCGGCACACCAATAACAGTCACTGATATCGATAAACGGAATACCCGAGCGCGTGAGAGCCCGCGCAAAAGAGCTTCCGCCCGTTCCGCGCTCCGCAACCACAGTGCAGTAAAGACCCGCGTCTGCATGCTCGATCGAGACTTCCCCTGCCGGAAACGCCTTCCGCACAAGCGCCGCCAGGCCATCGCGCGCCTCGCGAGCGCGCACGCGCACGCGGTTCACATGTCGCTCGTAATCACCCGATTCCAGTAAACGCGCCAAAGCAACCTGGTCAACAGAGCTCACCGACGAGGCGTAAAAACCAAGGTTGCGCCTAAACCGCTCCATTAGTTCATCGGGCAACACCATGTACGCTAGACGCAACGCCGATGACAGGCTCTTCGAAAACGTGTTGGTGTAAATAACCGACTGGGCGGCATCGATCGATGCGAGCGCGGGAATCGGCTTGCCGGCAAGGCGAAACTCACAATCAAAATCATCTTCGATGAGATATCGACCCGGCCGTTCGGCGGCCCAGCTCAGCAGCGCATAGCGACGCGCAATGCTCGTCACAAGACCGGTGGGATACTGATGCGACGGCATAAGGTGAAGGATATCGGTCCCAGTTTTCTGCAGAGCGCTCAGGTCCACGCCGTCATCATCCAACAGGATATGTCGAACTTTGCAACCCATAGCCTGATAGATGCGCGTCAGACGCAAATAGCCCGGATCCTCAACCGCATACACCTTGTCCGCGCCAAGCAGCTGAACCAACATGGTATCGAGCAGCTGGGCGCCCGCACCGATAACAATGTTGTCGGGGTCGACATTCATACCCCTCGTCCCGCGCAGATGATGAGCAATTGCGCATCGTAGCCGAACGGTGCCCTGTACCGGTGCGGGCGAAAAGATCTCGCGCTCGTCTTCGGATGCCAGCGTCGCCCGCAGTGCGCTTTGCCAAAGCCGCGCCGCCTCCAAAGCGGAAGGAGAAAGTGCGTCGAATTGCTCGACCCGCCCGCGGACATCATGCGCGCTGGGGTCCACAGAGACGGCATCTCGGTCGATGCCCTCCGAAGCCAAAGGCAAAATCGGTGCATCCGGAAGCTTGCAAGCGTAGTAGCCACGCCGCGGCTTTGAGCAAATATAGCCCTCGGCAAGTAGCTGGCTATATGCATTCTCGATAGTAATGACACTGATTCCCAGATGACTGGCAAAGGCGCGCTTAGACGGCAAATGCTCCCCCGCCACAATGCGTCCAGCTACGATATCATCTCGAATTTGCTGGTAAACATACTCATAGAGCGATGCTTCGCCGCGTTTTTCCAAATTGTAGTCAAGCATGAGTTTATCACCTGACCATATCGAACCGTTCAATCTGGTATTAGTCTGACCTTGTTATTATCTCGAAAACTGAGTATTTCGCCATACCCAGCTCCCCGATAGGATGTTCCGTCAAGCAATGCACATGCCAACCAAGGGAGCAACCATGGCAGAACAGACCAGCAAGGCCGATCGCGTCAAACTCAATCGCGAGCTCGCGCAGATGCTCAAGGGCGGCGTCATCATGGACGTCACCACGCCCGAGCAGGCACGCATCGCCGAGGAGGCGGGCGCCTGCGCCGTCATGGCACTCGAGCGCATTCCGGCCGACATCCGCGCCGCAGGCGGCGTCTCGCGCATGAGCGACCCCAAGATGATCAAGGGCATCCAAGAGGCCGTCTCCATCCCTGTTATGGCCAAGTGCCGCATCGGTCACATCGTCGAGGCGCAGGTCCTGCAGGCCATCGAGATCGATTACATCGACGAGTCCGAGGTTCTCTCCCCTGCCGATGACGTCTATCACATCGACAAGACCCAGTTTGACGTGCCGTTTGTCTGCGGCGCCCGTGATCTGGGCGAGGCGCTGCGCCGTGTTGCCGAAGGCGCCACGATGATTCGCACCAAGGGCGAGCCGGGCACGGGCGACGTCGTCCAGGCTGTACGCCACATGCGCAAGATCCAAAAGCAGATCCGTGACGTTGTTGCTCTGCGCGACGACGAGCTCTTTGAGGCAGCCAAGCAACTGCAGGTTCCGGTCGAGCTGGTGCGCGAGGTCCATGCCACGGGTAAGCTTCCCGTCGTGAACTTTGCCGCCGGCGGCGTAGCGACCCCCGCCGACGCCGCGCTGATGATGCAGCTGGGAGCCGAAGGCGTGTTTGTCGGCTCGGGCATCTTTAAGAGCGGCGACCCCGCCAAGCGCGCAGCCGCCATCGTCAAGGCCGTGGCAAACTTCACCGATGCCAAGCTCATTGCCGAGCTTTCGGAGGACCTGGGCGAGGCCATGGTGGGCATCAACGCCGACGAGATCGAAATCATCATGGAGGAGCGCGGACGCTAGTCCGGCAGAAAGGATCGCACATGAGCGATTATGCAGACCAAACGGTCGCCGTGCTGGCGGTCCAAGGCGCATTTGCCGAGCACGAGGCAAGACTATCCGAGCTGGGCGCGCACTGTATTGAGCTGAGGCAGGCGGCTGATTTGAAGCAGGACTTTGACCGTCTGGTACTTCCCGGCGGCGAGTCTACCGTTCAAGGGAAGCTGCTTGATGAGTTGGGCATGCTCGAGGAGCTTCGCACCCGCATTGTTGAAGGCATGCCCGTCCTGGGCACCTGCGCCGGCCTGATTCTGCTGGCTCACGACCTTGCCGCCCATGACGATAAGGGCACGCCGCGCCTGGCAACCATGGATGTGCTCGTTGAGCGCAATGCCTACGGCAGGCAGCTCGGCAGTTTTCGAACCAAGGGGCAGGTAGCTGGCATCGACGGTGAAGTGCCGCTGACGTTTATCCGCGCGCCCCGCATCGTCGAGGTCCACGGCGACGCAAAGGCCTTAGCGAAAGTCGACGGCCGTATCGTCGCCGCCCGTCAGGGCAGCCAGCTCGGCGTAACCTTCCACCCCGAACTCGACGAAGACACCCGCCTCCACGAACTGTTCCTACAAATGTAGGCATCGAAATCAACAAACGAAACGAGAGTGGATAATCTCCCACCTTGAGCATGAATATGGGCTCATACCGGGAGATTATCCACTCTCATGCTACGTAGTCGTTGGGGACGTTCTTAAATGACCAGTCAAACAAGAACGTCCCCAACGACTATCTTTTAGCAGGTCTGGATCATGGCAATGTCGATGTTTTGGCACCGACAGCGAGCGCCCACCAGAGCGAACAAATTGGCATGAAAAGAGGACGGCATAGACCTTCTGGTCATGCCGTCCTCTTTGAATGACAAGTTGTCGCTCTGGTGGGCGCGCAGCGTCAACTAGTTACGCGGTTTGGTAAAACCGCGTAACCCAACTAGAAGCGGTTGCCGCGGAAGCCGCCGCCGTTGCGGCCGCCACGATCGCCACCGCGACCGCCACGGTCGTTACCACGGTTGCCGCCGAAGCCGCCACGGTTGCCACCGCGATCGCCATAGCCGCCACGGTTGCCGCCAAAGCCGCCGCGACCGCCACGGTCGCCGCCACGGTCACCAAAACCGCCACGGCCACCACGATCGCCACCGCGACCGCCGCGGTCGCCGCCACGGCCACCACGATCGCCAAAGCCGCCGCGACCGCCACGGTCGCCGCCACGGCCACCACGGTCGTCACGGCCGCCGCGAGGACCGCGATCCTCGTCCAGGCCCATGGCGACGAGCGGAGCGATAACCTTATCGAGAGCGGCCATCAGCTCGATGGCCTCCTCGTAAGAAAGCTCGGGCAGGAGCTTCTCCTTCTTGTTGGCAAGCTCGACCAGGCCCTCAGCGGCATCCTCGGCGGCGAAGACGACGATCTTGCGCATATCGCCCTCGGCGTCGTCGATGCGGCCGACCAGATCGGCAGCCTCGGCCTCGGCCATCAGGCCATCGAGCTCACGAAGGCGCATGCCCAGCAGGTCGGACATTTCCTTCTGCTCCATCTTGGGCTTGAGGTCAAGAAGCTTGATGGCGCGCTCGATGTTCGCCATGCGCTCGGCCTTGGCCTCCTCCTCCTTGGAAATAGCAAAGCGACGGCTACGCAGCAGGCGGGCGGCCTTCTGCATCTTGTCCATCAGCTCTTCGTCATCGTAATCAACGGCGGCCTCGACAACCTCGGCCTCCTCCTCGGCGGAAACCTCGTCAGCAGCCTCAACCTCGGCAGCTTCGGTCTCCACGGTCTCGACTGCCTCGACCTCGGCAGCCATGGTCTCGTTCTCGGTCTCGTTCATGATCTCTTCGTTCTCGGACATGAGACTCCTTCTTGGCCCTCTCGGGCATCATCGCCCCATTCGCGGGGCCCGTCGCGCACTCTTTGCGCTTTAAACATTCATGCCTCTCGGCAAAACGTCCATTAGTTTATGGTGTCGCCATCCAATCTAGCTGCAGAATCTATGTGCACACATTAATGCGACATGTGTGACTCGCGACGAGCGTACACCAGCGACGCCACAAACCCGACCACGGCAATCACGGCCGCCACGCGCACGGCAGTTGCAAATCCAATCGCCTGGGCAACGTCGGTCGCAGCGCCAGCCGCGCCGGCAGTCGCTGCAGAACTCGAGAGCAGGCCGATAAACAGGGACGGGCCAAACGATGCGGCAATCATGTTCCACGTGTTAAGCAATGCCGTTCCGTGAGGATGTTCAGCGGCAGGCAGCGTCTCCAATCCGGCCGTTTGCGAGGGGCTCAGCACCAAACCGACTCCGGCATACACCACAACGGTCAGCGCCACAACGACGCCGATGTTCATACTCGCCGCCGTCATCGAGATGGCAGTCTGCCCCACGGCAATCAGGGCAAAACCGACCGGCAGCAGCGGCCATGCGCCACGGGCGTCCATCACGCGTCCGCCCACAATCGAGGTCACGGCGTTGCAGGCAATCGCCGGCAAAATGAGCAAGCCCGCAATAAGTGCGGTCATGCCGTATGCGCCCTCAAAATAGAGCGGCAACAAAACGCTCATCGAGAACGTCGTCATCATCGACACCACCACAAGCAAACACGCAGGCCAAAAGCGAAAGCTCGCCATGGGACGCACGTTAAGCACCGGATGCTCGAGCTTGAGCTGACGGGCCGCAAACAGGCCGAGCAGCACAATGGCGGCGAAAAGCGCCACGATGCCGGCAATCAGATTGGTCGAGAACTCGCCTACGGAATACACAAATGCCGTAATGCCGGCGGCGAGCAAAACAACCGACAGAATATCAAGCGTGGTGTTCGAGCGCTCTCCGACATTCTGAACAAGCTTAACGCCCGCCGCAGCGACCACAATGCCGCCCACCAGCGGCACTACGAACACCGCCCTCCAGCCAAATAACGTGCACATAAGACCGCTAATCACGGGTCCAAACGCCGGCCCTAGCGTAATGCAGGCACCACCCAGGCTCAGATACAGACCGAGCTTCTCGCGCGGGGCGCAAGACAGCACCACGTTCATCATGAGCGGAAACAAGATGCCCGATCCCGCAGCCTGCAAAATACGACTTGGCAGCAAAACGCTAAACGACGGAGCGATCAGACACAGGGCTTCGCCGGCGACCATACATCCGCATGCGAAAAACAACAGCTTGCGCGTCGAGAAACGGCCGGACAGGAAGGCCATGATGGCCGTAAAGATCGACGTCACAATCATGTAGCCCGAGACGAGCCACTGCGCCGTGGTGGCACTCACCGAAAAGGCCGCCATAATGTCGTGCAACGCCACGTTAATGATGTTCTCGTTAAACGCGGCAACAAAGGCCGCAATATACATAACGACGAGAAGCGCCGCAGTGGCCGATGGCGTTACTTGAACTTGTTGCTGAGATTTGCTCCCCATGCATTTCCTTCCTCTTGGAACGACAGTTGCATCGCCCCAGAGGAACAGTCCAGGGCGAAAAATGAGCCCTAGACTTACGCCAGACGCCGTACACGACGAGTCTGACAACATGGTCCAACGTCGAAAGATTGTAACGCGGACGCACAGCTTTCCTTCCGCGCTATTATTAAAAGTCCACGAAAGCATGAGACATGAGGAGCCCACCATGATTAAGCCCATCATGAAATCCGAGTTCTTTTTGCGCCTGCCTTCCGAAGACGCGGGACCCGACGACGCCGCGACCGGGCAGGACCTCCTGGATACACTCCACGAGCATGAGCGCGAGTGCGTGGGCCTCGCCGCCAACATGATTGGCGTGCGCAAACGCATCATCTGCGTAAAGGACGGCAACAGGACACTCCTGATGTACAACCCTCAAATTCTTGAGCAAGTCAATGCCTATCAGACGAGCGAAGGATGTCTCTCGCTGATCGGCGAGCGTCCCTGTACCCGCTATCGCCGCATTAAGGTGGAGTATTTGGACGAGAACTTCGTCCACCGCATCAAAAACTTCTCGGGCTACACCGCCGAGATCATCCAGCACGAAATCGACCACTGCAACGGCGTCGTGGTTTAGGCCACCTGCCAAAATGAGGGTACCGGAGGCCTCCCTATGGATATCAGCCGCTTTGGCGAATTCGCCATCTTAGCGCAGTCACGCACGTTTCTTGATGCGGCGGAACTGCTTTTCATGTCGCAATCAACCCTCTCCAAGCACATCATGGCAATGGAGCACGAACTCGGCTGCAAGCTCATCGATCGAAGCCAGCGCCACGTAACACTCACCGCGCAAGGTGAAGCGCTCCTCCCCTATGCGCAAAAAATTGCGACGCTTCAGCACCGTTATCTTGCCGCCATTCAAATAGGCGCAGGTGAGCCGCTCGAGCACCTCACCGTAGGTTCTATCCCCATTATGGCCCCTTATGGGATCACGGACGCCGTCATCGATTTTCAGCAGGCGAACCCCTCATATTCCGTTGAGCTCATCGAGGGCGAGGGCGACACACTCAAGCGCATGCTCCTGCACGAGGACATTGACCTGGCCTTCATCCGTGACGGCGGCGCCATCGAGCCGGAGTTCAAAAAGATTCCCTTTACGACCGACCGGCTCGTGGCCGTCCTTCCACTCGACCATCCGCTCGCCGAACGTGACACCGTCGAGATAGACGACCTTATCGACGAGAATTTCCTCATGCTTCCCCAAGGCTCGTTCGTAAGCGAGCTCGTCCTTTCCCTTTGTCGCGAAGCTGGATTTGGCCCACGTGTTACGTTCACCGGCAAACGAGCCGAGAACATCATCTCCCTTGTCGCGCGCGGCGCCGGCGTCTCATTCCTCATGCGCAAGCCGGCGGAATCGCTCGCCAGCGGAAAGGTAGCCCTGGTGCCGCTCGAGCCCGCGACGACCTCCGAGGTCAGGCTCTACCTCAAGCGAAACGCCGCGCACTCGCAGGCGGTCGTCTCGTTCATCGGCTTCCTCCCCTACCGTCAGCTCCTGCAGGGCGACCGTACGTCTTCCACCGCGGCACGACCGTCATAATCCCCGCTGCTCCACAACCGCAGACTTGTGTCCGCAAACACGCTGACAACGGCACAAAACACAAATATGCCTCGGGCGGCACGTCGCCGTCCGAGGCATATTTAGTTAAAGTGCGCAGACAGACTAGTCCACCGAGATGTTGAGCGCCTTACCGCCCTCGTCCTTCCTGGTACCGATCACCATAGCGGCGACAAGAGCCAGAACGAAAGCGACCACACCGGAGATGACAAGGCCGATAAAGCCCATGTCGATGCCGGCAGGGTTAATAAAGCTCGGAAAACCGAGCGGGCCGGAGGCACCGAAGGCATAGAGTTTGGCACCCATGAGGCCGGCGATGGCGCCGCCTACACCAGCGGAAATAAAGGTTGCCCACATAAGGCGCTTACGCGGCAGCAAGATGGCGTAAAGCGCAGGCTCGTTGACACCGAAAATCGAAGAGACAAGGGCGGGAATGTTGACGGCAGCATTTTCCTCGGAATCCTTGGTTCGGATGATCATGCCAAGCACAGCACCGGCGATGGCACAACCGCCTGCATACACGAGCGGATTAATGAGGTCATAGCCGTAGGTTGCGACATCGAGGAACCACAGCGGGATGATACCCCAGTGCAGGCCGAACATGACGAGCAGGCTCCAGAACGTGCCGATGACGAAGCCGGCGATGGCGGGCTGGAAGTTGATGAGCATCAAGATGATCTGGGCAACGATGTTGGAGAGGACCGTCATGACCGGACCGACCACAAGCAGGCCAAGGATGCCGCAAATGAGGAGCGTCAGGATGTTGGAGAAGAACGAGCTCACAAGCGCGGGCAGCGCGTTAGAAAGGGCCTTGTGCACCTTGGAGGCAACCCAGACGATAAAGATCGCAGGCAGAATCGTCGATGAGTAATTCTGCATGATCAGCGGGATGCCAAAAATATCACCGTAGACATTGGACTCGAAGACCGTGCCGGCGCCGAGCGTGTAGAGCGGATCTCCGCCCATAAGGGCAACGAGCGTCGGGTAGACGAGGATACCACCGAGCGCCATTCCCATAACGGGCTTAAGTCCGAACTTCTTGGCCGACGTCCAGCCAATGATTAGCGGAAAGTAATAGAAGACCGAATCTCCGATTGCCGAGAGCGTCACATACGTATTGCTGTCCTTGGCAAGCCAACCGGCAACCGTGCAGAGCGCGAGCATCGACTTGATAAAGCCACCGGCCATAAGCACGCCAAGAACCGGTTGCAGAATCTCGGAGATGATGGCAAGCAGACGCGAGAATGGATCGCTCTTTTTGACGTCGTCGCCTTCATCGATATCGAGCGCGGGTTTGGAGTCGAACCCGCCAATCTGAACAAGGTCGTTGTAGACGGCCTCGACAGTGGCACCAATCACGACCTGATACTGTCCGCCGGCCTGGATAACGTCAACGACGCCCTTCGTCGCCTTAAGCTCATTGGTCTGGGCGAGCGATTCATCCTTGAGGTGGAAGCGGAGACGCGTAATGCAGTGGCTCACGTCTAACACATTGTCTCGACCACCGACCTTTGTGATGATTTCATCGCAAAGCTTCTGGTATTTCATGGAATTCTCCTTTTTCTGAGCGGGGTATAGCATCGATTTCATGCCTCCGTAGTCGACGTGGGAGGACAAGGAACCCGCTTCCCCCTTTGAAATCCGCGGACGCACGTACGCCCGGGATGGGAAACGGCAGAGAAGATGGAAGATACCGATCACATGGCAGCGAGCCTCATTGGCCCATGCCACGCAATCAGGCCTACAGACGCGAAGCTGCTGCGCCGAGAAGTCTCGTCGTCTGGCAGAACTTGTCACACAGACGTTCCGGTTCGCCCTGGGGAATCTGAGTACGCTCGGTCTCAAAGGAGAGGCCGTACTCGCGTGCCGGAAGGAAATACTCAAAATAGCCGTTGGTGTAACCGCAGACTATTCCCTCGACCGGACATTCGCGCTTCATGCGAATGCCCAGGTCGCTGCCGAGTTCACTCGGGAACACAAAGAGATGCAGGCCGCCCAGACTGATGACGGCACACTTAAGCATGAGTGAAAAGTCGTCATGGGCAACGGTGTGATAGAACGTCTGAGGCTCGATGCGGTCAAGAACGACCTCGCGATCGAGCTTGATCTGGGAAATCGCCTCGGCAAGACCGGTCGAAACACGCTCAACCTCGGGAATGCCGCGTCCCTGGCGAAAATTGCGGTCGCTACAGTCGCCAGCAGCACCGACGACCATGGCCGGATAGTAACCAAGACTCTGAGCGAGCTTTTTGCCGGTAAGACCGGCGAGTTCGCTCGTGAGCTCCGTGCAGTCGGGTCCGACGCAAGCGGAATGCACCGCCCAGTTCACAAAGCCCGCAAATGGCTTGCCTTCGGTATCGAAGAACGATACGACAATGACCTCATTGTCGGCGAGTTCACCTGGGATGATGCGGTTGTCGTAGAAACCGGTGATGACCTGCTTGCCCAAGCGACAAATCGCGGGCTGTGCGTTGGCGCGGCACTCCTCAAAGCATTGGCAAATGGTATCGAGGAACCAGCGGTAGTAGTTCTCGTCGAATTTTCCCGTCCACCAGCTGCGGTGGTAAGCAACGATTGAAGTATGGTCGTGCGTCGCCGAGAGCAGGACGCAATCACGGTCAATGCCGTAGCGCTCGGCGAGCATTGTCTTGACTTCCTCGGCCATGCTTTCCTCGAACTCGAGGACATCGGCATTAAAGAGAAACACTTCACGTTCGCCTTGCTGGAAGAGGATGGCGTTGGCGAAGACGTCGTCATGGACGCCTGTCGCAGGCTCCAGACGGTTGGGAAGATTGCGGTAGCCAATCAGGTAGATGTCGCCCTGTGGGGTGATTTTGCGGCGCGCGTGTCCAATGTTCATGCACGTTCTCCTTCTGTGTCACGCCGCATTCAAGGCGGCAATGATGATTTCGACGAGGCGCTCATGGGATCCGGCGGCAAAACCGGAGTTCATGGCCTCATAGGTGATCTTTTCGTACGCGTCGGGAGCCGGTAGGTACTTCTGTCCGCCGTTGACGAGCGTGGCAAAGAACACAGAGCCGGACCGAGCGGCGCGCACAGTGGCGCCGAATGCACTCGAGACCTCAGGTTGTACGCCGACAAGCTCGACGTTTCCCAGCCGGAGCAGATAGACCCTCGTGCGCTGCTCGCCAGCGGCATGAAATTCATACGTTCGGTGCGGAGCCAAAGAGTGAAAATCGGCGCGTGTCTGAGCGGGCAGAAAAACGTCGACCGTGCGGGCATCGATGCCGGTGGCGTCATCCTCACGCGCCATGCGAGCGGCCTCGATCAAAGCATCGCCCAAGGCCTGCCCCTGCTGGTGCAGCATGCGGTATCCGTCTTCATGGGCATCGACCGTCTGCTTAACGCCGGCCGCATCGAACATGACGTTCATGGCGCGCTCCGCCGGACCTTGGTCGCCCGCGGCGCCTGGCAGCAACAGGGCAACGCCGCCCAGCTCGCGCTCGAGTGACATGGCGGCAAAACCAAAGAGGTCTCCGCTCGCCATGTGCCTCCCCTCGGAGTCGCGCGACCCGTCGAGCACGGAGGACTGAACGTCCGCCGTCGCGAGCACGGCAACATACTCGCCCCCGGCATCCCTTATGGCGAGTACGGGCATCGTGTGGTCGGCAAACCCCCTGGGATTCGAGCCCAACCACCAGCCGGCAGGCGTCTCAATGTCGCGATTAACGTTCACGGGGCATTCGCCCTCCACAGTGGCGAGCGTGGCAGAGCGAATGCCCGCAACAGCGCGCTCGACAGCCGTGCGGGCGGCAGCGACGAGCGCTGCGCGATAGCGCTCGTTGCGGTTGCGGGCAGCATCGTCGACAAGATGCCCGGGAGTGCGGACGTGAGGCATGGAAAACGTGTGGGTAGGAACCACCCAAGAATAAGCACCGCTGCAATTGGCGGCATCCTCAACAACCTCACGCAGATCGGCGAGTAGAGCCGGAGCGATCGAGGTGACCTCAAGCGAAAGGACGCAGGCGCGTCGCCCCGTCCCCTCGATGATAAGGGCACGGGCGAAGACCTCATGACGGAGTTCGTCGAAACCGTCGAACGGCAACACGTCCCCAAGATCGATGGCCACACGAGCGGCCCCAGCCCTCATCTCTCCTTCGTCCATGGCAGATACTCCCCTCTGATTGCCGCTCACTCGACACCGTACAGTTGCTGCGCCGTACCGCCAAGCACAAGGTCGCTGTCTGTATCGCTCAGATTTGCAGCGCGAACGCAGGCGACACCCTCGGTGAGCCACTCGCGTTTAACGGGATAGCTCGTGCCAAAAACAATATGGTCTGCACCCAGCACGTCAACCGCGCAGGCAAGGAGTGTCTTGCCCCAAGGCTGAGCATGGGACATGTCGAAATAGATGTTGTTCTCGAGGCGCCTGGAAACGGTCTCGGTATCGACCTGAAAACGGCCAGAAGCATCAGGGCGCTTGGGACCATGAGGCAGCAGCATCTCCTTGAACGCAAAGTATGCGCCGCCGAGCATGGAGTGGACCATCTTGATATTGGGGTAGCGCTCAAAGAAATCGCCAAAGATCTCTCGGCCGATCGCCGTAGTTTGGTCGACGCAGCGGCCATAAGAGCGGCGAAGGTTGTCGTACGCGAGAAGCGATTCGTTCTCGACCGGCACGGGAACATGGTGCACGTAAACGGTGACATGGCGTTCGTTCAGGTGCTCGAAAAAGCTCGAGAAGACTTGGTCGTCGAGATAGCGCTTGCCGTAGTGAGCGCAGAGCTGCACACCCGCAAAACCATCGTCGAGCCTGCGATCGAGCTCCTCCAAATTCGCTTTGGTGCCAAAGGGCGGCACAGCGACAAGCGGAATCAGACGGCCACTTGACGCCTTCGCGTCAGCAGCCATACCGTCGTTGAAACGCCGGCACATCTCGAGCGACATCCACTCGTGACAACCGGGGAGCTTGAGGATCGCCTTGTCGACCCCCGCCTCATCCATATCGGCCAAGCGCTTCTCGAGGGTGTAGTCGCCCTCAATGTAGTTAAGACCCGGAGAACCGGCGGGCATCTCGATCACGATCTGTCGTTTGCCGGCGGAATTCATGGTCAGATAGCCTTCGGTGTCATAGGCGCGGGGTACCTCGGCCAAAAACTGTTCGCAGAGCGTCTCGTCATGAAAGATGTGCTCGTCGAACCAGTAGGAATTTGCATCGATAATCATTGGTTGGAACCGCCTTTCATCTTGTTGAAAACATTCTAGAAAAGCAGGTACCCGGACATCAATTCCAGCTTAAGCCCACTGTATTCCATTTTGGAATAGAACTTACCGCTCACACGCGAACCTCGCCCGCTCAACGAGACAAGCGCTAACAGCACGGGCTTAGACAGAAAACGGTCGGCCCGCATCCGTTGCGGGCCGACCGTTTCATTACAGTCTACCTTTGCCGTTACGCCTGGCGGTAGTGATCGAAGAAATCGGCGAGGTCTTCGAGGGACTCTTTGAGCACTTCCATGCGCGGCAGGTACACGATGCGGAAGTGATCGGGCTCGGCCCAGTTAAAGCCGCCGCCGCGCGTGATCAGAATCTTCTTCTCGTGCAGCAGGTCGAGGGCAAACTGCTCGTCATCGGTGATGTTGAACTTCTTAACATCCATCTTGGGGAAGATATAGAACGCCGCGCGCGGCTTGACCACCGAGATGCCATCGATCTTGTTAAGCGCCTCATACACAAAGTTGCGCTGCTCGTAGACACGGCCGCCAGGACGGATGTAGTCGTTGACGGACTGATGGCCACCGAGTGCCGTCTGAACGATCGATTGAGCCGGCACGTTGGAGCACAGGCGCATGTTGGAGAGCATGTTGACGCCCATGATGAAGTCGCTCATGCAGCGCTGGTTGCCCGAAAGCACCATCCAGCCAATACGGTAGCCCGCGATCATATGCGACTTGGACAGACCGCTAAAGGTGACACAGGGCAGATCGGGGGCGAGCGAGGCAATCGAGACGTGCTCGTAGCCGTCCATGCACAGGCGGTCGTAGATCTCATCGGCAAAGATCATCAGCTGATGCCTGCGTGCAATCTCGACGATGCCCTCGAGCACCTCGCGCGGATAGACGGAACCCGTGGGGTTGTTGGGGTTGATGATGACGAGGGCCTTGGTCGCGCTCGTGATCTTGGACTCCATATCCTCCAGGTCGGGATACCAATCCGCCTGCTCATCGCACAGATAGTGCACGGGATGACCGCCGGCAAGGGTTGCACACGCCGTCCAGAGCGGATAGTCGGGGCTGGGGATCAGGATCTCGTCGCCATTGTCGAGCAGCGCGTTCATCGAAAGCTGAATGAGCTCGGACACGCCGTTGCCCGTGTAGATGTGCTCCATCTGAACGTTGGGCAGGCCCTTGATCTGCGAGTACTGCATAATCGCCTTGCGCGCAGAAAACAGGCCGCGCGAGTTGGAATAGCCTTCGCAGTCGGGTAGCTGCTGGCGCATATCCTTGATGACCTCATCGGGCGTGCGGAAACCAAAGGGCGCGGGGTTGCCGATGTTGAGCTTGAGAATACGCTCGCCCTCGTCCTCCATACGGGCGGCCTCGTCGACGACGGGACCGCGCACGTCATACAGGACATTCTCGAGTTTGGTGGATTTAGAAAAAGTACGCATGGTGGTGCTCCTTGGAATTTGAGCCGTGGGACTAGGTTCGGATTTGGCAACGTTATGGGACGAGGACGTCTCGCCTTGATCGGCGTCACTGGCGAGCAGCCAGGAAACATCGACCTCCAAAATGCGGGCGAGCAGCTCTGCCACATCGCGCCGCGGAATCGTCTTGCCACTCACATATTGGCTCATCTGACTCTTGCCGAGTTTTTTGCCGAGCACCTCCGATGCGCGGATTACGTCCGACTGGCGAACGTCGCGATCGGACATGGTCTGTCGCAGACGATCGCTAAACGTCTCTTGGGCCACAGGAACCTCCTTGCTGGCAAAGTTCAATTTATAGAACACGAATTGAACCAAGGTTCAATTTAGCAAGCAGTATAGCGCGGCGCATTATCTGGAAGTTCAATTTCACAAGAAAATGTACCGAACCCCGAGAATCGTCCCGAGGTGGACAACGGGCACGCGCTTTTAGAGATATTCGAGGAAACGAGCCGCCGCGAGCGAAACGTCGGCGGTGCGGTATATGGCGTTGATCTGCCGATGGAGACGTCCCTCGAGCGGGCGCACGGCGACATCGAACTGGCAGCGGCGCAAGATGAGCGCGGGAAGAATGCTCACGCCCAGGCCGTCCTCGACCATGGCCATAATCGCATAGTCATCCCAGGTCGACAGCTTGGAGCGCACCGTCAGCCCCGCCCGACGGAACAGCGGCGTAATCTCGTCATCGGTGCCGCGTTCCAGCAGAATAAACTGCTCGTTGGTCAAATCGGCAAGGGAAACGACCTCCGCGGTGGCAAGCGAGGAGCCCGCTGGCACCACGGCCATCAGCTCGTCTTGTACCAACGGCCGCGACGCCATGCCGGCGCCGCGTGGCTCGCGCGGAATAAAGCCCAGGTCGCAGCGGCCTTCCGCCACCCATTGCTCAATCTCGGAGTAATCGCCCATCAGCAACTCATAATCGACGTCCGGATGATCGACGCGAAACCGCGCGATCACCGGCGGCAGTACATGGGTCGCCACACTCGAAAACGTACCGATACAGATCTTGCCACGCATGAGCCCTCGCATCTCGTCCACGCGTCGCTGCAGACGGCCAAACTCTTCGCATAACGCCTCGACCGCCGGCATGACCTGCCGCCCGTCGGCAGAAAGCACCACGCCCTCGCGGCTGCGGTCAAGCACCTTAAAACCCCAGTCTGCCTCAAGGTCGCCCACCATGCGGCTCACGCCCGACTGCGAATAGCTCAGCCGCTCTGCAGCACGCGTAAAGCTGCCGGCACGCACCGTCTCGAGCAGCACTTGCATCTTTTGGATATTGGTCTCCACGGCACGTCTCCACCTTTGCATGAGTTTTTGTCATGTTTGCCATGCATTATATTCGCTTTTCTTCTAAAGCCAGTTCACCCATAGTGAACATGCTCGGATATAGAGGGGATGTCAGCGCATGAACAACGGACTGTTTACGTACTTAGCAGCATTGCTATTGTTTGGCTCCAACGGCATCATCGCCGCTGCCATCGCGCTGCCGAGCTCCGATATCGTGCTCCTGCGCACGTTTTTGGGCGCACTCTCGCTTGTCACCATCCTCGCCATCACCCAACGCCATAAGTTGCAGGCGCCATCTCGCCCCCGCGAAGCCGCAGCCCTCCTCCTCTCGGGAGCCGCGCTGGGCGCCAGCTGGATTTTTCTGTTCCGCGCCTACCAGACGATCGGCGTCGGCGTATCCTCGCTGCTGTACTACTGCGGCCCCATCATCGTTATGGCCCTCTCCCCGCTCATTTTTGGCGAGAAGCTGACCGGCGGTAAAATTACCGGCTTCATAGCCGTCGCCTGCGGCGCCTTCCTCATCGCGGCCCAAGGTCTGGGCGGCAATATGCCCATCGCGGGCATCGTGTGCGGCATCGCCTCGGCCTTCTGCTACGCGTTGATGGTCATTGCCAGCAAGGGAGCGCCACATATCGAAGGTCTCGAGAACTCCACGCTCCAGGTGAGTGCCGCCTTTGTAACCGCGTTGATCCCTACGCTCTTCACGCAAGGTGCCCCCTCGTTCCTCTCCCCCAGCATTGCCGCCGGCATCGATTGGCGCGCCGTTGCCATGCTCGGCATTGTCAACACCGGACTCGGTTGCCTGCTCTACTTTAGCGCCGTCGCCAAACTGCCCGTGCAGACCGTCGCCGTCGTCGGCTACCTTGAGCCGCTTTCGGCCGTCGTGTTCTCGGCCGTCCTTTTGGGCGAAACCATAACACCGGTCCGCCTGATGGGCGCCGCGTTTATCATCGGCGGCGCGATTTTTTGCGAACTCGCCGGCAAACGCGCAAACACCAAGGCTGGCATCGCCCAGACAGCACGTGCTTAATAGCCCCTGCTCTGAAATACTACCTGCGTACATGAATAATCCCCAGATGGGGATTATTGTCTAAAACACCCCGATGTGCCAAACTGCTCTTATATGTATAAAGATGGCATAAAGGTCTACTGCTCTTTGCAGAGGCTAGATGTCCAAGGGAGTCCACGTGGCACAGAACAAGCTGGAGGCAAGCCTCCAAGACCAGCGTAGTCAAGGCGGGCATGGAGCCATTCCCCTCTCCGCTGGCATGCTGCTCGTAACGCTCGGCGTCGTCTACGGTGACATCGGCACGAGCCCCATGTACACCATGAAATCAATCGTCGCCAACAACGGCGGCATCGGCACCGTCAGCGAAGATATGATCCTTGGCGCGCTTTCACTCGTCATCTGGACCATGACGCTCGTGACCACGGTCAAGTACGTGGTAATCGCCATGAAGGCCGATAACCACAACGAAGGCGGCATCTTCGCCCTGTTCAGTCTCGTGCGCAAGGTGGCACCGTGGCTGATTCTGCCCGCCATGATCGGCGGCGCGGCGCTGCTCGCCGACGGCATCCTCACCCCCGCGGTCACGGTCACCACAGCCATCGAGGGTCTGCGCACCATCGAGTGGGGCCACGCGCTATTGGGTGACGGGCAAACCAACGTCATCATTATTACCATCATCATTATCTGCGGCCTATTTGCCATGCAGCGCGCCGGCACCTCGTCAATCGGCAAGCTGTTCGGCCCGCTTATGACGCTATGGTTCCTGTTCCTGGCGGGCGCCGGCCTGTTCAACATGCTCGGCAACCTGTCCATCCTACGCGCGCTCAACCCCATCCGCGGCATCATGTTCCTGTTCTCGCCCATCAACCACTCGGGCATCATGGTGCTCGGCTTCGTCTTCCTGTCGACGACCGGCGCCGAGGCGCTCTATTCGGACATGGGTCACGTGGGCAAGGCTAACATTTACGCATCCTGGCCGTTCGTAAAGGCGGCCCTCATCCTTAACTATCTGGGTCAGGGCGCTTGGCTGCTCGCCAACAACTCCAATCCCCAGATGCTCGCGATGGATATCGTCAACCCGTTCTATATGATGCTTCCCGAGCCCCTGCGCCCCTTTGCCATCGTGCTTTCGGCCGTAGCGGCCATCATCGCCTCGCAGGCGCTCATTACCGGCTCGTTCTCGCTGGTATCCGAGGCCACGCGTCTCAACCTTATGCCGCATCTGCGCATCCACTACCCCAGCGACACCAAGGGCCAGCTCTATATTCCGCTTGTCAACAACATCATGTGGGTCGGCTGCATCTTCATCGTGCTGTTGTTCCAAAACTCCGAGCGCATGGAGAGCGCCTATGGCCTCGCCATTACCGTGACCATGCTCATGACCACGACGCTTTTGACGAGCTACATCGCCGGCATCCTCAAGCACAAGCTGGGTGCCTGCGTCTTCGCCCTGCTCTTTGGTGCCATTGAGCTGTGCTTCTTCGCCTCGTGCCTCACCATGTTCTTTGACGGCGGCTACGTCATGATCTTCCTGGCCGCACTGCTGTTCGGCCTTATGTATGTGTGGCGTCGCGGTACCGCCATCGAGCGCACGCAGACGATTCTGCTGCCCGTCTCCAAGTACATTGACCAGCTCAACCGCCTGCGCAACGACGAGACCTACCCCGTACTCGCCGACAATCTGGTGTTCCTCACCAACAGCCCCGATCCGCTCACACTCGACCGCGACGTGCTCTATTCCATCCTGGACAAACATCCCAAGCGCGCTAAGGCATATTGGTTCATCAACGTACACGTTACCGACGAGCCCTATACGCACGAGTATTCCGTTGAGACCTTTGGCACAGACTTCCTGTTCCGCGTGCGCTTGGACCTGGGCTTTAAGGTCAATCAGCGCATCAACGCCTACCTGCGCCAGATCGTTGGCGACCTGATGGCATCGGGTGAGTTGCCACCGCAGCATCACACCTACTCCATCTACGAGACACGCGGCAACGTGGGCGACTTCCGTTTTTGCATGCTGCGCAAGATGCTTGCCCCCGAAACGGACATCAACCGCAACGACCATCGCGTCATGGCCATCAAGTACGCCGTCCGCCGCGCCTGCGGAAGCCCGGCACGTTGGTATGGCCTCGAGAACTCGGCCATCATCATCGAGTACGTGCCGCTGTTTGCCCGCATGCGCCCGGCCGTTAAGCTCGTGCGCACCCAGGTGCCGCTCGAGGTTCAGATCGAAGAGGCCGAGGAAATGGAAGTCGACATCTTCTCGGACGACCTGGTCAACGGCAACGAGGCCGGCAAGAGCATGAACGTCGATCCCACCGAGCTGCTCGAGAGCGTCGCCGATACACCCGAGCAACAGCAACTCGACGGACTCGAGAGCACCCAGCTCAACGACGCCAACTTCTAGCGACGTCACAAATCAACGACAGCGGCCCTGCACCTCACGAGAGACGCAGGGCCGCTTTGCATTGCAGCAAAGCTAACGGCTACGAACGACGCGGCTCGGGAACCACAAGCCTATCGGGGCTTGCGCCCTCGGCATCCATCAGGCTCACGTAGCGAATCGACGGATCCCCATACATCGCGTAGTAATAATTGCCCGTGCGCGCGCTAAAGCATCCGGTGTAGATAGTCTTCTCGAACTTGCCATCGCCCATCCTGGACGCTCCCTCGATCATCACCACGCCCTCGAGCGAGCGGAACATGCGAACGACGTTTTCGGTCTCGCTCTCCTTTTGCGGATAATTGGCATTGAGGTACGCCGCCTTTACAAAACGGCTCGGCGAATAGCAGTCACCCGGAATACCGCGCATGCCGGCACCCGCGCCATAGGGCTTGAGCTCGGCGCCACGCCATGTCGCCGTCTGAGGAAAATCGCTTGTGGCGGTGATATAGGTGCGGAGGTTTTCCATGTGCCACGGGAAGGTCGGCTGGTTGGCAAGGGTGTCGACCGGATCGTCGTATACATGCAGGCCGTCAGCCATCATCTCGACCACGATGCTGCGCTGGCTGTCGCCGATAATCCAATGGAGCAGCGACACGCCCAGCCCCTCTCCTGCAGATTTGGCAACAATCACCGTGTCGCGCAGCGCGGCCTCGACCTCATCGACCGTCGAGAACGTCGCTGCCACCCACAGGGGAAACTCATAGGCCGCGATATTGGTCTTTCCATCAACCGGCCCCTCGGCATACTCGGCATAACCCGGAAAATTGAGGCCCGCTACGGCGAGGCCCGCATCGTTGCCGCAATCGAAGAACATAGGGTAGTTCTTGTAATCGATGCACATACCGATCACCGCGTGTGCCGCTGTCGCGTCGTCGATAAACGAATACGGAATGTGGAACCCGCGCGGCATCACGCGAACCTGTTGGCCGTAGTCAAAGCTCCAGTCGAGGTTGCGGCCTAGATACATGTGGCCAGAATTATCGGTAAATCGAATACTCGTGCACATAGCGCCTCCTAGCTTTACGTTCTTGCTAATTTCATTGTCTCCAAACAAAAAGGCGCTAAACACAAAAGCCCGGACATGACAACAATGTCACGCCCGGACTATTCAAGCAGGATAAACTCAACCAAGTTAACCCCGCAGGTCGTCTAAGGGGTCAAAGTGCCGCAGATTGCCACGAAAGAGGAGCGAAGCGTACTTAAGGTACGCGAGCGACGATTGAGCGGCAAGGTGCGGTGCTTTGGTCCCCTTAGACCAACTTTCCAAGACAGTGATCGATCATATGCTGGACCATCTGCGCCTCGAAGCCGACGAAGTCCTGCTTGCGCTCGCGCATCTTGCCGTCGACGATCACGTCATAAGCGACCTTGCACTTGATATAGCGCGTGGACTTGGTGATCTCCTCGTGCGTCAGGCAGCTCTCCTCCATCTTGCTGGCGCCCAGGCCAAACACCAGACGGGGGTTGTAAAGCACGTGGGGCTCACCGGCGTCGTCCAGATAGACGCAGGCCTTCTTGGTGACGCCGATCTGGTTGGCAGCAAGGCAGCCGGCATCATCGAGTGACTTGATGGTATCGATCAGGTCCTGAGCAACCGACTCGTCCTCGACGGTCGCAACCTCGCAACGCTGAGACAAAATAGCCTCGTCGTGGCAGAGCTCTTTAATCATACGTTCCTCCATAGGGGTCGTTGTAACCGCTTAAGTATACGGTACCCACACATTTTCATGCGAAAAATACCGTCCGTCTGCTACAAAGCGCCGAACATCAACATGCGAGGAACAACAGCGTCGTAAAGGGGCTATAGTGGGTGAGTTCGTGTCAATCGGCCTAAACTCGGGGCCGAACAAGGAAAGGGTATGCATGGACGAACTATTTCACGTCAGCGAGCGCAAGTCCACAATCGGGACCGAACTTCGCGCTGGCCTGACAACATTCCTGGCGATGGCCTACATCATCGCCGTCAACCCCGCGGTGCTCTCGGGCGCTGGCATCGATGCGGGAGCGCTCGCCTGCGCCACCTGCCTGGGCGCCGGCATCATGACCATCTGCATGGGCATCTTCGCCAACCGCCCGCTCGCCTGCGCGTCGGGCTTAGGCGTCAACGCGATGATCGCCGGAATCACCACCACCGTCTGCGGCGGTGACTGGCACGTGGCCATGAGCGTCATCTTCCTTGAGGGCATCGTCATCTTGCTGCTCGTGCTTTGTGGCCTGCGCGAAGCCATCATGGACGCCATCCCTGTTGTCCTGCGTCACGCCATCTCGGTGGGTCTGGGCCTGTTCATCGCCATGATTGGCCTGTGCGATGCCGGCATTATCACCGCTGGCGCCGGTACACTCGTCGGTCTGGGCGACATCACCTCCCCCACCTTCATCGTCGGCATCATCTCCATCCTGGTGACGGTCGCCCTCGCCTGCCGCAACGTCCCCGGCTCGCTGCTCATCGGCATCGTCGTCGCCGTCATCGCCGGTATCCCCCTAGGTGTGACCCAGGCTCCGACCGGTATCATCGCCCCGCTCGACTTCTCGAGCATCGGTGGCCCCATCGCCGACGCCGGCGGCGTGCCTGCCATCGTCAAGGTCCTTACCGACCCCGCGCTCCTCGTCATCTCGTTCTCGTTGCTCATGAGTGACTTCTTCGACACCATGGGCACCGCGATGGCCGTGGCCAAGCAGGGCGAGTTCCTCACCGACGACGGCAACGTCGAGAATATCAAGGAGATTCTGATCGTCGACTCCGCCGCCGCTGCTGTGGGCGGTTTCATGGGCGTCTCCTCCATCACTACCTTCGTCGAGTCCACCTCTGGCGCTGCCGACGGTGGCCGCACGGGCCTCACCTCCGTCACCACCGGCGTGCTGTTCATTCTCGCCGCGTTCTTCTCCCCCATCGTCACCATCGTTTCCAGCGCCGCCACCTGCGGTGCTCTGGTCTACGTCGGCTACCTCATGATGAGCGAGGCCTCCGAGATCGACTGGTCCGACGTGTCGCAGGGTTTCCCGGCGTTCATGATTGTCGCCGGCGTGCCCTTCACCTACTCCATCTCTGCCGGCATTGGCCTGGGCTTTATCGCCTACGTGGTCGTCGCGCTCTTTAAGGGCGAGGCCTCCAAGATCAAGCCGCTCATGTGGATCGCAGCCCTCGCCTTCCTCGTCTACTTCTTCGTGGCGTAACGGCATAGTCTGCTAAAGCAAAACAACAAGGCGCGGAATCGCATCGAGCGGCTCCGCGCCTTTCTTTTAGCGTCTGCCCCCGTGTCAGCGTGCGACAATTGAGGCTGTCAATATCACAACACCGAGAGAAGCCTGCCTTGGAAGCGCATCATAAGCAGATAACCGTTTATTCAGAGTGTGCGGAAGGCGCGCCCGTCATCTATCTCCCCGTGGTTATGGGCAACGGTAGTGAAGTCTACGAGCGCTGCCGAGAGCTCGACTGCCCGCCGTTCACCCTTGTCGCCATTGGAGGGCTCGATTGGAATCGCGAGCTGAGCCCCTGGGAATGCGATGGAACTATACGAGATGCCGAGCCCTTTGGCGGACAGGCTGCTGGTTTTCTTGACGAGTTGTTGAAGCAGATAATCCCCCAGGCCGAATCATCGCTCCCGCAACCGCCCGCCTGGCGCGGCGTTGCCGGCTACTCGTTGGCGGGTCTTTTTGCACTGTGGGCACTTTGGCAAACAGATGTCTTTGAGCGCGTGGCGAGTGCATCGGGGTCGCTGTGGTTCCCCGGCTTTATCGACTACGCGCGCGAGCGCACGATGACGGCTACGCCCGACGCCGCCTATCTGTCGCTCGGTAAAAAGGAAACCAAGACGCCCAACCGCATGATGCGGCACGTACTCGACGATACGCGCGCGATGGAAGAGCTGTTTATCGAGCGCGACATCCCAACAACGCTGGAGCTCAACCCCGGCAATCATTTTGCCCAAACTGACCTGCGCATGGCGCGCGGCATCCACTGGATACTGACGCATTAAAAATGGCGTCCACGCGTACATACGCATGGACGCCATTTTTAATTTGGCTGAACGCAGCTACTATTCAGTAGTCTCCTCAAGCTCGGAAGCATCGAACTCAAAGTCATTACCGGGCAGGATGGCGTTGAGCACAATGCCCACCAGAGAGCCCACGGCAAGGCCTGAAAGCGAAATCGTCACGCCGCCCAGCTCCAGCACGATGGCACCGGCGGTGCTGTAGGCAATGCCGAGCGAAAGCACGAGCACCAGAGCCGCCACCAGCACGTTGCGGTTGTTCTGGAAATCAACCTGATTCTCGATGAGGTTACGCACGCCAACGGCGCTGATCATGCCGTAGAGCACGAGCGACACGCCGC
Source organism: uncultured Collinsella sp. (assembly GCA_958353395.1). Lineage (GTDB taxonomy): Bacteria > Actinomycetota > Coriobacteriia > Coriobacteriales > Coriobacteriaceae > Collinsella. Next base: position 80,623 of record CATWSG010000001.1, read on the forward strand.
CGATTACACACGCTGGCATGGCGGCGATCACGGCAGCAAACTTGGGGCAGAACGAAAGCACGATGGCACAGCACGCGGCAATGCGAATCACGCGCGGGTCGAACACGCGCGTCAGGGCAAGCACGCCGGTGTTCTCGCCATACGTGGTGTTGGCCGGAGCGCCAAAGAGCGACGCCAGAATCGTGGCGAGGCCATCGCCGAGCAGGGTACGGTGCAGACCGGGATCGGCAATGTAATTGCGTTCGCAGGTAGAGCCAATGGCGGAGATATCGCCGATATGCTCGATCATAGTTGCAAAGGCCAGCGGCATGATGGTGATGATGGCCGTCGTAGCAAGACCGCTATCGAACTGCGGTCCAAAGAGCGCAAACACGGTGCTGTCCCACACGACGGGCAAGCCAACCCAGGGGGCGGCTGCAACGCCCGAAAAATCAACCTCGCCCAGCGCAGTCGTAACGGCATAGCTCACCACGACGCCCAGCAGGATCGGCACGATCTTGACCATGCCGCGGCCCCAAATATTGCAGATGACGATGACGGCCACAGCGATAACGGCAACAAGCCAATTGGTCTGGCAGTTGGCGATAGCAGAGCTTGCCAAGATCAGGCCGATGGAAATGACGATGGGACCGGTCACCACCGGCGGAAAGAAGCGCATGACGCGCTTGGCACCAAACGCACGGAACAGCGCTGCCAGCACCGGATAGAGCAGGCCGGCGCAGGCAACGCCCAGGCAAGCGTAGGGCAAAAGCTCGGCCTCGCCGTTGGGTGCAATGGCGGCATAACCCGCGATAAAGGCAAACGACGAACCAAGGAACGCGGGCACCTTACCGCGCGATAGAAAATGAAACAACAGCGTGCCGATGCCGGCGAACAGAAGCGTCGTCGAAACAGAAAGGCCGGTGAGCACGGGCACGAGCACCGTGGCTCCGAACATCGCAAACATGTGTTGCAAACCCAACACAAACATGCGCGGGCGGCCGAGCGACGATGCATCGTAGATGGCATCGGTGACGGCAGGCGTCGAGGATTGGGACATGGAGGTCCTTTCATGATGGAAGGGCGATCAGGCATATCGGATAACCTGCCCGAACGATACGATCCGAACCATTGTACGCGATACGCAATGCCTCGCACGCGCCGCCACCTGCAAACGCTAGCGTTACTTCCAAACGCGCTCGGCAACGCGCTTGACCAGCGCGATCTTTGCCCATTGCTCGTCCTCGGTCAGCTTGTTGCCAATCTCGCAGCTGGCAAAGCCGCACTGGGGCGACAGGTACAGGTTCTCGAGCGGCACGTACTTTGCGGCTTCGCGGATGCGCTCGACGATAACATCCTCGTTCTCGAGCTCTGCCGCCTTGGTGGTTACCAAGCCCAGCACGACCTTCTTGCCGGGAGCGACGTACTTGAGCGGCTCAAAGCCACCGGCGCGCGGCGTGTCGAACTCCAGATAGAACGCATCGACATTCTCATGTGCGAACAAGTACGGCGCGATGGGATCGTAGCCGCCCTCAAAGGCATAGGTGGAGTGGTAGTTGCCGCGGCACACGTGCGTGTTGATAACCAGATCGTCGGGCTTGCCCTCGATGGCAGCGTTGTTGAGCGCCACGCCCAGCTCGCTTACCTTTTGCAGGTCGACCGGGCTCATGCCGGTTTTGGCGACAAAATCGGTATCGCAGTAGATGCCCCAGGTACAGTCATCAAACTGGATGTTGCGGCAGCCTGCTGTGTACAGGTCGGCGATCACCGTGCGATAAGCGGCCGCAATGGCGTCGGCAAGTTCCTCATCGGTCTTATAGACAGCGCGCAGGCTCTCCTGCTGGCCATCGCAGCGATCGAGCGTGACCTCAGAGAACGTCTGGATCGGCGCCGGAATGGTCTGGCGTGCGACCTGGCCCTCCCCCTCAAGCGCCTTGACGAACTTAAAATGCTCGACGAACGGGTGGTTCTCGCCGCTAATGGGACCAGTAACCACGGCGGTGTCGGCCGTCGTCTCCTCATCATGGAACATATAACCCGTGCGTGAGGTGCGGCGCTCAATGCCGTTGAGGCCCCACATAAAATCGAGGTGCCAGTAGCTGCGGCGGAACTCGCCATCGGTGATCACCTGCAGGCCGGCGGCCTTCTGCTTGGCCACCAAATCGCGAATGGCATCGTCCTCGACGGCCTTAAGGCCGGAAGCGTCGAGTTTACCCGCGACATAGGCGGCACGGGCGTCCTTTACAGCCTGCGGACGAAGAAAGCTGCCGACGATATCGGCGCGAAACGGCGCGTTCGGTTGAATCGAAGTGCTCATAGATATCTCCCTTTGCATTGGTTGCTTTACTGGGACAGAGTATGAGCGCTCATATGACCATCGTAAAATATACGTTTATAACAGTTTGATATAGATGTTTCCTATATCAGTCTGGACTGTCATAAAGAGACTTGAACCGTGCGGAGCACAGCAGCCTAGATATGCTGACGAATCGCGTCGATATAGGCCCGACCGTAGCGCGTAAGCGTCGTGTTCTTGCGCGTGATGATGCCAATCTCCATGTACTCGTCCACGTCGAGCGGAATCGAGATAATGCCGGGGCCGTTGAGCTCGTGGCTGATCACGCCCGAGCATACCGTGTAGCCGTTGAGGCCCATGGCCAAATTGAACAACGTCGCACGGTCGCGCACGCGGATATTTTTGCGACGCTCGAACGTCGAGGTCAGCTCCTCGGAATAGTAAAACGAGTTGTAGCTGCCCTGCTCGTAGGACAGGAACGGGTAGTCTTCCAGATCCTCGAGCGTCACGCTGGAGCGGTCCGCCAGCGGATGGTCGGCGCAGACGAAGACATGCGGCGTGGCGCAGAAGAGTCCTTCGAACACGAGCTCGTTGGCCACCAGCATGCGCTCGATGACCTCGCGGTTATGCTCGGACAGATATAGGATGCCCAGCTCGCTTTTCATGTGCGCGACATCCTCGATAATCTCGTGGGTTTGCTCCTCGCGCAGGGTAAAGTCGTAACGCGCGGCATCGAACTCACGAATCACGTCAACAAACGCGTTAACGGCAAAGGAATAATGCTGGCAGCTCACACTAAAGTGCGGCACCTGCTCGGATGCGCCCTTGTACTTGCCCTCGAGCAGGTCAGCCTGGTCGAGTACCTGGCGCGCATAGCCCAAGAAGGTCTCACCTTCCTCGGACACAACGACGCCCTTGTTAGTGCGCTCAAAGATGTGCACGCCCATCTCGTTTTCGAGATCACGAATCGATGCGGTAATCGAAGGCTGCGACACAAAGAGCCGGCGCGAGGCCTCGGTGATGCTGCCGCATTCGGCAACTTTGACGACATATCTGAGCTGCTGGAGCTTCATGATGGCCTCCCTAGACGTCCGCGATACCCGAACCCACCGCATCCATCTGACGCATAAACGGCGGCATCTCCCCCGTCGCGGCGCAGGCGGCAATCTGATGCAGAGCCCCGGCAACCGCATCGTCTGCCGCAGCGCCGATATGCCAGCGCGCGGCAGCAGTGACGGCCTCGTTGGCATTGGCGACTGCAACGGAGTTGGGAACGGCACCGATCATGGGCAGATCGTTATCGGAATCGCCAAATACGGCCACCTCATCGGGCGTCAGGCCCAAAGCGCGCGCCAGCTCCAGCGCAGCGCAGCCCTTGTCCCAACCGGCCGGGAGAATATCGAATAGGCGCACGCGGTTGTTGGGAAATACAAGCGAGAGCTCCGGCACCTCGGCAGCAATGCGCTCGCGCAGCTCAGCAAGCTCTTCGCGCGAGCGGGCGCTCCAGATATTCGCCTTGTATACCGGGGCATCATCGACAACAGGACGGCACGGGGCCTCTTCGCCTTTGAGCCACGCATTACCGCCCGACTCCATGGCGCGACGAACGCGCTCGGGATCGCTCGTCACGCAGTAGGCATCGTTATTCCAAAAGTCATCACCCAGGCTGTAGACCTTCAGATACGTATCATCGGTCTCTTGCTCCAAGTAGTCAGCCAAGCGCATAAGGGCGGCGTTATCGGTTGCATGCGAGGCTACCGCCTCGCCGTCCACAAACATGACCTGGCCGTTACAGAACGCGCCAGTCGAGAAGCACTCGGAACAATTTTTGAACATCCAGCCCATCGCGGACGGCTGACGACCCGAAACCGGCCCAAAGTGCAGACCCGCCGCCTGCATGGCATGAATACCCTCAATGGCGTAGTCGCTGGCGCCGTCATGCCCGGCTGGAATCAGCGTATCGTCCATATCGGTCAGCACAAGTTTGATCATAGAGTCCCCCAGTCATTTTCACTGCGACCATTGTAACGGTGCGCTAGTATAGGGAACAACAGATTCGATGCGGGAGTGCCGGCGGTGCAAACCACAAGGCTGAGAGGGCATGGGGCCCAATCCTTTGAACCTGTCAGTTAATGCTGGCGTAGGGAGCATGCCGCCTTTACAGGGGCGCTGTCTATGCACAGCGCCCCTTTTCTATGCCAAGGAGGCATGTGCAGTGATTGATTCGGAACAGCTTAAGCAAAATGTGGTCAAGGCCGTGGAGGAGATTCGCGCCACCAATCCGATGGCCGGCTCCATCACCAACACGGTGACGATCGACTTTGTCGCCAACGCACAGCTCGCCGTGGGCGGATCGGCCGCCATGGTCTATCTGCCCGACGAGGGCGAGGCGCTCGTTGCCGGCGGCGGCGCCATCTATCTCAATATGGGCACGCTCTTCCCCATCTACGAGCAGACGATTCCCCGCGCGGCCAAGGCGGCACACGACGCCGGCAAGCCCTGGGTGCTCGATCCGGTGGGCCTGGGTATCGGTAGTCTGCGCACCCAGCTGGTAAACGAGCTCAAGCAGTACAAGCCCGCCATCGTGCGTGGCAACGCCTCCGAGATTATCGCGCTCGCCGGCCTGTGGGGTCTTGAGGGCGAGGCGGCCGATCTGAGCCGCGTACGCGGTGTCGATACCACCGACACGGTAGACGCCGCCCGCGATGCCGCGGTGGCGCTCGCCCACTACACCGGTGGCGCCGTAGTCGTCTCGGGCGAAGTCGACCTGATCACCGACGGCACGACCGTGGCCAAGTCCCACGGCGGCAGCCCGCTCATGTCCAAGATCACCGGCTGCGGCTGCTCGCAGGGCGGCGTGCTGGCTGTGTATGCCTGCGCCGCCGATCCGTTTACGGCAGCCGTCTGCGGTACCGCCGTCTACAACGTCGCTGGCACGCGTGCTGCCGCCGTCGCCGATGCCCCGGCGAGCTTTAAGGTCGCCTTTATCGACAAGCTCTACCGCGCGAGCGCCCAGGACATTGCCGATAACAAACTCGAGCTCGAGGAGGCATAGGCCATGTCCGAGCCCGCAACCAATGCCGGCATGAACACGCTCGTCGCTGTGGCCATCGCCCCGTGCGGCACCGGCGATGAGCTGTCCGCCGAGGTCGCCGAGGTCGTGCGCGTCATTCGCGAGAGCGGCCTTCCCAACCGCACCACCTCGATGTTCACCGAGATCGAGGGCGACTGGGACGAGGTCATGCAGGTCGTGCGCGACGCAACCTTTGTGTTGGCGAGCAAGGGCATCCGCACCGAAGTCGTGCTCAAAGCCGATATTCGGCCCGGATTTACCGACACCATGACCGGCAAGCTCGAGCGCATGGAAGCGCAGATCAAAAAGCAGGAGGAAGCACAGTGAGCATCCGCGACAACCTTGATATCTCGGCCTATCTGGTACTCGGCCCCGAAAACACCCTCGGACGCCCCGTGGGCGATGTGGTGGCCCAGGCGCTCGACGCCGGCTTTACCTGTATCCAGGTGCGCTCTAAGGTGGCGAGCGCCCGCGAAATCATCGCGCTGACCGGCGACGCCGCGCAGGCAATCGCACAGGCTGGCAAGACCGGTCAGGTCGCCCTGTTAATCGACGACCGCCTTGACTGCGTACTCGCCGCACGCGAGCAGGGTATTGCCGTCGACGGCGTGCACGTGGGCCAGAGCGATATTCCCGTCGAGGTCTGCCGCAAGCTGCTGGGCCCCGATGCCATTGTGGGCCTTTCGGCCCGTTGCGAGGAGATGCTCGAGTACGTCAAGACCGCCGACATGAGTCTGGTCGACTACCTGGGCATCGGCCCACTCCACGAGACCGAGACCAAGCGCGATTGCGGACGCGCGGCCGACGGCTCCATCATCACCAAAAGCTTTGAGGACCTAGCCGCACTCCACGCGGCAAGCCCCGTGCCCATCGTGGTGGGCGGCGGCGTCAAGACAGCCGACTTGCCGCAGCTCAAGGCCACCGGCGTCGACGGCTTCTTTGTGGTGAGCGCCATCTGCAGCGCCGATGACCCCTACGCCGCGGCCAAGGAGCTTGTCGACACCTGGCAGCAGGCATAGGCCGAGCAGCTTATTCGCGACCTCATATCTTCAGCAATGGAAAGCGCATCCAAGTTTGGACCTCCATTCCGGGATGCGCTTTCCACATGCGACCCTTACCCCGCCAGATACGCTTCCAACGCCGGCAAAGTCGCCTCCGCATCGCGGCGACCAATCTGGTAGATGCGCTCAAGTTCATCGGGCTCACGACACAGCGACGGCACCTTCACCGATTCGCTCGGACGCACCACAAAGATATCGCCGGCGGCCTCACGACGCGCCAAATCATCGAGCGTGGCATTGTAGACCTCATGCCGATGCTCGAGCGCTGCGACAAACTCCGGATAGTGATGGAACACGCGACGCAGCATGGGCATCACGCTGTTGGGCTGCTTCACAAAGCCCGCCGGCTGCGTGAGCACCACGATATTGCGGTCATACCCCTGCGCAAACAGCCATGCACTGGGAATAGAATCAGCAACGCCACCATCCAGATACTTATGCCCGTCAATAGCAACGGGACGCGTCGCCACAGGAATAGCAGACGACGCCCGGATCCACTCGATATCGTGCTCATCGCCATAGGGCAGGTCGTGGTAGACGGCCTTGCCCGTCTCGATATCGGTACACACGCACGTAAACCGCATGGGGCAGGCGCGATATGTCTCCAAATCGATGGGATCGCGCTCGATGGGCACCTCGTGATAGGCAAAATCGGCATTGAACATATCGCCGGTCCGCAGCCAGCTTGCTACACCCGCATAGCGCTTATCGGCACAATAGGCCTTGTTATAGCGAATGGCGCGGCCGATCTGGCGCGATTTAAAGTTGTAGCCAAACGCCGCGCCCGCCGAGACACCCACCATATGGTCGCAAGTTAAGCCGTGCTCCATCCAAACGTCGAGCACGCCCGCCGTATACATACCGCGGTAGCCGCCTCCCTCGAGTGCCAGCCCCACCGTGCGCGTCGTATTTGACTGTGCCATGCGACCATCTCCGTCCCCACAAATTCAAACGGGACAAGTATACCCGTCAACATATATCGTCCCAGTCGCATTTTTATCGAACATCGCATCGTCGCGCTACCGCTTGTCGAACAATAGCCGCCCACAGCATGTGCACCCATATATAATTGTGCACTATTGTTTACACTACTCAGCTGTTATCAACAGCGAACATTAGCCGGCAAATTAACTCAACAACGCGGCAAGGCGGGGGCCTGGATACATGCAAAGCGCTGAGCAACGACGCGTGTACACAACGAGCTCGCCCGACGCAATCCGCCCCGACCTCAGAAAGCCACTTAGAACATGGAAACTGTCAGCAATTACACCGAAACGCTCGAAAAGACCGTCCGCGACCTTCTCGAGCGGCAGGAGGATCTGATCAGGACCGCCTTTACCGACCAGCTTACCGGGCTTGGCAACCGTGGCGGCTTTGCCCGTTCCCTCGAGGAGCTCTGGGAGCAGGACGCCCCCGTTACCATGGCGTTCATCGATATCGACAATCTCAAGCACTGCAACGACGTCTTTGGACATGACGAGGGCAACCGCTATATCTTGCAGGTAAGTCTCTATCTTAATCTGTATATGAAGGTGGGCGAAGCGGCGTTTCGCATAGGCGGCGACGAGTTTGCCATCCTATCTACGATTGCAACCGAGGACGACCTCGCCGAACGTCTGAAACACTGCCGAACGGTTCTGCTCAAAAACAACGATTCCGAGATGCCCCACTCGTTTAGCTACGGAGTGTCACATGCCGACCCCGCCCTGGGCGAAGCTTCCAATCGCATGACGCTCGATGCCGACCATCGCATGTACGACTACAAGCTACGTCATGCCATGCACCTCGATCGACGCAATATCACGCAAGTTCACGCCGACGACTTCGAAATAAGCGATCGAATTTTTGACGCCTTTTCGATGCTCAATGAGGGCCGATATTTCTTTATCGAGAACTTGGACAAACATCGCACCCTTTGGTCACAAGGTGCCTTGCGCGATCTTGGCCTTCCCTCGGAGCACATAGACAACTGTCGCGATTACTGGAAAACGCGCGTCCATCCCGACGACCTTGAGGCCTGCATCAACGACATCGACCAAGTCTACAACGGCACCAAGCACCGTCGCGTCATGCAGTATCGTGTGCGCAACGCCGTCGGCGACTACGTCCTTTGCCGTGCTCGCGGGTTTCGTATCGACGGCGACGGAAATGTCCCCTCGCTCTATGTCGGCGAGCTCGTCAACCACTCACTTGCCGAAACCGTCGACGCCGCCACAGGCCTCGGAACGCAGCGCATGCTGGCCAACGCCATCGACGCCTGCCGCCGCGATCGTTGCGAGACAGGGCTTATAGCGGTGCGCGTTCGTGGCACGACAAAGCTCAACGAGCTCTACGGGGCCGAGGCCGTCGACAACATGCTTGCCGAATACGCAGGCCGTATGCTGTCGATCACTCGCGGCAGGAGCCGGGTCTACCGTTCACGAAGCGTTCAGTTCGTCGTGCTCAGCAACGACCTAGACCACGAGGCATTCGAGCAACTGACCCGCCACCTTAAAGAGGCCGTTTTCGCTCCTGTTCGAATCGCAGGCGACACCATTACTCCCGTCTGCCTTGTCGTCCCGGCCTTTTACGAGCACTTAACCCATCAAGCGACCGCCGTTTTAGGCGAACTCAACCGTCGCCTTCGCACGGCCGGCGGGCTTGTTCCCAACGACAGCCTCCCCATACCCGAGGCTGAGCGCAAAAGCGCCATCGCCGAACGTATCGACTCGCTCACGGGTCTCTATCGACCCAGCGAGTTTATGCGGCGCGCCAACGCTTTTCTCGAGGCAAGACGCGACGGCGCCTGGTGCATCGCCACGGTCGACATGGGCCACATGCGCCTGTTTAACGAATGGTATGGACAGGCCGAAGGCGACCGCCTGCTTGCCGATGTGGGCACGGTCCTCAAGGACATCGAGAATGCCGACATGGGCGTCGCAGGGTACTGGGGCCAAGATGACTTTTGCGTACTCATCCCCTTTAAGCACATCGCCGTCCATCAAATCTACAACCGCGTTCGCGAGGCAGTAGCCAGGTATGATGGCGGCGTAGGTTTTTGGCCGTCCATGGGCGTTTACCCCATCGATTCCAATGAGGAGATCACCATCGATGCGCAGGCAAAGGCCATGTTTACCAATCGGCGCGCAAAAAACGACTTTAAGGAGCGCATTGCCATTTTTTGCCCCGAGGAGTACAAGCGCGAAATCGTGTTCAACCGCACGCTGACCGAATTCCAGTACGCGCTGTCAAATGGTCGCATCACGTACTATCTTCAGCCCCAGGTCGATATGGAAACCGGCGAGATTATTGGCGCCGAAGCACTCACCCGCTGGATTGACAAGAACGGCTCTCTCATTTCGCCCGCAACGTTTATCCCCGCACTCGAGGAAAGCGGCTTTGTAGTGACGCTCGACAAATATGTTTGGCAGGGCGTCGCCATGTGGCTCCGCGAGCGCCTCAATCGAGGACTTCGCGTGGTTCCGATTTCCCTCAATGTGTCGCGCGTAGACATTCTTGCCTGCGATGTCGCCGAGCATATGGGGTCGCTCGCCGCCCAGTACAACCTGCCGCCCGAACTCATGCACATCGAGATCACCGAGACCGCCTATACCGGAGAGTCCGAGGCCGTGGATAAGCTGACCGCGGATCTGCACACCCGTGGCTTCTCGACCTACATGGACGATTTTGGCACCGGCCAGTCCACGCTCGCGATGCTCAAGAACGTCAACGTCGACGTCATCAAGCTCGACCGCACCTTTGTGCCCACCGACCGCGATCAAGGCCGCAGCACGCAAATCATTTCATCGATGCTCGAAATGGCGCAGTCGCTCCATCTGCCCGTCGTGGTCGAAGGCGTCGAGACAAATGAGCAGGCGAACATGCTACGACAAATGGGCGCCCGCTACGCTCAGGGCTTCCTCTACTACCGCCCCATGCCGGCGAAGAATTTTGAGGCATTGCTCGATGGCGGCAATAACAACTGATACGCTCGCGCGCAAAACGCCACCGCCGAAGGGGGCATTTGTCCCCATTGGCTAACTTATATCCCCACTTCAAACCAAATTGGGGATATGATACAAACCGTTGTTCCGCCCAAGGAGGTTATCCATCATGAACGAGTCATATCGCCTGGGCGAGCAATCGATTATTGCCTATCTTCAGCGACTTGCGAACGGCGTCTCGACCGCCGAACTCGATGTTGCCGCGCTGCCTGCTGAGCTACGCGCCGTTGGTGAGCAACTGCAAAAGACGCATGCCATCCTGCAACAAGAGCGCCAGCTGCTTGAGCGCAACGCCTATATCGATCCGCTCACCAACTTGGGCAACCGCAACGGATTCGACCGTCACGTCGAGCAACTCTGGCGCAAAGGCGATCCCTTCACCTGCGCCTATATTGACATCGACCATCTCAAGCATTGCAATGATAGGTTTGGCCACGCCGAAGGCAATCGCTATATTCTGGGCATCTGCCGCACGCTCTCCGAAACCATGGAGCACGATGAGATGCTGTTCCGTATCGGTGGAGACGAGTTTGTGCTTATCTCGCTCTCCGCAAACGAGACCGAACTCGAGCAGCGCTTGGAGCAGGTACGTGCCGGGCTGATCGAGGCGAGCTCAGGTGGCAAGGCGCCCATGATCGGCAGCTTTAGCTTTGGCTGCTCGCGCGTCGATCCACTTGCTGGCGACACGCGTCGCCAGATGACGATGGATGCCGATCGCAAAATGTATCGCTATAAGCTTATGCATCGTGTGCAGCAACCGAAAGACGATGACGCGCCGCAACTCCCAATCGTCGATCAGCTTCCCTGCAACGACCGGGTGTTCCAAGCGATCTCCATGAGCTCCGAGACGCGCTATCCGTTTATCCTCAATCTCGATACGGGAGAATCGCAATGGTCGGTTAACGCCGTGCGCGATTTTGACCTGCCCTCCCAGCACCCTTTTAACTCACTCGACATGTGGCTCGCCCGCGTTCATCCCGAGGACCGCGACAACGTACGTGCCGAGCTCGACATGGTGATAAACGGCACGTGGCACTTCCACTACATGCAGTATCGCGTAATGGATGCCACCGGAAAATACGTGCTTTGCGACTGCACGGGCTACCGCTTGGACGGCACCGATACCGAGCCCGGCATGTATGTGGGCATTATCATCAACCGAAGCTTGGCAGATACGACCGATTCCGTGACCGGCTTGGGCGATATTCACGCCCTGGTCAACGCCATTGGCGAAATGCGTCGCGTGGCGCGCAAGGCTGGTTTGATCGCCATCAAAATCGACGATATCGCTCAGGTCAATGCCCGCTTTGGCTTTGATGCGGGCGACCGCGTTTTGGCAGAATGTGCCGCCTGTCTGGTGGAATGCTCGCGCGGTAAGGGTCGTATGTTCCGCTCGACGGGGCCGATGTTCGTGGCTCTTTTCGACGACTTTGATCCCGAAGAAACCGATGCGATTGCAGAGGAAATCGAGCGGTTCCTGGGTTCGCCCGTGCTCTTTGGCCCATTTGAATATCAGCCACCCATTCGCGTGGCCACGCTCCATCTGGACGGCGTCGACCGTCAGCCCGTTTCCATTTTGAACGAGCTCAAAGCGTTGCTCGGGAAAGCCGTGCAGGTGCCAGGCACCAAACTGGATTAGCACCGCGCCCACACCGCCTCCCCCATCGTGCGATAATCCTCTGCAGAAGTCACCGACAGCAGAGGGAGTTTGTGATGAAGGTTCTTTTGGTCAATGGCAGCCCCAAGGCAAACGGCAACACCGCCCGCGCACTCGCCGAGGTCGCCGAGCAACTCAATGCCGAAGGCATTGATACCGAGGTGTTTCAGCTGGGCACCAAGCCCATTCGCGACTGCATTGGCTGTGGTCAGTGCGGCAAGCTCGATTGCCGCTGCACCTTTGACGATGACGTGGTGAACGAGCTGATCGCTGCCGCCGAGCAGGCAGATGGTTTTGTCTTTGGCTCGCCCGTCTACTATGCGCACCCCAGCGGACGCATCCTTTCGGCCCTCGATCGCGCCTTCTATGCCGGCAGCAAAGCCTTTGCACACAAGCCGGGTGCTGCCGTCGCCGTTGCCCGTCGCGGCGGCACGTCGACCACCTTCGACGTGCTCAATAAGTACTTCACCATCAACCAGATGCCCGTGGTTGCTTCCACGTACTGGAACAACGTGTTTGGCGCCATGCCGGGCGAGGCCGCCCAAGACGCCGAGGGCCTGGCCACCATGCGCAACATCGGCAAGAACATGGCCTGGCTCCTGCATTGTATCGAGGCAGGACAGGCCGCCGGCATCGAAGCCCCCGAAGCCGATCGCGAGCGCACCAACTTCATCAGGTAGAACGGCGGAACAAATACATGAACGTGCAAATTTTTGGCACCAAAAAGTCTTTCGATACCAAGAAGGCTCAGCGTTATTTTAAGGAGCGCCGCATTAAGGTGCAGTTTATCGACCTTAAGGAAAAGGAGATGAGCAAGGGCGAGCTCACGAGCGTGATGCAGGCGGTCGGCGGCATCGACAAGCTGCTCAACCCCAAGGCTAAGGACGAGGAGACGCTCGCGCTCATCCAGCACCTCACCCCTAGCCAGCGCTTCGACAAGCTGCTCGAGAACCAGCAGGTCTTGGCCGAGCCCATCGTGCGCAACGGCAAAAAGGCCACCGTCGGTTATTGCCCCGATGTATGGGGAGCCTGGGAGTAGCCTGTGTTATTTGCCGGCGCGTGGGTATAAGAGCAGGCGTTTGGCATATGATTCAACTGTAAGCCATGTCTAACAAAGGAGGGCACATGCCCAACAAACCCGTGAAAATCATCATGCTTACCGGATACCTCGGTGCCGGCAAGACCACGCTGCTCAACCACATCCTCGCTAACGACGGCGGTATCCGCGCCGCCGTGATCGTCAACGATATTGGCGAGATCAATGTGGACGCCAGCCTCATCGCCGACGGCGGCCTTTCCGAGACCGACGACCTCATCCCGCTCACCAACGGCTGCATTTGCTGCACGCTTTCGGACGACCTTGCTAACCAGCTGCAGGGCATCGCCGATTCGGGCAACTTCGATTACATCATCATCGAGGCCTCGGGCATTTGCGAGCCCATCCCCATCGCCTACACCATCTCGAGCTTCTGCGACGAGGCCAAGGTGGGCGGCGAGCCCAAGCTCGCGCTCGACAACATCGTGGCCGTGGTCGACTGTGCCCGCATGTACGACGAGTTCAACGGCGGTCGCGACCTGCTGGCTGAGGATATCGACGAGGACGACATCGAGAGCCTGCTCATCCAGCAGATCGAGTTCTGCTCCACGCTGATCCTCAACAAGACCGATACCGTGAGCCCTGAGCAGATCGCCGAGCTCAAGGCCATCGTGCGCAGCCTGCAGAAAGACGCCGTGATCGTCGAGGCCCAAAACGGCGAGGTCCCCATGGAGGAGCTGCTCGATACCGACCGCTTCGACTTTATGCGCGCCTACAACTCCGCCGCTTGGATCGAGGCCATGGAGCATCCCGAGGAGCACGACGACCCCGAGGTGCTCGAGTACGACATCGAGACCTTTGTGTACTCGCGCCGTAAGCCGTTTGACCTGCAGAAGTTCACCGATTTTGTTGAGCAGGAGTGGCCCGACGAGGTCATTCGCGTCAAAGGCCCGCTGTGGCAGACCGGCGATCCGGACATGTGCTACATGTTTGAGCAGGCCGGCCACCAGATGCGCCTGATGGAGAACGGCCTGTTTGTCGACTCGGCGCCCGAGGGCGAGAAACAGAAGATCATCGACGAGAACCCCGAGATCATGCAGATTTGGGACGACGAGACGGGCGACCGTATGACGAGCCTGTGCATCATCGGCCGTCACATGGACAAGGATGCGCTCATCGCCTCCCTCGATGCCTGCCTGACCGACTGGCACCGCGCCTAGGTTTATCCAAGCGGGTATTTTTCCGCTTACGTAACCGCCAAACCACCACGAAGGTGCCCTTCGTGGTGGTTTTTCGTTCTGAGCCAAGGAGATTCATGTTCAACATTGTGCTGTATGCGCCCGAGATTCCGGCCAATACGGGCAATATCGGCCGCACCTGCGTGGTTACCGGCGCCCGCCTGCATCTGGTGGAGCCGCTGGGGTTTTCGCTCGACGACAAGACGGTGCGTCGCGCCGGACTGGGCTACTGGCAAAACTTGGACGTGACGACCTATGCCAGCTGGGAGGATTTCCTTGCGCGTAACGGCCTCTCCCCTACCGACGAGCGTCTGCATCTGCTGACCAAAAAGGCGCGCAGGACCTATGCGCAAAGCACCTACCGTGACGGTGACTACTTGGTCTTTGGCAGCGAGAGCTCGGGCATTCCCGAGGAGCTGCTCGCCGCGGCGCCCGAGCGCTGCGAGCGCATCCCCATGCTGCGCGATTGCGACTCACTCGATAACGCCGAGACTTGGGAAGCTCACGAGGAATCGCTCGGGCATACCGAGGACAGCCACGAGGCCATCCTGCAGCAGGATATCTGCGGCAACTTCGTTAACCCCGACGACTACCGCATCAGCGCGCTCAACCTCTCCAACAGCGCCGCCATCGTCCTCTACGAGGCCCTACGCCAGGCAGGCTTTCCGGGAATGTGACAAAGGGACTATCCTTTTGCCACATTCGAGCGCCACGTCGATGGCACACACGCCTAATTGATGCTCTAGATAAAGGCCCTCACTTTTAATCAGAATTAACTAAAGTAAAATGAAGTTAAACGGCGGTGTGAAAGGAGAGCCGTGTGAAATATCTCGAGAACCCGTTTACCCCCAGTTTTGGTGAGGTTCCTGCCCATCTCGCTGGCAGACAACAGATTATTCGGGATTTGGACCGCGCCTTCTTGAGCCAGCGCAGGCGCCCAGAATTGACCTCGATCTTCTCAGGCGCGCGTGGAACCGGTAAAACCGCTCTCATGTCATCGCTCGCGACAAGGGCGGAATCCCACGGCTGGATAGCCGTAAAGACGACCGCGCTCCCGGGAATGCTTGAGGAAATCGAGTTCGGGGCGAAACGTGCCGCCGGCCATCTTATCGACCCGTCCAACCACTTCGAAGTCACCGGTCTCGGAATTGCACCGCTCGGCAGCATCGAGGTCAGTCGCGTTCACGATGCCTCAACCTGGCGGTATCGCATGAGCGACATCATCGACCAGCTCAACGAAGCGGGCACCGGTCTGCTCGTCACGGTTGACGAGGTGGACCCGACACTCGACGAGATGATTCAGCTCGCAGCGACGTATCAGCACTTTGTGACCGATGGGAGACGCGTCGCGCTGCTCATGGCGGGACTTCCCAACAACGTCTCGACGTTGCTGAACCACAAGACGGTCTCGTTCCTTCGCCGCGCCCAACAATATCATCTGGGTCGCATTGCCGACTATGACGTGCGCGAGGCCTTGATTCGCACAATCCAGGAAAACGATCGCCTGGCAGATGCCGAGGGAATCGATAGAGCCGTTCGCTCGATCTCTGGTTTTCCCTTCCTATTGCAACTCGTAGGCTACCGTGCCTGGGATCTCACAAGCGATTCGAAGGAAATCTCGTCACGCGACTTTGACCTGGGAATCAAAATCGCGCGCGACGAGATGGACGACCGAATCCTCGCGGCAACCTATCGGGAACTCACTGCAGAGGACAAGCGATTCCTCATCGCCATGCTCGATGACGAAGAAGAGTCCACCACCGCCGACCTTATCGAGCGCCTTAAGCGTTCGCCGCAGCAGGTCTCCCGCTACCGACGCCGCATGATAGATGCCGGCATCATCGGAGAACGAGGACGAGGGCTCGTCGCATTTGAATTGCCATTCTTCCGCGACTATCTCGCGGCTCAATGCGTGAAATAGAAATCAATGTGACAAAGAGGCAGTCCCTTTGTCACATTGCCTATAGGTAGCGACCGGTAATGCTCTTGGAGCAGGCCGCGATGTCGCCCGGCGTGCCGGCGCAGACGATTTGCCCGCCGGCGTCGCCACCGCCTGGGCCCATGTCGATTACGTAATCGGCGTTACGGATAAGGTCGAGATCGTGTTCGATCACGATAACCGTGGCGCCCTTGGCAACGAGGCCGTCGAACACACTCAGCAACACCTGAACATCGAGCGGATGCAGGCCGATCGTGGGTTCGTCGAACACGAATACAGCATCATCCTGCACGCGGCCCATCTCGCTCGCAAGCTTTAGACGCTGTGCCTCACCGCCCGAAAGCGCCGGTGTGGGCTCGCCAAGCGTGAGATAACCCAGGCCCAGATCGTGCAAGGTCTGCAAACGCGTCTGAACTTTCTTGAGCCCCACCGTGGCGTCGATAGCCTCGTCCACACTCATATCCATGAGCTGCGGCAACGTAAGCAGGCTCCCGTCCTTGCCCTCACGATGGATATGCGAAGCCGCGTCTGCATAACGTGAGCCGCGGCATGCCGGGCAGACGATCTCGACATCGGGCAAAAACTGCACGTCGAGCGATATCGATCCCGTGCCATCGCACGTAGGGCAGCGCAAGGCGCCGGTGTTGTAGCTAAAGGCACCCGCCTTGTAGCCGGCTGCCTTGGCCTCGGGCGTACGGGCGAAGGCGCGGCGCAGCTCATCATGGATGTCGGCATAGGTTGCCACCGTCGAGCGAACATTGGCGCCGATGGGCGTGGCGTCAATCAGGTTGGCACGCGCAATGCCCTCGGCATCGACCCAACGCACGTGCCCCGGCAGGCGCTCGCCAGCTGCCTGCGCCTTGAGTGCCGGGATGAGCGTCTCAAGCACCAACGTCGTCTTACCCGAACCCGAAACACCCGTCACCGCGACGAGACGGCCACGCGGGATATCGACTTCGAGCGGCTTGACGGTATGGATGGCATCGGTCGCCATGCGGATATGGCCCTGGTCGAACATTTCGTCGTCAATCACCTGCGGACGCAAGCGCTTGGGCTCGGCGCGCAAAAACGGCGCGATACGGCTGTCCTGCGATTGCTCAACCTCGTCTACCGTACCAGCGGCGATTACATTGCCGCCGCCTGCTCCGGCAACGGGGCCCATCTCAACCAGATAGTCGGCTTCCGCCAGCACGCGCGTATCGTGGTCGACAACAACCACGGTGTTGCCGTCATCCACCAGATCGCGCATCACGCCCACCAGGCCGTCGACATTGGCAGGATGCAGGCCGATCGAAGGCTCGTCCAGCACATAAAGCACGCCCGTCGATCGGTTGCGCACCACGCGAGCAAGCTGTACGCGCTGGCGCTCACCCGTGGAGAGCGTGGCACCGGCGCGATCGAGTGAAAGGTAATCGAGACCCAGGTCGACCAGACGACGGGCCGCGCTCAAAAACGAATCGCAGATATCCGTCGCCATGGGCCGCATCTCGGGCGGCAAGGATGCGGGCACCCCGCGCACCCACTCAATCGCCCCGCCCAGCGTCATGGCCGCCGCTTGCGCCAGATTGATACCGCGCACCTGGGGCTGGCGCGCAGCCTCGGAGAGACGCGTGCCGCCGCAATCGCGGCATGCTCCCTCGCGCAAAAAGCGCGCAACGCGTTTTAAACCCTTATCGTCCTTGACCTTGGCGAGCGCATTCTCGACGGTATAGACGGCGTTGTAATAGGTGAAGTCGAGCGGCGTGGCGCCCTCACCGTTTTTGGGAACGTAGAGAATGTGCTTCTTAACCGCCGGACCATGAAACACGATGTCGCGCTCTTGAGGCGTGAGCTGGTTAAACGGCACGTCGGTGCGTACGCCCATCTCACCTGCCACCTGCTTCATCAGATCCCACATGAGCGTACCCCAGGGAAGCACCGCGCCCTCGTTGATAGTCTTTGACTCGTCGGGCACCAGGCTCGCTTCGTCCACCTCGCGCATGACACCGGTGCCGCCACATGTGGGGCATGCACCGCCGCTATTGAAAGCCAAATCCTCGGCACTCGGCGCGTAGAACTCGCGGCCGCATGTCGGACACGTGAGCGACAGGCCAGCCGCTACGTTAAGGCTCGGCTCCACACGCGCCCCGCAATGCGGGCACACGTGATGGGCACAGCGGCTAAAGAGTAGGCGCAGGCTGTTGTTGAGCTCGGTCATGGTGCCAAAGGTAGAGCGCACGCCCGGCACGCTCGGACGCTGGTGTAGCGCGAGCGCTGCCGGCACGTGCAGCACCTCGTCCACCTGGGCGTGTTCGGCCTGCGTTAGGCGACGTCGAGTATAGGTGCTGAGTGCTTCCAAGTAGCGACGCGAGCCCTCGGCATAAAGAACCCCCAGCGCCAGCGAACTCTTGCCCGAACCCGACACGCCGGCAATGCCCACGAGCTTTCCCAGCGGAATATCGATATCGATGTCTTTAAGGTTATGAACGCGCGCGCCACGCACCTCGATAGCCTGCGGGCTCATCTTCTGTTCCGTCACCTTTATCACCCTACTCATGCCATAAAACTCGATCGCGAACGTACGCGCCCAGCATGGGCACGGTAAACCGGACGAGGCCGTATCCGGCAGCCTCGATGACGCGCTCGCGAATCAGGCTTGCGCGATATTTACTCGCCCAGCTCTGGGTACGATCACAACGCTCAATGATATCCGCCATGCGCGTCGGTTTGTTCTCGTCAACCGCCATAGCCTCGATAAAAAGGCGCTGTGGACTGCGCAGCCCGTAATACAGGGGCGCGTCAACCGCTTCGTAGAACTCGGAGACGGCATCCGCATGGCCATCCTCGACATCGCGCCTTTCGATGACCTGCGAGCCACGCCGGACAGCAGACCGCCACATGTAATATCCCACCAGCTGAACCATGTAGGGATGCCCCATGCTCTTGTGCGCCGCAAGGTCCGCCGTCTCCGCGTCAACGTAAAGACCAGCGTCTTTGACCGTCTGGATATACGAATCGCGCACCTTGGGCAAAGATATCGCCCCCAACGTACGCTGCTGGGCACGCCGCAAAAACGTCACGCTCGGCTCTTCGAGCAAGTCATCAACCATACTGGGCAAGCCGGCGAACGCCAGCGCAAGACCGCGCTGGTCGCTATCGGGCAAGCCCGTGGCATCTTGATCTCCGAGCACCTGCTGATAGAGAACGGCAAGAGCCGCCAGTTCCTCGATAGACGCCGATTGTGCCTCGTCAATCGCAAACAGTATGCCCTTGCCTGGACCGAGCTTCTTGAGGCGCTCGTTGACCAGCCCTCGCAACGTTTCGCCCTTTGCCCGCGCCGCCTCGACCGACATCCGGCCAAACGACGGACCGAACTCCATTGACGTCACAACGGGCTTATTCGAGCGAAGCGCGTCGGCCAATCGGTCGCATAAGCCAAGCGAAGCGGAATCGGAGACAACCGCCCATCCGCGCTCATTGGCTAGACGTTGCAGCTCCCGTAGGAGAACCGTCTTGCCACAGCCGCGGTTTCCCGTAATGAGCATGAGCCTACCCGGTGCTCCGGCGCCGTTATCGAGCCCTTCCTCGAAATCTTCGATGACCGACTCGCGGCCGATGAGTATCGGAGGCCGCTTGCCAGCCGTGGGCTTAAAGGGATTTGGATTCATGTCGGCCTCCTCGGATTGGCAAACTCTGGCAATAGTTATACCAACTTATACCGAGTTATACCAATAGCATATGACAAAGGAGCTGTCCCTTTGTCACATGTGGCCGAAAAACTCGGCGTCTGCTGCTCGCCAGGGGCGGAAGGTGGCGGGATCGATCTTAACGTGCGCCGCGGCGGGCACCTCGTACCATTTGACCGTGTAACCGGCGCCGTGAGAGCAAAAGACCGAGTCGGGCGTGTTGGGCAGATCGGCCTCGGGCCCATAGGCGGCCGTCTCGATGACGCGCTCGGCATCATGACAAGGCGCATAGCCGGCGAACTCCAGGTACAGATGCCCGCGACCGCTCGTGTAGACGGCCACCTCCAGCGCATAATCCTGCACCTCGGATGCCGGCACGCGACCCATAATCTTCGCCCGGTCTCCCGCCATCGTCGGCGGCTCGTACTCGGCACCCATGCGCGTGGCATCCGAGAGCGCCCGGCCCACGCACTCCCCCGGCACCTCGAGCTCAAAGCGATACCACGGCTCCAACAGCACCGCCGCGCCGGCCTCACGCGCCCGCATGAGCCCCTGGCGAATCGCGCGGTACGTGGCCTGGCGAAAGTCGCCGCCCTCGGTGTGTTTGGTATGCGCACGGCCACCTGTGAGCGTAATGCGCACATCGGTGATGGGCGAGCCGGTCAGCACGCCCAGGTGATCGCGCTCCATAGCGTTGGTGAGCGCCAGACGCTGCCAGTTAAGATCGAGCTCGTCAGTCGAGGTCACGGTCCCAAACTGCACGCCCGAACCCGCTGGCAACGGCTCCAGGCGCAGATGCACCTCGGCATAGTGGCGCAATGGCTCAAAGTGCCCCACGCCCTCGACCGGCTGCGAAATGGTCTCCTTATAGAGAATGCCGCCGGGCTCAAACTCGACCGCAAGGCCAAAACGATCGGCCAACACCCGCTGCACGACCTCGAGTTGCACGGCGCCCATCAACTGCAAATGAATCTGCTCAAGATGCGTATTCCAGCTTACGCCGAGCATAGGGTCTTCGTCCGCCAGCTCAGTCAGTGCTTTGAACACCGCGTGGACATCGTGTTCGCCCGGAAGCACCGTATAGGTGAGAACTGGCGCAATGACGGGCGCATCGCCCGCGGGCTCCGCGCCCAGGGCGTCCCCTGGGCGAACGTGCGCAAGACCCGTCACGGCACAAATACCGCCAGCAGTAACTTCTTGGGCAAGCTCATACTTTTCGCCGTTATAGATGCGTACCTGATCGACCTTCTGCTCCCATGCCTCGGCGCCGGAACGTCCGTCAATCATCTGCTTGGCATGCAGCGTGCCGCCGGTCACTTTAACCCAAGCCAAGCGCTCGCCGCGATCCCCGCGGCTGACACGATAGACGCGCGCGGCAAACTCCGGAAGCCATGCCTGTTCACGCATCAGCGCGCATATGCCATCCAGCAGCTCGTCCACGCCTTGGTCCTTGAGCGCCGAGCCGGCAAAGCAGGGAAAGAGCTTGCGCTCGGCAACCATGCGCGACAGCGTCGCGACGGAAAGTCCGCCCGCCTCAAGAAACTCCTCGAGCGCCGCCTCGTCCAACGCGGCAGCGTCCTCCTGAACGGCGCCGCCCGCCAACAGTTCGCTGGCATCTAGGCAGCCCTCGGAAAGACGCTGCCCAAGTTGTGCCAG
Organism: uncultured Collinsella sp.; assembly: GCA_958353395.1. Lineage (GTDB taxonomy): Bacteria > Actinomycetota > Coriobacteriia > Coriobacteriales > Coriobacteriaceae > Collinsella. The sequence goes on from CATWSG010000001.1 coordinate 102,206, forward strand.
CAAAACATCGCGGCCGGGATTCTCCAAATCGATTTTATTGATATAGATGAACGTCGGGATGTCATAGCGCGCAAGCAGGCGCCACAGGGTTTCGGTGTGCCCCTGCACGCCATCGTTGGCGCCCACAACCAAAATCGCGTAGTCGAGCGCTCGCAACGTGCGCTCCGCCTCGGCCGAAAAATCGACGTGGCCGGGAGCGTCCACGAGCATGACGTGGGTATCGCCGTGGTCGAGCACGGCCTGCGATGAGAAGATCGTAATGCCACGCTCGCGCTCGATCGCGTTAGTGTCCAGATGCGAATCGCCATCGTCCACGCGGCCGCGCTTGCGAATGCGACCCGCGTTGAACAGCATGGCCTCGGCCAACGTGGTCTTGCCGGCATCGACATGCGCCAAGATTCCAACGACCGCTTGCTTCGACATGGCTCTCCTCTTATTGCAAGCCCATCGCACGCGGCAACGGGCGTTCACGCTCCACACTGGATGATACAATTTACGGGCCGGCGGGCGAAGCGGGCCCTATCCCCCGACCAAGCTCATCGCCCTGCGTTGCCGCGCGGCGATTTTCGTAGGTTCGCGCCTTGCAAAAGCCGGCACCTCCCCTTTTTGTCTGCCCGGGCCCATCTAGGGCAGCAACAACGCGAGCCCCACAACTGCGAGGAGCCACCATGAAGGCATTGCTCAACGAGTTCAAGGAATTCATCAATCGCGGCAACGTGATAGACATGGCCGTCGGCGTGATTATCGGCGGCGCATTTACCTCTATCGTGACCTCGTTCACGGATAACATCATCAACCCGCTTATCTCCGTGATTGCCGGCGGTAGCGCCACCGAGATCTCGGGGCTGGTGGTGCCGAGCACCAATATCGACTTTGGCGCCTTTATCGGTGCATGCATCAACTTTTTGATTGTGTCGGCGATCGTCTTTGCCATCGTCAAGGCATTCAACAAGGCGCAGGAGATTGGCGATAAGCTGGCCGGCACCACCGCTGAGGAAGCCGTGCCGGCGCCCGTCTGCCCGTATTGTCTGGAAGAGGTGCACGAAGGCGCGACCAAGTGTTGCCACTGCGGAAGCGAGCTGCCCAGGGAATAGTCGCGTAGGCGCAGCATTATCAACCACACGGCAAGCACCCCAGGCGCCGCAATCAACTAAATTTGGCCCCGTTTGGGGCCATTTGTCGTTCGAGTGAATTGTTGCCGTAAGGCCCAGCTTTTACGCCTCGCGCAGCCAATCGAACGCGACACGCGCCGTGCCGTCGGACACATAGACGATACCAGCGCGCTCAAAGCCGGCCTTTATGATGGCACCCTGCATGGGCAGGTTGTCCTGATGCGTGTCGATACGCAGGTGATCGGCACGCTCTTTGGCAAAGGCAAACATCGCAGCCGCGATACCGTGCGCGGTGCCGTCGGACGCCACACGGTGCAGCACAGCATACGGAGTGTCACTGCGCCATTGCCCGTCCTCAATTACGTCATAGCACTCGTCCGGGCCCGGTAAAAAGGCAAACGTCGCTACCACGCGACCGTCGACTTCGCACACATAGCTGCCACCGGCGGCGATATCGGCAGCCAGCTGCTCGGCAGAAGGCGTGCCCTCGGGCCATTGCGTGGCGTTGCCATGCGCGCGCATAAAGGCGCGGGCAGCGTCGTAGATAGCCATGACGGCGGGAATGTCGGTATCGAGGGTTTTTCTGATCATCACGCGGCGGCCTCACGTTTATTGGTATCACTTTGATTGAGCAATGATACCAGCGTTTGAAGAGGGGCGCGAAGCAGATGGGAAGCAAAAAGCGAGCCGCCTGGTCAAAGGCCAAAAGCGAGTTTTTGGGCGCTGCCACCGGCGGCGATATGAGCGACCTGTTTGCGCGCGAGGACGAGCGTCGCGACGCCTTGGACGCCGAGCGCGATGAGGCTTGGCGCTACAAGTCGTGCGAGCGCAAAAACCGTTACGACACGCGCGCCGAGGCCGAAGCAGTTATGGCCGACTGCGAAAACCGCGGGCGGCGCGGCTTAGCCTGCTACAAATGCGAATACTGCGGCGGCTGGCACCTGACGTCGCACCCTTGGAAATAGACCCCACATCGGCACGGCACTGACGGAGCGCCAACCATCGCACGCAAGCTACGGGCGCGGCGGCACCAAAACATCGTAGCGAACTGCCTTGCCCGCAAGTTGATAGCTCGGCTTAACGCCGGCAAGCAACGGCCCCTTCACCGGCCGCTTGATAACCACCTTGCGCGGATGCACCGCAAGCGCAGCTTCGACCAGCGTCTCCTCATCGGCGCACGGCTGTTCCAGATGATGCAAGAGTTGGAACTTCTTTTTAACCGCCGCGCTCTTGGTGCGCCCGGGAAACATGGGGTCCAGATACACCACGTCGGGAGCGGTGAGCTCGCTCTGCCCGATCAGCTCAGCTGTATGGCGAAGGCCGGCAATGCTGTCCTCGCCCGCATGTAAGCGCATGCGCGCCACGGCTGTCGCAAGCGCCGGATCATCTGCCGCGCGATCCAAGGCATCCTTGAGGAGCGCCGCGATCACGCAATCCTGTTCATACAGATCGACGGTAAAGCCCGCGGCCGCCAACAGCAGCGAATCCTCGCCAAAGCCTGCCGTAGCGTCAATCGCCCATGGTCGCTCGATGCCCTTTGTGCGCGCAGCCTTCACCAACAGCTCTTGTTGCAGACGGCCCTGCTTGAGTCGCGGCAGCATGCGGCCAAAATCGACACGCAGCTCCATCGTGCCGTCGGTGAGCGTGAGGCCCTCGGGCTTCCCGGTCAGCTCAAGCCCCGCGGCCCGAGCAACAGAAAAGGGATCGACGACGCCCATGGGTACTCCTTAGCAAGCAAAACGAATACGCGAGCGCCGTTCATGACGACACCCCACCGTCCGCTATTGTCCCACATGCGACATGGCCCACAGCATCCCAATGCAAAGCACCGCCATCAATCCCGTGCACACGGCAGCGATCACGGAATCACTCATGCGCCTTCCCAACGACCGCGGCTCACGCACTTGCCCTGCTCCGTACATCATGGCTTCTCCTTCGGTCCAGCTCTTATCATGGCCCCATCATCGCAGCGCCGCGCATACGCTGCCATCGATTTGACTTACGCCCAGCTTTCTTTTTTGAAAGGTTGGACCGTGCGGGCAAGAGACGCTTTCAAACGCATGCATCGCCCCGTTGAACTACAATGTGCTTCACGATATGTGCCGCAACCTGGGTGCGGCAGATTCTCCGCGCCCGCATCGAAAGGACCAGCTATGAGCGCCGCTCGCAAGACACTTAAAATCCTTGCCCTGATTTATTTTGTTCTGGGCATCGCCAGTCTCGTCATTGGAATCGCCGGCATCGCGACCGGCAAGCTCGAGTCCACCTACGGATCGAACGCCATGCTCGCCGCGGCCGTGGTTATCGCCAAGGGCCTCATCGATCTCGCCGCGGGCGTTGCGGGCATCAAGGGTGCCAACAAGCCTTCGCAGGTAGACGGCGCGTTTAAGCTCGGTATTGTTGCCGCGGTCGCCACGCTTGCCCAGGCGGTGCTCACGCTTCCCGCGCTCGGCGGCAACGCCGTCAACATCGGCGCCTTTGTCATCGTGGTGTACGACCTGTTCTTTGTTCAGCAGGCACACGCCGTTAAGGCCGAAAACAAGGACCGCCTGTAGGCGCTCGCTTCTCATAACCTCTGTAGCCAAGCAGCTAAAAAGGGCCGATCGCGCATCTCCGCGGTCGGCCCTTTACGTTTGCCTAGATAAAACCTACCAAAATAAACCTGTCCCTTTTTTAGCAGGTTGTTAGCTGTGGCGGTACTCGGCGATGATGAAGTCGATATCGGTTTGGAGCGTGTCCAGGTTTGCCAGGCGCTCTTTGTCGACAGGGCGCGTGCGGTAGTAGTACGGCGTCATCTGGAACACCGCCTCGATATCGGCCTGGGTCTGAAGCGTAATATTCGCAGATACCCGCTGCGTTCCGACCAACTCGAGCTCGGTGGCCTGCGGCAGCTTCTCATCGTTAAGGTACGACGTGTCGTAGAGCACCTCCTTAAGCCCAAAGAGATGACGGGCGCCCGGCACCACGGTATAGAGCGAGCCCCCGGGTGCCAGCACGCGGGCAAACTCGCGCTCGTTAAAGGGGGCAAAAAGCTCGGTCACCATATCGAAGGCGCCATCGGCCACGGGAATGTCCTTCATATTGGCCACAAAATAGGTCGCATCGCCGCGCTTGGCGGCCAGGCGCACCATCTCTTTGCCCAAGTCGAACCCGTAAGCGTCCACGCCCGGCACCGCGCCCAGGGCACTCGTGTAATAGCCCTCACCGCAGCAAATATCGAGCAACGTCATGGGGCCGTTCGTAGACGCGGCGTGCCCAGACACCCGCTCGCGCACCAGCTCGACCATTGCATCGCGCAACGGCGCATAGTATCCACGGTTCAGAAAGTCACGACGACTGCGTGCCTGCGACTTGGGATCGCCCATGGAGTCGCCGCTCTTGGACGAGCGCAGCAGATATAGATAGCCCTCGCGCGCACGGTCAAACCGGTGTCCGCCCGCGCATGCAGCACCGCGCTCGTCATCCACCAGTGGCTCATGGCAAACGGGACACAACAACATGGCAACTCCTTAGCGCGGACTACACAACGCCCACCATTGTCGCACGCCTCCCCCACCTAGTCATTGGAGACGTTCTTGAATGACTACTCATTTAAGAACGTCCCCAATGACTAGTCGATTAGGAGTATCATCATCTGCGCAAATAAGCACGAAAGAGCATATTAGAGATTGAGAGCGTATGGCTGATACCGTATCTAAGCACATTGACATGACCACCGGCTCGCTGTGGCGTAACATTCCCCTGTTCGCCTTCCCCGTGGCCGCCACGAGCATTTTGGAGCAGCTGTCGAACCTCATCGCCACGGTCATCATCGGTAACTTCTCGGGCGACCAGGGAACCCTCGCCATGGCGGCGGTCGGCTCCAATGTCCCGCTTACCAGTCTTATGCTCAACCTGTTTATTGGCATGTCGCTTGGCTCCAACGTGGTCATCGCCAACGCTATCGGCCGCAATGATCAGAACATGGTCAAACGCGCCGTCCACACCTCGATTTTGATGGCGCTTGTAGGCTTTGTCGTCATCGCGCTGGGCGAGATCTTTGCCGAGCCCATGCTCGCCGCGCTCAACGTTCCCGCCGAAACCATGCCGCTCGCTTCGCTCTACCTACGCGTCTTTTTGCTCAGCATGCCCTCAATCTTGCTTTACAACTTTGAAGCCGCAATCTTCCGCTCCGTCGGCATCACCCGCATGCCGCTACAGGCGCTTGCCGTGTCCACCGTCCTCAACATTGGCCTGGACCTCATCTTTGTCCCCGTACTCCACTGGGGCGTCGCGGGCGTCGCTATCGCCACCGCCATCGCCTACACCGTCAGCGCCGCCACGCTTTTTATCCGCCTGCTCAAGACCGACTCCGTCGTCCGCGTCACCCCGCGCGACCTGGCTATCGACCCCGTCGCCCTCAAGCGCATCGTCAAGATTGGCCTGCCCGCCGGCATCCAAAGCGCCGTCTTTGCCGTCGCCAACATCATCATCCAGTCTGCCATCAACAGCCTGGGCACCGAGGTCATGGCAGCCTCGAGCGCCGCTATGAGCCTGGAGTACGTGTGCTACAACCTGCTCAACAGCTTTAGCCAGGCTTGCACCACCTTTGTGGGACAAAACCACGGTGCCCGCCAAATCGACCGCTGCACCAAGACGCTCAAGGTCTGCCTGGTCGAAGGCGGTATCGTTGCGCTCACCACAATTATCGTTATTGTCGGCCTGGGGCGCGAGATCTTGTCGCTCTTTAACAGCGATCCCAACATCGTCTCGATCGGCTATATCCGCGTGTGCTCGATCTTCCCGGCTTACGCCTTTAGCATGTTCTACGAAAACATGTCAGGCTACCTGCGCGGCTTTGGCATCTCGCTCACGCCCGCCCTCATCACCATGATCTGCGTCTGCGGCATCCGCTTCTATTGGGTGTTCTGCGTGTTCCCGCACTTCCGCACCTTTGCGAACATCATGATGGTCTACCCCATCAGCCTGGGCACCACGGCGTTCTTTATGGTCGTGGCGGTACTACTCTGCCACCCGGCACGCACCTATCGCGCCACCCAAGCCAAAGCGACAGCCCGCTAAACACCGCACTCAACGCCACGCCAGTCATTAATTGACAATATGTGAGCTCATATAGTCGATAAAGCGCCTCGTGGCGATAGGCATGGTGTCCCAGCTGCGCCAGGCCGCCACTACGTCGCGCGAGGGGGCGTGCACGATGGGACGTACGCGAATATCGGCACGCATGCCCTCCACAGTACGACGGTAGAGCATACTCACGCCTAGGCCCTCCTCCACCATCGCCATGATGGTGTAGTCGTCGGTGACCTCGCTCGTCACGTGCGGCGACAGTCCATGCGCCGCGAATGCATCGAGCACCAGGCTCTGTTCGCCCTCATCCAGCAGCACAAACGGCTCGGACGCCAGGTCGGCGAGCGTCACCTTTTCCTTTGCCGTCAGCGGATGCGCGGCCGGCAACAGCGCCACCAACTCATCGTGATAGACCACGCGCTTCTCGAGCCCCGCGGTAAATCCGCGCGCCGTAAAACAAAAATCAACCACGCCATCGTGCACCCACTGGGCGTTGCGCGTGTAATCGCCCTGCTTGAGGGTAAAGTGCACGCCCGGGTGCAGCGCTCCAAAGTCGCGGATCACACGCGGCAGCACGGTACGACTCACGTTGGTAAACGTCGCAATGCGAATATCGGTCGACGAAAGCCCCAGCAGCTCCTGGCGCTTGCCCTCGAGCTCGGCCTCGGCGGTCACGATTTGGCGCAGATACGGCAGATATTGTTTACCGTCGCGCGTAAGCGAAACGCCCTGCTTTCCGCGCGCGATAAGCGTGGTACCCAGCTCGCGCTCGAGCGCCTTGACGGCCTGACTCACCGCACTTTGCGTATAGCCCAGCTCGTCCGCCGCGCCCTTAAGACTGCCGCGATCGACCACCATACACACAATCTGATACCGCGATGCCATCGTGCCTCCACATCAATGCAGCCGTAAAACGTTTTGTCAGCGCTTTTCGCGCCTACTTTAGCATTTCTTAATCATACTGAAGATACATTCGCTTTACTACATCCAAATCTGGGAGCAGAATCCTTTTTACGAAACCGTTCTGTAACAAAAGGAGTCCCATGGATCGCAAAAAAGCAATCGCGCTCTCATTTTCCGTTCCCGTCGCATGGGGCTTTTCGTATCCCCTCATGAAGATCGGCATGGACAGCATGAACGCCACGAGCATCGTCGCGCTACGCTGCATCATCGCCTTTGTGGTCTGCCTGTTGCTCTTCCACAAGCACGCGTTGCGCATCAACCGCGACCTTATGGTCCGTGCCGCCATCATCGGCGCCATTATGGCAACCGAGCTCACCTGCATGTGCCTGGGCTCTAGCCTCACCTCCGCCTCCACCGCCGGCTTTTTGCAGAGCCTGACGGTCGTGATCGTGCCGTTTGCCAACGCAGCTCTGCTGCGTCGCGCCCCCGAGCGCAAGGTGCTCATCGGCACGGCTATCGTCACCTGCGGCATGCTGCTGCTCTCGGGCGCCGACTTCACCAGCCTGAACCCGGGCGCGCTCATCATGCTGCTCTCCGCCTTTGTCTACGCCGGACACATCATTGTGGCGAAGCGCTTTGTCGAAGATGTCGACCCGCTGGCTCTGGGCGTTTGGCAGCTGGGCTTTGGCGGTTTGTTCTCGGGCGTCGCGGCATTCACCTTTGGCGGCTTCACGCTTCCCAGCACGCCGGGCGAAATCGTGGTCGTCGTCGCGCTCGCGCTCATCTGCTCTGCCTACGGCTTTATCACCCAGACGCTCGTGCAGCCCCACGTGCCCGCCGAGACCACCGGCTTCGCCTTCTCGCTCGAGCCGGTCTGCTCCGCCGTCTTTTCGTTCTTCTTGGTTGGCGAGGTCCTGAGCCCCATCGCCTTCTTTGGCGCCGCCCTCATCCTCACCGGCGTCATGGTGGCAACCGTCGAGCTTCCGCGCCTCCGCGCACATGGACAGGCTCGCATGGCGGGAGCGCCCGAGCACGTCTCGTAGACCCCGCTCTTCATACAGCCGTGGCATAAAGGCAACCGGTGCGCCTTTACAATAGATGTCAACAGAGCATCTGACATAAAGGAGCCCCATGGACGCCGCGACCCGCGACCGCAACATAGCAACTTGGTTAGGCGATGCGCCGCAGCCGGTACGTGACACTACGAACCAGCTGCTCGAGCGCATCGCCCTTTTGCGTACCGAGCAAACCATCTACCCGGCACAAGACGACATCCTCAATGCCCTCGCCTACACGCCGGCCGACCAGGTCAAGGTTGTCATCTTGGGTCAAGACCCCTATCACGGACCCAACCAGGCAATGGGACTGTCGTTCTCAGTCCCCGCAACGCAAACCAAGTTGCCGCCGAGCCTGCGCAACATTTACAAGGAACTCAAAGCCGATCTGGGTTGTCCCATTCCCGCCACGGGAGACCTAACCCCATGGGCACAACAGGGCGTCCTGCTCCTCAACACTACGCTCACCGTGCGCGAACATGCCGCGAACTCTCACGCTAAGCTGGGCTGGAGCACGCTCACCGACTACGTTATCGAACGCTGCTGCCAGCTGCCCCAACCGGTAGTCTTTTTGGCATGGGGCCGCTTTGCCCAGCAGATGGTCGAAGGTAAGCTCGTCGCAACCGGTACGGGCAAGGCAACCGACAAGTTCTGTCTGGCCTCCACACACCCCTCGCCGCTTTCGGCCAACCGTGCCACGGCAGAACTCCCAGCTTTTATGGGGTCTCGCCCCTTCTCCGCTGCCAATCGACTACTCGAACAGCACGGCTCGACCCCCGTCAACTGGACCTGCCTTGGCTAAAAATCGATACATCAAAAACGCGCCCGACAGCTTTCCATCGGGCGCGTTTCCTATTCGGGCCAAATAAATTGTGTGCGGCCAGCCTCGCCACCGTCAATGAGCAGGCTCTGTCCGGTCATAAACCGGTTGGTCACGCCCACAAAGTAGATCCACTCGGCGATCTCTTGGGCGGTGGCCCAGCGTTTAAGCGGCGTGAGCTCCATAATCTGATTCCACAGGCGCTCGTCTTCCATCACGCAACGGTTGAGCGGCGTGATAACGCCGCCCGGGTCCACACTGTTGGCGATGGCCTGCGGCGCCAGGCGGTTTGCAAGGTTCTTGGTGTACGCGATAACGCCGCCCTTGCTGGCAGCATAGGCAGGAAACTCCGATCCCGTATGCCCGCTCGCCGACCCCACATTGACCACGGATTGGATAGCCGGCACCGGCTTGGCGGCAAGCCCCTCCCCCGCAAAGGCGTAGCGCTCGGTCACGTTGATGGTGCCATACAGGTTGGCGGCGATGTCATCGGCCGAATCCTGCGTACCGGCAACGTTCACGATTACCTGGGGTTCAAGATCGCCTGGAAACGAGTCAGACTCGCGTACATCAACGACCAGATGGCGGTAGCGCTCGTCTTCGATCGCCGCCGGCAAAAGATCAAAGCCAACGACCTCGTGGCCCTCGTCCAAAAAACGCTGCACGCATGCGGCTCCGATACCGCCCGAAGCGCCCGTGATCAAAACCCGCATACTTGCTCCTTAGGCGGTTGCGTGGCGCTCGAGGTACTCGGAGCCCACGTTCTCGCGCTCCCAGCCGCGCACGACCTTGTAGCCCACGGGGCTCAGGAAGACCTCGCACAGCAGCTCGGCGACAGCGCCGGTCAGCGAGCACATAAGGACCTGCACCCAGGTCCAACCAAAGAACGTGTGGCTCACTACAATGGCAAAGACCAGGTTGTCGATAAACTGGCCAACACCCGTAGACACATAGGAGCGGAAGGCAAAGCTCGCAAAGTTATTCTTTTTGAGCATACGGCCAAGCGACTGGTTGAGCGTGGAGTTAACCACGGCAGAAACGAGCATGGCAAGCGACGAGCCAAACACCACGTACCAGGTGCCACCGATGGTGGCGTTAAGGGCAGTATTGACCTCGATCATACCCGTGTCGTAGTAAGCGCCCCACATGCCGGGCGTGAGCGAGCATGCCCAAAAGCACAGGCTCACGGCCAGGTTGACCAGCAGCGCGAGGATAGAGATTTTGATGGATGCCTTGGCGCCAAAGCGCTTGCAGATCATGTCCTGGCACAAAAACGAAACCCAGCTCACCACAAAGCCGCAATCGAGTGCCAGATACGGCAGGCTAATGAGCTCTTTGTTGGCCAGCAGGTTCATCATGATGACGCTCACGAAAAACAGCGAAACCGTTGCCGCGGGAATGCTCCGCAACAGGACCTTGTAGTCCTCCATGACCTTCTTGATCATTATGTACTCCTTTGGTTTTAGGTTTAACGAGCAGGATATCGGACCCGAACTGCTCGGACGTCTCGGTCTTGAGGCGACGGTGGGTATGATAGCCGCTCACACGGCATCAGGCAAGCAAACGGCGCGGCAGCCCCGCAGGGCCACTGCGCCGATGCGTTAAAAGGCCACGTTGCCAAACTCCGACAGGATAAGGTCGGGGTTGTGGTCGGTTGCCCAATCCACGTTCCACGGGCTCGTGAACAGCAGCAGCTTGCCGCCGCGCATGTCCTCGACGCGCAACGTGTCGCGCGTGAGCGAAAGGCCCGGGATATCGATGGTATCGGGGTCGTTCTGGATCCAGCGGATGTCCGTATAGGGCAGCGGCTGGCGACGAACCTCAACACGGTACTCGGCCTTGAGGCGGCGCTCGAGTACCTCAAACTGCAGCACGCCGACCACGCCCACGATGACGCTCTCCATGCCGGCACCCAGCTCACGGAAAATCTGGATGGCACCCTCTTGGGCAAGCTCCTCCATACCCTTGACGAACTGCTTGCGCTTGAGCGTGTCGACCTGCGTAATGCGAGCGAACATCTCGGGGGCAAACGTCGGGATCTGCGGATACTGCACGTGGCGCTTGCCGGAGCACACGGTATCGCCGATGCTAAAGATACCCGGGTCGAACAGGCCCACGATATCGCCCGCGTACGCCTCGTCCACGATGGCGCGGTCATCGGCCATCATCGAGGTGCCCGTGGCAAGCTTAAGTTTGCGGTTGCCCTGCACGTGAAAGGCATCCATGCCGCGCTCGAACTTGCCCGAGCAAATGCGCACAAAGGCGATGCGGTCACGGTGGTTCTTGTCCATGTTGGCCTGGATCTTAAACACAAAGCCGCTAAAGTCGTCGCGGCAGGGATCGACCGGTTCGCTGGTGAGCGTATCGGTATAGGCACGCGGCGTCGGGGCCAGACGCAGGAACTCCTTGAGGAAGGGCTCCACGCCAAAGTTGGTGAGCGCCGAGCCAAAGAACGCCGGGCTCAGCTTGCCGCACGCCACGGCATCCAAGTCGAGCTCGTCGCCGGCGCCATCGAGCAGCTCGATGTCGTCCATCAAGTTCTTATGGTTCTCCTCGCCGATAAGCTCGTCCATGGAAGGATCGCCAAGCTCGGCCTCGACCTCGGCGACCTTCTTGGTGGCGTTGGCGTGACCGTCGCCCTCAAAGGCGATAACGCGACGGGTCTGACGATCGAACACGCCGCGGAAGTTGCGGCCGCTGCCGATCGGCCAGTTCATGGGATAGGTGTTGATACCCAGGACGTTCTCGATCTCTTCCATGAGCTCAAACGGATCACGAGCCTCGTGGTCGAGCTTGTTCACAAAGGTGAAGATGGGAATATGACGCAGCGTGCAGACCTTAAAGAGCTTTTTGGTCTGGGCCTCGACGCCCTTGGCGCCGTCGATGACCATGACAGCGGCATCGGCGGCCATAAGGGTACGGTAGGTATCCTCCGAGAAGTCCTGGTGGCCGGGGGTATCGAGGATGTTGACGCAGGCGCCGTTGTAGGTGAACTGCAGCACCGAGGAGGTAACGGAAATACCGCGCTCCTTCTCGATGTCCATCCAGTCCGAGACGGCATGCTTGGCCGAGCTCTTGCCCTTGACCGAACCGGCGGTCTGAATGCTGCCGGTATAGAGCAGCAGCTTCTCGGTAAGTGTGGTCTTACCGGCGTCCGGGTGGCTGATGATCGCGAATGTGCGGCGCGACGAGATTTCATCCGACAGGCTTGCCATGCGGATCCTTTCTTGCGTTGAGTGCATTACGTCGATGTAACCGCCCTATTGTAGCCGCGAAATCCCGCTCTAGGGCACCTATCAGGACAAATTCATCAGTTGGGGCCTGGGCAACCGGCCCAATCCGCATTTGCCTCTTGCAGAACTGTGCATAGTGTATATATACTGTGCTTACCGGTTATATACACGTGTAGCCCAACAGCTAAGGAGCCGCTGTGGACATCATCCTATCCAATTCGAGCGACAAACCCATCTACGAGCAAATAGCCTCGCAAGTCAAAGCTCAGATCCTTTCGGGCACGCTCGCCGCGGGAGCAAAACTCCCCAGCATCCGTGCACTCGCGAGCGATCTTGGCGTGAGCGTCATCACCACCAAGCGCGCCTACGCCGACCTGGAGCAGCTCGGGTTTATCTGCACCGTGCAGGGCAAGGGCTGTTTTGTCACCGAGGGCAACCAGGAGCTCTTGCGCGAAAACCAGCTCTGCCATATCGAAGAGCTGCTTGCGAAAGCGGCAAGCCAAGCCGAAGCCTTGGGCGTCACGCGCGACAAGCTGCACGAAATGCTCGACCTGATAGCCCCCGAAACTATGCAGTAGCCATCTGCAAGAAAGGCTATGCCATGCAAAACCTTTTAGAACTCAAAGGCATCTCACGCCGCGTGAGCGACCGTTTTTCGCTGCGCGATGTCACACTCGCTGTGGAGCCCGGCCAGATCGTTGGCTTTGTGGGCGCAAACGGCGCCGGCAAGACGACGACCATTCGCGCCGCGCTTGGGCTTATAAAGCTTGATGCCGGCGAGATGCACCTGTTTGGGCAGCGCTGTGGCGCCGACGCGCCCGATGAGTCGCAACGCCACCTGCACTCCCGCGTCGGCCTTGTCCTGGACACGTGCCCCTTCCCTTCCACGCTCAAGGTGGGCCAGATCGAATCGCTCGTAGGCCCGGCGTACCCCACGTGGGACCGCGAAACGTTCGCCGGATTCATCAACCGATTTGGCCTCGATCCTAAGACAAAAGTCAAGGACCTCTCCCGCGGCATGGGCATGAAACTGCAGCTTGCCTGTGCACTCAGCCACAATGCCAAGCTGCTCGTTTTGGACGAAGCCACCGCAGGCCTCGATCCCATGGCACGCGAGGAACTGCTTGATGAGCTGCTTGCCTTTGTCGCCGACGGCCTGCACAGCGTGCTGCTCTCGAGCCATATTACGTCCGACCTCGATCGCACCGCCGACCGCGTTATCTGCATCGATGCTGGCTCGATTGTATTTGACCTGCCGCGCGAGGAAATTACCGACCGCGCTGGCATCGCCCACTGTACCCAAGCACAGGCCGCCGAGCTTATGGCTTGCGTCGAAGGCGCCTGTGCCGTCCACCACGCCTATAGCGTGGACGTGCTCGTGTCCAACCGTCGCGAAACGCTCGAGGCCTTTCCCGAGATTCCCTGCGATCGGGCAACCATTGATGACTATCTGCGCCTCATGCTGAAAGGGGCTTCGAAATGAAACGCGCCTTTATGTCCGAGCTCGCCATTGTTCGCTCACTTGTCCCGAGCATCGCGGGTGTCGGCCTGTTCATGTTCGTCGTGCTGACGCTCGCCAACGCGTCGGATGGCGATTCCGGTATGAGCGCCGGCGCCTGCGCCGTCAGTGCCATGTCGCCCATCATATTCATGAACTCACTGGCCGGTTTCGACAATCAAAACGGTTGGGAGCGTTATCGGGCAACGCTGCCCTTCTCGCGCAAAGACATCATCTGCGCACGCTACCTGAGCATCATTGTCTTCTCGGCTGTCATGGCGTGCACCGCCGCGCTTCTGAGCATCGTCTCCTTCCCGCTCTTCAACAGCGCGGGTATCCCGTTGACGGGACAGATCGTCTTTGAGATTGCAATGGCCTCGGCAGCATCGATGCTCATCTCCCTCATGATGGTGTTTTTGGCGCAGCCGCTGTTCTTTCGATTTGGACACATGGAGGCGCTGCGCCTATCCGTTGGCCTGTTTGCCCTGCTTGGTTGCGGCACCATGGCCACGCTGAGCTCCTCCAACCCCATCAGCAACTGGCTCATGTCGATTGCCGGAGCGAATCCCGATCCCGCCGTCCTTGGCTGTCTGTGTGCAGGCATCGCCGCACTTGCCCTCGCGCTATGTGCAATCAGCTAGACCGTCAGCACCAAGGTTTATCGAGTACGCGACCTGTAGCCACGCGAGCCTCAATCCACGAAGGACGTGATCGCCCCCCGCAAATCCGTGACAAATGGCATGTCCCCGGCGTACGCCACCGTGCTACTTGCGCAGCGGCTTGGGCAGTGGAATGCCGGCGGCAATGACGGCGGCGATGATCATACAGACGATACCCTTGAGCGGGAAGCACATAAGCAGCAGGCCCACGACCATGACCGGCTGACGCATGACGGCGCCCATCGTCGATGCCGTGCAGACGGCCACGCAAAAGACCGGATCGGCGCCGGTGAGGATAGCAAGGCCATAGCCCAGGCTCACGCCCGAGAAGATAACGGGGAAGAAGTGGCCGCCGCGCCAGCCCAAGTTGATGAGGGCGGGCGTCAGCATGGCCTTAACAAGACCGGTCGCGATCAGCACGCCGGCGGGGATGGTCAGGTAGGTTTCCATGAGCACGTCGGCCTGGGTCTCGCCGGCAAACATGGTGTAGGGCAGGACCGTGCCGCAGATGGCGAGCGCCAGACCGGCTAGCATGGCCTTGACGACAGGACGCTCCCCTATTGCATGGGCAAGCGCTTCGCTCGCGTGCTCAGAGACAAAGTACAGCCAGCCGCATACGGTGCCGACCAACGCCAGCGGAATGAGACAGGTAAGCTCCAGGTTGCCCACCTCGGCGGACTCGAACCTGGGCATGCCCATGCCGCCGCCCACAAGCTGGCCAAGCAGCAGGTAGGTGCCCAGGCCGCCGGCAATC
This sequence comes from uncultured Collinsella sp., assembly GCA_958353395.1. GTDB lineage: Bacteria > Actinomycetota > Coriobacteriia > Coriobacteriales > Coriobacteriaceae > Collinsella. The sequence continues at coordinate 117,310 of CATWSG010000001.1, forward strand.
GCAATGCCGTAGACCACCGTCTTCTGTGCCTTGGGCAGCCTGATGGTGATCTCGTCAGACGCAGAGCCCTCGTCGCCGTCGGCGCTACCGGCAAGCGGTGCCACAAAGCCAAAGACGGGCGCGGTAAAGAGCGCCGTCAGGGCAGCCTGGGTACCCAGCAGCGTGAGCTCCCTAAACTCGGCGCCAAAGCGACGCATGCGGTCGCCGACCCAGCTGCACAGACCCGCGATAACGCCGGTCAGGCCGGCCTCCGGTCCAATGCTTCCGCCAAACAGCAGCGGCAGCAATGCCGCGAGCGAAAGCTTGCCCAGGTTGTCGTACGGGTAGCGCCCGTCTTGCTTAACCTTAGCCATCACCTGGTTGAGGTCATCGGTCTTGGTGCCTGTCATCTTTTCGTACAGACCGATTAACAGACCGCCCAGCAGGCAGACAAAAAACGGGTACGGCAAAAAGCCAAACGGGCCGCTGGCAAGCTCGGGCGAAGAGACGCCCAGCGCGTGCGGAATCTCGGTCCATAGATAGTCGATACCGTGCTCCATCGCAAAAAAGAACAGCCAGACCGCGGCACCTGCGAACGCACCGGTCACGGCAACGCTAACTAAAAAGAGCGCGCGGTTTGTGGGTTTGGCAAGGTTATCCATCGGGTCCTCCCGCGGTCAAAGTCGACATAGATACGTTTTATTGTAGAGCGAGTGTGGCCCAGACAAGCTAACCATCTGCGCTGCAAACGGCACCATTGGGAGCCATAGTGGGGCAGGCTCAAGACTTATCCGTTGATAATCGAGGCAATCTCGCGCAAGTCGTCGGCAAAGTAGATGCCGTGCTGGCGCCTCGGGCTCGAAAGTCCTTTATCAATCATGTGCCCGAGCAGCGCCTTGAGGTCGTTGTAGTAACCGTCCAGGTTATACAGGATGCACGGAGCACTCAGGTGTCCCAACGACACCGCGGACATGACCTCGGCAATCTCCTCGAGCGTGCCCGTCCCACCGGGAAAGGCGATGAACGCATCGCCGAGCTCAATCATCTTGGCCTTGCGCTCCGCCATATCGCTCGTCACGATGAGGTCATCGATACCGTCATGTTGAAACTCTGCCTCGATAAAAAAGCTCGGCTCAACACCCGTCACGTGTCCACCCGCCTCGAGTACGCTATCGGCGAGCGCACCCATCAGGCCCGACTTGGAGCCGCCGTATACCAGCGCGTGGCCGTTGGAGCCAATCCACGTGCCGAGCTCTCGCACTGCAGGCAGAAACACCGGGTCATTGCCAGCGTTGGCGCCCAGATACACGGTGATGTTCATATTTGCCCCCCTGTTGTGGCGCACGACGTTCGTCTTAGCGCTGGCGTCGACGATACTCGCGCACGCGACGCGAAAGATCGGCAAGCTCGTCGTGATCGAGCTCTTCCAAATGCTCCAGATCATCCATAAAGCGTGCCATGGTGTCCTTTTGACGCATCTTGATAAGCGTATTGCAGTAGTTCACCGCCACGCCCGTGAGCATGGCGATGTAGAAGATGCTGATGACGCTCAGAATGACGGTAATGGCGCGGGCAACCGGTGTCTCGGCCGGAATGTCACCAAAGCCGATGGTCGAGACCGTCTCAAAGCTAAACCACAGGCCATCGCCAAACGTGAGGGTCGTGGGCTCGGACAGCCAAACGGCCGTCGAGCACAGCAGATAGAAGATAAGAAACAGGCCCGTGATGCGCGCAAAGCCAGCCTGGCGCAACACGTCGGCAAGCGTCCTCAACTTGTTCATCGCGACCCCTTTTCCCAGACGCCCAATCACGTTCGCTCGGTATTGTCCCACGCCTCCCCCGCAAACGAAACTAGTCATTGGGGACGTTCTTAAATGACTAGTCAAACAAGAACGTCCCCGATGACTAGTCGTTTAAGAACGTCCCCAATGACTGCCGGGCGGGAGCGTTTAGCGGTGCAGCTGCCGACTGGGCAGGTTGAGCTGGTATCCTTATGCGGTAATGTCTCGATTCGTTAGGATTGCATGTGAGAGCCGCCACTGTCCTTCGTTCAGTTATATATCGCGCCCTGGCCGTTGTGCTTGCCGCGCTTGTCGTGCTGAGTTCTATCGCGCCTGTCCAGGCTTTTGCCGATGACTCTAGTCAGCCAGTCAAGACGGTCCGCGTTGGTTGGCTCGTCAACAGCGAAGGCTTCCAGAACGGCACCCCCGGGGAGCGTCTTTCGGGATGGGGCTACGAGTACCTCCAGACCCTGTCGTACTACACGCCCGGCTGGCGGTACGAATACGTCTCCGGCACCTTCACCGAGCTTATGGACATGCTCGAGGCAGGCGAGATCGACCTCATGCCCAACATCTCCTACTCCGAGGAACGCGCCCAAAAGCTGCTCTTTTCCTCGAACCCCGAGGGCACCGAGCGCTACTACATCTACGCCAAGCCCGATCGCGACGATCTGGCCAAGGGCGACCCCAAGCGCTCCAAGGCCTTACCATCGGCTACAACCCCGACGTTATGCAAACCTTCGTTGGCCAGCAGTGGCTCGCCAACGAAGGCATTACCTGCACCTATAAAGAAATCGACACTGGCGGCGCCCTCTTTGGCGCGCTCACAAACGGCGAGGTCGACGCCATCATCATGAACGACACGCTCTCGTCGCCCGATGCGTCACCCATGTTCTACGTTGGTTCGAGCGACTACTACTTTGCCGTCCCCAAAAGCCGCCCCGACCTAAGGGACGACATCAATGCCGCCATGTCGGCAATCGCCCGCGTCAACCCACGCTATATCGACGAAGTCAAATCTAACTACTCGGCCCAAAACAGCGGTTCATCATCGCTCAACGGCCCCGAACGTTCCTGGCTCGAAGCAAATGACAACACCATCACGCTCGGCTACATTACGGGCAAACTCCCCTACTGCAACGAAGACGAAGACGGCAAAATGGAAGGTTCGCTCGCATCGCTTGCGACGACGTTGCACGATAAATTTGGCATCACGGTCAAAACCGTCGCCTTTGATAACTACAAGATGATGTCAAAGGCCCTGTCAAAGGGAAGCATCGACGTTGCGCTGCCGGTATACCGAGATTACTGGTTTGCCGAGCAATTAGGCGTTGTGCAGTCGATATCGTTGGGGACCACAACCCTCACCGCCATCCACACCGGAAGCAACCTGAACAAAGACCTTCAGAACATCGCCTGTACCAAATCATCGTTTATCAACCGAAATGTACTCGAAAGTCTGTTCCCCACAGCGACCGTGACCGAATGCCAATCCGACGATGAAGCGTTCGACGCCCTCAGGAAGGGAACGGTGCACTGCATCCTCGCCCCCCAGTTCACGCGTAAAAACCATCGGCGACCGTTATGATCTCGAGAACTGCGAGACGGCCGAGCTCCCTGACACCTGTGAGCTCTCGTGCTGGATTTCGCGCGGAAAGCCCGAGCTGCTGGGAATCGTCAACAAGGGCATCATCAATGCCGGAGAATCGCTCTCCGCAAGCAATTACTCCTCCACGTCGTACACGGCCCAGGAATCCAACACGCTTCAGTTCCTTTATCGCAACCGTGCCGCCGTTGCAGCTGCCCTCATCGGTATGTTGTCGGTCGGTATCGTCCTGCTCATCTGGGCGCTCGTGCGCGCTCGAACCGAGCGCAAAAAAGCCGACGCTGCCAACGCCGCTAAGACGGCATTCCTCACGCGCATGAGCCACGACATCCGAACGCCGCTCAACGGTATCCTGGGCCTTATCGAGATCGAGGAATTGAAGGAAGGCGATATCCAGGTCGCCCGCGAGAGCCGTGCCAAGGCGCGCGTTGCCGCCAATCACCTGCTCTCGCTGATCAACGACATCCTCGAGATGGGCAAAATCGAAGACCGCAAGCTAACACTGGAGCATACGCCTTTTAACCTCAAAGAGCTCTGTGACGATACACTGGTGCTGTGCAAGCTCCGCGCGTCCAGTAACGCCATCACCATGCAGGACAATAGTCTGCCGTACGCCACGGGGCCATACATGATCGGCAGTCCCACCCATATCCGACAGATCATGATCAACCTGTTAGACAACAGCATTAAGTACAACAAGCACGGCGGCTCCGTCACCTTTAGCTCAAATACCAAGCCACTCGATAACGGGCGCGCGCTCTTTTGCTTTAGCGTTTCGGATACCGGCATTGGTATGACTCCCAAGTTTTTAAAGCATATCTATGAGCCGTTTGCCCAAGAAGGTGACGATGCGCGCAGCAAATTCCAAGGAACCGGCATGGGCATGCCAATCGTCAAGTCGCTTATTGAACTGATGGGCGGCACGATTGAGATTTCGAGTGAGGTTGGCGTGGGGAGTACGTTCAACGTCCAGATTCCGCTCGATATCGACAAAGACCCTCAGGCAAGAGAACGCGCGGACGAGCAAGCAGACAGCTGCTCGCTTGCCGGCATGAACGTTCTTTTGGCAGAAGATAACGAGCTCAATGCCGAGATTGCCCAGGCGCTGCTCGAAAGCGAAGGCATTGTCGTAACTCGCGCCGCCGATGGCAACGAAGCGGTCGACCTATACGTTGGCCGTCCCGCCGGCAGCTTCGATGCGATCCTGATGGACATTATGATGCCGGACATGGACGGCTACGAGGCAACCCGCGCGATTCGTCTGAGCGAGAAGGTCGATGCAGCCGATATCCCCATCATCGCGCTCACCGCCAATGCCTTTGCCGAGGACGCCAAGGCGGCACACGACGCCGGCATGAACGCCCATCTGTCCAAACCGCTCGACTTTAACAAGCTCAAAAACATACTCGCCCGCATCAAGAAAAACGGATCCGTTTCGCTATAGTTTGTGCTCAACCACCACGCACGACCAGAAAGGAAGCCAACGATGTTTAGGCCCTTACGTCGAAAGAAACGCGCCATCACTGACGAGGAAGCGCGCGAACTGCTCGCCACCTGCAAGCGCGGCGTCTTTGCCGTCAACGGCGACGATGGCTACCCGTACGCCATTCCCGTCAACTACTTCTTTGACGCCGAGCACGACAGGATTTATTTCCATGGCGCCAAGGCCGGCCACAAGGTCGACGCACTCAAGCGCGATGACAAGGTCTGCTTTACCGTTTACGGCAACGAGTGGTACCAGGACGGTGACTGGGCTCCCTACGTTATGAGTACCGTGGTCTTTGGCCGCTGTCGCCTGGCGAATGACACCCCCGCGTTTATCGAGGATAAAGTCCGCCAGCTCGCGCTTAAGTACTACCCTTCTGCCGAAGAAGTCGAAGAGGAAATCGCCAAGGACATTAAAGGCGTCCAGCTCTACGAGATTACGATTGAGCATCTTTGCGGCAAGCAGATTCAGGAAAAGTAAGCCCCTCAGCAAGCCTCATCAATAACAATATGGCCCGGTTCCAACCCACCTTGGAACCGGGCCATATGCTTATGAAGCGGCGGCGATGTGCGCTAACGCCTCGACGAGCTCTTGCGAGCTCACAGGCTTGCTCAAGTGCGCGTTCATGCCCGCCTCACGCGAAAGCCTGCGGTCGTCGGCAAAGGCGTTGGCACTCACGGCGATAATCGGCGTGGTCGCGGCATCCTCGCGATCGAGTGCTCGAATTCGACGCGTGGCCTCAAGGCCATCGATGCCAGGCATCATGATGTCCATCAACACCACGTCGTACTCGTGCGGTGCGCTCGCGGCAAACGCCTCAACGGCAGACTCGCCGTCCTTAGCATGCGTCACGACGGCACCGGCACGGCCGAGCGTAAACTGTGCGATCTCGGCATTCAGATCGTTATCCTCTACGAGCAAAACGCGCAAGCCCTGAAGTGCATCGTCATCGCCAGTATCCGCGGGAACTGCCTGAGGAATCTCGGAGCGGTCGCACTTCTCGAACGGCAGGCGGATGGTAAACGTCGTCCCCTGCCCCAAGACACTCGTAAAGCTCATGGTTCCGCCCATAAGCTCGACCAACTGTTTTGCGATAGGCGCGCCCAGGCCAGTTCCCGATGAAGCGCCTTCCACCTGTTGCTCCTCGCGGCAAAAAGGCTCGTAGAGGTGCTGTTGGAACTCCTCGCTCATGCCAATACCGTTGTCGGCGATCGTGTATTCATAGACGGGGACGCCATTCGCTGGCTCCACCTCACGGCACACCAGGCGAACATAGCCGCCCTGGCGGTTGTACTTGACGGCATTGCCGGCAATATTGAGCAACAAGCGCTTGAGGTGCGTCACGCTCACCCGCGCATAGGGATGATTGAGCGTCTGCTGGTCGCAGATAATTGTCACCAGACGCTCCTCGGCCTGGCGCTCCAGAATATCGCGTACCTCGTGGTTGAGGGTCACCAAGTTTGTGGGAACAAGCTCCAGGTCGACCTGCCCGCTCTCCAGACGACTCATATCCAGGGCCTCGTTGGCAAGGTCGAGCAGCAGTCCCGATGCCGTCCAGATCTTTGAGCGGCACTCGGTCTGCTTTTGCAGATCGTCCGCATTGGCATCGCCGACCTCGACCATGCCGCGAATGCCGTTGATGGGCGTGCGCAGATCGTGGCTCATGCGGCGCAAAAACTCCGTCTTTGCAGAGTTGGCAGACGAGGCCTCACGCGCTGCCTTTGCCAGCTTGTCGCCATAGTCGCGCTCCTGCTGCAGCAAGTCCGTCAAACGTCGACGATCAGCGCGGCGACGCACCATCACGACAACGGCTACAACACCGCTGTAGAGCACCAGCACGCCGGCAGCAACAGCCGCGACGACCTCAAAGTAACGCCGCGCCGAGGCATAGGTGTACACGTAGAACCCGCGCGCTTTTCCAAATGTGCCCAAATACCACTCGCCGTTGGCGTTAACCAATCTGACCTTACCAGCCGGGCATCGATCCTTTATACCGTCGACAATGAAGACATCCGTCGCAGGCAGATCAAACACGCCCAATATGGTGGGTTCAACGGCATTGGTCGCAACGACCTTGCCGTCGCTTTCGATCACGATATTGCCGCTGTCGATGGTCTCATAACCACCGAGCAAGCTCTGCAGTTTGAGCGTATTGCTCGCGACCGCCTTGGCGCTCTGGTGTCTCACTGCGGCAACGATGCCCTCGCCATCCTGCCGAGTCACGCAGCCAATGTCTGCGACCGAATCATCCGCAAGCGTGATACGGGCGGTATAGGACTTAAGCGGATGGGCTGCCACCTCCAACACGGGCGCTTCCTTGAGATACGTAGCGAGCGACTCGTAGCCCACGTCATCCGTCGAGCACTCGGACACCAAGCTGCCCGATGCGTCCGTCACGATCAGTGCACTCACGTTGAACTGGTCGGCATATTGCTCCAGCGTGGCGTTATCCACCGAGCCGTCGCGCTCCATATCGCGCGCTGCCTCTCCGGCAATCTCCATAACGCGAATCAGGTTTTTGGTCGTATAGGCGCTATTGAATGCATCGTAGGAAAGACTCTGCGTCGCCACGTAATCGACAACGTCGGCAAAGCGCTGCTCGGCTTGGGCCGTCGTATAACCGTAGCTCATCATGCCGGCAACAACCGAGAGCGCTATCCCCAGCAGGGCGACAAGGAGCCATACCCCTGCCGAACGATTGCCCCGCTCCTGAGCGGCGTGGTCGAGCGCATCGATCATGACAGACCCTCCATATTCAAAAATGGCGAAGGGTCATCAAAATACTTTGACACCAGGCGTTCCATGGTGCCGTCGGCTAGCATTTCTTGATAGGCATGAGTGAGCTTAACGTCGATGCCGCGCGTATCGTTGATATCGAAAGCGGTGCCCAAACCAACCTCTAGCAGCGGCTCATCCAAGATGCGATACGTCACACCATAGTCTTTTTCGTAGGTGAGCAGCGAGGACTCATGCGCGGCGATGGCGTCGACCAGGCCCTCGACGAGCGCCGGGTTCAGGTATGAACGGTCCGAGAAGCTGTAGAGCTCCTTGATCTGCGGAACGTTTTCATTTGTACGATTGAGCAAAATGCCCTCGGGCTTGGTGGTGGACTGAACCGCCACGATCTTATCCTCAAGATCGGCAAGCGTGTAGATATCGCTCTGGAGATCGACCGCGACCACCTGGCGGCTCGCAAGGTACGGGCCAGCCCAACGATACTCGTTTTCGCGACCCGTCATGCTAAAGCTGCCCATGACGCAATCGAGCTCGCCGCTCGCCAGCAGCTCTTCCTTCTTTTCCCAATCGATCAGCTGGTACTTTGGCTTGTAACCAATGCGGGCCAAAGCCTCGGTTAGTATCTCGACATCCAGGCCAACGATATCGCCGTACTCGTCGGTATACACAAGCGGTGGATAGAGGTCGCTTCCGACGTTGAGCGTCTTAAGGTTGTCGTCTTTGGCTTGTGAGGCGTCCAGACCTTTTGATGCAGACGTCGAGGCTTCGTCATTCGACCCAGAACAGCCAGCTATCGCTACGACAAAGGCGCTCGCACTGCAAGCACAACAAACAACGAAATGGCAACCGAGCGACGGGGTCTTTTCATCGAGCTCCAGACGATCCTGTTTACAGACTGAAATGGTTAAAAATAATAGCAAATGAAACCACTCGAGCGCCCAATGGTTACAGACGTTTTACCATGCGGGGCCTTCCAGCCGACTTGGCAGAAAGCCCCGCATGCAGCGCTCACTTACCGTGCATTAAAAACGTAGCGGTCCAGGCGGTCGCACGCTTCCCTCACGCGCGAAAGAGGCAGCGCCAGATTCACGCGAATGTGACAGGGCCCGCGGAACGGACGGCCATCCTGATACCCCACGCCCACGCGCGCTCCCTCGTCGAGCAACCACTGAATATCGCGGCCATGCTCGCGGCACCACTCGGTGCAGTCCAGAAACACCATGTACGTGCCCTGCGGACGCGAATAGGACACGCCCTTAAAATGCTCGTCCACATAATTGCAGAAGTACTCGATATTACCGGCAAGCACCTGGTTGAGCTCGTCCACCCACTCGTAGCCTTGCGGTTGATAGGCACCGATAAGCGCATGCATGGAGAGGACATTCATCTCGTTGTAGTGGGTCTTGTTGGACACAGCGCACATGCGGTCACGCAACGTCTCGTTGTAGACAATGTGGTAGCTGCCGACCAGACCAGCCAGGTTAAACGTCTTGCTCGGCGCATAGAGGGCAACCGTGCGCATGCGGGCATCCTCGCTCACCGACTGCGTCGGGATGTGCTTGTGCCCCGGCAGGATGATATCGGACCAAATCTCATCCGAGATCACCACGCAATCGTGCTGGCGATAGATGTCCATGGCGCGCTCGATCTCGTCGCGCTCCCATACGCGGCCGCAAGGATTGTGCGGCGAGCAGAACACCGCGGCATGGATGTGGTTTTGGGCGAGCTTGCGCTCCATGTCCTCAAAGTCCATGCGCCACACGCCCTGATCGTCGAGCTTAAGCGGGCTGTTGACAATGCGATAGCCCGCGGCTTCGATAGACTTGGTAAAGCCGATGTAGGTGGGGCTATGGACCAGCACCGCATCGCCCGGCTGGACATACGCACGCAGCGTCGACACGACACCGCCCAGCACGCCGTTTTCGTAGCCGATGTGCTCGGGCGCCAGGCCCTCGACGCCATTGCGGCGGCTCTGCCATTCGATGATGCGGTCGAAATACTCGGGGCGCGGATTGAAATAGCCAAACATGGGGTGCTGGGCGCGCTGAATGATGTGTTCCTGGACCGTGGGCACCGTGGCAAAATTCATGTCGGCCACCCACATGGGAATGCGGTCGAAGCCCTCGTCGGGTGCGTTCGGAGCCATACCGGGGATCTCACCCCAAGCGTCAACGGCGATGGAGTCCATGCCGTGGCGGTCGATAAGCGAGCTAAAGTCGTATTTCATGCTGAGCTCCCGTGCAAAGTGATTGTTTTGGTAGGCGTTATTGTCCACCAGCGTGGGCGGTTTTGGCATGGGGTTTGGCGCTTAATTTGACGGGTGCGGACGAATGGCCGGTTAGTCTCGCGCGTCGTTGATGGCGGTTACCGTCAACCTGGCTCCGTCGACCGTAAACGATATGTCGAGCCCGGCGTAAGCCAAGTGGTAAACGCGGTTTGGCTCGTGCTTGCTGCCCGCGCGGCGCGGATCTTGGCGAAGAACCTCGACCAGAGCGGGGAGCTTTGCGGGCGGGACCATATCCTGCAGCGCCTGCGGAAACTCAACATCGAGCTCTTGCCACGGAGCACCCTCAATCCAGCCGCCGGTCGCATCCGGGTGGCAATCCGCAAACGGAATATAGGGCTTAATGTCGTAGATGGGCGTGCCGTCGCGCAGATCGGCCCCCAGCACATGAATGATGGGGCCATCGTCGGTGAGCTCGACACGATCGAGCTTGACGCAGGTAAGCCCGATGGGATTAGGGCGAAACGGACTGCGCGTGGCAAACACTCCCACACGCTCGGCTCCGCCCAGACGCGGCGGACGCACGGTTTTCGACCATTTTGCGTTGGTGCCGGACCTGTCCTGCGTTTTAGCGTCGACGGCAATATCCTTAGCCGTGCCGCCGGGCGTTCCGTTTTCGAAGCGCCACAGCAGCCACAGGTGAGAGAAGGAGTCCAGGCCCTCAACCGCTGCATTGGAGGCAAATTCCGGCTCAAAAAAGATTCGTCCCTGCAGATGGGGCGCCAAAAAGCTGTTGCGCGGGATGCCGAACTTCTGCGGCAGGTCGGTATGTATGTGTGCAATAGGTTCCATGCCGGTCATTGTACGGCATGGAGGCGTGGGGCGTTGCGCGCAATTCTTCGCCGCGGACTCCTGTCGTGCAACCAACGGTTGCTTGGAAGGGCGCCTGCCGCCGCGTATGCTTAAGCCATCAACCAGCAGAAAGGAGCCGCTATGGCCTTTGCAGAAAAGCTCATCGCTGTCCGTCGCGCCCATCGCCTTACCCAAGAGCAGCTCGCCGCCAAGCTCTTCGTCACACGCCAAGCCGTCAGCCGTTGGGAACGCGGCGAGGTCACACCGGGCATCGACATGATGAAGCTCATTGCCGCCGTGACCGGCGAGCCACTGTCTCATCTGCTCGAAATGCCCGAGCATTATTGCCAGAGCTGCGGCATGATACTCACGCCCGACGACTGCGGCACCGATGCCACAGGCGCCACGACCGACCATTACTGCAAATGGTGCTACGACCACGGCAAGTACACCTACGACACCACCATGGAGGCAATGATAGAGGATTGCGCCCCGCGGCTGGCACAAAACACTGGCATGTCGCTCGATGAAGCCGTCTCGCTCATGGGCGCCGTGCTGCCGCAACTGGAACGCTGGCGCACCGTGCGGGAAAACGAGGAGCGCTACGGCGCCGAAGCGCGGGCGCGCTATGGCGATGAGGCTATCGATGCAGCAAACGAAGCGCTGCTGGACATGGACCCTCAGACGTGGAACGACATGAAGGAACTCGAACGCGCTATTTTGGGTCAGCTCTCGATTGCCATGGGCGACAGCGATCCAGAGAGTAACGAGGCCCGCAAACTTGTCGCAATGCACCGTCGGTGGATTGTCCTTAACTGGGGACACGAGCCCCAGAACGAAGCGTATCTGGGCCTCGCCCACGGTTATCTGGCCGATCAGCGCTTTGTTGACTACTACGACAAGCCCTGCGGCACCGGAGCCACGGCGTTTCTGGTCCAAGCCATCGAGTCGTCGTTGACGCGCGCATAGACCGCGGCGGCTTTGGGTATTTCAATCAAAACCTCAACCGATTGGAGACCTATGGCTACTGATCATGAGCTCACGCTGTACGTTATGACCGGCTGCCCGTATTGCATAAAGGTCAAGCGTTTCCTTGCCGATAACGGCGTGACCATTCCCGAGCGCAATATCTCGACCGATACCGAAGCCGAGCAGACGCTCATCGCCGTCGGCGGAAAACGCCAGGTTCCCTGCCTGTTCATCGACGGCAAGCCGCTCTACGAGTCAAGCGACATCATCGCGTGGGTACAGAAGAACCTGCTCTAGTACGCGCATCCCGTCCGTCCAAGGCCCCACCCCATACGGCCTGAACATGTACACCAGCATCCAAAGTCGACATTTTTCGACATCTTTGGATGCTGGTGTACAGTTTTTTGCAGAGGTAGTCATTGGGGACGTTCTTAAATGACTAGTTGTTTGAGATGGCCTTTGGATTATGGCTGTTTGACGCCTCTGGAAAGGGTTTCCGAGAGGGCTGTGGTCAAAAAAGGGCAAATATGAGTACTGCTACCTGTTTAGTAGCAGCGATTTTGATCACTTCAGGAACTATTCAACGTTCCACTCGTCCGCAGACGACGTTATTTCTCCTCATATGTTCAATAAACGTAGCTCCTAATGGGAACAAATCTCATCAGGAGCTACTATTTATAGCAAAATAAATGCAACCATAATGGCAACAGTACTCATATTTGCCCTTTATTGACCACGACCCTCCAGAATAGTCGCTGAGAACGATACTAAATGACAAAATCCGGCACTTGGACGTTCTTGTATGACTAGCCATTGAAGGACACCCAACGACTACTCCAATTCGCGACACACTGTGTCGCGAATTAAGCTGGTCCCACTATCGAAGACCGGTGAGAGCTCCTGCCCAGAATCTCGATAGCTTAATAAAACGCTCCCCTCCGGAAGTTCAACGAGCATCCAAATTCCAAGCTGAAAAGCAAAGGAGTATCGAAGCCGTCAATGCTCATTTCCTATCGAGCAGGCGGATCAAAACAAGCTAATTGTCCCGATAAACTGCTTGTATTTTTGTCTACAAAACTGTATACAAAAAAGGGAATCCGAGAACCAGCGCTCGACATTATGTCGATCGATAGGAGGCGCCATGGATGCTGAGCAGCTTGAAAAAATGATGGGATTTGCCCCTGGAGAGTTAGAGAAAGCCGCGGAAGCTTACGAAAAAGATGAATGGCCGAAAGGCCGCACCGTTAAGCTGGGAAGGCCGCCGATCTCTGATGAGCCGAGCGCTGTCTTGTCGGCACGTGTGGGCGAATCGGTCCTTGAAGCCTTTGACGCAAAAGCAAAGCGCCATGGGCAAACACGCACGGAGCGACTCAGGGAGCTCATCACGCTTGATGCAATGATTGCCTAGTTACCCACCACACCCAAACATGTACACCAGCATCCAAAGTCGACATTTTTCGACATCTTTGGATGCTGACGTACAGCTTTTGCAACATAGCCATTGGGGACGTTCTAAAATGACTAGTCGTTAAAGAACGTCCCCAATGGCTAACTAGCCGTAGAAGCGGGCTATGGGCGCAAGTGGCTGCTCGCGAAAGACGCGCTCGACGGCGGCGCGGTATTCGTCGACCTTTTTGGTCTTACGTACGAGCTTGTGGACGGTAGTGGGGTCGGCGAAAGCGCACTTGGCGTAGAACCACCACTCCTTCATACGAAAGACCGCGTTACCGCCAATCTCTTCTGCATAGGCCGCAAACAGTGTGTCGTGGAAACGCTGCACTTCGGCTGCCGTGGCAGCAAGGCCGCCGTTGACCATGCGAGCCAGAGCGGGATTCGCGAGCAGGCCACGCCCCAACATCACATGGCGCGTGCCGGGATAGGCCTCCACCAGCGCGTCCATATCCTCAAGATCAAAAATATCGCCGTTGTAGGCGACCGGGAACGGCGCACGCTCCAGCGTCTCGCCATAAAACTCTTTGCGCGGCGAGCCCGCATAACGGTCCTTCTGCACGCGCGGATGCACGATCAGCTCTGCCAGCGGCATGCGGCAATATAGATCGAGTACGCGCTCGTATTCGTCGTCGCTTTCCAGCCCCAGCCTGGTTTTTACCGATACCGGCAACGGCGAGCGCTCGCACACATCACACAAGAACACCTCGAGCTCATCCAAGTTGCGCAAAAAGCCCGATCCTTTGCCCTTGGCAACAACCGTCCCCGAGGGGCAGCCAAGGTTGAGATTGACCTCGCGGTAGCCCATGTCGGCGAGCACCTGTGCCGCCCACACAAACTCGTCCGCGTTCTTGGACATCAACTGAGGCACCACGTTAAGCCCTTGGTTGTTAGCCGGATCGACTTCCTTAAACGCCTTGCCGCCAAAGCGGTTGCCCACCCGCGGCGGCGGCAAAAACGGCGTGTAATAACAATCGAGCGCGCCAAAGCACTCCGCATGCACGCAACGGAACACATGCCCGGTAATCCCCTCCATGGGGGCCAACGATAGAATCATCAACATCTACTCTCAGATCAACGAACGTGACAAAGGAATCGCCCCTTTGTCACATGCATTATGCCTTGTCCTTGAGGCGGCCCACAAGGCGGAGGCGGTTACTTGACGCCAACCAGCCAACCAGTCGTCGCTGTGCAACGAAGGTGAATGGCGCCCACGATCAAGCGAGCACCAACAGCATGCTGTTGACCGCTATGTCTGAACAACAGACACCCTCCACTCATCTATACTCAAGAGCGTGTGCGCATCGCCTAAAAACGATGAGAGTCGAGGCCCCCATGCAGCAGCTCACCGAACAAGAAAAGAAACGCATCCAGCGGTACTGCACATACCCCAAGATCGCAGCGACCGCACTCGTCATGTCGTTCGCAGCATGCCTGTTGATGTTGCCGCTCCAAATGATCAACGATATCGCGTTCCACCAAAAGGAATTCCAACCCGCGGGCGTATATACCGCCATCGCACTCACCGTAATCGAACTCGCCATCTTTTGCTATTGCGCTCTTGCGCCGCGCTTTGGAATGCAGGGCAAACAGTGGAAGGAGCTGCAGAGCAGGCTTGCAATAGCCCAAACCAACAAAGACCGCTCCGCGGAGGTCGCCGGTGTGCTTGCCACGCAAGCTGCCGGCCGCCTGCTCAAGAACAGCGATAACGATCTCGCACGCAACCTGGGCGGTGCCGCCGAGGTCGCCAGCACCGTGGGGGCAGTCGCCACGGCGGCAGACGTGCTGGCCGAGACCTCGAGCAATGCCGAGGCCATGGCGGCTGCATACGGCGTTGCGATTCCGAGCGCCAAGAAACAGATTATCGCGCTCATCGCAGTGCCCGTCATTGTGCTGCTTGGTGTCTACATCCCGCAGTTTGTCCAGGGAAATAACGAGCTTCAGGCAAGAAAGGCTACAGCCGCCGAGCAGCTCGCCATCGCGCAAGATGCCTTGGAGCCCGCGTGCGAACGCGTCGCGGCAGACGACCCATACGAGTCGTATCACGACTACGGCTACCGCATTATCGGCTATCTACGCGACAATGACCTCGGCGCTCAAGCGGCCTATGTCTACCTTTCTTTTGATGCAGACGGCATGCTCACGGACGTCGATTACACCAGTCAGATCGACCCCGAGGCAAGCCTCGCAGACAACCTCGCCCGCGCCGAGCAGGATATCGCGACGCTCTGCGCCCCGCTCAACGGGTTGGACATTTCCGTTGCCACACCGGCCCTCCTCACGCCATGCGGCCTGTCGGATGAATTTAAACAGGCATTTTTAGCCGGATCCCTATATGAAGAAATCAGCATCAAGACGGAGGACGAATCTATCAAGTCGTACTACACCTTTGACACCGAGCCCAAGGAAGAGTTCGACGAATACACCCATCCGGAAATTAGGCTCATGCTCTCTGCAAAGAAGAACTAAAGGCTTACGCTCTAATTGCCGCTCGCAAACATCGTCTATATCTCGAGGTCTAATACTTTTCCAAGAAGTGAACGACCGTTTTTGGACCCCCGAAGCATCGACATTTTCTGACGCCAAAACCGCAGGATTCAACAATCAAAACCGCAGGAAATTGCATCTCAAAAGTGTCGACGCTTCGGTGGTCCATTTTGACTCGTTCACTTCTCGGAAAAGTATTAGACCTCGAATTCACAAGCCGCTCAATGTGACAAAGGGACCGTCCCTTGTCACATTATTCAGAGCGCAGGGCCTCCACGGGATCCTTCCTGGACGCGCTGCGGGCGGGCAGCAGGCCGGCAACGACCGTCAACAGCACCGAAATCGCAATGAGCACCAGCGCATCCTGCACGGGCAGGCTCATCAGATTGGGCACCTGTTTGGCAGCAAGCGCCCAGGCATTAACCGGAAAGCTCACGGCCACCACGACGACAATGGCAAAGACGCCGGCGATAAGGCCCTCGATAAAGGTCTCGGCATTGAATACGTTGGCCACGTTGCGCTTCGACGCGCCGATCGCGCGCAGGATGCCAATCTCCTTCTTGCGCTCCAGCACGCTGATGTACGTGATGATGCCGATCATGATGGAGCTCACCACCAGGCTGATACTCACGAATGCGATGAGCACCAAGCTGATGGTGTTCACGATGTCGGTCACCGAGCCCATGATGATGCCCATGTAGTCGGTGTATGAGATTGCCTGTTCATCGTGGCCAGAGGCTTTGACCTGCTTGTTGTACGCGTCGATGTGATCGAGCACGCGCTCCTTGGCCTCAAAGTCGCGCGGGAAAATCTTGACCGAGATGGGGTCTGCCTCGTCCGCATAGCCCAACGTGGTCAGATTGTTGTCGTAGGTGAGCTTCGACGCCTTCGCATAGCTCATCATGAGCGAGCTCAGGTCCTCGGCGTCCATGTTGAAGTGGATGGCATGAGCAAAGGCACTCGCATCCACGCGCATGGCGCTCGCCAGGTTAGCAAAACTCGAAGACATCTGCGTCGCCACCTGGTCCATAAGCCCTGCCGCGCCCGCCTTGAGCTGGGATGATACCGTCGACGCTATCTGCTCGCTGATTGCCCTCATCACCTGATCCATAGCCTGCTGCAGATACGGAGCCAGCTGCTTTTGCACATAGTCGCTCATCGCCTGCTGCAGACGCTCGGCCAGGGCATCGCCGCCGAGTGCTTTGAGCTGGGCCAGGATTTGCTGAGCTGTGTCATCATTCTCAAGATACGTCGAGAATGCGGCAGAGAGCTTTGACGCGTCCTTAAGATCTTCGGGCGACAGCGCCTTAAACTGATCAGACTGCAAAAAGCCCTCAAACAGCTGGTTGGCTAGTGTTCCCACCTGCTGCATTTGCTCGGGCGTGAGTTCCAGACCGTCAAAGATACCCGAGAAATCTGGGGTTGGCGCTTTTGCCATGATGTCGCTGAAGTCGATGTCCTTGCCAACGCCCGAAAGGTCAATGTCCAGCCCGGACAAGTCAAGACCCGACAGGTCCATACCGCCGGCCGCACCCGAAAGTGCAGACGTATCGAACGAGAACGCGCTCTTGAGCGCCGCCTCGTCCACACTGAACATGCTGCCCAGATCCACGCCTTGCTTGGCCTCGCCTTGCAGTTCGTCGAAAGACTTGCCCGTAAAGACATCCGTCTCGGGATGCGCAAGCTGCTCTTGCACAATCTGCGAATCGGCGGCGCGCTCCATAAGCTGGCGAGTCAGCGCATGCGTATAGGCAATGCCCGGAGACAACGCACTCGCATTGGCCGTCTCGTTAGGTCGCACCACGCCCACAATGCGCACGTCAATACCGTCGGCAACCTTGGCAGCCATAAAGTCGGCGTCGTCAGACATGTCGGTCCACATGCCGGTCTCTTCGTTTTTGCGATAGGCATCGGCCGGCGACAGCACCTTAAACGTCGTGGACAACGCATCATCGTAGGTAAAGTCGGCGCCGGTCTCGGGCGTCTCAATCTTACCGTCGGCCGTCATGGCACTGTTTACCAGATCGTTGAGCTCATCGATATCCAGCGCACCGATGCTGTAGAGCGTATAGTCGCCCACCGTACCGCGGCTCGAAAGCACCATTACGGCTTCGTTTGCGGACGTGGGCCAATGACCGGCGACGACATCGTACTGGCTGTCGAGCAGGCTCTGGTCTTCAATCATCTCGTTAAAGACCGAGGTTCCCATGGATTCCATGCTCACCGTTGCCGCCGAGCTCGCGCCTCCGCTCATGGCCTCGGTCATGGCGTTGGGCACCAGCCGGACAGGCTTCTCATCGCCCTTGCCGGCACGATAGACAACTGGCGATACACCGTAGCCGTACTGAATGGCGTTGACCTCTTTATCGATGCCGTCGCCACCGGCATCGAGCCATGCCTTAAAGCTCGTCATGTCGTTGGACTTAACGCTCGCAAACATATCCTTTACGGCCGTGACCACAGGAATCTTATCGGTTCCCTTAGCCTTGCCGCCGGCACTGTCGTCGGACGAATCCACGTTTTCAGGCGAGTCATCATCCGCAGCCCCCTGTCCGCCCATCATGGACGACAGGTCGTAATCCTGCTTGGAAATGGTGAGCGGGTAGCTCGAGAGCGTATCCTCCTCGACCTTTTTGATGTAGCCGTTTACGCCGTTGGACAGCGCCAGAATCGCCGCAATACCGATAATGCCAATCGACCCCGCAAAGGCAGTCATGGCCGTGCGGCCCTTCTTGGTCATGAGGTTTCGGGCAGAAAGCCCCAGCGCCGTCACAAAGCTCATCGAGGTTTTGCGCGTAGGCTTTGCCTCGCGACGCGCGGCCTTGGCAGCATCAAAGGGGTCGGAATCGTCGGTGATCTTGCCGTCCGCCAGATTGACGATGCGCGTGGCATATTGGTACGCCAGCTCGGGATTGTGCGTGACCATGATGACCAGGCGGTCGCGTGCCACGTCCTTGAGCAGGTCCATGACCTGTACGGATGTCGTTGAATCCAAAGCGCCGGTCGGCTCGTCTGCCAGCACAATCTCGGGGTCGTTGATCAGGGCGCGGGCGATGGCCACGCGTTGCATCTGCCCGCCCGAAAGCTGGCTCGGGCGCTTGTTAACGTGCTCGCCCAAGCCGACTTTCTCCAACGCCTCGCGCGCACGCTGGCGGCGCTCGGCATGCCCCACGCCCGTGAGCGTGAGCGCCAGCTCCACGTTTTCCAAAATGGTCTGATGCGGAATGAGGTTATAGCTTTGGAACACAAAGCCGATGCGGTTGTTGCGGTAGGCATCCCAATCGCGATCGTGAAAGTCTTTGGTCGAAATACCGTCGATCAGCAGGTCGCCAGAATCGAAATGATCGAGCCCACCGATAACGTTGAGCATCGTAGTTTTGCCCGACCCCGAAGGTCCCAGAATGGCCACGAACTCGTTATCGCGAAAAGACAGGCTCACGCTGTCGAGCGCCACCTGCGTAAACGACTGCGTAACGTACCTTTTGCAAATACCTTTGAGCTCCAGCATGGACGGCAACCTCTCCCACGCGGGCACATTCGCCCGCTCTCCCCCGCCGTTCGTATTCGACGCGTTTGTCCTACTCTATCCCCATTTTTTGTCGGCGCCAGTGAGGAATGTAACGAAGCGCGCCAAAAAACGAACGGGACGGCGCCCAAAAGAAGAGGTCTCGAGCGGGACCTCTATATGGTGAAGCTTATCTTGAAAGGTAGCGGACTACTTCGCACAGCGACACACGATCTTCGCCATGCTTTACACGTTTTTACTGCTCGCTATTCGCAATCGCCTGGTCGATAAGCTTGTCGAGCGCTGCGCGCTGCTCAGCGGAGCTGATGGCGCCCACGATGGGCTCCCCTACGATGTTGCCATTCTGATCGATGACATACGTTGTCGGGAACGAGAACAAATTTGATGTAAACTTACCGGCCTCGCTATCCGACTTGAACCAGATGTTCTTATACGTCACGCCCTTCTTGCTCAGCACGTCCTTGGCATCTGCAATCTCGCCCTTGTTACCATCGAGCGTAAAGGAATTGACGCCCACGACCTGACCGCCCTTCTTGGCAAGCTCCTGATTCAGTTTCTCAAGATCGCCCAGCTCGCCCACGCACGGCTTGCAAGTGGTGAACCAGAAGTTCATGACGGTGACCTTGTTCTTAGAGAACAGCTCGTCGCTGCTCACGTCGTTGCCATCCAGGTCCTTGCCCGTAAAGCTGGGGAACTTCGTCGCCTCGTTCGAAGCATTGGCGCCAGCCGTCATGCCAGCGGCCGAAGCGTCGACGCTCTCGCCTGCGCTCGGTGTGCTTCCACAGCCGGGGAACTCCTTCTCCAGGCTCTCGAGCTTGTCCTCGATCTCCTTGATCTGCTGTGCACCGGCCTTGAGCGTCTTGAGCTCATCCGCCGTAAACTCATCCTTGGCGCCGTCGATGGTCTTGAGCAGGAAATCGCCGTAATTGCTGCCGTCCTCAATCATTACCGAGTCTTTATTTGCCGCATTGAATACCTTTTCCCATAGCGCGTTATCACTCGAAAGGATATCGTTCTCCTTTTGCATGAGTTTTGCATACAACTCGGCGGCCTCGTCGGCATTGGCCGGCTTCTGCGCAGTGAGTTCTGTGATCTTAGGATCGGAACTCGCAGATTCGCTCGCATTGCCACCGGGCGCCGAACATGCCACAAGACACAAGGCCAATACCGGCACCATAAACAGGGCCGCAATCTTAGAAAGCTTCATAGTCATTCCTCCGTTTTGTCGAAGCTTGTTTACTTTTTATCGGCGGTCAAGGGAAGCTTTTCCGCCGACACATCCAGGCCATAGCGATAGCTGATGGCATCGACGGGACAGGCCCCGATGCACTTTCCGCACCGGATACATTCGGCATGATTGGGCGCGCGGACCACATCAACGTCCATCTGGCAAACCTTTGAGCACTTGCCGCACGAGACGCATTTGCATGCATCGACCCGGATTCCCAGCAGGGATACCTTATTCATGAGCGCATAGAATGCGCCGAGCGGGCAAATCCATTTGCAGAAGGGGCGATAGAACAAAACGCTCAGCACTACCACGGCAATGAGAACGGCAAGTTTCCAAGTAAAGAGATGTCCCAACGCAGATCGAATGCCGGCATTGGCAATGGCCAGCGGTATGGCGCCCTCGAGCACGCCCTGCGGACAGATGTACTTACAAAAGAACGGGTCGCCCATGCCCACGTCGTTAACCACCAAGACGGGCAGCAGCACCACGGCAAACAGCAGCACGACGTACTTGATGTACGTGAGCGGCTTAAGCTTTTTCGTGGAGAACTTTTTGCCGGGAATCTTGTGAAGCAGTTCCTGAAGCCAGCCAAACGGGCACAGAAAGCCGCATACAAAGCGTCCCAGCAGCACGCCGAGCAAAATGAGCGTACCGGTAACATAGTAAGAAAAGTTGAACTTGGATGAACCTACCACCGACTGGAACGACCCGATGGGGCACGCACCCGATGCCGCGGGGCACGAATAGCAATTAAGTCCAGGTACGCAGACTGTTTTTCCCGCGCCCTGATAGATGCCGCCTTTGGCAAAGTTTGGCAGGTGAATGTTGGTAATAAGTGCTGCCGCCGCCTGAATGAATCCGCGAAATCGGGCCAAAACATGCGACGCGGTGTTTTCTCTTTTATCCAATTCCGATACACTCCAAGCACAGCCTAATCGCTTTGGCCAGCACGGCATCCGCCTCGCCACGCATAACGCCAAAGCACACCATGGCAATTCCGACGATCAACATAGCGACCTGTACCATGGGTTTTACCGCTTTGAACAACTCGACCACTCCTTTCGTTACGCGACCATTGGACCATATCGACTATAAAATCCGTGTTAAGCGCGATTTGGAATGTGCAAGGAGACTGTTATGCGTATTTTGATCGTCGAAGACGAGCGAGCACTGTGCGATGCAATCGCGCGCAGCTTGCGAAACTTGGCGTACAGCGTCGACTGCTGTCACGATGGACAGGAGGCGCTCGACCTGCTGGGCGTCGAAGTCTTTGACCTCGTGGTACTCGACCTCAACCTTCCCCGTATCGATGGCATGACCGTGCTCAGGGAACTTAGGAAAACCGACTGCGAGACCAAGGTGCTGATTCTGTCCGCACGTGGCGAAGTATCCGATAAAGTCGACGGACTCGATGCCGGCGCCAACGATTACCTCACCAAGCCGTTTCATCTGGACGAACTTGCGGCAAGGATCCGCAGCCTTACCCTCAGGCGCTTCGCACAAAGCGACATAGTATTAACCTGCGGAAAGCTCCGCTTTGACACCAAGGCGCGCATCGCTTCCGTGGACAGCGAGGCTCTATCTCTTACGCGCAAGGAAACGGGAATCTTGGAATACCTGATGCTTAATCAGGGGCGTCCGGTAAGTCAAGAGGAGCTTATCGAGCACGTTTGGGATAGCAGCGTGAACAGCTTTAGCAACGCAACCCGCGTTCATATCTCGTCACTCCGCAAAAAGCTGCGCAGCGCTTTGGGATACGACCCGATTCGCAATCGGATTGGAGAGGGCTACGTTATGGAGGATGGAGAATGAAAGGGCTTTCGCTGCAATGGCGCATAACGATTATGACGGCACTGCTCACGTGTGCGGCATGCGTGCTGACGAACTGCCTGGTCGGCTATACGGGCATGCGCTACATGGACGCCATCGGCAGTGACATCTCGGCCCTTAACGCAACCGGCGAAGACTCACCCCAGGCGTTCGACCCAACGAAAGCGACCCCCGATGACAAGGTCACGATCGTCGTAAACGACGCACAGGAGTCTTTTGGCACGACAGCCTGGTGCATCACGGCTGGAGTCACGCTCCTTGGCGGCGTGCTGGCATACTTTGTGAGCGGCCGTGCGCTCAAACCGCTACGGGCTTTTGCAGCCCAGGTTGAGCGTGTGCAGCCTGACAACCTAAGCGAAATCAGACTCAGTGAAGATGTGCCCACCGAGCTACAACGATGCAGCGCCTCTTTCAACGACATGATCGCCCGTCTTGGCGAAGGGTTCTCTGCACAGCGTCAGTTTACCGGCAACGCCGCACACGAGCTGCGCACCCCGCTCGCCCTTATGCAAGCACAGATTGAACTATTCATCTCCGAGCACTCCGGTTTGCAACCCGAAACAGCCGAGCTGCTCGGCCTGCTACAAGAACAAACCGAGCGCATGTCTCGAATGGCCAAGGTATTGCTCGAGATGAGTGAGCTGCGCAGCGTTCCTTGCGAGGACGATGTGGAACTTGGTCCCTTGTCCGAAGAGGTCCTCAGCGACCTTGCGCCACTTGCCGAAAATAAGGGCATAGCCCTCAATTGTGCTGGAGACGCTTTAGTAATCGGGAGCGACACGCTCCTCTATCGGCTGGTGTTTAACCTGGTCGAAAATGCCATCCGATACAGCCACCCCGGCTCGACTGTCAACGTCTCCATCTGCGACAACGACAGCCACGTGCTCCTGCGAGTCGAGGACCAGGGCCCGGGAATACCCAAGCAGTACCGTGAGAGCATCTTCCAACCATTCTTTCGCCTGGATAAATCCCGCAGCAGGGCATACGGCGGCGCAGGACTCGGGCTAGCGCTTGTCTGGGAGATTGCAGCGCTTCACGGTGGCACGGTAGAGGTCGAAGCAAGTTCCGAGGACGGGACTACCATGCTCGTAAGCCTTCCAAAACGATCCGCAGCGTTACCCGAACAGTAAAACGAAAGGGGTCTCGAGCAACAGGAGTACAATTGCTGCATTGTTGCCACCTGATGGGAGATGGAAGATGGACTGCGATGGCTACCCACGCGTTCCCATGCCGTTGATGTGCACCGCCTTTGTGCCGGGGCAGATTGACGCTGCGGTTGCAGGCATTTCCGACCCCGATTCGCGCGCCATTGCCACGGCAGAAGCGCTGTACTTTCGCGGACAGGCCGCCATCGCTGCCAAGACGGCGCGCCCCTATCTTGACGCCACTGATCCCGCGCTGCGCTATTCTGCATGCTTTATCTGCGGATACGCCAGTCTGTCGCTCAACCGTATCGCCGACGCCCGCCGGTGCCTTGCTGGCATCCTCGATACGCCGGCCGACGAGGAATCGCCCGCCATCCACGCCACGCATATCCTGTTCGCCTCGGCCGCGAGCGTCCTACTGCACTTGCCTTCCCCGTATTCTGCTGAAGAGTTTTATCCACTTGCGGCGCATCTGCCCGAAGGCCTGCGCCTATTCGCCAGCTACGTGATGGCGCACGCCTTGTATCTGCGCGGCGAATACGGCCGCAGCCTGGGCATGGCGGAAAACGCCCTGATTATGAAACAGGGAAGCTATCCAATCTCGGAACTGTTCCTGCACCTGGCAGCTTCCATGGCATGCATGAGCCTCAAGGACATCGACGCCGCAAAAACGCACTTCGGAGCCTCTTGGAACATTGCGCGCCCCGACGGCCTTATCGAGCTCATTGGCGAGCACCACGGCCTTTTGCAGGGACTCATCGAGGCATGCCTAAAATCGCAATACCCTGACGATTTCGCACGCATCATCGAGATTACGTATCGATTCAGCTACGGCTGGCGACGCATCCACAACCCCGATTCGGGCGAGGACGTGGCCGACGATTTAACGACCACAGAGTTCACCATGGCCATGCTCGCCTGCCGCGGATGGACCAACGCCGAAATCGCACGCCACATGGAAGTATCGCCGGGCACTGTTAAAAACCGCCTATCAGGAGTGTATGCCAAACTTGGTATCGGAACTCGCGCCGAGCTGGTCGCGCATATGTTGCGTTAGCGGCCAGACTGCCCGGCGTATCGAAAGCGCTCCGGGGGGCTGACGCTTTCGCGCGCTCAAATTGGACATTTTGGTCCCCGAACGGCACTACCGCCACGGGGCACCTTCTCGCAAAATTGGATTATTTCCACCGATACCTGCGGGATGGGAGCCAAAGATGCTTGATCGCCGTTCGTTACTTGTTGCCGGAGCATCCTCGCTGGCGAGCATTATGTTGCCGCGCGTGCCGGGAAGCGCAAATGCCTTCATATTGCCGTTCGCGCCCACCGAAGTCTATGCCGACGAAGAAGACCCCTTCAGGGTGCTCGTTCTCTCGCGCACAATGTTTGGTGTGGTCGTGGTCGACGTCGCCAACAAGAATACGCCCATCAAGGGAGCCCAGGTCACGCTCGCGTCGCGTTATGCCGCGGGCAAGCAGCTCTCCGCCACGACCGACGACGAGGGCACGGCCATCTTTGAGGTCACCCCTCTTTCGGAAGGCTACGTGGACGAGGCGACGCTTCTCGACGCGTACGACTTTAACGGCGGCATCTCCATTAGCATGGCGGGCTACCGTGATGTCGAGATTCCCCTTGCGCGTATCCAGGGCGGCACCGCCATAACCGCGCCCACGCGTCCGCTCTCCGATGGCGAGCCGTACTTTCGACAGCTCACGTTCGACGAATGGGACATCCAGTACGCCGATGCCACGTTTATGGCAATGCCGAAGGACGACACGGCAAACGACCAACCCGACACGCACGCCTTTACCGTGCAGGCACATCTGCCACAGGGTGGACAGGCAACGCTGCACATCAACAAGGTAATGCCCGCCACGAGTAGCTCACCCGAAACCGTCACGCAGATTGGCCAAGTCAAGGCCAGCGCATCGGGCACGAATAATCTGGCGATGTTCACGCTCGAAGACAAGTTCCTCGATGCAGCGTCAAACCTTCTGGAGGAAGGATGCAAGCTGCGCTTTGTCCTCGACTATCAGGGCAAAACCTATACACTCTCCTCCCCCATGGCCGTTGTCACCGCGCCGGCCGCAAAGGCAGAATCGGGCTCGACCACCATCATTCCCACTACCATGGACCAAGAGATCACCCCGTTTGATTTCCCCGCGGCGTTTCCCGGCATCGGCGGCAATAAGTTCACGTGCTGGATGCCCTCATTTCCCATTTTGTTCGATTTCTCTTTTGCCGGGTACGTGCTGTTTGGCGGAGGATACAAACCGGTCGGCTACATGAACGATTCAGGCAATCCGGATCCGGAGTACTGGAAGAAGTCACCGCGTGAGTCGGGTGCCAAGCAGGCAAACCGCTACCTCGACGAGATGGAGGGGAAGTGGAATCAGTACAAGAGTATGAGTGCCGGTTCGGGCACCGATCCAAGGAACACCAAGCTGCTTCGCCACCATTGCACGCTGCTGTTCACGATGGATATCGCCACACAGCTGTACGGCTCGCTCGTCTACGATTGGGTGGGCAAAACCTGGGGTAACAACAACGACCCCGCATACGGCAATATTAAGGCCCTCTTCCAGGTAAGAACCGACCTCAATTGGACCGAGCAGTTTACCCTAGGACCGGTGCCGTTTTTCCTAAACGTCAACCCCTGGGTGCTGGCGAAGCTGGCGCTCGCCGTGGGTGCCCACACGCACGGCAGCGGCGCGGCGTTTTTCAAGAACATTTCGCTCGACTATTCCAACACGTCGGGCTCATTCACTATCCAGATCGGGCTTGCCGTCACCTTTGGCGCCGGCGTTGCAGGCGTCGCCTCGTCTGCCGTGCGTGGCGCCGCATCCCTCACCCTGTTCATTGGGTACGAGAAGGCGGACGGGCACCAGCTTCCGCGGCTGCGCGTGGGTGCAGACGTCGATGTCGATGTGATACTCCAGTTCCTAATGTTCAAGTGGACCACCAAGGCTTGGTCGGGGTCGTGGCCCACACTCCTCGATTCGTGGAATATGTCGGTGAACAATGGCAACCAGTATGTGCTCCAGCGCTCTGAGCTCGCATTGGGTGGAGATACGCCTTACACGCTGGATGCCCGCTTCGGCTCGGCCGACAACGCCGAGGCAGGTGGCGTGCCGCAGTTTATCGCGTCGGCCACCATCGTCACCAACGCCGAGCTGCTCGCACGCGCCGAGGTTGCAGCCACCGCGATAAACGTCGCGCCTGTCGTGCGCGATTGGGATCAAGCGGTCACGCGCATTGAGCTCGAGGCGGATGCAGAAAGCGACGACACGGGACAGGTCGAGCATTTCGTCCACGCACTGATAGAGAACGACGAAAACGCCGCGCCGATGTATGAGTACACCCATATCAGGCAGGCGGCGAACGCCGTTGCGGACCCCAACGCCAATTCTGCTGGTGTATCGGAGGACGAGCGTGGCGGCATCAAGCCCTCGAGCGACAACGTGCTGTTTACTGGCGTGCTCAGCGAAGCCCACATGAAGCTGGCAATGATTGCCGGCGTAGAATGCCTGTTCCGTATCGCCTCGGTGCACTACGGCGACAATGGCCGCTCGCGCCTGGTGGTGCACACAAAGGCAAACGGCACGTGGTCTGCCCCCATGCCCGTGGACTTCCCCCTTGGCTTTGGCGAGGGCGACGTGGAGCGCGACGGCATATTCGATTACGACTTCGACGTAGTGGAATATACGGACGGAAGAGAAAACCAGGACGCCTACGTGCTGCTGGTCTCGGGCGAGCGCCCCGACGGCGACAACACCCTTTTCGATACGGCAAGCACAGCCGGCATACTGTCCGTTGTGCGCCTGCGCATAAGCAACGACGGAGTTCGCGTGATGTCGCACACGTCGTGGCGCAGCATCTCGCGCGGCCGCCTTCAGGAGGATGGCCACCATTGTCTGCAGTGTCCACGCATCACGGTGGGCAAGACGCTGGTCGACGGGCGCCTGTCGGGCGCTTACCTCCACCGCCGCGGAACCACCGCGGAAAAGGCGATCGGCAGCGAGGCTGAGGTTGCGCTGGAGTGCTTCACCCTGTGGTCGGATGATTTGGGCGACAGCCTCACGTTCCGTCAGGTCCTCCGCTTTCCGCAAGCGCCATCGAGCATCGAGCTGGGCGTACCCGAGAATATCAACGGCAAAATGGTGGTGCCCGTTGCATACGAAACTGCAAACGGTTGTGGCTGCGCATCGTATGCCGTGATCGGCCAGTCCATCGCGGGTTGGGGCGTTATGCCACCAGATGCCACAGTACCCCACGCGGTGCCGTGGCCACAACATTCGGGCTTTTTGGCAACCGTCAACGAGCAACTGCAGCATATTACTTGGACGCGAGGCGCATCGGCATTTGCAACGCAGCCCGTGGGTGCCGCAGGCTGTGGCCCGGCATCGTTTAGCGCAAGCAACAACGGCCGGTGCGTGATGTACGTAGAGAACACCGATGGCAAGGTGGGGCAAACCTACGACGAAGAAGGCAACCCGATAGCAGTGATGGGCAAGCACTTCCGCATCTTCGCCAGCGCCTTGGCAGGCGATCTGTTCACGGAGCCGTTCGTGATGTGCGAGCTGGACCATCCCATCGATCAGATAACGACATTTTTGACGTCGGGAGGCATGCTCTCCGCGCTCGCCACGCACATTGTGAGCGCGGAGAAGAGCGAGGCGGAGCTGCACGGCATCGAAGTACCCTTGGTGGCGTGTGCCACTCCGACGGGCGCGGTCGCTACCTCGGGCGCGGTGGTGCCCGGGGCAGCAGGCGAATCCTTCATGGTCACGGTGCGAAACGACGGCAACACCTTGCTGACCGCCGGCACGATCGATCTGTACCGAGAGGGTTCCAGCCAGCCGTTCTCCAGCGCATCCATCGGATTCGGAGTGAACGCACGCATGGCTTCGATCTACGATCCAGAGCTTGCCAAGGACGCTTCGGCCAACGACATGGCACACGTGAAGTACGCGCTCGAGACGCTGGGCGCACGTTTTGCAACGCACCCGCTGGTAGCCGACAACGGCAACGCCGTGCTGGCACCGGGTTGCACGGCACAGTTCCGCATGAGCTTCGCCATTCCCGAGAGTTGGAGCGACGAAGTGGGCAAACGCGTAACGCTGTATGCGAAGGCGCGTAATCTGGTGGCGCTCGATCCTGTAACGCTCGAGGAAATTCGACCGGGCGCAAACTCGGCGCTGGGTGCCGTGCTGCACGAACTTCATGTGCCCGACGCAGCATGCGAGCGCTCGGAAGTTCAGGTCGGCGTATGCGGCAGCGCGGATACGATAGGACTTCACGACGCCCCGATGACAGCAGACGGCGATGGTGGCTCGAGTGGCGGCGGTACTGACAAGGGCGGCGGCTCCGGCGGAAGCAGCTCCGGCAGTGGCAAGGACCACGGCAATAACAAGCGCTCCGGAAAAGCGGGCGCGCTTGCGGGCACGGGCGATGTCAACGCTCCCCTTACGGCAGCCGCTGCAGCACTCGCCGCGGCAGGCGCCGGCCTTATCGCCTACAGCGCCCGCCGCACGGCGCTCGAAGCCGACACCGCCAATGAGGTCAATTCGGATAGGCCTCGCTAGCTCCTAGTTACTTTTGTGAGAGACGCCGACTCGGCTCATCGAACATCAAATGGGCTGGTTCTGGATACCCAGAGCCAGCCCATTACACATTAGATGTCGTCAGAGGAGTCGAGTTCTGCCTCGAGCTTGGCACGGCGTCTTTTCGCCGTGAAAAACGTTGCGCACAGGGCAGCAAACGTGGCCGCGAAAATCGTCGCACCGCAGAACACGCCCGTGGCCAGGTTCGCCAACCAAAAGACGCTTTCGAGCGGTACGATCTGCGCCTCAGCGATACAGCGCATTGCGGCAATAACAAGCGCGAACGCGGCGCCGCTAAGACCGCTGACAAGCAGGAAATATCCAACAGGAAGATGCTCGGTTTGCCCAAAACGATTAGTATCGACATAGCCCTTCCGCGTTTGCAGTCCTGCGCAAATCAACATCACGAGAACGAGCCACAAATACATGGCTGCCTCGAACGGCGTTGCAAAGCCATGCGGCATTTCACTGGCGTCGCTGTGAACCCACGCAACCTGTCGAGCTATAAACTGGTAGAAAAAGATCATCAACATGCCAAACGAAAGCAGCACGAAACCAATCTTGTAGATCTTCGCGCTCTCAGCCTCCAGGCGCTCATCCTTTGGGCCGGCATATTCACGCCACTTTTGCACGAGTTTTAAATCTTCAAATTTCATAGCGAACTCCTAAAGAGCGTCAGGGTCGACGCCGCTCTCGTCTTCCCAAAACAAGTCGTTCAACGTAACGCGCAGCACCTTACAGATTGCCACGCACAAATTGAGCGTGGGGTTGTAGCCGCCCGCCTCGATAAGACCGATAGTCTGGCGCGTAACGCCCACGGCCTCGGCCAAGTCGGCTTGCGAAAGGCCAGCCGCCGCGCGCGCCGCCTTCATGCGGAGGTTTTTCTTACCCGGCATGGAGCTCCTTTCGTAAATGTGGACAGATATCCGTTGCAACATGACAGAAATATATTGCATCTATCAGAAGATGTCAACTATATCTGTCATTATGAAAATCATGTTCGTCATCGCCATGCGGACACAACAACTTCGATTCACTATTCAAACTTACTCGGACAAAACCGACTCGGTTTTGGCCGAGTAAACAAATCTCCATCGAACTCCGAACGATTGTTCGATGGATTTCGTGTTGGATGGAATCGTCTGTGGGCTGGGCTATGCTACCTTGACTATCTATATGACTTAAACGCAGCAAGGGAGCACCGAGAGAGCGAGTATGGCAAAAAACACCGCAAACTATGGTAACGACAGCATCCGCCAGCTCAAGGACGAGGAACGCGTACGCCTGCGCCCCGCCGTCATCTTTGGCTCGGACGGGCTCGACGGCTGCGCGCATGCCGCCTTCGAGATCCTGTCCAACGCCGTTGACGAGGCACGCCAGGGCTACGGCAAGCTCATCACCCTTACCGCCTTTCGCGATGGCTCTATCCAGGTAGAGGACAATGGCCGTGGCTGCCCGCTCGACTGGAACCCTTCCGAGAAGCGCTTTAACTGGGAGCTCGTCTTTTGCGAACTCTACGCCGGCGGCAAGTATAACAACAACCAGGGCGGCGACTACGACTTCTCGCTCGGTACCAACGGCTTGGGCTCGTGCGCGACCCAGTACGCCTCCGAGTACATGGACGTCACGGTTTGGCGCGATGGCAACAAGTACTCTCTGCACTTTAAAAAGGGCAAGGTCGTCGGCGCCAAAAAGAAGGCACTCGAGATTGAGCCCAGCGACGAGGAACGCACCGGCACCACCATCAAGTGGCGTCCCGATCTTGAGGTCTTTACCTCCATTAGCATCCCCCACGATTGGTATCGCGAGACCATGCGCCGTCAGGCCGTGGTCAACGCCAACGTGACCTTCCGCCTGCGCATCGAGGGCGACGATGGTGAGTTTTCCGAAGAGGATTTTTGCTATCCCAAGGGCATCGAGGACTACGTGCTCGAGAAGGTCGGTACCGACTACCTTACCGAGCCCTTCTTTATCGAGGCCGACCGTCGCGGTCGCGATCGCGAGGACCTGCCCGATTACAACGTAAAGATCACCGCGTGCATGTGCTTCTCGCGCACCTTCATGATGCAGGAGTACTACCACAACTCATCATGGCTCGAGAACGGCGGCTCACCCGAGAAAGCGGCTCGTAGCGCTTTGACCAGCGCCATCGATGCCTACATTAAGCAACAGGGCAAATACAACAAAAACGAGAGCAGTATTAAGTGGCAGGACGTCCAAGACTGCCTGGTGCTGGTGACCAACTGCTTCTCCACCCAGACGTCTTACGAAAACCAGACCAAGAAGGCCATCAATAACCGCTTTATCCAGCAGGCCATGACGGCATTCTTTAAGGAGCGCCTCTCGACCTACTTGATCGAGAACAAAGATGCCGCCAACAAGATCATGGAGCAGGTGCTCATCAACAAGCGCTCGCGCGAGAACGCCGAGAAGACGCGCCAGAGCATCAAGACCAACCTGCAGCAGAAGACCGACATGGCCAACCGAGTGCAGAAGTTCATCGACTGCCGCTCCAAGGACAAGAGCCGTCGCGAGATCTATATCGTAGAGGGCGACTCGGCAGCAGGCGCCATTCGTACGTCGCGCGATGCCGAGTTCCAGGGCGTCATGCCCGTCCGAGGCAAAATCCTCAACTGCCTGAAGGAGGACTATCCGCGCATCTTTAAGTCCGACATCATCATGGACCTCATGCGCGTGCTGGGCTGCGGCGTGGAAATCAAAGACAAGCGCATCAAGAACCTTGGCGCCTTCGACCTGGACAACCTCAACTGGAACAAGGTCATCATCTGTACGGACGCCGACGTCGACGGTTATCACATCCGCACGCTCGTGCTCACCATGCTCTATCGCCTGGTGCCCACGCTTATCGACGAGGGCTACGTCTATATCGCCGAGTCGCCGCTCTACGAGATCAACTGCAAAGAGAAGACCTACTTTGCCTACACCGAGCTCGAGAAGAACGGCATCCTCAAAGAGATCGGCGACCAGAAGTGTTCCATCAACCGCTCCAAGGGTCTTGGTGAGAACGACCCGGACATGATGTGGCTCACCACCATGAACCCCGAGACGCGCCGCCTGATCAAGGTGGAGCCCGAGGACGTCACCAAGATGGAAACCATGTTCAACCTTTTGCTCGGCAACGACGAGGCAGGCCGCAAGCGCCATATCTCCGAGCACGGCAAGGAATACCTGGACCAGCTGGACCTGCAATAGCAGCAAATCGATAACGACGGCCCATAAGAAGTTCAAGAGGAAATCGTGGCAAAGAAGAAGACGAAGAACCAGCCAAAGAAAAAGCAGGTCAACGCCGAGAACGTCATCGGCCTGCACTCCGAGGTCACCGACCAGCCGATCACGCAGACGCTCGAGGTCAACTACATGCCCTACGCCATGAGCGTCAACGTTTCGCGTGCATTCCCCGAGATCGACGGCTTTAAGCCCTCGCACCGCAAGCTGCTCTACACCATGTACAAGATGGGCCTGCTCAAGGGCGAGCGCCAGAAGAGCGCCAACATCGTGGGCCAAACCATGAAGCTCAACCCGCACGGCGACGCCGCGATCTACGAGACGATGGTGCGTCTGGCCACCGGCAACGAGGCGCTGCTTGCCCCCTTCGTGGAGTCGAAGGGCAACTTTGGCAAGTACTATTCGGGCGACCTGAGCTACGCCGCGTCGCGCTATACCGAGGCCAAGCTCTCCCCCATCAGCGCCGAAATCTTCAAGGACATCGACAAGGACCCGGTCGACTTCGTCGACAGCTACGACGGCGCCATGAAGGAGCCGCGCCTGCTGCCCACCACGTTCCCCAATATCCTCGTCTCAGCCAACAAGGGCATCGGCGTCGCCATGGCGTCTGACATCTGCGGCTTCAACCTCAACGAGGTCTGCACCGCCACCATGCATTACCTGCAGGATCCCGACTGCGACCTGCTCGAGTACATGCCCATGCCCGACTTCTCGACCGGCGGCGAGATTATCTACCGCCGCGAGGAGATGGAAAAGATTGTCGAGACCGGCCTGGGCAGCTTCCAGATCCGCTCCCGCTGGCGCTGGATTCCCGAAGAACGCATCATCGAGGTCTACGAGATCCCCTACACCACCAAGACCGATGTCATCATCGAGCGCATCGTCAAGCTCTCCAAAGAGGGCAAGGTCAAGGAGATCGCCGACATCCGCGACGAGACCGACCTCTCGGGCCTGCGCATCGCCATCGACCTTAAGCGCGGTGTCGACCCCGACAAGCTCATGGCCAAGCTCTATCGCTCGACCACGCTGCAGGATTCGTTCTCGTGCAACTTTAACGTGCTGGTCGACGGCTATCCCCGCGTTATGGGCGTGCGCCAGATTCTGCACGAATGGGTCAAGTGGCGTATTGAGTCCACACGCCGCCGCATTAACTTTGACTTGGGCAAAAAGTCCGAGCGCCTGCACCTGCTGCACGGCCTTGAGGCGATCTTGCTCGACATCGACAAGGCCATCGCCATCATCCGCGGCACCAAGCTCGAAGCCGAGGTCGTGCCCAACCTTATGAAGGGTTTCGACATCGACGAGACCCAGGCCGAGTTTGTTGCCGAACTTAAGCTCCGCAACATCAACGAGGAATACATCCTCAACCGCACCAAGGACATCGCTAAGCTCGAGGGTGAGATTGCCGAGCTTGAGGAGATTCTCTCGAGCGAAGACAACATCAAGAAGGTCATCAGCGACGAGCTGGCCGCGGTCAACAAGAAGTACGTGATGCCGCGTCGCACGGGCAGGATCGAGCCCCACGAGGTCATCGAGGTAAGCCTGGAGCCCGAGGTCGAGGAGTATCCGGTAACCATCATGCTCTCGCGCGAGGGTTATCTCAAAAAGATGACGGACCGTGTACTCAAGAAGGCGACCACGCTCAAGTACAAGGACGGCGACAAACCCTTTATCGAGTTTCCGTCCTCCAACACCCACGAGCTGCTCGTGTTTACCAACAAGAGCCAGGTGTACAAGTGCAAGGTCGCAGCGTTTGAGGACACCAAGTCGGCCCAGCTGGGCTCGTACCTGCCGACCGATCTTGAGATGGAACCCGACGAGAGCGTCATCTGGGTCATCGACCCCGAGGACTACAAGGCCGACGTGTTGTTCGTCTTTGAGAACGGCCGCGTGGTGCGCGTCGCGCTTTCCGGATACGTCACCAAGACCAACCGCAAGCGCCTCAAAAACGCCATCTACGGCGGCAGCAAGCTGCTGAATGCCCAGGTGCTCAAGGAGGACCGCGACATCGCGCTGGTCTCGAGCGACTACCGCCTGATGAACTTCAACACGTCGCTGCTCAAGACCAAGACGACCACCAACACGCAGGGCGTCCAGGCCTTTACGGCCAAGAAGGGCCGCTCGGTCACCACCGTCGGCACGACCGAGGAGATTCTTGGCGCCGGTGTCTCGGCCGAGAAGTTCACCGCACAGAGCCTCCCCTCCGCCGGTGCCCTTATGAAAGAAAACGACATGCCGAGCCTGTTTGACTAACAGCCGTCTGGCCGGTTCCGACAGCCTAGCCCCCTTGAAACGCAGCAAGGCCCGAATGGTTCAAATGAACCTTTCGGGCCTTGCTCGTTATTGGAGATGCGCGCTAGGCGAGTTTGCGAGCGAGCTCTCGCACCTCTTCCAACTTGGGCGAGGAGGCCATGCTGTCGCGCTCGGTCATACCGCTGATGGTGACAATGCCCTGGTCCTCCCACTTGCAGTACGCGCATGTGGACTTGTACATAGCGATCGCCGCATCATAGACGCCCTCGCTGTGGCTATCGAGCAAAAGGGCCGTCTTGGTGAACGGGAAGCCCGTAGCACCGAAGGCGTACAGGCGGTCGATGGCGGCCTTCTCCTGCGCGGTGATATCGAACCAGTAGATAGGCGAGGCGAAGACGACCATATCTGCGTCTTTCAGCGACTCGATCACGCCGGCCATGTCGTCCTTCTGCACACAGGTGCCCTCATGGGTAAAGCAGTACTGACATCCCAGACAACCAGCAATCTTTTTGCCGGCAACGCGGATGACCTCAACCGTATGGCCGTCCCCCCGCGCGGTCTCGGTAAACGCCTCGACCATGGTGTCGGTATTGGCGCCCCTGCGCGGGCTACCACTCAATACAACGATATTCATAGAAATCTCCCTCCTTCATGCCGCAGGCGCGCGGCACACATTTTGTTGTAACCAAAACAGATGGAGTTATTCAATCGCCTCGTTTCAGCTACTCCCACTCTTTAGAAGAATCGTTACTGGGGGCTTGGCATTGAATCGAGGCGCGCCTTATTTCAGGTATTCCTCAAAGAACGCTTTCAGCTTTCCAAACGGAATGACGTCCATCTGATCGTAAAGGTCGGTGTGGTTGGCACCGGGGATAATGAGCAATTCCTTGTTGTCCCCAGTCAGTTTGCCGTACGCGGTTTCGCTGAAATAGCGGGAGTGCGCCTTCTCGCCATGCACCAGCAGCACGGCGGAGCGGATCTCGCCGGCGTACTGCAAGATCGGCATATTCAAAAACGACAGCGAGGACGTCACATTCCAGCCGCCGTTGGAGTTCAGGCTGCGGGGATGGTAGCCTCGCGGAGTTTTGTAGTAGGCGTAATAGTCCGCTACAAACTGCGGCGCGTCCTCCGATAGCGGATCGGCCACGCCGCCCGCCAGCGCATAGCTGCCGTTTTTATAGTCCTCGGTGCGCTGCGCGTTCAGCGCCTTCCGCTTTTCAAAGCGCGCCTGCTCGGAATCCTCGGCGTCAAAATAGCCATTTGCGGTCACGCGGGTCATATCGTACATGGTCATAGCCGCGGTAGCTTTGATACGGGTGTCGATGGCCGCCGCATTGACTGCCATGCCGCCCCAACCGCAGATACCGATGATGCCGATACGCTCCGGGTCAACGTTTTCCTGCACAGAGAGGAAATCCACCGCTGCACAGAAGTCCTCGGTGTTGATGTCCGGCGATGCTACATAGCGGGGCGTGCCGCCGCTCTCGCCGGTATAGGACGGGTCAAAGGCAATTGCGAAAAAGCCCAGCTCCGCCATTTTCTGCGCGTACAGACCGGAGGACTGCTCCTTCACCGCGCCAAACGGGCCGCTGACGGCGATGGCGGGCAGCTTGCCTTCCGTGTTCTTAGGCACGTATACGTCGGCAGCCAGCGTGATGCCGTATCGGTTGTGGAAGGTCGCCTTGCTGTGCTCAACCTTGTCGTTTTTGGGGAATACTTTGTCCCATTCCCGCGTCAGTTTCAACTGTTCCATGCCTAAGCCTCCTTGTCAGTCGCTTTAAGGTATTGCTCGTCGTCCACGGGCTCCAACCACTCGTTGGAGGCCTCCTCGCCCGGAACCTCCACTGCTAGATGGGAGAACCAGCTGTCGGGCGCCGCACCGTGCCAGTGCTTTACGCCCGCGGGAATATTTACTACATCGCCAGGGCACAGCTCCTGTGCCGGTTTACCCCATTCCTGGTAAAGCCCTCGACCAGCCACGCAGACGAGGATCTGCCCCCCACCGCTTTTGGCGTGATGGACGTGCCAGTTGTTGCGGCAGCCGGGCTCGAACGTAACGTTGTAAATGCCGACCTGCTCGGTGGAAAGGGGCGCAAGGTAGCTTTGCCCAATAAAGTACTTCGCGAATGCGTCGTTAGGGGCACCGATGGAAAAGGCCATCTCGTTTTGGTGCTCGGCCTTTGCGTCGGTGGCATCGTCATCCGCCCAGACCTCCTTCGCCATACGGAAGGCCGCCCATGCCTTGGGCCAGCCCGCGTAAAACGCCGCGTGCGTAAGGATCTCCGCTATCTCCGCCCTGGTCACGCCGTTGTTCTTTGCGGACATCAGATGATATTGGAACGAGGAGTCCGTCAGGCCCTGCGCCATTAGGGCAACCACCGTCACTATGCTGCGATCGCGCAAGGAAAGATCGTCCTCCCGGCTCCATACCTCGCCAAACAGCACGTCGTCGTTGAGCTGAGCGAATTTGGGGGCAAAGTCCCCCAGGGCATCTCTGCCTGCCGTCTGTTTAATTGCCATGATCGATTTCCTCCTGTCGATGGTTTTGAGTACAAACTGCTTCCGTGCAGCTAAGCCGCGTCTAGATTCCCATGCCCATTCGTCGCGCCTGCTCTAGGGCGGGATGTCCGGCGATTTCGCCCACGTCGTTCACGCCGCCAGCGAAAACCGTTCCGGCAAGCGTGCAGCGGGAGAAGCAGTCAACCCATCCCTGCACGGCCTTTTTCGCGCCGTCGAAGGTCGAGCGCCCACTCTCCGCCGCCGTTGCCAATAGATACGCCTCGGTGAATGAGTAATCGGAGCCGAAAAGCGGGTTGGCGCGGTCCAGCATGGTCTTGAGCTGGCCGCAGACGCTGTAGTAGTAGACGGGCGTTGCGAACACCAACACATCCGCATCGTGCATTTTGGCGGCAATTTCCACGGCATCGTCTTGGATGACGCAGCGCCCCAGCTTTAGGCAGGCAAGGCAGCCCTTGCAGAAGCCGAGCTGCTTTTCGCGCAGGCGCACGGTCTCCACGCTGTGCCCCGCTTCCTGCGCACCTTTGGCGAATGCGTCCGCCAACGTCTCGGAATTGCCATTCTTTCGAGGACTTGAAGAGACTATCAAAACCGTTTTGCTCATTACGGAATACCCCTTGCACTCCTTATATATATTGACGAAAATAAAGGTAATACCTAAACCTAACTTTAGGTCAAGGAGTAAATTCCAGATTTATCCGGAGGGATCATGTACACAATCGGACAGGTGGCGGAGATGTTCGGTCTGCCCGTTTCCACGCTGCGTTATTACGACAAGCAGGGATTGTTCCCGGGGCTGGAACGGACATCCGGCATTCGCCGATTCGGCGATACGGAACTCGAGTCGCTTCGAGTCATTGAATGCTTAAAGAAGGCTGGGATGGAGATCAAGGACATCCGGCTGTTCATGGAATGGTGCGCAGAAGGCCCATCGACATATCCCAAGCGCAAGGCCATGTTCGAGGAGCGAAAGGCCCACATGGAGTCGGAAATCGCGAAGATGAACCGCGCGCTGGACATGTTGAAGTTCAAATGCTGGTACTACGAGCAGGCGATTCAAGATGGCAGCGAAGATAGGGTGAAGGCGCTGATTCCCGACAATTTGCCGGAGGAGATCAAAGGTACCTACGATAACGCCCACACTCAATAATGCCGCCCGACGCTCAAGGGAGTTCAGCGAGGAATCCTCTTCGGGTTGTAATGTACTTCTTTCCCTTGATGTCGTAGCGCTTCGCCTCATAGAAGGCAATATGCGCAAGCGCGCGTCGGGGGGGGGTAAGCCCCAGCCACGTCATGTCGGCAGCGATGAAGGGCGCGTCCGCGCGTGCTACAATGCGTCCATCAGAGATAAAAACACAGTCCCCGTCGGGTAGTCGTGGGCGTGCGGGAGTCCGCATCAGTAACCTGCCTCCTTGGTTGTCCCTTCTCTGCATGGTCATCTACATAAAGGAGGAACCAACCATGCAGACCAGCGTGTCGTCCACCCTGACCGTATATCACGACGGCCAATTCTGGGTCGGGCTGGCGGAGCACGTCGAGGGCGGCGGGTACGGCGCCGCCCGCATCGTCTTCGGCGCGGAGCCGTCCGATGAAGCGATCCTGCGATTCGTTACAAGCGAATGGGAGAAGCTCTCGTTCTTCGGCGACAAGGCCATGGAAACAAGCAAGCCCGCGAAGAACCCCAAGCGGCGCGCTCGCGAGGCAGCGAAAGCCCTTAAGCGGCCGGCGGTGAGCACCAAGGCACAACAGGCGCTCGCGGCACAGCGGGAAGCGATAAAGCGGGAGTCGGCTCAAGCAAGAAGTCGGCATCGCGCGGATGAGGCGGAGGCGCGCTTCGAGCAGCGAAAGCTGAAGCGCAAGCAGAAGCATCGTGGGCATTGACCGGCGCCGACATGGGTCCTGGTGTGAACAGGGCTACGTCCCCTGTTCACACATACAGCAGCGGGCACGGATTCGATTGAAACCGTGCCCGCTGTCTGATACTAAATTAATTTATCGAATATGTGTTCTATTCCCACTCAGTAATTAAACACACTGGTACATAGATACTCCGATCAAAACGGCCGCGTATACGACCGGAAACTATCAACAATTGAATACGCGTCTGACCTGGGATATCCAAGCGAACAATTGGCCTAACCCGCAATAAATCCCAGGCCAGACGCGTATTCGATCAAAGAAAAAGGGCACTCCGATGTGGAGGCAACGGAGTGCCCGAAGAAAAACCCAGCCGGTCAACCAGGCAGCCCTGTGCGCTTGGCCGGCCGGGTCTCCGAGGTGCCCCAGGTCGCCGCGAGAGAGGGGCGCCGCGCACTTCGGTGCGCGAGCGACGGCTTGAGCGGCGAGATGGGGTGCCCCGGGAAGCCAGGCGATTAAGCGGACGGCTCCTGCTGCGTGATGCAGTGGATGTTGCCGCCGCCGTAGACGACCTGGTCGGACTGGACGCCCACGCACTTGTAGACGCCCTCGCCCCAGACCTCGTCGTAGATCTTCTGGAGCGTGTCGACGGCCAGCTTGTCGTTCTCGTCGCCGTACTGCGGGACGATGACGCCGTGGTTGGTGACCAGGTAGTTCATGTAGGAGGCGATCAGCGGCTCGTCGGGGACGCGCGGCTCGGCGTTCTCGTCGGCGTCGATGGTGTCGCAGGAGGCCTGGTCCATGAACAGCGGGTTCACGGGCATGCAGAGCTTGTAGACCTTAATCTTGCGGCCCTTGGCGTCGACGGCGTTGGAGAGGGTCTCGTAGGCGGCGTGGCACTGGTCGTAGAACGGGTAGTCGGGGTCGTCGGTCCAGATGCAGGCCATGACGCCCGGGGCGATGAAGGTGGCGACGTCGTCGATGTGGCCGTTGGTCTCCTCGGGGTCGATGCCCTCCTTGACCCAGATGACCTTCTCGACGCCCAGGTAGTCCTTGAGGTGCTCGCTCATGTACTCGCGGAGCTCCTCGCTCCAGGGCTCGAACTTCTTGCGGTACTTGGGCCAGATGGACTCGGGGTCCTCTTCCTCCTCGAGCACCGCGGA
Organism: uncultured Collinsella sp.; assembly: GCA_958353395.1. Lineage (GTDB taxonomy): Bacteria > Actinomycetota > Coriobacteriia > Coriobacteriales > Coriobacteriaceae > Collinsella. Next base: position 157,247 of record CATWSG010000001.1, read on the forward strand.
GCAGGTGCGGCCCGGGGAGAGCAGGCACTGGTCGGTCACGACGAGGGTGCCCTCGCCGTCGACGGTGATGGAGCCGCCCTCGAGGATCATGTCGTCGGGGCGGTAGCGGCGGCAGCCGGAGAGCTCGGCCATCTTGAGGGCGATCTGCTCGTCCTTGTCCCACGGGAAGTACAGGCCGTCGACGAGGCCGCCGTAGGCGTTGAAGTGCCAGTGGTTGGCGCGCTTCCCGCCCTTGCCGTCGATGACGTAGGTGGCGGCGGTGTCGCGGAACCAGGCGTCGTCGGTGGTCATCTCGATGACGGTGACGTTCTCGTCGTTCTCGAAGACGGCCTTGCAGTTGGCGTAGTCGACCTGGTTGGCGCACATGTAGACCGGGGTGAACTCGGCGATGGCGCGGGCGATGGCGGCATACTGCCTCTGGGCGGGCTTGGCGCCGTGGGCCCAGGTGTCGGTGCGGTGGGGCCAGCCCATCCACACGCGGTCCTGCGGGGCGAACTCGGCGGGCATGAAGAAGCCGTCGGCCCTGGGGGTGGACTCGGACTCGGTGATCGTACGCATAAGATTTCCTCCAAATCGAACGATCGTTTGCCGCGGGCGGGCTGCCCGCAGCCTAAAACCAAGAGATGTTAGGCGCCCGTTCCCCGGCAAAGGTCGGGGCGCCCGGCGCCGGTTTTCACGGAGTCGCACCGGCGAGCGACGACGTAACCCGGTGCGCGGAGACAAAACGCACGAAGGATACGGAAGAGAGGTCGGGGTGGGCGGTGGTTACCGGAGCTATCGCTCGCACCCACCCCGGGGAATGGTTGAGTGACGAGGAGGGTCGGGGCCCCGAACCCGGGTGCCCTAGTTCTCCTCGGCCTCGGCGGCCTCCTCAGCGAGACGCTGGGCGGCCAGCTCAGGGGTGAGGCCCTTGTACTCTTCCTTGCGGCCCCTAGCGGAGACAACACGGACGACCTCGCCGATGAGCACGAGCACGATGAAGATGACGATCATCGGGACCTTGTCGCCGATTTCGGCGGCGGAGAACGGGACCAGCGTCGCGACGATGGCCAGGATCAGCTCGATGCAGGGGATGGCCAGCATGACCTTCATCATCGCGCCCTTGAACGGGAACGTGAAGATGCGCTCGCGGTTCGGGTCGTTCTTGCGAAGGTTGAGGAACGCCGGGAACATCGGGATGTAGGTGAGCAGCAGGAAGACGACGGAGGTGCCGAAGAGCATCCAGAAGACGCCGTTGGAGATGGCGTCGATGGGCACCAGCTGCAGGCACAGCACCAGGGAGGCGACGACGGCGTTGACCAGGTTGGCGCCGTTGGGCATGTCGTCCTCGGAGATCATCGAGGCGAAGACCTTGGGCATGTTGCCGTGCTCGGCGGCGTAGCGGGCGACGGAGTTGACGCCGAAGGACCAGGCGGCCATGTTGGCGAACAGGGTGATCAGGAAGGCGATGCAGATGACCTTGAAGAGCATGGAGTCGCCCACCATGGTCTGGACCGCGACGATCATGCCGTAGTCGGGGTCGATGGAGTCGGCCGGCACAGCGGCGCCGATGCCGAAGCCAGCGAACAGGTAGATGACGGCAATAGCCACGCCACCGACAATGATAGCCTTGGGAATATCGCGAGCGGGATCGGCCATGTCGTCGGTCATGGTGCAGATGACCTCGAAGCCCATGAAGTTAAAGATGATGATGGACAGGTAGCCGAGAGCGTTGGTGTTGGTGAGCTCGGGCAGGAAGGTGGCGGCGGACATATCGTTCGCAAAACCGTTCTCCATGGCAAACCAGATGCCCAGAGCACCGACGATAACGGCTACGGCGACCTTGATCAGGGCGCCGCCGTTGAGGACCCACTCGGAGTCGGCCGCCTTGGAGCGACCCATGAGGTAGACGATCCACACGAAGGCAAGCTCGATAACCATCTTGGCGATCAGGTTGAACTCGACGCCGAAGACCATGCCCAGGATGTCGGGGAACATGGTTGCCAGCGAGGCGATCCACAGCGGGTAGTTAATCCAGTAGTAGTACGAGATGCGGGCGCCCCACTTGTCGCCCAGGCCATCGCGCACCCAGTCGTAAATGCCGCCCTCGCCGTCATAGGTGGTGCCGAGCTCGGCGACGACCATGCCGTAAGGGATCAGGAAGGTCAGGATCAGGAAGATCCACCAGAAGAACTGCTGGTTGCCGATGGCAGCAGCAGGTGCGGCGGCCTCGCAAACGAAGACGACGCAGATGATGGTCGAAATGACCGTCAGGAAGGAAAGCTTTTTCTTTCCGTCACTCATATTTAATCCTTTGCTCAGTCGTTTTCAGACAGGGTGCCAGTGCTTACGCGCAGCGGCGCAGATGATGGACAGCAAGAGACAAGCATCTGCTGCCGCCCATCAGAAAGCGTCGTACAGGCCATACCACACGTCGGTGTAGATGAAGTCGGCGCCCTTGATGCACTCGATGTCGTCGGAGATGACAACCGAGCCGCCGGAGACCTTGCAGTTCTCCTCGCCGATGGCCATGAGCTTCTTGCCCTCGGGGAGGTTCTCGAGCATGGTCATGAGGTCGCCCATCATCTGCGAAGGCGGGTGAGCCGCAGCTCACCCGACCTGGTACGTCTTACAGACCGTGCTTACCGAAGGCCGCCATGCGCTCATTAATGGTGGCGCGGTATGCCGCGGCCTTCTGCTCGTCGGGCTCGCTCTGGGGGCACAGAGCGGCCAGGATGGCGCGAATGGAGTGCTTGCGGTTCTCGGCCTCGACCCAGCACAGGGAGCGCTCGGGGTCGTCCATGACCTCGTCAACCACTTCTTCGCCACGGTTGGCGGGCAGGCAGTGCATGAACATGCTGTTCGGACCGGCAACGTTCATCATATCCCAGGTCACCTGGTACTTCGGATAGAACACATCCATGTAGCTGGAGCTGGAGACTTCACTGTCGTAGAGGCCGTACCACACATCGGTGTACACGAAGTCGGCGCCCTCGATGCAGGAGATGTCGTCGGAAATGGTGATGGTGCCGCCGGAGACCTTGCAGTTCTCCTCGCCGATAGCCATGAGCTTCTTGCCGAACTCAGCACGCTCCTCATCGGTGCCGATATGCAGGCAGCCGTCGGGAATCTGATGCCCCTTCGGCCCGAACTGCACGAAGTCCATGCCCATCTTCGAGCAGATGAACATGAGCGACGCGCAGGTCTGGGTGGCATCGCCGATCCAGGCAAACTTGCAGTCCTCGATCTTCTTACCGGCGGGCAAGTTCTCGATCATGGTCATGAGGTCGCCGAGCTCCTGGGTGGGATGGTTGTACTCGCTCATGCCGTTGATGACGGGGGCCGCGGAGTACTTCGCCAAGCTCACTACATCCTTATGACGATCGACGCGGGCCATGAGGATGTCGACGAGGCTTCCCATGACGCGGCCGGAGTCCTCGATGGACTCATGGCCACCCAGCTGGATGGAGCCGGGGCCGAAGAACTCGGCGTGACCGCCGAGGTCGGTCATGGCCGTCTCGAAGGAGATGCGGGTGCGGGTGGACACCTGCTGGAAGATCATGCCGAGGGTCTTGTCCTTCAGCAGGTGCGGGTACTCGCCGCCCTCCTTGATGAGCCCCTTCATGGCGATGGCCAGATCTACCATGCCGAGCAGCTCTTCCTTTGTGAAGTCGTTGGTGTCGATGTAATCCTTGACCATTGAAATCTCCTTCAAAATTCGTTGGCCGGGCCGCCCCTTGCGGACCGCGCTCCCCAGAAGCGCCCCGAAATGAGCGAGACACTCCTTTACGCCACACAGCATGGGGCGCACCCGTAGTTTTGAGAAGAAATAACTAGGATTATTTTCAGATTACAATAGCTCACCGCACGCCTAACCCTAACTAATCCCAACTAATCCTAACGCCTAGACGGATTGAAATTGGATTGGTTTCTGTAGTAGAAGAAAGCCAATGCATTTTTTGCCGGCTTCTCAATGCGTAATGCAGCCTAATCCGCCCTAGATCGCCATGGTTCATCATCGGACTCTGTGCATTATCGAGGAGGCTCGCTTTGGAGACAGCGTTCTACCTCTATACCATCTTCGTGGTGCTGTGCCTGCCCGTAGACGAGTTCCGCCAGTGGCTCTTCTACACGCTACGTCAGGTCTTTCTCCTGTGGTGCCTGGCTTTCGGTGCCTATCGCTACTGCACTGCCCGCAACGAAGTGGAAAAGGCCCGCCTGCACCGCCAGGATCTGCTGTTCTTCGTCACGTTGGCCCTGTGCCTTGCATCCTCATCGAAGATATCAGCAGGATCCTTGTCCTCGATGCCAGCTTCTTCGCCAATGCCGATCATTTGCCTCTCTATATCAGCGAGCGGAATTTCTCTGAAAACATCCTGCTTCTGGCCCTGTCATAAAACAGCAGGTCAAAAGCAAAAAACCTAGATCGAATCGCCTTCATCTCCGTCTAGGCGCCGGCAATCAACATCGTAAATCCGCGCGTGCTACGATGCGTCCATCAGAGATAAAAACACAGTCCCCGTCGGGTAGTCGTGGGCGTGCGGGAGTCCGCATCAGTAACCTGCCTCCTTGGTTGTCCCTTCTCTGCATGGTCATCTACATAAAGGAGGAACCAACCATGCAGACCAGCGTGTCGTCCACCCTGACCGTATATCACGACGGCCAATTCTGGGTCGGGCTGGCGGAGCACGTCGAGGGCGGCGGGTACGGCGCCGCCCGCATCGTCTTCGGCGCGGAGCCGTCCGATGAAGCGATCCTGCGATTCGTTACAAGCGAATGGGAGAAGCTCTCGTTCTTCGGCGACAAGGCCATGGAAACAAGCAAGCCCGCGAAGAACCCCAAGCGGCGCGCTCGCGAGGCGGCGAAACCCTTAAACGGCCCGCGATGAGCACCAAGGCGCAGCAGGCGCTCGCGAATCAGCGGGAAGCAATGAAGCGGGAATCGGCTCACGTAAGAAGCCGACGCCGCGCGGAAGAGGCTGATGCGCGCTTCGAGCTGTGTTTCCGCGAACGCGGATGCCCGTGCCCTTCCTTTTATGATTATGCAAAGAGTCTGTGGGAATGTAGATGGAGCCTCGCGGTTCAGACCGGCAATTATCCGCCGCGCCGCCCATATGGCCCTCGAAGAGTTTGCAACCGTAACAAACGTTGGGAGGCCCTTAGCGGCAGCCCTGGTTCCATCGGACCATTCAGTTCCGATTGCCTTGCGCGGGAAGTCGAGCAGGCGGTCGCGGTAGTACTCGTATTGTTGATTCCGTGCCTCGATCTCGGCGGGGAGGCCGTCGATCAGCGATGCCGTGAGGGAGTCGAAGCGGTCGAGGATATCGACGACCTTCTGCTGGGTGCCGATGGATGGGGCGGGAATCTCGACCCTCAATAAGTCCACAGGCGCGGCTTCGATTACCTTTTTCGGTTTAGCGTATTGCTCTTCAGATCATCGTGGTGTGCTCGTAGCCACGCTCCACGAGGAGCCGCTCGGCAACGTCGAGAATCTTCTCGACCGTCTCCTCCGGGTACTTATTGCGTGCCACGGGCACCTCCGTCCTTGTTATCGCGATAAACATACCATGAGTGGCGTACGGGTCGAGAAGGGCTGGCGCCAAAAGAGCCCAACGGCCGTTACAGCTTCGTTAGAAACGCGCCCCACCATGGATGGTGAACCCGAAAGGTAAGGCGCGCGGGCACGGCGACTCGGCCCGCGCGCCCGGAAGAGAAAGGACGAACCCATGGGTTACGTGCTCGAGACGCGCGGGCTCACCAAGCGCTTCGGCCGCGGCGACCAGGCGCAGGATGCTGTGGCCGACGTGAGCCTTCATATCCGCGAAGGCGAGGTGTACGGGCTGCTCGGCCCCAACGGCGCCGGCAAGTCGACAACGCTCAAGATGATCTGCGGGATGCTGCGGCCGACGGCCGGGGAGATCCTCTTTGCCGGGCACGCCTGGCGCCGCGAGGACCTCTACGCAATCGGCAGCCTCATCGAGGAGGCGCCGCTCTACCCCAACCTCACCGCACGCGAGAACCTGCGCGTGCGCACCACGCTGCTGGGCCTTCCCGAGAGCCGCGTAGATGAGGTGCTCGCCGCCGTGGACCTCGCGGACACCGGGAAGAAGCGCGCCGGGCGCTTCTCGATGGGCATGCGGCAGCGCCTGGGGCTCGCGCTGGCGCTGATCGCCCGGCCACGCCTGCTCGTGCTCGACGAGCCCACCAACGGCCTCGACCCCATCGGCATCGAGGAGCTGCGCGACCAGATCCGCGGCTTCGCGGCGGCGGGCACGACGGTGATCGTCTCGAGCCACATCCTCTCCGAGGTGCAGCAGATGGCGGACACCATCGGCATCATCTACGGGGGGCGCCTCGCCTACGAGGATGCGCTTCGGCCCGGACAGGACCTCGAGGAACTCTTCATGAGCGTCTGCCGGGAAGGGCGGCGAGCGCGCGGGGAGGTGGCGGCATGACGGGCAAGAAAGGCGGCCTGCTCGCGGGCCTGCGCGCCGAGGCCCTGAAGTCGCGCCACGCGGCACCGGTTCGCCTGGCCGTGCTCATGGCACTGCCGATGCCGCTGCTCGGCGCGATGCCCTACCGGGGCGTGCAGATCTTCAGCGCGTGGAACTACTGGTACGCGCTCTTCCTGCCCGTGGCTCTCTCGCTCGTGGTGGCGTGCGTCGCGCGGGCGGACGCGCGCACGCGGATGCGGGGGCTTCTGGGCCTGGGCTTCCCGCTCGGGCGCGCCTGGTGGGCCAAGGCGCTCTGGTGCCTCGCGCTCTGCACGCTCTCGAACCTCGTGGTCTTCGGCATCTACCTCGCGGGATCGGCGTTCTCCTCGCAGGGCCTCACGGCCGCGGGCACGCTCACGATGCTCCTCTGCGCGCTCGCCAACACGGTGACCGCGGCGTGGATGATCCCCGCAGGGCTCTTCCTCACGGCGCGGCTCGGCATGCTCGCGGGCATCTTCTGCCCGCTCGCCACCCAGCTCGTGGGTGGGTTCGCCTGGTCGCTGATGCCGCTGCCGCAGCTCTTTCCGCCGTCGGCGAGCATGGTCATCCCCACGAGCTTCATCCCCGTGCTGCCGAGCGGCGAGCCACTCGCGGCGGACATGGCGCTCGGCGGGGCGCTCGCGGCGGACGGCATGCTCACACTGGCGGGCCTTGCGGTCTGCGCGCTCGCGTTCGCCGCGCTCACGGCGGCGGGCGCGGCCTGGTTCGCGCGCTCCGAGGAGAGGTGATGGCCGTGACACGACTCTCCGACCCGACACCGCGCATGACTCTCCCGCGGGCCCTGCTCTCCGAGGCCCTGCGCCTGGCGCGTTCCCCGCTCGCAGTGGTGCACCTCGTCTGCGGCCTGGCAGCCGGTCTTGCCTGCGGCGAGTACTTCTCCGTTACCCGATGGGACCCGGCGCTGGGCGCGGACGCCTGCGCCCAGTTCCTCGGCGCCCTCATGCCGCTCATGTCCGCCATCGTCTGCGGGCTCGCCGTGGACGAGGAGCGCGCTGCCGGGCGCCTCGCCAACCTCACGGCGGTCCCCTCGCGCGGGCGCGCCGTCGCGGCGAAGCTGCTCGCCCTTGCGGCGCTCGGCGCGGGCGCGCTGGCCGTGGCGCTCGGCGTGTTCGGGGCCGTGCTCGCCGTCGCCGGGCGCCTGCCGCTCGGGCCCGCTCCGCTTGCGGCCGCCTGGGCGGGCATCGTGCTGGGCAGTCTGCCCCTCTACGCGCTGGGGCTCGGCGTGGCCCTGCGCCTCGGCCGCAACGCCGCCATCGGCGCCGGCGCGGCGGGGATGCTCCTCGCGTTCTTCTCAGTGGGCGGACTTGCGCACGGCCTCATGACCGGCGAGCTCACCGGTGCCCTGGCGACGCCCCTGAGCTGGGTGCCGCCCGCCTGGCCCGCGCGCCTGGGGTCGCTCGGGGTGGAGGCCTTCATCGACGCCGCACGCGCGGCGGGCCCTCTCCTCACGACCGCGCTCGCTGGCCTCGTGCTCACCCTGGCAACCGCCACCGTCCTTATCGCCTGGTTCTGCCGCTTCGAGGACGGGAGGGCAGATGCGTAGGAAGCCGCTCGCCGCCGTGCTCGCCCTCCTCTCCGCAGCGCTCGTCCTGGGCGGGAATGCCCTGCTCGACGCCGGCTGGGGGTCGGCGCTGCGCTCGATCGCCGACCGCGTGCCGCCCAGCCCTGAGATCGCCATGTGGGCGTCGGCGCCCGAGCCCGGTAGCCACGCGAGCTCCTACGCCGACGCCACCGGGGCGGGGGCGAACTACGTCTACCTGGTGGACGCGGCGGACGACAGGGGCAATGTCCGAGAGCTCCAACTCATCTTCTTCGGGCGGGAGTCGGACGGCGAGGGCTGGCTCGAGATCGAGGCGCGCGGCGGCTCGGGCGTGCGCTACCGCGCGTGCAACGCGGCCGAGGCTCCCGCGGCTGCGCGCGGGGCTCTGGACCGCTGAGCGCGGCGCAAGTACAATGCCGAAGGGAGTTTCAGGAGGTCGAACATGGCGAGGATACTGGCAGTGGATGATGAACGGGCGATTCTCGACGCGATCGCGCGCGTCCTCGGCCGCGACGGCCATGAGGTCGTCAAGGCGGCGGACCCGACGGCGGTCCCGGGGATGGACCTCTCGCGCTTCGACCTCGTGCTCTGCGACGTCATGATGCCGGGGCTCGACGGCTTCGAGCTCGTGCGGCAGATCCGCCCGGACTTCGACGGGCCCATCGTCTTCCTGACCGCGCGCGTGGCCGAGGAGGATGCCGTGGCCGGCTACGGCCTGGGCGCCGACGACTACGTCCGCAAGCCCTTCGGGGCCGCGGAGCTGCGCGCCAAGGTCACGGCCCATCTACGCCGTGAGCGCCGGCCGCGCTCGCACGCCCTCTCCTTCGGGGAGGTGCGGATCGACCTCGGGGCGCGCGGCCTCGCCGTGGGCGGCGAGACCGTGCCGCTCACGCCCACCGAGTACGCCATCTGCGAGTACCTCGCGCGCCACCCCGGGCAGGTCATGAGCCGCGCGCAGATACGCGAGGCGGTGCTCGGCTGGGAGAGCGACGCCGACGACGCGGCCATATCCATGCAGGTCAGCCGCGCCCGGAGGAAACTCTCCGAGGCCGGCGCCGATCCGATCGCGACCGTCTGGGGGATGGGGTACAAGTGGCAGCTCTGAGGACCGGGGTGCGAGGTCGCGGGGGCATGCCGCTCTCCTTCGTCATCGCGCGCTACTTCGCCTACGCGTTCGCGGCGGTCGCCACAGCGTGGCTCGCCTCGTTCATGGCGCTCTCCGCGGCGATCAACGCGGGCTTCGTCTACGAGGCAAGCTGGGGGCCTGCCAATGCGCGCGAGGTCGCGGAGGGCCTGGCACGCGACGGCGTCTGCGGGCAGCAGGACGTGCCGACGGCGTACCGCTACCTCATCCTGAACAAGGACGGATACGTGCTGATGACAGACCTCAAGGGCACGCGGCTCGAGGACGCGACGGAAATGGCCCGTGCGGCACTCGCCGCGGATCCGGGCACAGTGGAGATCGAGGGCGGGGGCTCGGGCCTCACCTACGCCGCGTTCCCGCTCAAGGGCGGCGGGGCCTGCGCACTCGTCAGCGAGTACCTGCCGCAGTGGGTCTCGCGCGACCTCGCCGGCCTGCTTCCCAACCCGCAGAACCTCATGCTCGTCGGCACCGCTGCGGGAAGCGCGCTCGCGCTCGCGCTCGTGGCGCGCCGCGCGAGCCGCGTGATCTCGCGCAAGATGGCGCCGCTCGCGGAGGCGGCGGGGCGCGTCGGCGCGGGGGAGCTCGACTTCGCGGTCGGCAGCACCAACGTGCGCGAGGTGAACGACGTCCTCGCCGCGATGGACGCCATGCGGGCCTCCCTCGCCGAGTCGCTCGAGGCCCGCTGGGCCGCGGAGCGGGGGCAGCGCGAGCAGGTGGCGTCGCTCGCCCACGACCTCAAGACGCCGCTCACCGTGCTGCGCGCCAACGCCGACTTCGTGGCGGAGGAGCTGGAAGACGAGAAAGACGCCGACCTCGCGGCCGCCGCGCGCGACATAGCCGGCAGTGTCGAAAGGCTCGACGGCTATGTGCGCCTGCTCATCGAGGCCTCGCGCGGGTCCGGCGGGGCGGAGAGGGCCCCCATGCGGCCGGCCGAGCTCTGCGAACAGGTCCTCGCCGAGGCCGCCCAGATCGCCCGGGCGCGAGGCGTGACGCTCGACGCGGCCACGAGCCCCGCTGTCGCGGGCGCGCCCGAGGCCCCACTCGACCGAACCACCCTGGCGCGAGCCGCCGCGAACCTCGTGGCCAACGCCGCCGAGCACGCGCGCTCGCGCGTGGCGGTCTCCTGCGACGTCGCGGGCGGACACCTCGTCATCGAGGTGGCCGACGACGGACCGGGCTTCTCTCCCGCCGCCCTCGAACGCGGCTGTGAGCGCCTCTTCACAGACGACTCCTCCCGCTCCTCGCGCGACGGAGGCCGCCACTACGGGCTCGGCCTCCACGCTGCCTCCGAGGCCGCGAGCGCCCACGGGGGCTCCGTCTCGCTCGCCAACAGCCCCTCGGGCGGCGCGGTGGCCACCATCGCGGTCCCCCTGTGCGGGGCCTGACGACTCAGGCCCCGCACACCAGCGTGCCTCGCAACCAAACGCTTCCATCTTGAAACACGGGGAGTAAATGGCGAAAAAAGCCCCGTCCCAATACGGGAACGGAGGCTCGATAATCGGATTTACCCACCAATGTCGCTGGTGGCTTTGCCGTGACTCTCGTACGAAACGAAACTCAGGAGCACAGTACGGCACTCAAAAGAGCAGGTCAGAACCCTGTCGGCTTACTCCCACTCAATCGTTGCATTGCCCGTTTTCATGTAGTCAGCAGGGCAGGTGAGCTGGGACTTCCTCTACTCTCCTATCTCGAAAACCGTGTAGTCACCATGTAGCCGGCACTGACTACATGAGCTGAAACGGCGCGAATGGGGCGGGGCACTCCCCGACCCAAGAGTGAAAAATTGCGAGTGAAGAGTGACAGCGCTGAACTGGGGGGACGCACATACTCACATCTTGGGTGACTACATTGACCGCATATCCACAAAGCGGCGTCTTGGGCCTATGCTTCTTCACTCTTCAAGCGCTTGATAAACGCCTGGATCTCATTTTCCCGCTGCTCTGTCGTGAGTGTTTTAGCCATTTCAGTTAGCTTGTCCTGTCTTCTGCTCGCGTACTCTACAAGAAATTCTGCATATCGGGATGCTTTCGCACGATGCTCCTCTGGAATGTCGTCATCAACCTTAAACGCATCGGCATCTATGGTCGAATTATTACCAGGTGCCTCATTCTCATCTGGCGCTGCATCCTCGTCAGGTGTTGCACCTTCGTCAGGTATTGCGTTCTCCACAGGCGAAGTCACCCAAAGTAGAAAGTCTGCATACTGATTTGAATTCGAAAGGTCATATGCGGCATTGTTAATTCTGATGACTATATTGCCAGCTTCATCACACGTAATCATCTCTCGTCACCTACCTGAAAATTATATTTATTTAGACGCATCTTTAGATACCGTTCACCGCCATCGAGGACATCGGCAATTTTCTGCTTTATCGCTACATCGTTCATTGCGCCGTGAGCGTAGCTGAAATTATCATCGTCGTTTTCGCAGACGATGACGTTACGCGCGTCGCCGTTGACGATGACTGGCGCCGAATGGCTTACTACGAAAAGTTGAATATCGAACTTTAGCTTCTTCAACCTGTCGATTAAGAAATCTTTTATGGTCGCTACGTCGAGATTGTCTTCCGGTTGGTCTAGAACGATGTACATCGATTTCCCCTCGATAACCTCGTCGTTCAGGAACAGCTTCAGCAGCGCCTGAGCTTTTGTCCCAGGGGACATGTCGTCCACCTGTTTACCGTTAACCGTTATGCCCGTTTTCAGCCTATCGGACTCGGCAAGCGCATTGTTAAGCTGAGCGAAGAACCTTTCATAATGCTCTTTGAGACTCTGCTTAGACATGCCCCTGAACTTGGTTCCGTTGAATCTTGCGTGCATCTCATTGCTGTCGTATTTATGCAGAAAAGCCTCAACAAGCGTCTGGGAATCTCGGCTGGATTGGCTATTTAGGAGCTCGCCGAACTTATCGTCGAATGTCGTCTCTTCGCTATAATCCATGGTGATGACGATGGAGTCTTTGCCATCCTTAAGTTCAACTGGTTTTATGGGGCTATGTATCTTCTCGTAGGCGCTTCGAGCCTCACTGTTAAGCCATTCCAGAGAAAACCTGAGCTCGGTGAGGTCATCAAAAAATGCGGCCACTTCACGCGTTTTCTCGCGGTACTGCGTAAGTGCTGTTGAGTCGCTTTCGCTGTTGTATTCGCGAGCCGTGGAAAAGAACTCCGTTATTAACTGCTCGCGATTCTCGAACCAGTCAGAATCGATATCTTCCAGAAGGGTAGATAGGCGAGTGGTCTTTCTCTTCAGTTTTGACAGCTCCCCCTCGATGGAACGCGCTTCAGTCTCCAGGGAGGCGAAAAATTCTTTATCCTCGGGATAGGTGCTTTTAAACGATATGGAAGCTGATGTTTTTGATGCAGCCTCCAGAGATTCCAGCATCTCGCCCAAATCCGTCTTGGCCTGATTGATTTTGAGAATCTCTTTGTCTGGGCGCGAAGGCATTGCGATCGAGATACCCGAAGGGACTTCACTGTCGAGGTGGTCCATATGGATGAAGCCTGAACTATATTTTGTGTTGAAGGCAAGTAGCAGCTTCTTCTCAAGTTCGATGACGTCATTAAGACGTTTTTTCGCCTTCTTCGACTCGCTTTCCGCAGACTGCTTCAGTGGCGAGATTCTCTCGTTCAAAAATGGAATTTCCTCGTATTTGCCGTCCCTAAAAATACATTCGAGCTCGCCTTGACCAAGGTACCGGCACTGCGGATGGTCCGTCGACGGCGTACCTCCATAGGTCGTGAACTTGACGCTGTCTGAATCCACAAACTTGGAATATGTGTCCAATCCCTTTCCGGCTAACAAGCTGGCAAGCAGAGTCTTGCCGCTTCCTCGTGAGCCAACAATTCCGTTGTACCCCGGTACGAAGGGCAGTGTGGATGTGTGACGGCTACCATCGTTGTGAATCACATCAAAGGACACTGATTTTAAGAATCCCGCGGTGTTTGTCTGGGGCAGCGCTGGAAATTGGTCCGAAGTTCTAATTCGGCTTTCTGGGTCACTTATTGCAAGCAGGAGTGATTCAAGGTCGCCATCGAAGTCTATCCAAGTGAACTTTGATCCGATTTCGCCAAGTGCTTTTGCATCACTAAACAGAAGCGCAGCAACCGTGGTGTTGAGTTCGTGCGCCAGACCTTTTGAGATGTGCTTTCTGCTCTTCTCTCCGCCTTCGACTGCCATGGCATGGCTGTAGTAGAAGAGCCTATCCTTGTAATCCAGATTTGCTTGTGAGCTATTCGGTAGGTACTGGGACAGGCTTCTGTCTTTATTCTCGTGGGGAATGAAGAAGTGCTGGAGCGCAGATGCTTTCTCCTGAAAGTCTTCGAAGTAAATTGCGATTCCTTCAGTCTGCTTGGAGAATGCCTTACTTGGCAGTAGGGAGAGGCTTTCTGCAGTCAGTTCGTCTGAAGAGCTAGGGTCGCTCAATATCGCATCTATAAATAGGTTTTTGATTATGCCTGCCATCTCAGCAGCCTTGCCCATATCAAACCAGACGATGGCGTGGAAGTAGTCACCTTTCTTCCCATTGCCGAGGGTGAGATGATACATGGCTATTGTCGATGGTTTTAGCTTGATATTGATTTCGACACCGCCGATAAGCGTCTTTCCATTTGCGTTCGTCTCGGAACGCAGCCGCCCCAACAATTCGACATCAATGTTGTTGTGATCCGTCACTGCCAACACATCGAGATCGCTATTCAGCACCTGCGACAGGAAAGACTCTTCATCGTAACTTCTGCTGTAGCACGAGCTTGAATGCACGTGCATATCGCTTTTTTTGAACGTTCCCTTTGAGAGCCTCGCCACAGTTGTCATAGATACAACCTTTCGTAGCATTCCTAGCACTTATGCGTTTATTTTCTCACTGCAAAACGAATAGCCGAGGCGCGCGCTGGAATAGTAGTGACTTTGTGTTGCATTCGTCGATAACGCTTTGCGTAAATCCTTCACCAAACCATGACCTAGCGTGGCTTAGCGTGGTCTAACACCTCGCGTGGCTTTGCGCATACAGCTCTCAACAGGCATCTCTCTACTTGCTACGTCGAATAGACACGACTCTTTGGGCCTCGTTGCGACCCAAGAGCACCAGATGCGAGACGAGAGTACGGTAGGCCATCCCATGAAAGACGACATCCTCCAGATGCCACGCGACGCGTTCCCGGCACGCACTGGAATATCGGATAATGATGCCGAAAGCCACGAGAATGTCGGGGCGGAGATACGGGGATCTGCTGCCTCCTCGACGTCCGAAACGTACGACCTGCCCGACGGCCTCATGGACGTGCCGCAGGTCGCGGAATACCTGCGCGTATCGAAGACGTCGGTCTACAAGCTCATCGAACGGCAGAAGATTCCCGCCATAAGGATCGGGAGACTTCTGCGTGTAAGGAAAGACGAGCTAGACGAGACGCTGCGCGCCATGGGCAACGACATCTGATCGGGAATCCCATGGCCGCGCGCCCCCTTGCGAGAAAAACTCACCATATCGCCACCGGCCCTCGCTGGCGGCGTGGGCCGCGACCACGGCCGGCGCGGCGGGGTCCGGCGCGGCGGGCCGGCCGGGCCGCGAGCGCATGGAGCAGTGCGTCGGCCTCGCGACGCCGGGGAGCCCGCGCTGCGCCGATATGGGGCAGCAGCCCTCGTTGGCCGCCATGGCCCTCACTTCCGAGCGTATATCGGCACCGCCCGTTTTAAGACGTCGACCTCCATCCGGAGCCTGCGGCCCTCGCGCTCGAGCTCCAGGATCCGGTCCTGCCCGGGCGTGCGGTTGCCCGCGGCGCGCGGCGAGCCGGTCGCGCTTATCGACTTGATCAACCTCTCCACGGTGCTCTTGCCGAGGTCGTACTCGTCCATGGCCTCGCGCTTGGGCTTGCCGGCATTGTAGAGGCCGACTATCCGCCTCTTGAAATCGTCGGTGAAATGCCTAGGGTCCCTCATATACGGCCCTCCCGTCTCCTGCGCCCCTCCCGGAACCGTCCACATCAGTGTAGCCAATCCACCGACGCCGACGACGGCGACCACGAGGCCGTCGCTGACGCGAAGGCGACCATCGTCGACGAGGTCGCCTACAAAGGCCTCACTCCCGGGGAGGAGTACGCCGTCACCGGCACGCTCATGGACAAGGAGACTGGCGAACCCGTCCAGTTGGGCAGAAAGGACGTAACAGCCACGACCTCGTTCGTCCCCGACAAGTCGTCCGGCTCCGTGAGCCTGAGCTTCACGTTCGACGGTAGCGCGCTCAAGGGCCACGACATCGTGGCGTTCAAGACGGTCTCCAAGGAGGGCGCCGAGGTAGCAGTCCACGCCGACATCGACGACGCCGGCCAGACCGTGAGCCTGGCAGACAAGCCCGCCACGTCCACGAGCCCGGCCCCCAAGGGCGGCCTGCCCAAGACGGGCGACTCTGTGCCCTGGATCCCACTCACATGCCTGGTTGCCGCCGCAGCATGCGGCATCGCCATCCTAGCGTTGATGCGCAGGAAGGGCCATTGGGACGCGGAAGACGACGATGGCGCCGAATAGCTAGGAAAAGCGTCGCAAACCGAATGATGCAAGAGGCCCCGCTCATTTACGAGTGGGGCCTCTGTGTGCCAGCTGCTAGTTCTCGGGCGGCAAGTCGGGAACCTCGAAACCGCAGAGGATCTTCTCCCACCACTCTCGCGACTCGACGCCGGATTCGGCAAGCATGTCGAGGAGCTTCACCTTTGCCTCCGGCGGAAGGGACTCGAAGTCGGCGCGCATGGCGGCATCGACCTCGGCGGTGCTCGCGTCCATGGCCGCGGAGATCTCCCTCATCTCGTCGATGGAGTAGCTGCTCGGCATGCTCATTGCGAGGTCGCCCCTGAAGTAGGCCATCTCGTGCTACTCCATGAGCCTCTTGGCCTCGTCGTCGGTCATCATCGCAGCGCCTCCGTTTCCTGCGCAGTCTCCGCCATGCTTATAGCCTTCGAATGTTGAAAACGACCGTCTATGCGGCTGCTTGCGAAGCCCCTGATAGACGAGGTGCTGAAATCGATTCAAAGTTTGTTTTTGTGCTGGGTCGACACCAGAGCCTATCCGAATAGCAATAGCAGGGATGAAATAGCCCTTATGTACCAATCTTTCTCATCGTCAATCATGCTGTTTGATTATAGAACTGACCATTGCCTCGAATATAATGGTTGCAGTTGCAATTGGAGGTGCTATGGCGCGCGGTGGCCGAGGCAATCGCGGGAAGTTCTCCGCGAATACAAAGAGTTTCGTTTCTGGAAAGATTTCAGGGCAATATCGTGCCAAAGGTTATTCTCGTGCCCATTCGCAGCATATCGGCAACGCCGTGGTCGGGAAGATGCACGGGACTTTTAAATCAGGCCGGGGATCAAAGAAAAGCTATGGCAAAGGTTTCAAAGTCGGTTGCGGACGGTCTTCTTGGCATTATGTATCCTTCTCAGGAAGCCCCGCAGGAGCAAGCTTAGGCTTGTCCAAACAAGCATCTTCTGAGAATCCTGGTCATGAGCACCCACGAACACAACCATATGACAAGCGATACTCGATGAACAAGAATTATGGGAAGAACTACGGCAAACGCTATAGGTAATCGTGATCGGAGATCGAGGATGGAATTGTCAGACATAAAGCGAGAGAAAGACCTGCACAAACTATCGTTCGCTGATCTCTTTTATGAAATCTATGACGAACCCAATGGCGAGTCGATCGCAATGGGGATCATCAGATTGATAATGCCCGACTTTGATGACGTCTATAAAGAGGGCCGCGTCGAAGCAGCGAAATACGAGCGATTTCGCGAGCACCTCTCAGATGCTCGCTTCGGAAGATTGATGTATTCCCGCGTGAGTGGCGACGGTTTCTCTTCGTGGCTATTATTCCGCGATCAATGGAGAAGCGACCATGTAATGGATATATGTGGCGGATCCATCGAAAGATTATTCAACGAGGGCAGCTTCGAAAACGTTTGCGATGCCCTGTATAAAGAATTCGCTGATGCGAAAAACCCCGAAGGAGGAGGCAAACAGAGGCATTTCCTGATCGATGCGTTTGTTAAGGACGAAAAGCGTTATGAGGACTTTCGGGAAAGCCTAGAAAGAAAGATTAACGACCTTGCAACAGGCGCGCTTGCTTCAAGCAAGATCATCAAAGGACTCTTTCTTTTGCCAAAGCTCGAGAGCGATCAAGAACTGATTATTTTCTTTGGCAACAACTTCAGCGCTACGTTCAATTCGGTAGACGCATATACAGGCCTGCTCTACGCATCCGAGTACTTTGATTTTGATGGAGAAATCCTCTCTTCGTTGACAAGCGATTTCAGCGAGGAAGAAATCAAAGCGGCTGAAATTGCCGAAACGAGCTGGGTCGCAAAGGAGCGCGAAGAAAAGGCGAAGCGAGAAGAGGAGCGAAAGCGATCTGAGCAATATAACATCGCGATCAAGGCGTTCGATAACGGCTGCTACGAATCAGCTTATAAATCATTCTGCGAACTAGGTGATTATCGAGAAGCAAAAGCTAAGGCGGCAGAAGCAAAAGCAAAAGCTGAGGCGGCAGAAGCAAAAGTCAAATGGAATGAGGCACGGATTGACCGCATGCGATCTGAGGCGTCAAAGTACATGCAGCCGATTATGGTTAAAGGGAAAAACGGCTCTGGCGAGTACCGCGTGCCATGGAGGATTCTTGACGTCGACGCCGATCTTGGCAGAGTACTCATGATTACCGAAGTGTGCATTGGTGATAGACCGTGGGGACATGGGACATGGAGCGAGTGCTCTCTTAGAAAGTGGCTTAACGAAGAGTTTTACAGTTCGCTTCCCGAAGAGGCAAGGATCAGGGTAGCGACGGCCACAATACGCGACATAGATGCCGATAAAAATGTCGAAGATAGAATCTTCATATTGAGCGTCGATGAGGTGCACAAGTACTTCACGGACGAGCGCGCCAGGCGCTGTTCCATTGCAGGCGAACAGAACCCAACCATGTGGTGGATGCGTAATCTTAGCACCGGCAAAATAGAAGATGTTCGAGTTGTAGACAAAGATGGCAATGCCAGCAGCTATGAATTTACCGTATACGATAAGTTTCGCAAACTTTACTATTTTAGAAGGGCAGATTCTCCTACTAGGGAGGGAAACTCTTCGATAACAGCCGTACGTCCGGCATTGTGGATTCAGACCGGGTTGGACGATGCTGCAATCGCTAAAAGGCAGTCCGAGGAATCGCTCGTAAGCGCATACGCGTTTGCCAAGGAAGCAATGTACGAGGGCGATTATAAGAAAGCCCGGGACGAATTCAGGAAACTAGGTGATTTCAAGGACAGCAAATCACTTGCCAACTTGTGTTCAAAGGGTATCTTCTTTGCGGAAGCGACCGAGCTAATGAACAACGCAAAAACCGAAAAAGACTTCCGTGCGGCAATAGCAAAATTCGAAAAGGCGGACGACTTTTATTTAAGCAAAGAAGGTAGTTACAGTAGCTTGAGTGCGCTATCGTCGAAAACTCAATGCGAAGAGCTTGCAAGAATTGCGATGCTATCCGAGGCGCTTATCAAGCTTGCTGGCGGGAAGCCATCAAAGCCAAGCTCAGAACTATACGAAGAGCGCAGGGCAAAAAGCATAGAAAAAGAAAAGCAGGGCATGCAACAAGAATTGAGCAGGTTAGGATTTTTCAAAGGCAAGGAAAAGCGGCTCTTGCTGGAAAAGATTGAAAAGAAGGAAGCAGAGATACGCGAGGCCGTTTTGCGGGCAGAAAAGGCCAGAAAAGCGGCAAATGAACAATACAATAAAGCGCGGGCAGACTACATGAAGCG
>CATWSG010000002.1 GCA_958353395.1 uncultured Collinsella sp.
GATGGACCTGTAGCTCAGTTGGTTAGAGCGTCCGGCTGATAACCGGGAGGTCACAAGTTCGAATCTTGTCAGGTCCACCACTTTCTTTCGCAATAAACACCCCAGCGAGAGCCGAGTCGCCGCTGGGGTGTTTATTACTGTCTCCGTGGGGGTTTAGCTCAGCTGGGAGAGCGCGGGCTTTGCAAGCCTGAGGTCAGGGGTTCGATCCCCCTAACCTCCACCATGATGGACCTGTAGCTCAGTTGGTTAGAGCGTCCGGCTGATAACCGGGAGGTCACAAGTTCGAATCTTGTCAGGTCCACCATCAAAACTGTGAAGAGCCCTGGGGCGTTGCCTCGGGGCTTTTTTCTTGTCTGCGATAAATCTCATTTTGGTTTTGTGTGCTGTGCGAAAGATTGGGTAGTATAGCTATTCAATGCGGTCGAGCTGCCGCGTGTTAACCGCTACGTACCGGAGGTGTTCCATGGTTCGTGTCGACATAGAGACCATCGTCATGGCCGCCGGTCCCGTGCCATCGCTTATCGTGCTTCGCGAGCGCTGCGGCAAATCGGACTCGCCCGCGCCGCTGCGTTCCCTTTCCATTCAGACTGGTTCGTTTGAAGCTGCTGCCATTAGCCGCGGCATCGATAGCGGCCGCGCCGAGCGCCCGATTACCCATGACCTGTTGCTCGATACTGTTGGCGCCCTGGGTGCCAAACTCGAACGCATCGAAATCGTTCGCGCCGAGCCGCCCGTGTTTTACGCGACGGTTGTCGTGTTGGCCGATGGCAACGAGCATAAGATCGATGCGCGTCCCAGTGATGCCATTGCCCTTGCCGTGCGCAGCAATGCCCCCATGTTTGTGGAGGACGACATCATGAATCGCCTGGGTACCGTTTCTGCCCATGCCGAGGAAGTTGACGACGAGCGGGAGTTCGAGAAGTTCGACGAGTTCGTCCATACGCTCTCCCCCGATGACTTCTAAATGTGGGGCGGCCAGGCTGCGGAGCGTTCGCTGATGGCCGGCGGTATGTCGGCTGAGGCGGCGGCCATTGCGCGCGAGGCCCAGATGCGCTCGGAGGCTTCTGAGGCGGCTCGCATTGCCTATGTGACGCAGGCCCGCACGCTTCGCGAACGCCGCGGCTCGTTTATCAAGATGGTTGTCGTCTCCGCCCTTGTCGCGGCAATCTGCTCGCGCCTTCGTGGTACAGTTGGTGCGCTTGGGTTTTCGATCTCTACGGGCCTCGTGATCTGGGGTGTGGTCGATGCGGTCATGCTGACCAGTCAGATCAAGGTGCTCGACAAGCGCGCGATGGATATGATGCGCACCCGCGACGCTGCCGCTAAGATCGCCGCCGAGGCACAAGAACTGTAATGACGCCAGACTCGATGGGAAGGTCTAAAGATGGCACAGGATATGCAGGACGCCGGTAACGTCTCCGCCGAGCTCGACGCCATGGTGTGTGACCTGATTGGTGCGTTCTTGGACGACCTTGCCGCCGGCGAGAATCCGGGCGTAGTTGTGGCGATTGAGGACGCTGCTTCCAACCGATATCTGGCGGCGCTCGACGAGGACGGCGAAGAGGCGTGCCTGGAGGCGGCCACCAACTTTATTTCCGAGCACAAGATGGGTCTTAAGGACGAGGGCCTGGGCCGTATCGCCCGCTATGCCATCGGCTACACCGGCTGCGTCGAGATTGACGGCGGCTATCACGATGCTCTGCTCGTGAGCTTCTTCGAAACCACGCTCGAGAGTGGTTTTTCGGCATATGTGCTGTATGAGGGCATGGGCGCCGGCGATGGTTTTATGTGGAGCGACCCTGAACCTGCAGGTGAGGAAACCCCTCTCATCTAAAATCGCTAAAATAAACGAGTTTTCGGTAAAAGGCTCAATATTCCCGCTGAGCGTTGTATCGCTGGGCGGGCCGCATACGCGTGCCGTTTGTATATGGATAGAAGATAGGGGAACTACATGCGCGTAGACAATCTGAGGAACATCGCCATCATCGCCCACGTCGACCACGGCAAGACGACGATGGTCGACAAGCTCCTGCGTGCCACGGACGCCTTCCGTGCCAACCAGCAGGTCGAGGACCGCGTCCTGGATTCCAACGACCAGGAGCGCGAGCGCGGCATTACGATTCTCGCCAAGAACATCTCTATCGAGTACAAGGACGTCAAGATCAACGTCATCGACACCCCGGGCCACGCCGACTTCGGCGGCGAGGTCGAGCGCGTGCTGCGTATGGCCGACGGCGCCCTGCTGCTGGTCGACGCTTTTGAGGGCCCCATGCCCCAGACCCGCTTCGTGCTGCGTCACGCTATCGACACCGGCCTTAAGATCATGATCGTCATCAACAAGATCGACCGTCCGGGCGCTAACCCCGAGAAGGCCTACAACGACTGCCTCGACCTTATGGCCGACCTAGGCGCCACCGACGACCAGCTTGAGTTCGCCATGGAGCACGTGGTCTACGCCAGCGCCATGAATGGCTTTGCCCGCCTTGATCCTAACGACGGCAACATGGACATGTATCCGCTGCTCGATATGATTATCGACGACATGCCCGCGCCCGAGGTTGACGAGAACGCCCCGCTGGCCATGCAGTGCGTGACCATCGACCACTCCAACTTCGTTGGCCGTATCGGCATCGGTCGCGTGTACTCCGGCGCCATCCACCAGGGCGACCAGATCCTGGTTGTGAAGAACGACGGCTCCAGCGCCACCGCTACCGTCAAGCAGCTCTTTACCTTCGACTACCTGGGCCGTACCGAGTGCCAGGAAGTCGGCGCTGGCGACATCGCTGCCGTCGTGGGCATCGACCGCACCGATATCGGCGATGTCTACACCGATCCCGAGAACCCCGTCGAGCTCGAGCCCATCGAGATCGACCCGCCGACCCTGTCCATCGTCTTTGAGGCTTCGACCTCCCCGCTCGTCGGCCGCGACGGCGACATCGTGGGTGCCCGTCAGCTCAAGGAGCGCCTGTTCAACGAGGCCGAGAACAACGTGACCATGAAGATCGAGGAGCTCGAGGACAAGAGCGGCGTCGAGGTCTCGGGACGCGGCATCCTGCACCTGTCCGTCCTGATGGAGTCCATGCGCCGCGAGGGCTTTGAGTTCCAGGTCGGCCGTCCCCGCGTTCTGTTTAAGAAGGACGAGAACGGCAACAAGATGGAGCCTGTCGAGCAGGCCGTAGTCGAGTGCCCGGACGAGTACTCAGGCAAGGTCGTTGAGGTCTTCGGTACCTCCGGCGGCATCATGACGAGCATGGATACCTCGGGCATCGTGACGCACCTCGAGTTTAAGATTCCGACCCGCGGCATCATGGGTCTTAAGAACCGCATCATGAACGTCACCCACGGCGAGGGCGTGTTCTATCACACCTTCCTGGAGTATGGTCCTTACGCTGGTGAGATCGGTAACCGTCAGAACGGCGCCATGATCTCCATGACCACCGAGAAGGCCGTTGCCTACGCTCTAGGTACGCTGCAGGAGCGCGGCCAGCTGTTTGTTGAGCCGGGCACCGAGTGCTATGAGGGCATGATCGTGGGCGAGCGCAGCAAGGCTGGCGACATGGTCGTCAACATCGCCCGTACCAAGAACCTGGGCAACCAGCGTTCCTCGACCTCCGATATCTCCGTCCAGCTGGTGCCGCCCCGCACCTTCTCGCTGGAGGAGGCGCTGGAGTACATCGCCGACGATGAGTTGGTCGAGATCACTCCCAAGAACATCCGCCTGCGCAAGCGTCTGCTCAACGCCACCGACCGCAAGAAGGCTGCCGTCCGCGCTGGCCAGGTCAACAAATAAGCGCTGGGCTTTATAGCGTCTAACAAGAAAGGGCGTCGACCGCAATGGTCGGCGCCCTTTCTTGTGCAAGGGGGACAGGTTCGTCTGCACCACAGCGGGGGCGGTTACCCCCCGTCGGCTTGCCGATCAAAGTTAAGTTGTTTAAACATATACATAATTCCACAGGATATAACCGCTTTGATACAAAACCGTTAACAGTTAAATATCAACTGGTATTAAATTAAAATACCTCTTTACCTGCGGTTTACATGACTGGTATCTATATTGTATTTTATGCATGTGGCATAGACGAACCGTCTTAGAAGTTGCCCCCAATGGGTTCTTGCAATGCGCTAGGTAGGTTCTCGTAGATGTTGGGGCTTGTGTTCGATCCGACGATTCGCCGTATTCCACACCGTGTTGTAGGAATTAAGGGACAACTATGAACGCACACCGCTCGCGGTCGCTGGGTATGGCGGCCCTGGTCTTCATTTTGATTAGCCTTACCGCTGCAGTTTTTCACGGCGCAGCCCCCGTGCGCGCCGAGGATGCGACGACGCCGACGCCGATTGTGATTGATGAGAAGACGGCGGACGTTACGGTTGGGCTGTATGCCGATGAGAATCGCACTCAGAAGCTAGAAGGTGCCGTGACCTCTGTATCAACCCTTTACGGGGCTTTCTCGGCAAAATTCAAGACTGGTGAGGCGCCTGCATCTGGGAACAATGTTGCCGTTTACAAATTCCCTGACACCATTGACGTCGGCAACAATGATGGCGGCGATTTTAGGGATGGGCCTGGTGCTGACGCTGTAAAAGCCGGTACATGGAAGATCGAAGACAACAAGGCCTTCTTTACGTTCGACAAGGCATGGCTCGAAAAAAACCCTGCGAACATTTATGTTACGGCAAACTTCTCGTTCCAGCTTAAAAACAAGGGTATCGGTTCTGGTGGCAACGCATCTGTCGTGTTCCCTGGTGCGGGAGCGGTCGAGATTCCTACCAAGGACGGCAAAGTAACGGGAGGGAAGTCGGGGACCTTCTCCCAGGGAGCAGACGGCGTGGCCAAGGTTACCTGGACCGTTAAACTCACCGTCGAGTCATATGCCGCGAACGTCAAGTTAACCGATACGCTGGGCGAGAACTTTGAATTTGTGAACGACAGCTTTATGCTCGACGGAGAGAAGCTCAATCCACAGCCGAAGATCGACGGCCAGACCGCGCTCCTCGACAGCTTGGGCAACCTTTCCCAGGGAGACCATAAGATTACGTATGAAACGGTGCTGAAAAGCGGCGTTTCTGCGAGCAACGGTGAATTTATCGACAAGCAGGAAGCATCCAAGAACACGGCGTCGTGGGGGTGGGGCGGTACCAACGATCGCCAGAACGGCACGGTTACGTTTGCCCCCAGCCCCTTTCGTTACGACATGATTGGCAAGTCTAGCGACCGCAATAGTACGCCGTCCGACATCACGTGGACGGTCACACTCAACCAAGGCGAGCTCAAGGCCGACATGAGCGGTTATGTGTTCACCGACACGCTGGACGATAAGCAGACGTATGCGGGGAACTATACGGTTTATAAAGGCAGCTCTGGGTCGACTGTTCTTGCCACCGGTGAGCTCGATCAGTCTAAGAAATCCTTTACCTACAAGTTCTCGGACAACCTTGAGGATAAGTACATCACCTATCGCATTGTTTATCACACCAAGATGAATGAAACGGGTTCGTACGACACCGTGCGCAACAGCGCAACGATCGAGCACGATGGTTCCGTTTCCGGCACTGGTAAAGGTGAGTTTACGCCGCAGTTGGTGGACACACCGATCACCAAGGAACTCGTGGGTCGAGAGAACGCTGCAACAACTGGCGAGGCGAAGTGGAAGACGCGCGTGGCGCTGAAAGCTATTGTCAATGCGGCCAACCTTGATAAGGTGACGGTGAAGGATACGTTTCAATCGGCGTGGAAACAAGATATCGGTGTTGATGTCAACTCAATAAAGATCAAGATTGGCAAAACTGAGCTAGTTCGAGGCGACGACTGGAAGCTGACGACAAATGAGTTGAAAGATGGAAATAACGTCGTACAGAAGGATGGGCACAAAAGAAACTTCAACCTCGACATAAACATTAACGACAAGGTGAAGGCGGCTCTCGCGAACGAGGATTACGCCGACATCACGTACACCACCACTTCTGATGCGCTGCCGGGCTGGTACTCGAACTTCGCATCTGTTACGGTGCCGGGGCAGAATGGTGGTTGGCCGTACTACACCGATAGCCCAATGTATGTCGTCAACAAGGAAACGACGCCCGCGGTCGAGAAGCCGAAAGCTGAGGCGAAGGTAACTTGGAACGAGGACTTCGACTGGAGTGCCGTTGACGGCTCGAACGAGAAGGGAGCCTGGGTCGTCGACTGGACGGTGTACGCGAATCGCCAGAAGACCGCGGCAGGAGATTGTTATGGAGCTGGAAAGCTCGGCCGCGTGCCGCTGAACATCATCGATACCATTCCGGACGGGATGAGCTATGTCGCGGGTTCCGCAAAGTACACGATCGTGCAGAACCCCTACGATCTACATGCGGGGCTTGGGCGCGGAGGCGAGGCCAAGGAGGTCGTTACGGATCAGAAGCTCGCCGCCGACAACGTTAGCAGCAACGGCAACACGGTCACCTTCTCCATCCCTACGACAGATCTCGGCGACTATGCCGGCTACGCAAAGCTCACGTACAAGACGGCGGTCAAGCGCGGTGAGCTCGATACCTCCACAAACGAGGTGAAGTTCACCAACAAGGCCAGCGCGGGGTCAGGAGTTAAAAAGTTCGATTCCGGTAAAGGTGACGTCACCATTAAGAACAACGTCATCAAAAAGTCTGGCGAGCAGGTTGCCAATAGCAACTGCATCAAATACACCATTTTTGTTAACGAGTCTGCCGTTGCCCTTAAAAATGGCACCGACTTCCTTGAGCTCGTCGATACCATGGATGCCAAATGCACGCTGGTGCCGTCGACGCTTAAGGTCTATGAGCGCGTGAACGGTGGCTGGGTTGCGCTGTCTCAGAAGGACTATTCGTCGAAGATGGAGCAGGTCTCAGACAAAACTGGCGTACGCACGAAGTTGACGCTTAATGTGCCCGACAAGAAATACCTCAAGGTTGAGTACGAGGTTATCCCGACCGGAAACCCCGGCGAAGAGGTGTCCCTTTCCAACACCGCCGAGCTTACGGGGGTGACGGAGGGCTCGGCGATCGACGAGCAAAAATGGAAGATTCAAAATGCGTCCGCCAGCGCAGGTGGCAACGGCTACGGCATCACGATGACCAAGTACGACGCCCAGCAGGTCGGTGCGACGCTCGAGCATGCGAGGTTTACGCTCTACAGCGTGAATATGGACCAGGTTGCAACGGTGGGTATCGAGAATGCAAGGACTGAGTTTGAAACCGCCCCCACCGACGCCAACGGCAAAATCTCGTTTGGCGCAGAAGACAAGGCGATGGTAAATTGCGTGCTCTACCAGCTCGTGGAGACGAAAGCGCCTGACGGCTATGACGCGGCGGCGCCCACGTGGATCATGCTTAAGGGCAATGCTGACGATGAGAAGTATCAAACTGAGCTCAATAAAGCGAAGAGCATCGTCAAAGACTCCGAAATCATCGGCGATGACAAAAAGGACGAGATCTGGATCTACGACAATCGCCTAATGGGCTCTGTGGATATCAAGGCGCAGAAGGTGCTCGAAGGTGGAACATTCAGGGCGGGGCAGTTCTCGTTTGAACTTAAGGATGACAAGGGTAGGGTGCTCAAGACTGTAACGAACGGTGCCGACGGTAGCATTTCCTTTAGCGTTAAGTGCAACAAAGCCGGTACCTACACTTACACCATCTCCGAGGTCGTTCCCAAGGACGCTGTGAATGGCGTCAAGGACCACATCACCTACGATGGGGCTGTGTACAACGTCAAAGTTGAGGTGACTAACGGTAAGAAGCAGCTCGATACCAAGGTCACTTACGCCCCCGCTGACCCCACGACCCCGCCGACCTTTACCACGACCCCACCGACCTTTACCAACAAGTACTCGACCACGCTTCCTGAGGCGGGCGGGGCTGGCTTGACTATGACATATCTTGCTGGCGCTTCGTTGCTGTGCTTCGCCGCGACGTGGATGCATGCTCGTCGCCATCGCGATCTGGATCGAGGTGATCGCCATGAGTAGGCTTAGCCGCAGCTTGTTGGCTGTCGCGACGATAATCATGGTCGCTATTCTGTCTTTCGCGATTGCTCCTGGGGCGGCCCGTGCTGCCGATACCGGAGCCATTACGGTGGACGGTACAGTCGCGACGCGTTACGACGCGTACCAACTCTTTTCGGCGACCGTTGTCGACGATGACGATGCTGGCCAGAAAATTGCAACTGACGTAACGTGGGCGAATGGCGTGGTTCGTCAAGCCGTTCTTCCGGTGCTTCATGATGCGGGGCTCGATAGCTCGGCATCGACGGCGCAAGAGGCTGCTGAATGGATGAATGCCGACGGGCATATGACGACCGCACTGACGGCAAAGCTCGCCCGTGCGATTTGCAATGCCGACGCAACTTCTGTGGCCCTTAACGCGGGCACGGCGGCCGAGCTGCCCTGTGGCTACTGGCTCATCGTTGCCGACGACGACGCCATCGCCCAGGGCGAGGCCGGCACCGCGCCGATCATGGCCCTAGTGGGCGGCAGCGCCGTCACCGTCAAGCCCAAGGCGGCGACGCCCAAGGTGTCCAAGCACGTGCTGGAGGACAGCACCGCCGCCTGGCAGAAGGCCGCCGACGCCACGGTCGCCGACGACCTGTACTGGCGCCTCTCGGCCACGGTCCCGGCGGGGCTCACGGCCTACGATACCTATACGGTGCGGTTCGTCGACGCCATGGGCGCGGGACTCGACCCCTCCAAGGTCGCCGCGAGCATGCGCGTGTACGTGGCGACGGGCGCGGACGGCGGCTTCGACGCCGTCGCATGTGAGGGCGGCAACGCCAGCTCGACGCCGGCTAAAGGGTGGACAGACATTACTTCACAGTGCAAGGTCTCGATCGAGGGCAATGCCTTCACTGTGCGCACCGGCGACCTGGTCGCCGCGCTCGGCGGGGCCGACGCCTTCACCGCTGGCGCCCGCGTGATCGCTGTCTACAATGCGCCGTTGGGGGCCAACTGCAATCAAGGCGCTACCAAGGGCAACCCCAACGAGGTGTACCTGCGCTACCCGCGCTCTCCCCTCGCCGACCAGTCCGGCGACGCCGGCTTTACCCGCACGCCGAGCGATGACGCGTGCGCCTACACCTGGGGACTCAGTCTGATCAAGCGCTCAAGCTCAGACGATAAGCCGCTCGCGGGTGCCAAACTGCGCATCATCGACGACCGCGGTCGCATCCTAACGACTGACGGCTCGTGGTCGACGGATGCCGACGCGTGCATCACCACGGACGCGGATGGCCATGTGGAATTGAGCGGTGTGGACGCGGGTGTCTATACCGTCGAGGAAATCGCGGCACCCAAGGGCTACACCGCCTTTGAGGGCAAGCGTGCGGTGACGGTTACGGCTGAGGGTCTGGACGTTAAACAAGTGGCGACCGCGAAGCCCAAGGTGACCGTATCGGTCGAAAACCCTCTGCGGGTTGATACCGCCGATGCCAGGACGGGTTCGATTGAGCTGTCGGTGCTCAACACCCCAAGCAAAGAAGCAGGTCGAGGCTTTATGCCCTCGACGGGAGATAGAACGTTGGTACTGGTGGCGGTTTTGGCTGCCATCGGAGTGGCGGCTATTGTTGTCGCGCTCGTCATCAAGCGGGGAGGAGGTCGCCGTGAAAAATAATTGCCCTTCTTGCTCAATGGCGTACTGCCTCCGTAGCGAGTGACGCACAGGCCTACCGACCTGATGATCATTGGTTTTGAAAAAGTTACTAGAGAACCCTCCAAGAAAAGCGGGGCACCCGGTCGACATGACCGAGTGCCCCGCTTCGTTTGTTGGTGCAAAGTAACCTGGCACCTTTGTGGTGGTTGGTGGCTAAGCGGTGGGGAGTCCTGGCATGTTAGCCGGCTGCTGCGGCTTGAGGTGGGCGTTGCGCCAGATGATCTGGATAACGTAGCCGAGCATAAAGACAAAGGCTACGCCGCTGATGAAGTCACCTACGAGGGGAAGCCCCGTGAGGGCGCCTGCGATTACGCCGCCCACGGCTGCCATGGCGTAGCGGTTTTGGTTGTGTCCGACCATGCGGGAGATCGCGCACCCCGCAAAGGCACTCGACACCAACGCGATGCCGATAACGCCGCACAAGAGGGCTCCGGCAAGCGACAGACCAGCGATAGAGATAATTAGCAGTAGGACGGCGGGGACGATAGCAATCGTGCCCAGAAGACCGCTCACCCACAGGGGCATGGGGCGCTGGTGGAGCATGCCGGCGGCGCTGGCGGTCGCGCGCGGAAAGACGAGCTCGAGCAGCAGAGCGACAAAGCAGGTCGAGAGTGCCGCGGCGACGATACCGCCGATGACATCGTTAACGGTGGAAGTATCCTCGTTCTCGGTGCGGTCGATCTTGAGCGCGCCTACCTCGGCTCCTGCGGCACGCTCGGGGTCCTCGGAGACGTGCGCGTTCACGGTGCCGGTGATGTGGGCGTTCTTGCCCAGGATGAGCTTGTCGGCCCAAACCTCGACATCGCCCTCGACGGTGCCATCGATGGTCACCGTGTCGCCCGCAAGCGCTGCCGACTTGGTAGAGCCGCGCAGGGCAACCGTCTCGCCTATCGCGTAAAAACAGTTGGCGGTGCTGTCGGAATTGAGCACAACGTGCTGACCGACGACCGTGACGCTGCCATCAACCGTGGTCTTGGCGATATCGATAGTGCGTGCCGCCAAGCGGACGGCGCCGCCCACCGTGCAGTCGCGGATGGAGAGGCTCTCGCCTGCTGCAATTATGTCGCGGCCGATGGACGCATCGTCCAAGTTGAGGGCCTGACCTGCCCAGTACAGGTCACCTTCGACGCCGGACGAATTGGCGTCATTGTCGGTCGCAAGTACGTTGCCTGCGGTGTCCGTGCCGGCGAACGACGCCGTGGGAAGTGCGGTGACCGCTAGAGCGATGAGCGCGAATAAGATCGTGATGCGGCCCCACGCTTTACGGCGCTGGGTCGACGGGAATTGATTACAGGGCATAGTGAATCCTTCGTCAGATGCTCGACATGCACCTAACAGGGTACCCAACGCGTGGGCGCTCTAAAAGAACCTCTCGGTTGCATTTCGAGGGATGAGCCCGCGCCACCTACTTTTTGCGGTGCAAAAAGCGTGCGATGTCATCCTCGGTGGGGCTTTTGATATCAAAGCGCAGCGACAGCCAGCGTAGTCCCATGGTCACCACGACGCAAACGACCAGTGCGACGACATTGCTGACCAAGCCGCTCATGACAAGGCAAACATAGCTTGCCGATCCGGCGATGGCCGCGATGGCATAGAAGTTGGTGCGCTGGAAGATACCCGGCACCACACCCATAAAACCATCTCGCAGCATGCCGCCGCCCACCGCGGTAAAAAAGCCCATCATGATGCACACCGCCGGCGCAAAGCCGTAGACCAGCGCCTTGTCTGCGCCGGTTGCCGCATAAATACCCACCGAGATGATATCGAGCAGGGGAATGAGCTTTTCGGGCTTGTCGACGATTGCCGGGAAGATGTAGATGATGGCCGCGGTGGCGATGGAGAGCGGGAGCGCCATCGGTTGGTTGAGGATGTAGACGTTGCCCACCTGCAGCGTCATATCGCGCAAAAGACCGCCGCCCAGTCCACAGACCACGGCGAGCGCGACGGCGCCCACCAGGTCGAGTTTGTGCTCGCGTGCGACCAACACGCCCGAGATCGATGCCGCGACGACGGCGAACATCTCGAGCCAAAACGGGATGGCAACCATGGCATCCGAGGCGTGTGCGGTAACGATCATAGCGGCGGCAACGGGCAAGATGGGGTCCTTTGAGTTACGGGTTTAGACAATGCCCGTACATAGTACATGTTCGGCGCCGATTGCGACCCTATTGCTCGGCAAACGGTCGGGACTGGGTACGGTCATAGGTTCCATGTTAGGGGATCCGGGTTGATGCTGAATGCGATGGGGGCGTGGTCGAATAGGAGGGATGTCCAAATTTTGAGCTCCGCTCAAAATTTATCCGGTCGGCTTGCGCCGACCGCGCTGCGCTAAAAACGCGCCACGGGCGCGTTTTCTTTACGCTCCGCGCCCTGGCGGGTTCGAATCCCTCCTCCTCCGCCGTATTTGCTTGTTAGGGACTCAAAACAAAAAAGCCCCCAATACTGGGAGCTTCCTCAATCTAAATGGCGGAGGAGGAGGGATTCGAACCCTCGTGACCTTATACAGGCCAAACGGTTTTCGAGACCGCCGCATTCAACCACTCTGCCACCCCTCCGCGTGGGGTAAAAACAAAGCAGGCTCTAAGGCCTGCTTTGGAATTAACTGGCGGAGAGTCAGGGATTTGAACCCTGGAGACGCTTTTGACGCCTACACGATTTCCAATCGTGCTCCTTCGGCCACTCGGACAACTCTCCGTTAAATGCGAAAGTCAGTATACACGAGGAATCGAAAAGTGCAAACAGAAAACTTGGCATTTTTTAAACCGCTCGCTCCGCGCCCGTATCCGGCATGTGCCAGATAAGTACTAAAAAAGCATCTTGACCAGCCAGATCGCGCTCGATGGTCTGTTCAAAATAGGTATTCCTGAATGACGTGGCAGCGAATTTAAAAATTTTGAGGCAATCGATCGAACCACTGGCATGCATTTCGCGACCACAACCCTGCAATCGGCGACCTGCGGTTTGACTCAGGTTGTCCTCGCTGCGGCGTATCTTGCTATCGAATCCGTCAAGCTCTTGGTCAGCATTTGGTTGGAATACGCATGAAGAGCCGTGTAAGCATGGACATATGTGGAGGTCATGAGGTTGTAGCTGCATATTCTTGCAGCCTGGGAGGTTGAAAGATATTATTACCAAGTCTTTTCCTGCTCCAGGCGCACCTTCACGACCTGAAGCCACATTTGCCCAGAGGAGGTGACAATATGAAGGCTTATGAACTGCTGTTCTTTGTTGACCCGTCGCTCGACCCCGAGACTCGTCTCGCTGTTATGAAGCGTATCGATACCACGATCGCTGAGGGCGCTGGCAAGGTCGACTCCGTTGACGAGTGGGGCAAGCGCAAGCTCGCCTACGAGATCAACGACCTCACCGATGGTGACTACACCCTCATCAACTTCCACGCAGATCCTACCCAGATCGCCGAGCTTGATCGCGTCCTGCGCATCACCGACGCTGTGGTCCGCCACATGATCGTCCGTCGCGACGACCAGGAGTAAGACTGTCGTTTTGGACTGGGCTTGTGCCCCAAGAGGAAGTAGTGAGTTATGAGCATCAATCGAGTGAACATCACCGGTAACCTCACCCGCGATCCCGAGCTGCGCGCCACCGCCGGCGGAACCCAGGTTCTGTCCTTTGGCGTCGCCGTGAACGATCGTCGCCGCAATGCGCAGACTGGCGAGTGGGAGGACTATCCCAACTTTGTCGACTGCACTATGTTCGGCACCCGCGCCGAGGCCGTGAGCCGTTTCCTGGCAAAGGGAAACAAGGTCGCGATCGAGGGCAAGCTGCGCTACAGCTCTTGGGAGCGCGACGGTCAGCGCAGGAGCAAGCTTGAGGTCATCGTCGATGAGATCGAGTTTATGAGCTCCCGTGGTGGCCAGGGCGGCTACGATCAGGGCGGTTACGCCCCCGCAGCCCCCGCGCCCGCAGCACGTCCTGCCGCACCGGTGGCTACGCCGCCCGCGGTCGACGTCTACGATGAGGACATCCCGTTCTAAGGGTTGTTCACCTATTTTTGAGTGAGAGGCGGCTTCGGCTCGCCGAAGTTGCCAAATGAAAGGTATTTTGACATGGCTAATGATTATTCTGCACGTCAGCCGCGTCGTAAGTACTGCCAGTTCTGCAAGGAGAACACTGAGTTCATCGACTATAAGGACACTCAGCTTCTCCGTAAGTACATGACCGATCGTGGCAAGATCAAGCCCCGTCGCGTCACTGGCGCTTGCACGCAGCATCAGCATGACATCGCCAACGCCATCAAGCGCGCCCGCGAGATGGCTCTCCTGCCGTACACCGTCCCCGTGGTTTCCTCTCGTGGCAACCGCGACCGCGGCTAAGAAGGGAGACGCATCATGAAGGTTATTCTTCTCGATGAGATCAAGGGCAAGGGCGGCGAGGGTGACGTCGTAGAGGTCGCTCAGGGTTACGCTGAGAACTTCCTGTTCCCCAAGAAGCTCGCTGTTGCCGCCACCAAGGGCAACCTCAAGCAGCTTGACGAGCGTCGCAACAACATCGCCAAGCGCGAGGCCGTCCGTCTGGCTACCGCCAACGAGACCAAGGCTGCCTTCGAGGGCAAGCAGGTCACCGTTGACGTCAAGGTTGGCGACGAGGGCATCCTCTTTGGCTCCGTTACCGCCGCTATGATCGCTGACGCCATCAAGGATCAGCTCGGTATGGACATCGACCGCAAGCGCGTCGAGCTCGGTAAGCCCATCAAGGTTGCCGGTGCCCACACCGTCGCTATCTCGCTGTACCGCGAGATCAAGGCCGAGGTTGTCGTTCTCGTCGGCGTTACCGCCGAGGAGCTCGCTGCCGAGGCTGAGGTTGAGGAGACCGCTGAGGTCGCCGAGGCCGAGACCGCCGAGGTCGAGACCGAGGCTGCTGCCGAGTAGCATTTGCTGCAACGCAACAATCTTGTTCTAAGAAGGGCGCTCTGGGAGACCAGGGTGCCCTTTTATTTTTTGCGCTGGGTGAGTGCCGTAGCAGCCATTGAGATGCGGTCCCGTGTGTGGGACCGTTCATCCGTTTGGTTCGGTGATGATTGCCAAGGCGCGGCTCGATTTATGGCCGCGGCTGATACTATGGATGCTCGCAAGCGATATGAATGAGGATGCTCATGGCATATGACGATAGGGAGACGGGGCTGACGGTCGAGGACCGTGGCTCCAAGTTGGGTCTCCCCCAAAACCAAGACGCAGAGGCCAACGTACTGGCCGCTATGCTGCTATCGCCCGAGGTGGTCGAAGAGGCCCAGGTCGAGCTGCAGCCCGATGACTTCTACCGGCCCATTCATAAGACCATCTATACCGCGATGGTCGATATGTACAACAGCCGCATCCCCATCGACTCCATCTCGCTGATCGATTACCTGCGAAGCATCAACAAGCTCGATGCCGTGGGCGGCGAGGCATACATTTTGGAGCTGATGGGTCAGACCCTGTCGCTCGTCAATTGGCAGCACCATGCCACCATCGTTCGTCGCGACTCGATGCTGCGCGAGCTGATTGGCGCCACCAACGAGATCAACGCGCTGGCCTACAACGCCCCCACCGACACCAAAGAGGTCGTGGAGCTGGCCGAGAGCAAGCTGCTCAAGGTCACGGCGCGTGAGGTTAAGTCGAGCTACAAGACGCTGACCGAGTTTATGGTCGAGGCCTATAACGAGGCCGAGGAAGTGTGCAAGGCCGGTGGTCAGGCTGCAGGTGTGCCCACGGGTTTCCCGTCGCTCGACCGTATGCTCATGGGCTTCCGTGAGGGCCAGCTCATCATTATCGGCGCCCGCCCCGCCGTGGGTAAGACGTCGTTCGCCCTGAACTTGGCGCTCAACGCCGCCGCCGCGGGCTATACCGTCGGCTTCTTCTCGCTGGAGATGTCGGGCAAGGAAATTGCCCAGCGTCTGATTTGCGCCTATGCCATGATCTCGATCAGCGACTTCCGTACGGGCCGCATTAGTCCCGAGCAGTGGGCCAACATCAACGAGGCCACGCAGACGCTGTCCAAGCTCGATATTCTGATTGACGATACGCCCGGCACCACGGTGACCGAGATTCGCGCCAAGAGCCGCCGCATGCTCCATAACAAGGAGAAGGCCATCATCATCCTGGACTACTTGCAGCTGGTGAGCCCCCCGCCGGGACGTCGTTCCGAGAGCCGCACCGTCGAGGTCTCCGAGATGTCGCGTGGCCTGAAGATTATGGCCAAGGAGCTCAAGATTCCGCTGATCGCGCTGTCGCAGCTGTCGCGTCAGGTTGAATCCCGTACCGGCAAGCGCCCGCAGCTTTCCGACCTGCGTGAATCGGGCTCCATCGAGCAGGACGCCGATATCGTCATGTTCTTGGACCGATCCGCCGACGAGGCCGAGGCCTCGCGCGACGACCGACCCGACGAGGGCGTTACGCGTATCGTCGTGGCAAAGAACCGTTCGGGCCCGATCGGCGACGTCGACCTGATGTTCCTGCCGGCATCCACCAAGTTCTATGAGCTTGATGGGGCGCATACCGAGGAGTAGGACAGGCGCCCGTTGCACGGGTATACTGGGAATGTTTTGTGCTTCTGCGCGCTTGCGGTGCGCGGACAGTCCATGAATGTGAGGAGTAAACATGCCGTCAACCGTTTTGGTCGGTGCCCAGTGGGGCGATGAGGGCAAGGGTAAGATCTGCGACCTGGTCGCCGGCGACTTTGATGCCGTCGTGCGCTACTCGGGCGGCAACAACGCCGGCCACACCATCGTCGTCAACGGCAAGAAGTACGGCCTGCACCAGGTGCCCTCCGGCATCATGTATTCCGACCACGTGTCGGTAATCGGTAACGGCTGCATCGTCAACCCCAAGGTTGTCCTTGAGGAGATCGACATGTTCGAGGCCGATGGCATCACCACCAAGAATCTCAAGATCAGCGGCAACGCGCATGTCATCATGCCGTACCACATCGATCTGGATGGCGCCTTTGAGCAGAAGCTCGGCAAGAAGAACATCGGTACCACCAAGCGCGGCATCGGTCCGTGCTACCAGGACAAGATGGCCCGCATCGGCCTGCGTATGCAGGACATGCTGGACGAGGCACTGTTCCGCGATAAGCTGGAGACCGCTCTTGCCCGCGTGAACCCCGAGCTGGAGCTCATCTACAACCTGCCCACCTACACCGTGGATCAGATTTGCGACGAGTACCTGCCCATGGCCGAGCGCCTGCGCCCCTACATCACCGAGACGAGCCTGCTGCTCAACAACATGATCGATGAGGGTAAAGACTTGCTGTTTGAAGGTGCCCAGGCGACGCTGCTCGACATCGATCATGGCACCTATCCGTACGTGACATCTTCTAACTGCACCGCTGGCGGCGCCATTACCGGTTCCGGTGTCGGCATGAAGAACGTCGACCGCGTGCTGGGCGTCATGAAGGCCTACATTACCCGCGTCGGTTCGGGTCCCATGCCCACCGAGCTCTCCTATGAGTCCGAGGCCGGCCACACGCTGACCGAGGAGGGCTACGAGTACGGCGTGACCACCGGTCGCCGTCGTCGCTGCGGCTGGTTTGACGGCCCTATCGCCAACTATGCCTCACGCGTCAACGGCCTCACCGACATCGCCGTGACCAAGCTCGACGTGCTTTCGGCCTTCGACACCATTAAGGTGTGCGTTGCCTATGACGTCGACGGCGAGCGTTACACGAGCGTGCCCGAGCACCAGGTGCGCTTTGAGCATGCCAAGCCCATCTACGAGGAGCTCCCTGGCTGGAAGTGCGACATCACCGGCTGCCGCAGCTTTGATGAGCTGCCGCAGGAGGCTCAGGACTACGTGGCGTTTATCGAGGATCTGGCACACACCCGCGTGACGTTCATCGGCGTTGGCGCCGGTCGCGAGCAGATCATCAACCGATTCTGGAAGTAATCGGCGTTATTTGGTTATTGCGATATACCCCTTTGCAGCCCAGATGGGCGGCCGAGGGGTATATTTGCTTGTAATGGGCCCGCGCGGAGCGGGCCGGTAATCCATAGAGGAGGCACCCTTGAAGGCGGACACTCAAACCATCGACATCCTGTTGTTGGGCAGCGGCGGCCGCGAGCATGCTCTGGCAGCCAAGCTCGCAGCATCACCGCGCGCCGGCAAGCTCTACATCGCGCCGGGTAACGGCGGCACCGCGAGCTGCGGCGAGAATGTGGTTCTCGACGATTGCGATCCTGCTGCCGTGGCGGCGTTTGCGCAGAGCCATGGATGCGGACTCGTTGTGATTGGCCCCGAGGCTCCGCTCGTGGCGGGCGTGGCCGACGCCGTGCGCGCGGCGGGTATTCCCTGCTTTGGCCCGGGTGCCGAGGGTGCCCAGATGGAGGGCTCCAAGCTGTTCTCCAAGCAGCTCATGGAGCGTGCCGGTATCCCGACGGCAGCCTATGGCTCGTTTACCGATGAGGCCTCGGCTCTCGCCTATGTGCGCGAGCAGGGCGCTCCGCTGGTCGTGAAGGCCGACGGCCTTGCCGCTGGCAAGGGCGTTATTGTGGCAACCGAGCTTTCGCAGGCCGAGGAAGCTGTGCGTGAGTGCTTTGGCGGCACCTTTGGCGATGCCGGCAATACGGTGGTTATCGAGGAGATGCTGACCGGCCCCGAGTGCTCGCTGCTGGCCTTTACCGACGGTAAGACCGTGCGTCCCATGGCCACTTCGCAGGATCACAAGCGCGCTCTCGAGGGCGACCTTGGTCCCAATACGGGCGGCATGGGCGTCTACAGCCCGGTGCCTATCGTGACCGACGAGGAGCACGCCACCATGGTGAAGGTCATGGAGCAGACCGTGGCAGAGCTCGCTGCCGAGGGTATCGACTACCGCGGCTGCCTGTACGGCGGCTTTATGCTCACGCCTGCCGGCCCCAAGGTGCTGGAGTTCAATGCCCGCTTTGGCGATCCCGAGACGCAGGTTGTACTGCCGCGCCTTAAGAACGACCTGGTCGAGGTCATGCTTGCCTGCGCCAACTGCGAACTCGATCAGGTTGAGCTCGATTGGCGTGACGAGTGGGCCGTGGCCGTTGTCCTGACGAGTGCGGGCTATCCCGGCAGCTACGAGAAGGGCAAGGTCATTACCGGTATCGAGGATGCCGAAGCTATGGAGAACGTGACGGTGTACCACGCCGGCACCGCTGTGGTGGACGGCAAGCTCGTGACAAACGGCGGTCGCGTGCTCGCCGTGACCGCGCTGGGCGACACGTTCGAGAACGCCCGCGACCTTGCCTACGAGGCCTGCGAGAAGATCGACTTTGAGGGTAAGACCCTGCGTCACGACATTGGCCTGCGCGCGTTGCGCGGCCGCGACGCCTGGGATGCCTAAAATCCGAGAGGAATGAGACGGATGGACGATAAGAACGAAGAACTCGTGGACGCGCAGATCGTCGAGGAAGACGGTCGCGCGTACGGACACGCAGAGGGCGAGCCGGGCGGCGAGGTTGCCGACGAACCGGCGCTGGTGCTGGGGGACGACGACCCGCATGATGCTCTGCTGCACGAGAAGATTCTTTCGGAGGAGTGTGCCTGGAAGGGCAAGATCCTCGACGTCCACCGTCTTGAGGTTGAACTGCCCAACGGTCACCGCAGTGCCCGCGATATCGTTCGCCATCCGGGTGCGGCGGCCGTTGTGGCGCTGACCGAGAGCGGCAAGATCGTGCTGGTGCGTCAGTACCGCACCGCCATCGACCGCGTGACGGTCGAGATTCCCGCCGGCAAGCTCGATCCGGGCGAGGACCCGCTCGATTGCGCCAAGCGCGAGCTGCATGAGGAGACGGGCTTTAGGGCTGGTCGCATTCGCTTTTTGACGTCGATTGTCACGACCTGCGGTTTTTGCGACGAGATCATTCACATCTACCTGGCCACCAAGCTCGAGTTTGATGCGCCCAACCCCGACGATGACGAGTTTGTCAACGTTGACCTGGTGCCGCTGCACGAGCTGATCGACGCCGTACTCGACGGCAAGATCGAAGACGCCAAGACTGTCGTAGGCGCCTTGGCTTGCGACAGCATCGCGCACCGGCTAGGCGGAGCGGAGCTCTAGGTTACGCGGTTTTACCAAACCGCGTAACGAGTCGACGCTGCAAACGCCCCTAAGCGGCAATCTGCCTTTCAATCGTCGCTCGCGTACCGAAGTACGCGTCGCTCCTCTTTCAAGGCACCTTGCTCGCTTAGGGACGTTTTCGCTGACGCTGCCAGAACATCGGCGTTATATCTGTCGTGGGTTTTTCTTTCGGTTCGCTTGGTCAACCGATTTTTCCGTTCTTCCTATTTCTAGAGGACCACATGCTGAAGCGTTTTCTGTCTTATTACAAGCCCCAGATGGGGCTTTTTGTTGCTGATACTGTTTGTGCTCTGGTGCTTGCTGCCATTGATCTGGCGTTTCCTATCATTCTGCGCAATCTGACCGGAGGGTTGTTTACCCAGGGTCAGGCTGCCATTATGCAGGCGCTCGGTATGATCGCGGTGGGACTGGTGCTGATGTATGCCATCCGCTGTGCCTGCCGCTACTTCGTGAGCTATTGGGGCCACGTGATGGGCGCGCGCATGGAGTCCAAGATGCGTGAGGACCTGTTCGATCAGTACGAACGGTTTAGCTTTGCATACTTTGATCGCAACAGCTCGGGCGACATGATGAGCCGCGTGGTCAACGACCTGTTCGATATCTGCGAGGCGGCGCACCACGTGCCCGAGTGGATCATTATCTGCGGCATCGAGATCGTCGGTTCGTTTGTGATTCTGTTTGCCATTGCGCCGGTGCTCGCACTCGCCATGGCAGTGGTGACGGCGGTGTTCGCGGTCATTATGTTTTGGCAGAATATGCGCATGCGCGAGGTCTTTAGCGATAACCGCAAAAAGATCAGTGGTATCAACGCGCAGCTGCAGGATTCGCTGGCGGGCATGCGTGTGGTCAAGAGCTTTGCCAACGAGCAGACCGAGCGCTCTAAGTTTCGCGCCTCGAACAATCGCTACCTTTCGTCCAAGGAGAACATGTATCACGCCATGGGCGTTTACACCGCGACGTATGGCCTGCTCTCGGGCGTGCTCTATGTGATCGTGGTGCTGCTGGGCGGTTGGCTCGTTGCCCAGGGTCAGCTGCAGGCGGTCGATATGGCAACCTTCGCGCTCTACATTTCGCTGTTCTGCACGCCGCTCGAGACGCTCGTCAATTCGGCCGAGACGTATCAGAAAGCCATCGCCGGCTTTAAGCGCATGGATGAGGTGCTCTCGACTGTCCCCGATATTCAGGATAAGCCGGGTGCTGCGGATCTGCAGGTGACGGCTGGTGCCGTGGAGTACCGCAACGTGTGCTTTAGCTACGAGGATGTCGAGCTGGGCGAGAGCGGCGCCGACGGACGTCCTGTTATCGACCATATGGATCTGTCCATTCGGCCTGGTCAGACCATCGCTTTGGTTGGTCCCTCGGGTGGCGGCAAATCGACGACTTGTTCGCTGTTGCCGCGCTTTTACGACGTTGCCGCAGGCTCCATTAGCATCGACGGCCAGGATGTACGCGACGTGACGCAGCATAGTCTGCACCGTGCCATCGGCCTGGTGCAGCAAGATGTGTATCTGTTCGATGGGACAATCGGCGAGAACATCGCCTACGGCAAGCCGGGCGCCACGGCAGAAGAGATCGACGAGGCGGCCCGTCGCGCCAATATCGATACCTTTATCGAGTCGCTTCCGCAGGGCTATGACACCGTGGTGGGCGAGCGCGGCAGCCGTCTTTCGGGTGGTCAAAAGCAGCGCGTCGCCATTGCGCGCGTGTTTCTCAAGAATCCCAAGATTCTTATTTTGGACGAGGCGACGAGTGCTCTGGATAACGAGAGCGAGGAGGCGGTGCAGGAGTCGCTCGAAGAGCTGGCACGCGGCCGTACCACGATCATCATCGCCCATCGTCTCTCGACTATTAAGCATGCTGACGAGATTGCGACCGTTGAGCATGGTCGCGTTGTGGAACGTGGCACGCACGAGGAGCTTCTCGCCCGTGGCGGCACCTATGCCCGTTACTATCGAATGCAGTTCGAAGGTGCGCGTGCGCACGAGCTCGACTGATTGATATGACAGGAAGACTATGGCTGATAAGAACCCTTTGACTCCGGAAGAAGTGACGGAGTTATTCTCCGAAATCGATGCATCCGGCGTCTTGGATCCTACGCTCGCCAAAAAGCGTACCGAGCGCATGCGCGAGAAAGAGGCTGCCGTCAAGCGCGGTGACAAGGCGACGCTGGCGCGGCTGCGCAGCGAGGATCGCGCGAGCCAGGCAAAACATATCGACCCGCTGTCCGAGGACGACCCTTCGGGTTCGCAGGTGAGCCATACCATTACGAAGACTGCCATGGCCGTGGTTATCGGCATCTTGGTGCTGATTGTGGGCATGCAGATTGGCTACGGCGTGATGCGACGCCTGAATACCGCGAATCTCTCAGAGAGCGTTTCGGTGGATACCGTTTCGACCGCGCTCAAGGGTGGACTTGAATGGGGCAATGGCTTTACGCAGTTCCCGCTCGATTTTACCGTCGACGAGGCCGATGAACGCACAGGCACGGTTGAAGTGACGGTGCTGGACACGTCTTCCGCCAATGAACTCGAGCTGCTGTCCAACGGTCAGATTCAGGCGGCGGCGCTCGCAACCAATGCCCTGCTCAACGACAAGATCGACCGCGTGGTGTATAACGTTCACGCCTATATCGACGAGGACAGCAGGATCCAGCACGATTCCTTCTTTGGCATGTTTCCTGCCCAGGGGCACCAGAGCGCCATCCTGACGTTCGTCTGGACCAAGAGCTCGTCCAATGCCACGAATATCGACTGGAAGATGCGTATCGTAAGCATGGACGACACCATTGCCGAGCGCATTCAAAAACAGGTGAACTCGGTTTCGTCGCTGATCGAGGACCCGGCGGTGAGCCAGACCAAGATTGACGAGGAAAAGGCCGAACGTGACCTGGAGCATCGTCTGCATGGCCGCGAGATTTTCCGCGGCGGCAAGCCCGATCGCACACCGTCCGATCTGCTGGAGCAGGACAAGCAAAAGTAGTCCGCAGCCATATAGAACGATGTCACCCCGCGTGAGTCACAAGATCACGCGGGATGATTTTTAATCCCCGTCCTAGAAAAATCATTATGCATAGGAAGTCATAATTATCATTTTGTAAACAATTCTATGTAATTAATGCCATGGGCGATGCTTGCGGTTAGAATACCGCGAGGCCTAACTACACACCTTTAAGCCGGTCCTGTGAGACCGGGAAGGAGAACTATGGCGAACAACCATATTGCGGGCGCTGCCGCCCGCACCGTCGCGCCTAGCGAACTGTGCCAGCGCATGCTGGCTAAAACCAGCAAGGGCACCTGCGGTCCCTGCATCCTGTATCTTGAGGATGGGACCATTTTTTATGGCCGTGCATGTGGTGCCGAGGGCACCGCAACCGGCGAGGTCTGCTTTAACACGTCGCTCGAGGGCTACTTTGAGGTCATGACCGACCCGAGCTATGCCGGCCAAATCGTAACCATGACCTATCCGCAGATCGGCAACTACGGCGTTGACGAGACCGATGTCCAGTCGGCCTTCCCCGGCGATACTGCTCGCCCCGCGAGCGCTCCCGCCATGCGTGGCATGGTCGTCCATGACATGTGCGCCACGCCTTCTAACTGGCGCTCGACTGTCAGCGTGCCGGAGTACCTGCGTGCACACGGCATCGTCGCCATCGAGGGCGTCGACACCCGCGCTCTTGTGCGCCACCTGCGTGACAACGGTTCCAAGATGGGCATTATCTCGACGGAGATCTTTGACGTCGACGAGCTTGCCGAGCGCCTGTCCGCCGCGCCCACGCTGGTCGGCGAGAACCTGGTCAAGACCGTGAGCTGCCCTGAGCCCCATGCCTTTGGTGCGAGCGACCTGCCCGCCGAGCATAATTTTGCACTGGCTCCTGCCTCCCCCGCCCGCCACAGCGTGGTCGCGTACGACTGCGGTGTCAAGCGCGGCATCCTGGAGGGCCTGGTCCGTGCCGGCTGCGACCTCACCGTCGTGCCGTGGAATACGCCCGCTCAGCAGGTGCTCGACATGAATCCCGACGGCGTCTTTTTGTCCAACGGCCCCGGCGACCCCGATGCCGTGGTGGAGACCTACGAGCAGGTGCAGCAGCTGATCGGCAAGGTGCCGGTCTTTGGTATTTGCCTCGGTCACCAGATGATCAGCTTGGCATGCGGCGCCCAGATGGAAAAGCTCAAATTCGGTCACCGTGGCGGCAACCAGCCGGTTATGAATCTGGTCAGTCGCCGCGTGGAGATTACCGCTCAAAACCATGGCTTTGGCCTGCTGTTCCCCAGCTTGGGCAAGCTTGTCCCCGAGCTTTCGGGCGGCGAGACCGAGCACGCGGCCGATGGCGATCTGCGCATCTGGGTACGCCGCGGTATCGCGCCGGTCGTGATGAACGAGCACTTCGGCCGCATTCGCCTGACGCACGTGAATCTCAATGACGGCACTGCCGAGGGCATCCAGCTGCTCGACGCGCCGTGCTTCTCGGTCCAGTACCATCCCGAGGCCTCGCCTGGCCCCACCGATGCCCACTATCTCTTTACCGCCTTTACGCGACTCATGGACGGCGAGGAAAACTATCTGGACATCGATACCGCCAAGGACCGCCTGCAGGGCTGGAATTTCGCCGAGAACGGTTCCGCCGCGACCGAGACCGAGGAGAACTAACATGCCTAAACGTACCGACATCAAGCGTATCCTCGTCATTGGCTCGGGCCCCATCGTCATTGGCCAGGCCTGCGAGTTCGATTACTCCGGCG
This sequence comes from uncultured Collinsella sp., assembly GCA_958353395.1. Classification (GTDB taxonomy): domain Bacteria; phylum Actinomycetota; class Coriobacteriia; order Coriobacteriales; family Coriobacteriaceae; genus Collinsella. The sequence continues at coordinate 24,441 of CATWSG010000002.1, forward strand.
CCCAGGCCTGCAAGGTGCTCAAGGAGGATGGCTTTGAGGTCATCCTGGTCAACTCCAACCCGGCGACCATCATGACCGACCCGGGCTTGGCCGACCGCACCTATGTCGAGCCCATCACCGCCGAATTTATCGAGCGCGTGATCAAGAAGGAGCGCCCGGACGCGCTGCTGCCCACGCTGGGCGGCCAGACCGGCCTGAATGCCGCCGTCGAGCTGGCAAAGGACGGCACGCTCGACAAGTACGGTGTCGAGATGATCGGCTGTGACCTTGCCGCCATCGAGCGCGGCGAGGACCGCAAGCTCTTTAACGAGGCCATGGCCGAGATCGGTCTGGAGGTCGCGCGCTCGGGCTATGCCTACAGCGTGGCTGACGCCGAGGCCATCGCCGAGCGCGTGGGATATCCCTGCGTGCTGCGTCCGAGTTTTACCCTCGGCGGCGCCGGTGGCGGCATCGCACATACTCACGAAGAGCTCGTCTCCATCGTGAGCCAGGGCCTTGAACTTTCGCCTGCCCATGAGGTGCTGGTCGAGGAGTCCATCGAGGGTTGGAAAGAGTACGAGATGGAGGTCATGCGCGACCACGCCGGCAACGGCATCATTGTGTGCTCCATCGAGAACCTCGACCCCATGGGCGTGCATACCGGCGACTCCATCACCGTGGCGCCGGCGCAGACCCTCTCCGACCTTGAGTATCAGCGCATGCGTGTCGCGTCGCTCGCCATCTTGGAGAAGATTGGCGTCGAGACCGGCGGCTCTAACGTGCAGTTTGCCGTGAATCCCCAGACCGGCCGCCTGATTGTCATCGAGATGAACCCGCGTGTGAGCCGTTCGTCCGCGCTGGCCTCCAAGGCCACGGGTTTCCCCATCGCCAAGGCCGCCGCTCGCCTGGCCGTGGGCTATACGCTCGACGAGATCGTCAACGACATCACCAAGGCCACGCCCGCCTGCTTTGAGCCCACGATCGACTACTGTGTGGTCAAGGTGCCGCGCTTTGCCTTCGAGAAGTTCAAGGGCACCGACCCCACGCTCACCACGCGCATGAAGGCCGTGGGCGAGATCATGGCGATTGGTCGCACCTTTGAGGAGGCCTTTGGCAAGGCCATGCGCTCGCTGGAAGACGGGCACCAGGGCATTTGCGCCGGTGGCAAGGAGGGCGCCGATAAGCTGAGCGACGAGGAGCTCGCCCAGGCTGTGGGCACCCCGACTGAGCACCGCATCTTCTTTGTGGTCGAGGCCCTGCGCCGTGGCTGGGATGTTGCGCGCATCCACACCATCTGCGGTATCGATCCGTGGTACCTCAATCGCATCAGCGATATGGTGCAGGTCCAGGAGAGCATTCGCGGCCTGCGCGTGGAAGATATTGATGCCGACGCGATGCGCCTGCTCAAGCAGTATGGCACGAGCGACGCCGAGATTGCCGCGCTGACCGGCTCGGACGAGCGCTTTGTTCGCGCTTACCGCAAGGGTCTGGGCGTGGTCCCCAGCATGAAGACAGTCGACACCTGCGCCGCCGAGTTCTCGAGTGCCACGGAATACCACTACAAGACCTATGAGAACATCTACCGCACGAGTCCGGTCGCCAAGAAGTGCGTTGCCCCCGACGAGACCACGCCGGCAAGCAAGCCCAAGGCGATGATTCTGGGTGCCGGTCCCAACCGTATCGGCCAGGGTATTGAGTTCGACTACTGCTGCGTGCATGCGAGCTATGCGCTGGCCGCCCGCGGCTTTGAGACCATCATGGTCAACTGCAATCCCGAGACCGTTTCGACCGACTACGACACGTCCGACCGCCTGTACTTTGAGCCGCTCACCTACGAGGACGTCATGGACGTTATCGACGTTGAGCGTCCCGACGGCGTCGTAGTGACGCTCGGCGGCCAGACCCCGCTTAAGCTGGCACGCATGCTCGAGGAGAGCGGCGTGAACATCATGGGTACCAAGCCCGACGCCATCGATTTTGCCGAGGACCGCGAGCGTTTTGCCGCCCTGCTCGACAAACTGGGCATTATGTACCCGCCGGCGGGTCAGGCCACCTCGTTTGAGGAGGCCGAGGCCGTGGCCGCGCACATCGGCTACCCGCTGCTGGTGCGTCCGAGCTACGTGCTGGGCGGCCGCGGCATGATGATCGCCTACGATGCCGAGCATCTGCGCGATTACATGGCCGAGGCTGCGCGCATTAGCCCCGACTACCCGGTGTACCTCGATCGCTTCCTGGAGGGAGCGATTGAGTCCGACGTCGACGCCCTGTGCGACGGCGAAGAGGTCTACATCGGCGGTATCCTGGAGCATATCGAGGAGGCCGGTATCCACTCCGGTGACTCCGCGACCTGCATTCCGCCGTTCAGCTTTAGCGAGAGCCTGCAGGCGAAGCTCCGCGAGACCACGCGCCGCATCGCGATGGCGCTGGGAGTCCGCGGTCTGGTCAACGTGCAGTATGCCATCAAGGGCGAGACCGTTTACGTGATCGAGGCCAACCCGCGTGCCAGCCGTACCGTGCCGTTCATTTCCAAGGCCACCGGCGTGCCGCTGGCCAAGTGCGCGGCGCGTATCATGGCGGGCGATTCCATCGCGAGCCTGGGCCTGCCGAGCGACGAGCGTCAGCTGGACTGGTTCTGCATGAAGGAAGCCGTTATGCCCTGGGGCCGTTTCCCGGGAGCCGACGTTATCTTGGGTCCCGAGATGAAGTCGACGGGCGAGGTCATGGGTATCGCCAAGAGCTATCCCGAGGCATATGCCAAGACGCAGCTGGCGATTGACTACAAGCTGCCCGACCCGAGCTGCGGCAAGGTGTTCATTAGCGTGTGCGACCGCGACAAGCGTCATATCCTTTCGGTCGCCCGTATCCTGCGCTACCTGGGCTTTGACATCTGCTCTACCGAGGGTACGGCGCGCGTGCTGCGCGGAGGCAACGTGACGTGCGAGGTCGTGGAAAAGATCAGCGGCCCGCACGACGGCGAGCGTCCCAACATCGGTGACCTCATCGCCGATGGCAAGATCGCGGTGATCATCAACACACCGTACGGCCCGGGCTCGCGTGGCGACGGTTATCTGTTGCGCACCGAGGCAGTGCGCCGCGGCGTGACCTGCGTGACGGCGATGTCTGCCGCCAACACGTACGTGAGTGCCATCGAGGCGGTGCGCGAGGACCAGCAGGGTCACGGCAGCGCCAACGACATGGGCATGGACGTCATCGCCCTGCAGGACCTGCCGCAGTACACGGTGTAGTTGACCTGATCGGCCGGGGCGGGAGGCGGACACTTTCTCTCGGAAACTGGGCTTCGCGAAGTTTCCGAGAGAAAGGACCGCCTCCCGCCCCGGCCTGCGGTGACTCGGCTGCACCGTGTGCTGCCGAAGGGACTTTGCGCGATGACTAGGGCTAAATAGAAAATGAGTGTGGGCCCTGCCGTTCGTTCGAACGGCAGGGCCCACACTAATAATTCAGCCAACGTACGTCATAGCAATGCCCGGTAGGTCGCAGGGCGCTTCGCGGGCGGGCCAGGCTTTATCTGAACGACTTTGCGAAGCAACCGGAGTGAAGATAAAGCCTGGCCCGCCCGCGAAGCGCCACAAAGACCGCAGGGACGGGAGCAGCTATACTACTCTCAGTAGTTAAGGGTCGCGGATTCGCCGCGTCACCGCTCTCAACAGGAGGTCTTTGTTTATGGCAGATCAAAAGCCGGTTGTCGGGATCATCATGGGTTCCAAGTCCGATCTGGGCGTTATGGAAGGCTGCACCGCTGAGCTCGAGGCGCTTGGCGTGCCCTATGAGCTCGTCATTGCGAGCGCGCACCGCACGCCGGCGAAGGTCCACGAGTGGGCTTCGACTGCCGCCGATCGCGGTATCAAAGTGATTATCGCCGCCGCCGGCAAGGCCGCTCACTTGGGTGGTGTCGTGGCTGCCTTTACGCCGCTGCCGGTTATCGGCGTGCCCATGAAGACAAGTGATCTGGGCGGTATGGATTCGCTGCTGTCGATGGTGCAGATGCCTTCGGGCGTGCCCGTGGCCTGCGTTGCCATCAACGGCGCCAAGAACGCTGCCATCTACGCTACGCAGATTCTTGGCGCCTGCGACCCCGAGTACCGCAAGGTTATCGAGAAGATGAAGCAGGAGATGGCCGACGCTTAAGCGGCTTGCCGCCTTATCTGCAATAGAGGAGAAGTATGTCCAATTATCAGGGAAAGCGTTTTAAACTGTCCCAGATTCCCGATCCTGCGAATCCAAGCGCGCTGCGCTCGGCGCAGCCGGGGCGGACGTCCTCTACGCAGCCCACCCATGTCGCGGGGCACGTTCGGGCTCAGCGGCCGGTGGCGCCGTCGAACCAGCACGTTCAGGGCGCTTTGCCGACCTGCCGCCCCTCCAGTTACGGGGAGCAATCGCAGGCCCATCGTTCTCCTTCGCCCGGGCTCGGCGGCTCGGCGAAAAGTTCTGTTCCTAAGCGCAAAAAAGGCCGTTCGATTTTCGCGATACTTCTTATTGTGATCGGTGTGTGCCTGATCGCCGCCGCCGCCGGCATCTATATCAAGGCGCAGTTGGGTTACAAGGAAGCAAGCGATTCGTATCAAAAGGTTGAGAAAAAGTCTGTGAGCGATAGCGACGCGAGCGGTGCGCCCATTGTTGATTTTGCCACGCTTGCCCAAATCAACCCCGATGTCGTCGGTTGGATATATGTACCCGGTACCGCCATCAACTATCCGGTGGTGCAGACGGATAACAACACCAAATACTTGAGCACGCTCTTTGACGGCACGGCAAATCCCGTGGGCGCTATTTTCCTTGACTGCGATGACGCGGCTCCCGGTATGGTGGACCAGCAGACTACGCTCTACGGACATCACATGAGGGATCACTCGATGTTCCATTTCATTGCCGACAGTGCCGACCAGTCGGTTTTCGACGGTATCGAATATGCCTTTTACGTCACGCGCGACGGCGCCTATAAATTTAAGCCGTTGCTGACCAAGGTGGTCGAGGACTCGTACCAAAAAGCGCGTACTCCCAACTTTGAGGGCGGAGACGGCCTAAAGGCCTATCTTTCCGAGATGATTGACGGTGCCTCCGCCGTGGCGAGTGACGCTGAGAGCCGTGCCGCCAAGGCTGATAAGGTGCTCACGCTTATCACGTGTTCGCCTTCGGCGCTAAGGAACAAGCGTGCCGTGATGATTCTTACCCCCGTTGAGAACTAATGGTTGCATTGCAGGTAGCGGAGGCGCTGAAGGGCGAGTCGCCGCCCGACGGCATAAGAGATAAAAAAGGGGAAATGATGCTCGAGAACGGCAAAACGATGCCTTCGATTGATGCTTGGCTGCGCGAGGCCAAGGCCGACGCTTCGGCGCCGGCGTGCGGTATGTATCTGACACATAACGGCGTGGTGCGCGCGACGCCCAAGGCCGAGGTGCGCGGAGTCGAGACCGATGGCGTGGCGCCGGGCCACAAGGTGGGCGGCATGGTCTTTGACTACGATGCCGAAAAGGTGCGGTCTGCCATCGAGGCGACGCGAGCGATGCCGGGTATCGGCTATGTGCGCGTGTGGCTGGCGAGCGGTGAGCTTTCCGTGGGCGATGACATCATGCTCGTGCTCATTGGCGGAGACATTCGTCCGCATGTGGTCGATGCCCTGCAGTCGCTTGTCGGCACCATCAAGAATGAATGCGTGAATGAGGTCGAGCGCGAGGCATAGGGCTTTGCGATCAACTCGAGCCCATCTATAGCAAAAGCCCGCTGGCAGTTAGGATTGAACTGCCAGCGGGCTTACTTGTCCGTTGAGACCGGTTTGCGCCGTCGCCTGCGCTACACGCGCGTCGCATCCTTGGGGCTCATGGTCATGCTCTGGAAGCGGTTTTCCATAAAGTCATTATCGAAGTACTTGCCGTAGAACTGCGCAACGGGAATATCCGGTTCCGTGCCGTTGACGCGCTGATACCAATAATCGAGCGACTGCAGCGTCATAACGCCATCGACCAGCATAATGATGGTGAAGATGACGGTAGCCGAGTAGCGGCTCTTCCACGGAATCATGTTGACGAGCTTGAGCAGCCTCGGCAGCAGCAGCTTGATCCAGATGAGGCCACCCAGGCCCCACAGACAGGCGAAGCCCGTGCAGGTGCGTCCGCCCGTGAGGACCACGAGCGGGTCGGGCATACCGAACAGCGTTATGTGCGAGTAGCTCCACGAGACCACGCCAAACGCGGTCTGCATAAACCAGCCCACGAACACCTCAAAGCTGGCGCCGAGCAGGGCGCTCACCAGGAAAATGATGATGGGGTTCTTTTTATAGAAGCGGTTGAGCACCATGGTCATGAGCACGGCACCAAAGCCGTAGATGGGGCTGAAGGGGCCAAACAGCATACCGGCGCGGTCCTGGTAGACACCCGGATCGTTGACGGTCATATGCCAGATATCCTCCAGGACCAGGCCGAGCACGCAGCAGACAAAGAATACCCAGAACAGGTTGAAGTAGTTGAGCTTGATGTAGCCCTCGCCGGTTTCATCGCGCCCGAGCATGCCCTCGGCGGCGGCGTCGCGGTCGAGCATCTCCTGCAGGCGGCGCTGCAGCTCGCGCTCCTGGCGCAGTGTGGGGTCGACGGTGGCCGAAAGCGCGACGAGGATGCCGAGCTGGATGGCAGGGCGCAGCAAGAAGGGCCCGATGCCCTGGAGCATCACGTCAACCAAAAGCTCGACGACGGTAAACGCGATAAGGATATAGGACAGACGGGCGGCATTGCGGCGCTGGTTTTTGATAAGGTCCAGGCCAAAGATGATCAAGATGACGGCACTGGCAGCCGAGAGCATGATGCCGGCGACGATAAGGCCGAGCGCGACGAGCGTGTTGTTGCCGAGCTTGGCGGCGGCGTTGCCGTTGATGAGCGCGGTGATGACCTGCCACATAAAGGCGCCGACCGACGGGAGCGTGCCCACGCCGGACAGGATGCACAGGACGGCGTATATCTTAATGATGAGGGGGATCTTCTTGACCTCCGTGGCGCTGGGGACGCTGGGGTCGAGTTCGTTTCGATCCATACATAACCTTTCTCGTTTTGCTGTAGGTACAAGGATACGCCGCCGACCTGCCAAAAGACAGGACGAACGTCCCAATTGCAACAATGCAAGCCCCAACGGCGGGCAAGACGCGTCGCAACGGAAGTATGCGGGATCGTCGGCCCCGAGGCGGTTGCCCAATAAAATGTTTGGCTGCAAAACGGATTATAAGCTCGGTGGGCTTTTAAAAAGCGCTGTTCATGCGCGGGAGTGCTTGTCTTGCCGTGCGTATAATAGGGCAGGTAACGCCAAATAACGAGGCTCTGAGGGGATGCCATGTCTCAAGAAACCATCCGCGCGGCCGAGCGTGCCGCGGGACAGGTGAAGACCATGTCGACGTATGATCCGGACTCCGACCAGCTGCATGAGGAATGCGGCATTTTTGGTGTGTGGGCACCCGATCGCGATGTGGCTCGACTGACGTACTTTGGTCTGCGCGCGCTGCAGCATCGCGGCCAGGAATCGGCGGGAATCGCCGTGGGTGATGGCGGCACGGTTATGGTTCGCAAAGACCTGGGGCTGCTCGATCGCGTGTTCTCCAACGCCGACCTGTCGACACTCTCCGGCCAGCTGGCCGTGGGCCACGTGCGCTATGGCACTGCCGGTGCCAAGAGCTGGGAAGCCTCGCAGCCGCATCTTTCTACCATCAACAGCGTCATTATCGCGCTCGCGCACAACGGTACCCTCGTCAACACCGACGAGCTGCGCCGCCAGCTGATCGAGCTGGGCGTGCCGTTCCTTTCCAATTCGGATTCCGAGGTCGCGACTAAGCTTATCGGCTACTTTACTCAGCGTACAGGCCATCTGCGCGAGGGCATTCGCAAGACCATGGAGCTCGTGCGCGGCGGCTACGCCATGACGCTCATCAACGAGCAGGCACTCTACGCATTCCGCGATCCGCACGGCATTCGCCCGCTCGTGTTGGGCAAGCTGGTGGACGAGGGCCTGGACCAGGCCGATGCCGCATCCGTTTCGCAGCTGCCGTCGCAGGACGGCGCCGCGACGGTCGACTCCGCCGTCCGTGTCACGCGCGCCGGCGGCTGGGTCGTTGCTTCCGAGACCTGCGCACTCGACATCGTGGGTGCCGAGTACGTCCGTGACGTTCGTCCCGGCGAGATTTTGCGCATCAGCGCTGAGGGTCTGGTATCCGAGCAGGGCGTGCCTGCAGCCGAAGAGCCCGCAAACTGCATCTTTGAGCAGGTCTACTTTGCCCGCCCCGACTCCATCATGAACGGCAAGAGCGTCTATGCCTGCCGTTACGACATGGGTCGTCAGCTGGCACACGAGGAGCCCGTCGAGGCCGATCTGGTCATCGGCGTGCCCGACTCCGGCCTGCCGCCCGCGGAGGGGTATTCGCACGAGAGCGGTATTCCCTTTGGCGAGGGCCTTATCAAGAACCGCTACGTGGGCCGTACGTTTATCGAGCCCACGCAGGAGCTGCGCGCCATGGGCGTGCGTATGAAACTCAACCCGCTGCGTGACAACATCGAGGGCAAGCGCCTGGTCGTCATCGACGACTCCATCGTGCGCGGCACCACCATGGTGCAGCTCGTCAAGATGCTACGCAACGCTGGCGCCAAGGAGATTCATATCCGCATCAACTCGCCCGAGGTCATCTGGCCGTGCTTCTACGGCATCGATACCGACGTGCAGTCGCAGCTTATCAGCGCCAACAAGACGGTCGACGAGATTTGCGAGTATATCGGCGCCGATTCGCTGGCCTTCCTTTCGGTCGAGGGCCTGCTTAAGGTCATGCCCAAGGGCGGTTACTGCGATGCGTGCTTTACCGGCCGCTACCCCGTGGCGATTCCCGAGAGCTTTGGCCGCGACAAGTTCATGGAGGGCTTTAAGCCCCGCAACCTGGACAAGCCGCTGCACTTTGATGACGACGCCGTGGTCGAGAAATACGACGATCGCAGCTGGGAAGAGGAACACGGCGAGGCCTAAAACCTGCCATGTAGGGACAGGTTTATTTTGGTAGGTTTTACCTGCTGTTTTGTTGATATGACGGCGCGCGTTGTTATGGCGCGCGCCGAAATGAACGCAACTATGAGCACCGTTTGGCGCCCGCGCGGCGCCACGGTAGTGGGAGAGGAAGGCTCAGATGAGCGACAGCAAGCATGTGACGTATGAGGATGCCGGCGTCGATACCGCCGAGGGCGGCCGCGCCGTTGACGCTATTAAGCAGATGGTTAAGGACACCAACCGCCCCGAGGTCATCGGCGGTATCGGTGGCTTCGGTGGCCTGTTCTCGGCCGCCGCGCTTAAGGATATGGAAGACCCGATTCTGATTAGCGGTACCGACGGCGTGGGCACCAAGCTCGTGCTCGCCCAGATCATGGACCGTCACGAGACGGTGGGCCAGGACCTGGTCGCTATGTGCGTCAACGACATTCTGGCTTCGGGCGCCGAGCCGCTGTTCTTCCTGGACTACGTTGCCATCGGTCACATCGAGGCCGAGCACATGGCAAAGATCATCAAGGGTGTGGCCGACGGCTGCAAGCTCGCGGGCTGCGCGCTCGTGGGCGGCGAGATGGCCGAGCACCCCGGCGTCATGGCTCCGGCCGACTACGACCTTGCCGGCTTTACCGTGGGCGTCGTCGACCGTCCCAAGATGCTCGACCCCGCAAACGTCCGCCCGGGCGATGTGATCCTGGGCCTGCCTTCCACCGGCGTGCACTCCAACGGCTACTCGCTCGTGCGCAAGGTCATCGGCGTCGACGGCATTAAGCCGGGCACGCCCGAGGCCGCCGCTAAGGCGGAGGAGCTGAGCCGTCCGCTCGAGGAGCTCGGCGGTGCTTCGCTGGCAGACGCCCTGCTGGCTCCCACGCGCATCTACGTCAAGCCGATTCTGGAGCTGCTGCGCGGCGGCGCTCCGGTGCACGCCATTGCCCACATCACTGGCGGCGGTATTACCGAGAACCTCAACCGCGCGCTCGCCGACGACGTCGACGCCGTGGTCACCCGCAACGGTGCCGAGATGGGCTGGGACGTTCCTCCCGTCATCACCTACGTGTCGCGCCAGGCCGAGCTCGCGCCCAACGAGGCATGCAAGACCTTCAACATGGGCGTCGGCCTGTGCCTGATCGTCGCTCCCGAGGACGAGGCCGCGGTGACCGAGGCCCTGGTCGCGCTGGGCGAGAAGCCGTTCCGCGTGGGCGAGTGCGTCGAGGGTTCCGGTAAGGTCGTGTACTCCGATGAGCGCTAACGAGCAGATGACTGCCGCCGCGAGCCTGGGCTTTGTGCCCTACACCCGTCCGACCGGCACCGATACGGCCGAGCCGCTCAAGATCGGTGTGCTCATCAGCGGTTCGGGTACCAACCTGCAGGCGCTGATCGACCTGATCGCCGCCGGCAAGCTCAACGCTTCGATTGAGCTTGTGGTGTCGAGCCGTCCTTCGGCTAAGGGTTTGCAGCGCGCTGAGCGCGCGGGCATCCAGACGCTCACGCTGTCCAAGGATGTCTATGCCGACCCCATCGCCGCCGACGAGATCATTGCGCACGAGCTGCTCGAGCGCGGTTGCGAGTATGTGGTCATGGCCGGCTACATGCGCATGGTGCACACGCCGCTGCTGGCGGCATTCCCCAATCGCGTGGTCAACTTGCATCCCGCGCTGCTGCCGAGCTTTACCGGCGCGCATGCGATCGACGATGCCTTTGCGCGCGGCGTCAAGGTAACTGGCGTGACCGTGCATTTTGCCAACGAGATCTACGACAACGGCCCCATCATCGCCCAGCGCGCGCTGGCTGTTGAGGAGGGCTGGGACGTCGATACGCTCGAGGAGCACATCCACGCGATTGAGCACGTGCTGTATCCCGAGGTCGTGCAGATGCTCGCCGACGGTCGCGTCCACGTGCTGGAGAGCGGCAAGGTGGCAATTGACGCGCCTCGCGGCTAGCGGCGCACAGTACAATTTAGCCGAGTAGTCAGGGTGGTCATTGGCGCCAAGGCGCGCGTGGCCACCTTTTGTTTTGGGTAGTCATCGGGAACGGTCTTTAACGACTGGTCATTCAAGAACGTCGCAGGTGACTAGATGAGAGAGGTGAGCGCATGGCGGATAACGAAGCGCTGTTTACGCCTGAGCTGGTGTTTTTTGATTGGGAGTGTGCGACGCCGGATGAGGTGTTTGCGCGGCTCGAGGGCGAGCTTGCACAACGTGGCTACATTGCCGACGGTTGGCTCGACGCCGTTCGCACGCGCGAGGATGCCTATCCCACGGGTCTTGCCATGCCGGCGGCAAACATTGCCATTCCGCATACCGATCCGGGGCTTGTGGCCAAGCCCTATATCGCGGTGGTGAAGCCCGCCGCGCCCGTGACATTTAACGCTATGGCTGGCATGGGCGCTCCGGTGCCGGCGCAGATCGTCATCAATCTGGGCATCGCCGAGCCGGGCGGCCAGGTCGAGGCCCTGCAGGCGCTCATGAACATCTTTATGGACGCCGATGCCGCAGCCGACGTGCTCGACCAAACCACGCCGCAGGGCATGGTCGACGCCATCCGCCGCCACTTCTAAGGTGGAGCTAAGCCGGCACTTGGGGACGTTCCTTTTCTGCCGGCAGAAAAGGAACGTCCCCAAGTGCCACATCTGTCCCCTTTGCACCAAAATGGTGCAGATTAACCTGTCCCCAATGCACCAAGCGTGCCGCGGGGGCCGCGTTGTGACACAATGGCGTTTGTTCGATTCGTTATGCGAAAGGCCAACTATGGCAAACAAGAAAAAGAACTCCGAGGCCGCGCCGACGCCCGAGCAGCAGGCCCGCGCTGCCTCCAGCTCTCGCAAGAAGCAGCGCAAGACGTACGTGTCTAAGACCGTCAAGATCGTTCTGGTGGTCATCGGCGTGCTGGCGATGCTGCTTTCTGTCTCGGCGATGGCGTGCTCCGGCCTTATGTCGCAGGCTGAGGACACCTCGGGCTACAAGCTGACCGGCGGTGTTGCTGCCACTATCAACGGCACCAACCTTACCGAGGACACCGTGACCAAGCAGATCATGAGCATGCGCACGTCCTACGGCTACACCAAGGATGAGGATTGGGCGCAGTATCTGGTTGACAACGACCTCACGCCCAAGAAGTACCGCAAGCAGCTCATCGACTCCTACACGCAGCAGATTCTGCTTCAGCAGGCACAGAAGGAGAACGGCGTGACGGTGTCGGACGAGGAGGTCGAGAAGGCTTGGAAGGACGCGTGCAAGAGCGCGGGCGGTGCCAAGGCCTTTAAGAAGACCCTCAAGACCTACGGCTATACCGAGGACACCTACAAGGATTCGCTCAAGGAGAGCCTGGCGCAGCAGAAACTCAAGGATGCCGTGGCGCCCACCAGCAAGCCCAAGGACAGCGAGATCGTCGATTACATCAACGAGAACCTGTCTAACTACAACGATGCTCGCCGCTCGTCGAACATCCTGATCAAGGTTGATTCCGACGCTTCCGACGAGGACAAGGCTGCCGCCAAGGCCAAGGCACAGGAGTGCCTGGACAAGATCAACTCCGGTGAGCTGAGCTTTGAGGACGCCGTTGAGCAGTACTCCGAGGACACCGGTTCCAAGGAGAAGAAGGGCGATGTGGGCTGGGATAAGCTCACCACTTTCGTCGACAGCTACCAGACGGCGCTCGAGGGGCTCAACAAGGGCGACGTGAGCGACGTCGTCGAGTCGACCTATGGTTACCACATCATCAAGTGCACCGACTACTTCCATGTCGATAATCAGGTCGATGACATCAACCAGGTGCCCAAGGCCATCAAGAAGTACGTTTCCAATGTGGTGAAGACGCAAGCGGCCAGCACCGCGTACAGCGAGTGGCTGGAGCAGTACAAGAAGGATGCCGACATCACCGTTAACCCCATGCCCAAGGACGTGCCGTACAACGTCAGCCTGAAGGGCGTCACCAAGAGTTCGACCGACGATTCGTCGACGACTGAGTAATCATGGGGCGGCGCTCGTGTGAGTGCCGTCCGCACTATTGAGGAGGATTTGCAGATGACCAACGAAGAGCTGCAGAAGGAAATGATTGCGGCCATGAAGGCCAAGGACAAGGTTCGCCTGTCCATCATTCGCCAGGTCAAGGCCGAGGTGAAGAATATCGAGGTCAACGAGCGCCGCGATGTGACCGAGGAAGACGTCAACAGCATGATCAAGCGTTTGATTAAGCAGACGAGCGAGACGTTGGAGATGTCCATCAAGGCCGGTACCGACCAAGAGCGTACCGACAACCTGACCGAGCAGGTCAAGATTCTGGAGAGCCTGCTGCCCGCGCAGGTTTCGGGCGAGGAGCTCGAGGCTCTGATCGAGCAGGTCATCGCCGAGCTGGGCGCCACGTCCAAGAAGCAGATGGGCCAGGTTATGGGTGCCCTGGGCAAGGCCACCGGCGGCAACTTCGATAAGCCGGCCGCCGCAAAGATCGTCGGAGCCAAACTAGCGTAGGGGCCGAGCGGTACATAGTTGATGTTGGGGGGCGTGACCATTGCGGTCGCGCCCCTTTTTGCTGGTTGGGCACTCATTGGGGACAGACTTAAATGAGTGCCCAATGAGCAGGTACTCATTTAAGTCTGTCCCCAATGAGCGCCAACGAGCAGGTGGAAGGTTGCGGGTTCTTTACGGGAATGTAGTGCGGGCTGCGGAAACGCGGTTCTTTCCGTACAATAGTTCAACTCGTGTAAACGCAGGGAAGGGACATTCATGGCAGACATGATCGAGATCAAGCATCTCAACAAGTACTTTGGCGACCTGCATGTGCTCAAAGATATCAATCTCACCGTCAAGCGCGGCGAGAAGCTCGTAATGATCGGGCCTTCCGGCTCGGGCAAGTCGACGCTCATCCGTTGCGTCGATTATCTGGAGGAGCCCACGTCGGGCGAGGTCGTCATCGACGGTACGCCGCTCACCAAAAAGAATCACCTGGAGATGGCTCGTAAGTACAGCTCCATGGTGTTTCAGCAGTTCAACCTGTATCCCAACATGACGGTGCTGGGCAACCTGACGCTCGCGCCCATCAAGCTGCAAAAGAAGAGCAAGGAGGAGGCGACCGAGATCGCCATCGCCGCGCTCAAGCGCGTTGGCATGGCGCATAAGGCCGGCGAGTATCCGCAGAACCTCTCGGGCGGTCAGCAGCAGCGCATCGCCATTGCCCGTGCCCTGTGCACCAAGCAGCCCATCATCCTGTTTGACGAACCGACCTCGGCGCTCGACCCCGAGATGGTCCAGGAGGTTCTGGACGTTATGATTGAGCTCGCGCAGGAGGATATCACCATGATCTGCGTGACGCACGAGATGGGCTTTGCGCGCCAGGTGGCCGACCGCGTCATCTTTATGGAGGACGGCCGCATTCTGGAGGAGGGCACGCCTGAGCACTTCTTCGATAACCCCGAGAACCCGCGCTGCCGCGAGTTCCTGTCCAAGATTCTGCACTAGGCGCGGTGATGGACATGACGGATATGACGAGGGCGGCCGTGTCGCGCCGTCACTTTTTGCAGCTGGCTGGCGCCGGCATGCTTGCGCTGACGGGGACCGCGCTTACCGGTTGCGGCAACTCCACCAGCGGCGAGGACTCCGACAAGGGGTCCAAGCTTGCGGCCATCAAAACGCGTGGCCATCTGAATGCCGGCGTTAAGAAAGACGTTCCCGGCTACGGCTATTACGACACCGCCAAGGGCCGCTTTGAGGGCATGGAAGTCGATTTGTGCTACCAGATCGCCGCTGCCGTCTTTGGCGTGAGCTACAAGGATGCCCGTGCCCAGGAGCTTGTCGAGTTTACCGACGTAACGCCCAAGACGCGCGGCCCGCTGATCGATAACGGCCAGCTCGATGTGGTCGCGGCGACCTACACCATCACCGACGAGCGCAAGAAGAGCTGGGATTTCTCGACGCCGTACCGTACCGACTACGTGGGACTCATGGTCAAGAAGCGTTCGGGCTTTACCTCGATTGAGGACCTGGACGGCAAGGTCATTGGTGTGAGCCAGGGTGCTACCACGCAGGGCCTGATCGAGCAGATGATCAAGGACAACGGCTTTAGCTGCGAGCCCGAGTTTAGGGCCTTTAGCGGCTACCCCATCATCAAGAGCTCGCTCGACGCCGGCAATATCGACGTCTTTGCCATGGACCGCTCCACGCTGGCCGGTTACATGAACGAGACCGTTGAGCTGCTGCAGCCCGAGGTCAAGTTCGGCGAGCAGGGCTACGGCGTGGCGACCAAGAAGGGCTGCGACCTTTCGGCCGTGGTCGATCAGGTGATTTGCGATCGCCTGGCCGACGGCTGGCTCGACCAAGAGGTCAAGACCTGGGGTCTTGTATAGGCGCATCGTCCAAGGAAGGAATCAAATGCTCGAAGGATTATTTGACGCCGACCGTTGGTCGACGACATTTCAAAATATGGGGCCCTTCTGGGAGGGCTTTGGCGTGACGCTGCAAGTGGTCGTTGCCGGCCTGCTGTTGTCGCTGGTGCTGGGCACGCTGCTGGGCGTGTTCTCTACCACTCGCTCGCGCGTGCTGCGCGCCATAAGCCGCGTGTACGTGGAGTTTTACCAGAACACCCCGTTGCCCGTGCAGGTGCTCTTTATGTACATGGCCGGTCCGCAGTTTTTGCAGGCCATAACCGGTGCCGACCAGCCGGTGCGCATCGCGCCGTTCGTGCTGGGCTTCTTGGGTGTGGGCCTGTATCACGCGGCCTACATTTCGGAGGTTATCCGCACTGGTATCGAGGCGGTTCCGCGTGGTCAGATGGAGGCGGCCCAGAGCCAGGGCTTCACCCGTGCCCAGGCGTACTGGTACATCGTGCTGCCCCAGACATTCAAGATCATTCTGCCGCCGCTGTGTAACCAGGCGCTCAACCTGGTCAAGAATACGTCGGTTCTGGCGCTTGTGGCCGGCGGCGACCTTATGTACCGTTCCGACAACTTTGTGAGTCTGTACGGTTACCTGCAGGGATACATCGTCTGCTGCCTTATGTACTTCATCATCTGCTTTCCGCTCGCCATGTTGGTGCAGTGGCTCGAGCGCCGCTCCAAGGAGCGTCCGCGCGGCGTGAGTCTGGCCGAGCTGGGGCTCGACAACGTAGAGGAGGCCTAGCGCATGGAAATCTTCAACGCGACCAACCTGCTCTACATTTGGGGCGGCTTTGTTAAGACGATCGAGATCTCGGCGCTGTCGATCTTTTTCTCGCTCATCTTTGGCACGGTGCTGGCGCTCGTTAAAAGCTATGCGCCCCGCCCGTTCCGTATTTTGGTGAGCGCCTATATCGAGCTGTTCCGCTGCACGCCAAACCTGCTGTGGATCCTGTTTATCTACTTTACGGTGCAGGGTTTGGACATTGTGATTTCGACCATCGCCTTTACGCTGTTTACCAGCGCTGTTATGGCCGAGATTGTGCGCGGCGGCCTCAACTCGATTCCGCGCGGCCAGTTTGAGGCGGCGCAGAGCCAGGGCTTCGGCTTCTTTGCCACCATGCGCTACATCATTCTGCCGCAGACGTTTAAGACGATCATTCCGGCGCTGTTTAGCCAGTGCACGACCGTCATCAAGGACAGCTCGTATCTTTCGGGCATTAACGTGGCCGAGCTCATGTACACGGCAAATGTCGTGATGGCCCACGCGATCGACCTGTCGCAGGTTCTTATGCTCTACGGCCTGGTGTTTGCGATGTACTTTGTGCTCAACTTTGGTATCTCGCTGCTGGTTCGCGCATATCAGAGGCGAATGGTGGCAGCGTAGAATGTGGCAAAGGGACAGCCCCTTTGTCACATAGAGAAAGGAATCGCGATGAGCGATCTGGAGAATAAGAAGAATCCTGTGGTCATTACCATCGCGCGCGACTTTGGCGCCGAGGGCCACGAGATTGGCCGCATGCTTGCCGACGAGTTGGGGATTCCGCTGTACGATAACGAGCTGCTGGTACGTGCGTCGCTGCGCGCGGGCGAGTCGCTCGACAAGATGGCCGCCTACGACGAGCGTCTGGCCGTGGAGAACATGGCGTTTCTGCCCGACCGCTACGATGCGCGTTCGTACTCGGACAAGTTGTTCCAAAAGATGAGCCAGGTGATTTTGGATCTGGGTGAGACCGAGAGCTGCATTATCGAAGGCCGCCTGTCCGATTATCTGCTGCGCAACAACCCCAACCACATTGCCGTGCTGGTGACCGCACCCTTTGAGGACCGCGTCGAGATCGTGCGCAAGAAGCGTGGCCTTAACAAAAAGAAGGGTGCCAAGCTGGTCAAACAGCAGCAGAAGGCGCGCGAGGCGTTCTATAAGCGCTACAGTGCCGGAAAGTGGAAGATGACGAGCGGTAAAGACATCGTCGTCAACCGCGCCAAGCTGGGCCGCGAGGGCTGCAAAGACGTTATCGCCGCTGCCTACCGCTACAAAGTGGCCCAGCTCGAAGGCTAACCGACCAAAACCATCACAAAGGTGCCTGTCCCCATCGTGGTGGTTGGGTGGTCGGCATAGAAAAAGTCCCCGCCGGGCGTGTGCTCGACGGGGACTTTGCCGTTTGGTGGCTAGCGCTGTAGGTGATTACTCGCCCAGCAGGCTCTTGGTGATGGAAGCAGCGGCCTTCTTGCCGGCGCCCATCGCCAGAATGACCGTTGCGGCACCGGTGACGATGTCGCCGCCGGCCCAGATACGGGGATCGGTGGTCTGGCCGGTCTCCTCGTCGGCGACGATGTAGCCCCACTTGTTGAGCTCCATCTTGCCGCCGATCTTCTTTGCGAAGGGGTTGGCGTTGGTGCCGATAGCCGAGATCGCGACGTCGCAGGGGATCTCCTCGATGGCGCCCTCGATGGGCACCGGACGACGGCGGCCGGACTCGTCGGGCTCGCCGAGCTCCATCTTCTGGACCTTGACGGCACACACGGAGCCGTCCTCGCCAGCGACAAACTCGAGCGGGGAGACGAGCGGCAGAACCTCGACGCCCTCGGCCTTGGCATGGTGCAGCTCGGCGCGACGGCAGGGCATCTCGTCCTCGGTACGACGGTAGGCGATGATGGCGTGCTCGGCGCCCAGGCGCTTGGCGGTACGGACGGCGTCCATAGCCACGTTGCCGCCACCAAAGACGACGACGTTCTTGCCGTGCTTGGTGGGGGTGTCGTACTCGGGGAACTTGTTGGCCTTCATCAGGTTCACGCGGGTGAGGTATTCGTTAGCGAAGAAGACGTTGGGCAGGTTCTCGCCGGGGACGTTGAGGAACTTGGGTAGGCCAGCGCCGGTCGCCACGTAGATGGCGTCGAAGCCCTGCTCGAACAGCTCCTCGGCCGTGGCCATGTTGCCCACGACGGAGTTGTACTCAAACTTGACGCCCATGTCCTCCAGGCCGTCAATCTCGCGCTTGACGACTGCCTTGGGCAGACGGAACTCGGGGATGCCGTAGACCAGCACGCCGCCGCCGGTGAAGAAGGCCTCAAAGACGGTGACGTCAAAGCCGTTGCGGGCGAGCTCGCCGGCGCAGGTGATGCCGGACGGGCCAGAGCCGACGACGGCGACCTTCTTGCCGTTCTTGGGGGCCATCTTGGGCGTGGAGGCGAGCTCGGGGCGGTCACCCAGGAAGCGCTCGAGCTGGCCGATGGCCACGGGCTCGGACTTCTTACCACGGATGCACTTGCCCTCGCACTGGTTCTCCTGCGGGCAGACGCGGCCGCAGATAGCGGGAAGCATGGAGTCCTCGCGGATGGTATCGAGGGCGCCGCCGAAGTCCTTCGCGCGGATCTGCTCGATAAAGCGGGGGATGTTGATGTTGACGGGGCAGCCCTCAACACAGAACGGCTTCTTGCAGTTGAGGCAGCGCTCGGCCTCGGCCAGCGCCATCTCCTCGGTGAAGCCCTTGTCGACGGGGCGGAAGTCGCAGGCGCGCTCGGCAGCCGGCTCCTCATTATCGGGGGTGCGGGGCGACTTCATATCGGCAACGAAACGACCGTTAACTAGTGGCATGCGCAGCTCTTTTCCTCATAGGCCTTGAGGGACTCGCCCTCTTCGGAACGATAAGCGGCCTGGCGGGCACGAAGGTCATCCCAGTCGACCAGGGTGGCATCGAAGTCGGGGCCGTCGACGCAAGCGAACTTGGTCACGCCGCCCACCTCGACGCGGCAGCAGCCGCACATGCCGGTGCCGTCAACCATGATGGGGTTGAGCGACGCGGTGATGGGGGTGTCGTACTTCTGGGCGGTGAGGGTCGAGAACTTCATCATCGGAACGGGGCCGACGCAGAAGACCTGGCTCACGGCCTTGTCCTGCAGCAGGCGCTCTAGCGGAGCGGTGACAACGCCCTGCTCGCCGTAGGAGCCGTCGTCAGTGGTGATGTGGATGTGGTCCTCGTCGAGGAGCTCGCGGAACTGGTCCTCCATGAGCAGGAGGTCCTTGGTGCGGGCGCCCATGATGGCGTGCACCTCGTGGCCGGTTTCGACCAGGTGCTTGGCGACCGGGAAGGCAATTGCCAGGCCGACGCCGCCGCCAATGACGGCGCAGGGGCCCTCGGCCATCTCGGTGGGAACGCCCAGCGGGCCCACGACGTCGCGCAGCGACTCGCCGGCCTCGTAGGTGGAAAGCATCTCGGTGGTCTTGCCGATCACCATGAAGATGAACTCGACCCAGCCCTCGTCACCGTTCCAGCCAGCTAGGGTAAACGGGACGCGTTCGCCCGTCTCGTTGGCGCGAACCATGAGGAACTGTCCAGCGTGCGCATGCTTGGCGATTGCGGGCGCCTCGATGCGGAACTTGAACACCTTCTCCGAGAACTGCGTCTTCTCCAGGATCTTATACATAGAACCCCTCTCTTGTTAGGGCTGCCGAACCGTGCCTCCACGGAAATGGACGGTAGCCCGAATAAAACCGTACGCGCACAGGCGTTGTGCAGACATACGGTGCAAATTATACCCTCATGGACATGTCGCTTACGTGTATCTTCGGCGGTTGGGAGCAGGGTTTATCCACTTTGGCCTACTAAAGGGGGAGAGGTTTATTTTGGTCGGTTTTATCAGGTAAAACGGCAAATGGGGCCGGCCTCGGGTTGTGATGAGGCCGGCCCCATTTGGGGTGCTATGTGTGTATGGCAGTGCGGGGTTTATTGCGATGCGGCCACCGCGGCGTTTTCGCAGATAAAACCGACCAAAATAAACCTGTCCCTAAATAGTAGGTTTTAGTGCTTGCCGTTGGCGGAGGCGGCACCGTTGACGTGGTCGCGGGCATAGATCACGCCGTGGACGATTGCCAGGCCGGCGGCGTCGGCGGCGCGAGCGCAGGTGTCCTGGAAGTCCTCGGCCTCGCGGGCGCGCAGCTGCTTGAGCACGTAGTCGGCGACAGCCATCTTGCCGGGAGGGTTGCCGATGCCGGTGCGGATGCGGCTGAAGTCGCGACTGCCCATCTTGTCGATGATGGAGCGCAGGCCGTTGTGACCGGCGTGGCCACCGCCCACCTTAACACGTACGTCGCCGGCGGGAATGTCGAGCTCGTCGTGGATCACGAGCAGCTCCTCGACCTTGATCTTGTACTCGCGGCAGAGCTTGGAGATGGGGCCACCCGAGGTATTCATATACGACTGCGGCTTGACCAGCACGATCTGGCGCTTGCCGCCCTCTTCTTCGGCATCGTTGATATTGATGAGCGCGACCTCGGCGCCGGCCTGGTTTTTCCAGTACGCGACGCCGGCCTGACGGGCCAGCTCGTCGATCGCCTTAAAGCCGGCGTTGTGGCGGGTCTCGGCATACTCATCGCCAGGGTTGCCAAGTCCGGCAACCATGCGAATCTTAAGCGGCTGTGCAGCTGCCATGTTCATCCTTTCGTTGATTTGTCGCCTGCTATGGTGAGCGACCCTGTTGCCGCTGTCAAATGGAGGGCAATTGAGGTTGTTTGGGGGCGTTTGGACAGCCGTCGAAATCCAAGGTGGACAGTTAGTTCAGATACGTATAAGTTCCGAGGACTCGAAGTGCTCAATTCAATACTGAAACGTTGTTTTGGAGCTTTAGTTAGTCCATATGGCGCTGTTTTGAAGTCTATCCTGCCTTCAAATAGGGCGAATGGTATAGAGATAACTGCAAAACAGCCTAATTCAATGTGTCCATTTATACGTATTTGAACTAACTGTCCAGCCCTGTTTGACGGCGCACGGGTGATTCGCCGTTTAGACCGGTGCAAGGCCGATTCCGGCCCGCAGAGCGTTGAGCCAAGCGGCCTGACGCTTGCGATGGCCCTTGATACGGTATCGGAATCGGACTCCCGCGAGTCGATGCATCGTTTGGGCGAAGGCTTCGAGTGCAACAAGGTCTTTCATTTGGTCGCGATTGATAACCAGGACGTGGATGCCCATTGCCTTGAGGCCATTATTTCGATTGCCATCGTGGATGCGAGCGTTTTGAAGCTCATGCCCAATTCCGTTGTATTCGTTGTCGACTCCGGCTGCCGGGCAATATAGGTCGCAGATGGCATAGGGGATGCCCGAGGACATGTTGACCGCAAGAGTGTCGAAGTCGATTCGATAGTTGAGTAGCGGGCCTCCCATGGGCAGACTGCAACATCCGAATCCTCCAAAGCGCATGGGCGCTCCGAGAACGGCAAACATTAGGGATTCGGCTGGGGATGCAGATCCGGGTCGGGCAAGTTTGACTGCCGTGCGAAACGATGTGTATGAGCTACTTTTGGCAAGCTGTGCAACAGCCTCGAGATCTTCGATGGTCGTGGTGGGCTCGCATTTGTAGTGTGCCTGTTCGTAGCGGGTTTCGTTCTGCTGTTCGGTCGCCGACTGGTCGCCCCGGCAATCGAGGTCGTCCATCGCTTCGTAGTCATCGCCCTCGGGCCAGATGCCGTCATAGGCAATGGGGTATGTTGCCCCGGGAGGAAGGGAGTAGGTTCCGAGCAGTTCCATGAGAAGCATCAGGGTTTTGGCGACTGATTCATTTTTGGAACAAAGCATGGCTGTCATGGCGGGAGACGTTGCGTAGATGTCGGCCTCGACGTGCATAATTGCACCTTCAGGAAGAGGAGCGGAGAGAATATGCTGAAGAAGTCGCCTGTCGCGGCGTCTGTTGTCTTCGTTTGAAACGAGAAGATCGAGCAGTTCGGAATCATCTTCATTCCAGGCGTCGAGTATCGAAAGTGCACCAAAGTCTATCGCGTCATTGTTGGGAATACAGCTAGCCAAGGCATGTGCTTGCTGTTCGCTATCAACGAAGTCCCAGGGTAGGGCAGAGTACGCCCGTCGTGCGCGACGAATTGCGCGGAGGGCGGAGAGATGTGAAATCACGGTCGTCATAGCTATAACGTACTAAGTTGGCGGCAGAATGCGACCGCCATACCGTTCTTTTCGCTCAGCGGGGCGCTGCGCGCCATGAACGGCTGGGTGTTATGAATTCGGTGGAATCGGTTGAGGGGATTGCAGGAAATTGAGCTCTGCCGCGAAGGTTGACGATAGCTGCTGGACAGTTAGTTCAGATACGTATAAGGCAGCGGCGTTCGAGGCGTTTCTAAGGGCCTTTGAGGGCGATTTGAGGATAAATATGCAGCGGTTGTACTCGAAAACGATGAGCTTTGGACGGCATGGCATGCGCCGGGGAGGTCAGAAGGCTCCGAACGGTCCTTTGGAGCTTTAGAAAAATACGTATCTGAACTAATTGTCCAGGGCGGGTTGACGAGGGATAGAAAAAGGGTCGGAAGCGAGCTTCCGACCCTTTAAAAGCATCAAAGATGATGCGATGCGCGTTGGATTACAGCGCGAAGTCGCCGCCGACGAGCGTGGAGACGGGCTCCTCGTGGTAAACGGCGGAGATGGCCTGAGCGAACTCCTCGGCGACCGAGATGGTCTTGATCTTGCCGCCGACCTCGACGGGAATGGCGTCGGTGACGACGCACTCGACGATCGGGGCGTCGTTCAGACGCTCGATGGCCGGACCGGAGAAGATACCGTGGGTGGCGCAGACGTAGATATCGCCAGCGCCCATAGCCTTGAGCTCCTTGACGTTGGCGCACAGGGTGCCAGCGGTGTCGATCATGTCGTCGTTGATGATGCAGGTCTTGCCCTTGATGTCACCGATGATGCCCATGACCTCGGCGGCGTTGTGGCGCGGACGGCCCTTGTGGGCGATGGCCAGGTCGCAGCCGAGCATGTCGGACAGCTTCTTGGCGGCCTTGGCGCGGCCCACATCGGGGGAGACGACAACCAGGTTGTCGGTGTCGAAGTGCATGTCGTTGTAGTACTGGCCAAACAGCGGCAGCGCGGACAGGTGGTTAACCGGGATATCGAAGAAGCCCTGAATCTGGCCCTGGTGCAGGTCGAGGGTGATGATGCGGTTGACGCCAGCGCGCTCGAGCAGGTTGGCGACGAGGCGGGCGGTGATGGGCTCACGCGGGCCGGCCTTGCGGTCCTGGCGGGCATAGCCGTAGTGGGTGATGACGGCGGTGATGGAGCGGGCGGATGCGCGCTTGGCAGCGTCGGTGGCGATGAGCAGCTCCATGAGCATGTCGTTGACGTTGCCGCCGGCCACGGACTGAATCAGGAAGACGTCGGCGCCGCGGACGGTTTCGTCGTAGCGGGCGTAAATCTCACCGTTGGCGAACTGCTTTAGCGTAAGGCCCGAAAGCTCGACCCCAAGGTACTCAGCGATCTTCTGAGCGAGGGGACGGTTGGAGGAACCGGAATACACGCGGATGGACTTGCGCATATTCTCCGACTTCTCGGGATCATTAATCGGCATTACCCTTCTCCTTTATATCGAATGCCATATAGATGCCTTGTTGCATTGTAACCGCGCGGCGGGGTTTATCGAGTCTTGATAACGTCTTTACCGCCAACGGACACGAACCGACCACTCATCCGGTTGCGCAGGTCACGATAGAAAAAGGAGCCGCCCCCCACGGGAACAGCTCCTTAGATGCTTGGTAAAACGTTATACCTCGTCGTCCTCGTGCAGACGGCGGCGGTAATCGGCGGCCCAGCCCTCAATGTTTACCTGACGGGCACGACCCAGGCCAAGTGCGTCGGCCGGGACCGGCTCGGTGATGACGGAGCCGGCGGCCACGAGCGCGCCGTCGCCGATCTGGGCGGGCGCGACCATCATGGTGTCGGAACCGATGAAGGCGTCCTTGCCGATGACGGTCTTGTGCTTGTGCACGCCGTCGTAGTTGCAGGTGATGGAGCCTGCGCCCACGTTGACGCCGGAGCCCATGGTGGTGTCGCCGATGTAGGACAGGTGCGGCACCTTGGAGCCCTCGCCGATCGTGGACTTCTTGATCTCCACGTGCGTGCCGGCCTTGGATCCGTCGAGCATGTGGGTACCCGGGCGCAGGTAGGCGCGCGGGCCGCAGTCGACGCCGTTCTCGATGACGGCCTCGATGGCGATGGTCTCATCGATGGTGCAGCCGCTGCCGACGGTGGTGTCGGTGAGGCGGCTGTTGGGGCCGAGCTGGCACTCCTCGCCCACGGTGACGTGGCCGATTAGGTGCGTCTGCGGCCACACGACGGTGTCGCGGCCGATAACGGCGTCGGGGCCGATCCAGGCCTGCGTGGGATCGATGAACGTGACACCCTCGGCCATCCAGTGCTCGTTGATGCGGTCGCGCGCGATAGCGGTGAGCTGCGCGAGCTGGATGCGGCTGTTGACGCCTAGGCCGTCGCGGTAGTCGTCGCAGTGGAAGATGGAGACCGCCTGGCCGTGACCCTTGAGGATTTCGAGCATGTCGGGCAGGTAGTACTCGGACTGCGCGTTGTCGTTGCCGATCTCGTTAATGTGGGCGGCGAGCTGCGCGCCGTCAAAGGCGTAGCAGCCGGCGTTGCACTCCAGCAGCGTGGCGGCCTGCTCGGGCGTGCAGTCCTTCTGCTCGATGATGCGCTCGATCTGGCCGTCGGCGCCCAGCTTGATGCGGCCGTAGCCAAAGGGGTCGGGCGGGGTCATGGTCATGACGGTGCAGGCGAGCTCGCCGGTAGCGACGGTCTGCGCGAACTTGGCGACGGTGTCGGCGGTGATGAGCGGCAAGTCGCCGTTGAGCACGACGACGGGGCCTTGCGTGATGCCGCAGGCCTCGAGCGCGACCTTCACGGCGTGGCCGGTGCCCAGGCGCTCGGTCTGCTCGACGCACTCGACCTTGGTGGCGCTGCTGGCGTAGGCGCCGTCGATGAGGGCGCGCATCTCGTCGGCGTGGCTGCCGATGACGACCACGACGCGGCTGCAGCCGGCCTTGATGGTGGCGTCGACGATCCACTGAACCATGGGCTTGCCCAGGATCTTGTGCGAAACCTTGCAGTGGTTCGACTTCATGCGGGTGCCCTCGCCGGCAGCGAGGATAATTGCGGTTGCGTCCATGTGATCTCCTGTTACGTTATAGAGACGTGTGTTTGGAAACGATACACGGCGCAATATGATACCGCAGGCATATGTTGAGCGCGTAGCGATTGGTTTGCGGCGGTTGAGGCTTGCGCCGCCGGCGTGGCGTTTGCGCTGCTTGCGTGCGGCGTTGGCGGTGCTGCGGAGCTGTCGTTTGAGCGAGGGGACGGGGGTGCCCGTGGACAACATACAAGAGGAGTTTGGCCGCGAGCCCGTCGCGGCGTTCTCGATGTCGCATCCGGCTGTGCCGGCACTCTATATAGTGCTGACGCTGGGGCTCACCATGTTCTCGATGCAGCCGGTGCTGATTGCGCTGTCGCTTGCGGGCGGGCTGGCGTATGGATTTGCGACGCGTGGGGCTGCCCGCACGCTGGGCGCACTTCGCTGGCAGCTGCCGGTGATTTTGATTATCGCGCTGGTCAATCCGCTGTTTAGCGCTTCGGGTTCGACGGAGCTGTTCCGTATTGGCATGCGCGCGGTGTATCTGGAAAGCATGGTATATGGCCTGTGCATGGGCGGGCTGTTTGTGGCGAGCGTGCTGTGGTTTGAGGCCGCGGCGTCGATGCTCGAATACGACAAGGTGCTCGCGCTGCTGGGCAATGCCGCACCGGTGATTGCGCTCATGATCTCGATGTGCATGAGGCTTATCCCGCAGTTTTTACGCCGCGGTCGTACGGTGCTGGCGGTGCAGGATGCGATTGATGTACTGGGGCGTGCGCCGGCCGACCCCGTGCGCTCGCGCTTGCGGGCATCGAGTGTGTTGATGGGCTGGGGCATGGAAGATTCGCTGGAGCGCGCGGACGCGATGCGCTCGCGCGGGTGGGGTGCCGCGACGCGTCGTACGACGTATGCGCGGTATCGGCTGGGGCGCAGCGACGTTGCCGCGCTGGCCGGGCTCGCACTGTTTGGCGCTGCCGCGGTGGCGGTGGCGTGGACCGCGACGACGCAGTATTCGTTTTATCCGCAGCTCTCGGTGCCGGCGCCGTGGCCAGGCTATGTCGTGTACGCCGCCTGGATGGTGTTGCCTTGCGCGTTGCACGCGATTGATGAGAAGAGGTTTGGCTGATGGCTCGGTTTGATAGGGGCCCGGTGTCGGGCGCGGCGTGCGGCCCGGATATGCCGGCGATTGAGGTGCGGAGCCTGAGCTTTGCCTACCCCGATGCTGATGCTGCGGTGCTCGAGGGGCTCGACTGGTCTGTTCCCCAAGGTGCATTTGCGCTGCTTGTTGGCGGTACCGGATCAGGTAAGTCGACGCTGCTGTCGCTGCTCAAGCCCGAGATCGTGCCGGCGGGCGAGCGCGCTGGCGATACGCGCGTGCTGGGGGAGAACGTTGCCGACATGGACGTGCGCGCGTCTGCGGAGCGCGTGGGCTATGTGTTCCAGGATCCCGAGAATCAGATTGTGTGCGAGACCGTGTGGCACGAGATGGCGTTTGGCCTGGAAAACTTAGGCGTGTCGCGCGACGAGATGCGCCGTCGTGTTGCCGAGACCAGCTATTTCTTTGGTCTGGAGGACTGGCTTCATCGCGATACCGATACGCTTTCGGGTGGCCGCAAGCAGCTGCTGTCGCTTGCCGCCGTCTTGGCGCTGCGTCCGCGTGTGCTGTTACTCGACGAGCCCACGTCTCAGCTCGATCCCGTTGCCGAGAAGAATTTTCTGCACGCGCTGTTTCGCGTGAACCGTGAGCTGGACTGCACGGTTGTTGTGGCGACGCATCAGCCTCGCCCAATGCTCGAATACGCGACGTGTGCGTACCGGATTGAGGACGGTCGCGTGCGCGAAGTGGCGGATATGGCTTCTTTGGGACGCCGAGAATCGCTGTTTTCCGACGACATGTTGGGGTGGGGTACCATCCGATGTGCAAAAAACGGAGTATTCAGCAGGCGTGAGGACAATTTGGGCTCTCTGGAGCCGCCCGGGGACGTATCGAGCGCGAAAAAAAGTTCGGAATTGGACAAATCGTCCGAATTTGTGGCGCAAACGTCGCTCGAGAACGGCTCGGAAGCGTTCCCGCGCACGGATGGAAGCAGAATACTCCAAAAAATGTACGGCGGGTCGGCTACCACCTTGTCGGAAGGCTGGTTTCGCTACAATCGCGCGGGCGGTTGGGTGCTGCGCGGGCTCGATGCGTCGTTTTCGGCTGGCGCGGTGCATGCGGTTGTGGGCGGTAACGGCTGCGGCAAGTCGACAATGCTTTCGGTGCTGGCGAAGACCGCCAAGCTGCAGCGCGGCCGCATGGTGCGCGGGGCGGCCTCGGCTGCGCTGCTGCCGCAGAACCCCAAGGCCCTGCTGGTTGCCGAGACGGTTCGCGATGAGCTGATGGAATGGGCTTCGACCTGCGGATATGACGAGAACTTGGCACGGGAGCGCGCGGCGAGCCTGGGGCTGTCGGGCCTGGATGGGCGCCACCCGTACGATCTTTCGGGCGGACAGCGCCAGCTGCTTGCGTTGGCAAAGCTGCTGCTGATCGGCCCCGAGCTGCTGCTGCTTGACGAACCCACGAAGGGCTTGGACCTGGAGAGCCGTCGCATCATCGCTCGCGCCCTGCGTGACCATGCGAGGGCTGGCGGTACCGTCATCATGGCTACGCACGATTTGGACTTTGTCGAGCAGGTAGCCGACGACGTCGCCATGATGTTTGACGGCGAGATTGCCTGCATGGAGCCCCCGGCCGATTTCTTTGCCGACAACGTGTTCTATAGGGCGTGATGGGATGACGGACTGTCGTTTCTCGCGTTTGCTTGCAAAACTGGAGATCCCGCTGTTGTTGGCGGTGCCGGCGGTAATGGCCGCAGCATTGCTGGCAGGCATTGAGCAGGCAGCGCTTGCCATGCTGGTTGTGGTGGCGCTCGTGCTCGCGCTGTTCTTTGCGGGTTACGAGGCATCTCGTCCGGGTTTGCGCCAGATTATGCCCACGTTGGTGCTGGCGGCGCTGGCGGCGGCGGGGCGCATCCTGTTTGGGCCCATTCCCGATTTTAAGCCGGTGAGCGCCATCGCCATTATCGCGGGGGCGACGCTTGGTCGCCGCAATGGTTTTATGGTTGGCGCGCTGGCGGCGCTGACCAGCAATTTCTTTTTTGGACAGGGCATGTGGACGCCATGGCAGATGTATGCCTGGGGCCTGGTTGGTTATGTTGGCGGCGCGCTGGCGCATGCGGGTGCGTTCGACCGCGCCGACGGCACCGTGCGCATGCCGGCGCTGCTGACCTACGGCTTTGCTTCGGGTTTGCTGTACGGCGTTGTGATCAACGCCTACGACATTATCGGTTTTGTTCAACCGCTCACGTGGGCGGGTGCCATGGCGCGTCTTGCCACGGCAGTGCCGTTCGATATCACACACGGCCTCGCGACCTGCGTGTTCTTGGCCGCCTTGTACAAGCCTTGGTGCCGTCGCATTAACCGTGTCGTCGTGAAATACGGGCTGTAAGGCATTTCGCGTTCCCTCACGAACTTGCGGTGGAATAGTTCTCGTTTTTGGCAATTTGCTGCCCAAACAGGAACTATTCCACCGCAACTTATAGGGGGAGAGGGGTCACATGATCTGTTTTCCTCTGTCCCCCAGGAAATTACTTGGGGCTAGAGCTCTAGCGTGAGGGTGACGGGGCAGTGGTCGCTGCCGAAGATATCGCCACGGATACCGGTGTCGCGAACGTTGGCGGCGATCGAATCGCTTACCAGAAAGTAATCGATGCGCCAGCCTGCGTTGTTCTTACGGGCATTAAAGCGGTAGCTCCACCAGCTGTAGACGCCCTCGACGTCGGGGTTTGCCGCGCGCCAGGTATCGGTAAACCCGCCGTTGAGCAGCTCGGTAAACTTGCCGCGCTCCTCGTCCGAAAAGCCTGCGTTGCCGCGGTTGGACTTGGGGTTCTTAAGGTCGATCTCCTCGTGCGCAACGTTAAAGTCGCCGCAAGTTACGACGGGTTTGCCGGTCTCGCACTCGAGCGCGTTCAAAAAGCCGCGGTAGGCATCGTCCCAGGCCACGCGCACATCGATGCGGGCGAGTTCGTTTTGCGCGTTGGGAGTGTAGACATCCACAAACCAGAACTTGTCGAACTCCAGCGCGCAGACGCGGCCCTCGGTCGCGGCTTGGGCGACGAGCTCGGCCGCCTCGCCCTCGCCGGCGTAGGGCAGCAGCGCATCGGCGCGCAGTACGCGCAGCGGTTCCTGGCGGCTAAAGACCGCGGTGCCCGAGTAGCCCTTGCGCTCGGCGTAGCTCCAGGTTTGGTGATAGCCGGGCAGGTCGATATCGACCTGGCCCTCCTGCAGCTTGGTCTCTTGCAGCGCCAGGATATCGACGTCGAGTTCTTGCGCGATCTGGATAAAGCTCGGGTCCTTTTTGAGCACGGCGCGCAGGCCGTTGACGTTCCACGAGGCGAAAGTGTAAGTCTGAGGCATGGTGTCCTTTCGACGGGGTTGGCAGGCTTAAGATTAACGCAACAAGAGCGGGGCGGAGTCCGCGAGTGATAGTGCGAACGCCGCCGTCCCGGAGACACGGACGGAGGACTCATATGACGCAGGCAATATCGGACCCCAGGCAGGCCTCTGCCGCGCTGGCTGATCTGTTTGACACCCACAAGCGCGTGGTCTTCTTTGGCGGCGCGGGTGTTTCCACGGCGAGCGGCATCCCCGATTTCCGCAGCGTGGACGGCCTGTATCACCAGCAGTTTGCCTATCCGCCCGAGACCATGCTGTCGCATAGCTTTTACGAGGCGCATCCTGCGGAGTTCTTCGACTTTTACCGCACCAAGATGATCGCGCTTAACGCTAAGCCCAACCGCTGCCACACCAAGCTGGCCGAGCTGGAGCGCGCCGGTAAGCTTGATGCCGTGGTGACGCAAAATATCGACGGCCTGCATCAGATGGCCGGCTCACAGCGCGTGTTCGAGCTGCACGGATCGGTCCATCGCAACATTTGCCAGTCGTGCGGCGCGGTCTATAGCGCCGAGTGGATTTGCTCGCGCGAGCACGAGGACGCCGCGGGTGCGCCTGTGTGTCCTGCGTGCGGCGGCCGCATCAAGCCCGACGTAGTGCTCTACGAGGAGCCGCTCGACGAGCACGTGCTGACCGGTGCCGTTGCCGCCATCGCCGCGGCCGATGCCCTCATTGTGGGCGGGACCTCGCTCGTGGTGTATCCGGCGGCAGGCCTTACGCGTTACTTTACCGGCGATACGTTGGCCATATGCAACCTTGCTCCCACCGATCAGGATGCAAATGCCGACCTGCTGATTTCTTGCGACATCGCGGCCGCGTTTGCGTTCTAGCCCGTGTGCGCGGATACAATAGAAAGACTAAGTGCAAAGCGACCCCGCCGCCAGCTCCCCAAGCTCGGCGGCGTGGGCATTTTAGGAGGATGTTCATGGCGAACGACAGCAAGACATGGCGGTGCGGAAAGTACGAGCTCAGCTTTGACCGTCCGCGCATCATGGGCGTCCTCAACGTGACGCCCGATTCGTTTAGCGATGGCGGGGAGCACTTCGACCCGGACGCCGCCATCGAGTACGGCCTAGCGATGCTCGACGCCGGCGCCGACATCATCGATGTGGGCGGCGAGTCCACGCGCCCCGGCTTTACCCCGGTCAACCCCGACGAGGAGGCTCGCCGCGTGCTGCCCGTGGTGCGCGCGCTGGCCAAAGAGGGCGCCATCGTCTCGATCGACACGCGTCACGTGGCGGTTGCCAAGGCGGCCGTGCGCTGCGGCGCCTCGATCGTCAACGACGTGACCGGCTTCACCGATCCCAAGATGGTCGAGTTTGTTAAGACGAGCACCTGCGGCGTCATCGTGATGCATGCCGGCGAGGTCGCCGCGCCCACCTGCACGCACGCAACGGTGCAGCTCGATACCTCGGCAGCGGCGTTTGTTGCCGAGAAGGCGCGCGAGGCGGCTGCCGAGGCCGCGCGTGAGGCCGAGAAGCCGGCTCGCCGCCGTCGCGGCAAGTTGCTGGGCGAGCCTAAGCCGGAGGCCAAGCTTCCGGGCGGCGTGGTGCAGCCCTCGTTGCCGTTTGGCGAACCGGAGCCCACGTCCGAGCCTGCAAGCGAGCAGGAGACGCCCGCCACCGAGCAGACTGCTGCCGCCGAGACCGTCGCGCCCGCGCCCGCAGCCACCGAGGCCGCATCGGAGTCCAATGACCGTCTGGCCGCCATGATGCGCCGCAGCGCCCGCCGCGAGGAAGCCTACGTGCCCACCTCGCAGCTCCGCCGCTTCACCCTGCCCGATTCGGCGCCCATCATGCGCCGCGTCATGGGCTTTCTGTCTGACCAGGCCCGCACACTCATCCATGCCGGCGTGTCGCGCGACCGCATCTGCATCGATCCTGGCCCGGGCTTTGGTAAGTCGGCTAACGAGGACATCGTCATCCAGCGCGAGACTGCCAAGATGGCGTCACTGGGCTATCCGCTCATGTGCGCCGTGTCGCGCAAGCGCTTTGTGGGCGCCGTCTCGGGCGTGACCGAGGCTGCCGCGCGCGATGCCGCCACGTTTGGCGTGTGCCTGGGTGCTATCCAAGCTGGTGCCAACATCGTGCGCGTGCACGACGTCGCGGGCTTTGCGCAGTTCCTGAACGGTTACTGGGCGGTTGCCAAGCCGCAGCCGCGCCGCGCGTTTGTGGCCGTGGGCTCCAACCTGGGGCATCGCTGCGACAACATCCGCGCCGCACGCGAGATGATCGCCGAGATTCCACTCACCTGCGTGTCCAATTCCTCAAAGATTTACGAGAGCGAGCCGGCCTACGAGACGCGCCAGGACGCGTTTGCCAACGCCGTCATCGAGATCAAGACCGAGCTGGCACCGTTGGTGCTGCTCGACGAGCTCATGAAGATCGAGGCCGAGCTGGGGCGCGACCGCTCCAAAAAGGCCAAGGCCAACGGTCCGCGTACCATCGACCTGGACCTGCTGTGGATGGACGGCGAGACCCACGGCGGCAAAAAGCTGCGCCTGCCGCATCCGCTGATCGGCGAACGCGACTTTGTGCTGGTGCCGCTCGAGGACCTGATGCACGACCCGGCGCGGTTCTTCCGCTACAACGGTGTCGAGGTCAAGGAGCCCGAGGACCGCGTGGGCCATATCGTGGGCGAATTGGGGCGTATGTAGATGATCGAGATGAATGCTGTTGCCGCCGGTACCG
This sequence comes from uncultured Collinsella sp., assembly GCA_958353395.1. Taxonomy (GTDB): domain Bacteria; phylum Actinomycetota; class Coriobacteriia; order Coriobacteriales; family Coriobacteriaceae; genus Collinsella. Next base: position 56,892 of record CATWSG010000002.1, read on the forward strand.
AGCTTGACGCCGCGCGTGACGCGGGCCGCGAGGGTGCGTCCGCGGGCTGGTGCGCTTGGAGCGCGGGCGAGGCGTCGTTGACGTTTTCGCTGGTCGTGCGCCCGGATGTGAACATGCATGCCTTCCACGGCCTGCCGTTTGTGGCCGCGATGGGCATGATGGACGCGCTCGTGGGCGCGGCGTCGACACCGGGGCTGGGCCTTGCCGGTAAGGTGGGTATCCAGTGGCCGAGCGATATCGTGTGCGGTGCGCCTGCGTTTGAGACGTCGCTCGCGCGTGTTGCCGTGAACGGCGGTGCCGGTGCTGCGGGCATGTTCGGTGCCGTGACGGTGGATATTGAGCCTTCGGCGCTGAGCGAGCTTGGTGTGGACGTGGCTGACGAAGCGCTGCTCGAGACGCTGGCCGCCGCCGTGCTGGCCCGCGTGGACGCCTGGGCGGTTGTTGCCAACACGCCGCAAGGCGCCGCAGGGCCGCTGGCTCCCGTGCTGGGCGAGTACTTCGACATGGTGCCGCTGCTGGGCCGCCAGGTTGCGGCGGTGTCTCCCAACGGCTTGCCGCTTGCGGTCGGTGTGTTTGCGGGCCTGGACATCTGGGGCCGCGCGACCATCAAGACCGATGCCGGCGAGCAGGAGTTTCCGCCCGAGGCCGTACGGATTCGCGGGCTGTAGCGCGAGGCGCCAGCGCGCAAAGACAACGATGACAACAAGACCCTCCTCGGCCTGTGCCGGGGAGGGTTTCGCCTGTCTGAGGAATAGGTTTGGCGAGCCTTTGCGGGGACTGTGGCATCGGGCGTGTTCGACTTAAGCCCCTGCTCTATCCCAGCTCCTGCATGCGGCGGTAGATTTCGCAGATGCCCTTGATGGTGAGCTGTCCGTCGACCACGTCGAAGGCATCGGTCGAATCGGCGACGATGCTGGCGAGACCGCCCGTGGCGATAACGGTGGCATCCTCGCGGCCCAGCTCGCGCTTCATGCGCGCGACCAGGCCTTCGGCCATGGCGGCGGCGCCCATCACGGCGCCGACCTTGATGCACTCCTCGGTATCGCGGCCGATGGCGTGCTCGGGCGCCTCGAGCGGCACGCTGGCGAGCTTGGCGGCACGGGCGGCAAGCGCGTCCATGGAGATGCGAATGCCCGGCGCGATCGCTCCGCCAATGTAATAACCGTCCTCATCGATGACGTCGATATTGGTCGCGGTGCCAAAGTCCACCACGATTGCCGGCGCGCCGTAGAAAGTTTCGGCCGCAACGGCGTTAGCGACGCGATCGGCGCCTACGGCTTGGGGACGCGCCGCGCGCAGCTTGGTCACCGCGGCCGTCTGCGGCCCGATGACGATGGCGTCCGCGGCAATGCGGTCGGCCACGGCGTGCCATTCGCGCGAGAGCTGCGGCACCACGCCGGCAAAGGCGATCGCGTCGACCGCGTCGAGCGAAAGGCCGTACATCTTAAAGAAACCCATCAGGCGCACATGGATCTCGTCGGCGGTATAGGAGCGGTCGGTGGGCATGCGCCACGACTGCACCAGCTCGTCTCCGTCAAACAGGCCCATGGCCGTCTGCGTGTTTCCCATATCGATAGCGAGCAGCATGTCTACTCCCAGTGTTGGCATAAAAGGACGCGCACCATTGTATACGCGCCGCCGACGGCACTCGGCTGCGATTCGTTTACGGTGATAGGGGCTGAGGGGTTTAAATATGAAGGAATTATGCTCCACGAGTTTTTCCTTGCCGTTTACCGAACTCCCGCGTAATATTCTTTCTTGCGCATATGAGGCGCCCAGACATTGCGGGGTGGAGCAGTCTGGTAGCTCGCCGGGCTCATAACCCGGAGGTCGTAGGTTCAAATCCTGCCCCCGCGACCAAGAACTTGCAGCTCGTCGGCCTAGCCGGCGAGCTTTTTTGTTATCACGGGACTGTTTTCTCAGCCCAATTCCCAACCTCTCAATCAAAGATCTCAATCTGTAACATCTAGACCCGATTTGGGCGGCTAGGTGTTACAGGTCGAGATATACCGGTGGGTTGGGTCCCGTTTGTCTAAATCTGTAACATCTGGGGCTCATTTTGCCGAGTTGTTGTTATAGATTGAGATTTTCTGGCAGGCGGGTTTGGTTTGTCTCGATCTGTAACAGTAAGACCCGGTTTTATCGCGTAACTGTTACAGATTGAGATGAACCGACGGGCCGCCCCGCCCATCCCCATCCACCTGCCGCTACCTGCTGTCCGCCGATTTCCGTTGCGCTGTTGTATTCCCATGCCATATCCTCTAGACAACTACGCGGCATCATCGCCGTCGCGCCTACAAGAGAGGAATGTTCATGACCGCACCTGCATCCAAGCTGCTCCAGCCCATTACGGTTGGCCCCCTTGAGCTCAAAAACCGCATTATGTTCCCGCCGCTCACCACCGGCTACGAGGAGCGCGACGGTTCCATTGGCGAGCGCAGCCTGGCTTTTTACGAGCGCCTGGCCCGTGGCGGCGTGAGCTACATCGTCATCGGCGACGTTGCCCCCGTCATGACCGCAAGCCCCACGCCCAAGCTGGCAACCGACGCCCAGATCCCCACGTTTAAGGCGCTGGCCGATGCCGTCCACAAGCACGGTGCCAAGGTCGCGCTGCAGCTGTTCCACCCCGAGTACGACGTGCCCGGTGTCGGCCGCATGGTCATGGGTTCCATGGTCGCCGCCAAGGCCGCGCAGGAGGCCAAGGCCGCCGGCGACGAGGAGACCTTTGCCGCCAAGATGGCCGAGTCCAACGAGATCCGCAACCAGGCCTACGCCAAGCTGCACCACGACATGCAGCACTTTGTGAACGAGGCGAGCGTGGAGCAGCTCACCCAGATCAAGGAAGCCATCGCCGCCTCGGCCGCTCGCGCTCAGCAGGCCGGTATCGACGCCATCGAGGTCCACGGCGACCGTCTGGTGGGTTCGCTGTGCTCGGCCATTCTCAACCAGCGCACGGACGAGTACGGTGGCTCGTTCGAGAACCGCGTTCGCTACGCGCTGGAGGTCGTCGCTGCCATCAAGGAGGCCGCACCGCAGCTGATGGTGGAGTACAAGCTCCCCGTGATCATGGAGAACCCCGACGGCACGCCGCGCGGCAAGGGTGGCCTGCAGCCCGACGAGGCCTGCGAGTTTGCCAAGCTGCTCGAGGGCGCGGGCATCGACATGATCCAGGTCGCGCAGGCCAACCACACCGGCAACATGGGCGACACCATTCCGCCCATGGGTGCCATGCCCTACAACTGGACGCTGCCCGTGGCCGAGCGCGTCAAGGCCCTGGTCTCCGTGCCGGTGGCCACCGTCGGCCGCGTGGTCTCGGTCGAGGCCGGCGAGAAGATCTTGGAGGACGGCTCGGCCGACATCGTCGCTTATGGCCGCTCGCTCATGTGCGACCCCGACATTGCCCTGAAGGCCGCCACGGGCGAGCCCATCCGCGAGTGCCTCAACTGCAACAAGGGCTGCGTCGATGCGATTCAAAACCGCAAGTACATCTCGTGCGTGCTCAATGCCGAGAACGGCGACGAGGCGACCATCGCCATCAAGCCGGGCGAGGGCGACAAGAAGATCGCCGTGGTGGGCGGCGGCATCGCCGGCCTGGAGGCCGCACGCGTGGCGGCCAAGCGCGGCTACGATGTGATCGTCTACGAGGCGAGCGACCATCTGGGCGGCCAGATTGTGCTGGCGGCTGCGCCTCCGCGCAAGGACGAGATCATGCGCTCGGTCGAGTACTACGAGAAGATTCTGCCTGGCCTGGGCGTGAAGGTTGAGCTCAACCACGTCGCTACCGCTGAGGACCTCAACGCCGCCGACGCTGCGATTGTGGCCGTGGGCGCGCACGACGTGGTCATCCCCGTTCCGGGTGCCGATTCGGAGAAGGTCGTCTCGAGCTGGGACGTGCTGGCCGGCAAGGTGGAGCTTACGGGTCGCGTCGCCGTCATTGGCGGCGGCCTGGTGGGCACCGAGACTGCCGAGTACCTGCTGCAGCACGGCTGCGAGGTGGTGATCGTCGAGATGCTCGACAAGATTGCCGCGGGCGAGTCCGAGACCATTCTGCCGCTGATTATGAGCGACTTTGCAGAGCACAACGTGGAGCAGCACGTGAAGACCCGCCTGACCGCCATTACCGACGAGGGCGTGGAGACCATTCGCACCACCGAGGACGGCGCCGAGGAGCCGGTGAAGATCGCCTGCGATTACGTGGTGATGGCCGTGGGCTCCAAGGCCAACGCGTTTGATCTGGACGGCGTGACGGTGCCCGTGACCTGCGTGGGCGACTGCTCGGGCGAGCGCACCGCCGATATTGCGAGCGCCATCCGCACGGCATATCACGCGGCCAACGAGCTGTAGTTGAACATCGCGGCCAGGCGGGACGGTAGCACGGATCCGTCTCGCCCGGCTGTGTCCCGTCGGGTGTCAACCGGTGCGGGGCCTGCAAGCGCAGCAGGTCCCGCCCTTTTTGTTTTGCTCCGGTGGATGACAATGCGCGGTAATCATGAGGAGTGAGGACGTCTACTGCCTCGCAGATCACTTAAAATTATTGGGGGAGGGGTTAATAACTATATCCTCTATACCAAAGGACATAAAGAGATGCCAATTATGTCGACAAGCGAATGACGATTAGCTGCGAGTCAGCTACCAGCGTAAATAATCGATAAAGAAATGTCGTAATTTGGTGCCAAATGCCCAGATAACGCCGCGTCTACTTTAATTAACTGCTTTGAGCAAACAGTAAAATGCTACTATCTAACTTGCACGTAAGAAAGCAGATTAACGGCTAAGGCTAAGAAGTGGCAGGTATGTCGGAAGCAACTAGGACTCGCACGCATGCGCCCGAGGTTAGGCAGCGCGCCGTCGAGATCCTCCAAGAGGGGGTCGGTCATCGCGCTCTCGCCGCGGAGCTTGGCATTCCCCAGGCCACGGCTCGTCAGTGGGCCCGCGCGTATGCCGTGGGCGGTGCCGACGCCGTTCTCAATGCCGGTTCGCATCATCACACCTATTCGTACGAAGTTAAGCTCGCCGTGGTCAAGGACCGCTTGGAAAACGGCTTAACGGTTCGCGAGGCCATGATCAAGCACAAGATTCCCAGCGAGTCTTCGGTCAAGGCTTGGTGTCGCCAGTACCGCGAGGGCGGTGAGGCCGCGCTGGTCGATAAGCCGCGCGGTCGCAAGCCGCGCGTTAAAAAGGCGGAATAGCAAACGGGATGGTGCGCCCACAGGGGCGCATTTTTCTTGCCGCCTCTCTACTCCAATGCGGACGCGCCCTTGCCCCGTACGCCTAAAACTCCCCAGTTGACCGAAAACCTGTCGCCGCTACTCATCAATTGAGCTATAACGTTAAACAATTGCAGCGTTTTTGCATGGGGGAGCGATGGTATGACGCTACTGTATTTCCTTACCCTGTTTCCGCTGGTACCGGCGCTGGGCATGCTGCTTGCGCGCGGTGACCGAGCTCGCGATGCGGTGGGGCTCATAGGTTCCGGCATTATTATGGCGGTGACAGTTGTAGTCGCCGTCATGTTTTTTGGCACGGGTCCGCAGAACTTTGAGGTTGCCCCCGGCACCTCGCATGTGCTCTCGATCATCAGCTCCGTCATCGACGTAATTCTGTGCGCCGTCATCCTGTACAACGCGTACAAATATAGGAACGCGCTCACCACGGTGCTCGGCATAGTCCAGCTGGTGGGCTCGCTCGCCTTTGCAGCAATGACGCTGCCCACTGCCGAAGCCGTCATGGCGACGCCGCTCTACCTGGACTACATGAGTGTGATCATGGTCCTCGCCGTCGGTATCGTCGGCAGCCTAATCTGCGTGTATGCCCTGGGCTACATGAAGGACTTCCAGGCCCATGACGAGCACGAGGCCGCGTTGCACGGGCAGACCGCGCCCGACCGTCGCCCGCAGTTCCTGGCGCTTATGTTCCTGTTCCTCTCGGCCATGTTCGTCATCGTGACGAGCGACAACCTTGAGTGGCTGTTCTGCGGCTGGGAAATCACCACCGTGTGCTCGTTCCTTATGATTGGCTACACGCGCACGCCCGAGGCCATCAAGAACGCTTTCACCCAGATCATCCTTAACATGCTGGGCGGTATCGCGTTTTTGGCGGGCCTTATGTTCTTGCACGTTAACGGCATGCCGCTGACCATCTCGGGCATGATCGAGCTTTCCGGCGCCGGTACCGCGCAATCCGCACTGCTGGTGATGCCGGTCATCCTGTTGTCGCTCGCCGCACTCACCAAGGCCGCACAGATGCCGTTCCACACTTGGCTGTTGGGTGCCATGGTTGCCCCCACTCCCACGAGCGCCCTGCTGCACTCGTCAACCATGGTTAAAGCCGGCGTGTTCCTAATGGTCAAGCTGAGCCCGCTCTATGCTATCTATCCCGTAACCGGCTTTATGGTCACGAGTGTGGGCGCCATCACGTTTTTGCTTGCTGCCCTCATGGCCATCTCGCAGAGCAACGCCAAACGCGTGCTCGCGTACTCCACCATTTCCAACTTGGGCCTCATCAGTGCCTGCCTGGGTGTCGGCGCGCCCGAGGCCGTATGGGCGGCCATCTTTCTGATCCTGTTCCACACGGTGGCAAAGTCGCTGCTGTTCCTGTGCGTGGGCACGGCCGAGCATCATATCGGCAGCCGCGATATCGAGGACATGGACGGTATGTTCAGCCGCATGCCGCACCTGACGCGTCTGATGATGCTGGGCATCATGGGCATGTTTGTGGCGCCGTTTGGCATGCTCGTGTCCAAGTGGGGCGCCCTGGTGGCGTTCGCGCAGACTGGCAACGTGCTCATGATCATGGTGCTGGCCTTTGGCTCGGCCGCGACGTTCTTCTTCTGGGGCAAGTGGCTTGCCAAGCTTTCGGGTGTCGACCCCACGGCTCAAAACGTTGAGGTCAATGTCCATAAGACCGAATGGATGGCGCTCAACACCATCGCCGCGCTACTGATTCTGTGCTGCGTGGCGTTCCCGGTTATCTCGAGCGGCCTGGTGTCGCCTTACTTGGCCATGGTGTTTGGCCGCGTGCCGTACGTTATCGGCAAGGACGCCATGTATCTGATGGTGGTTATCGTGGCGTTTATCGCCGTGGTGCTGCTGACGTCGTTCCGCGTGAGCAATAAGCCGCACGTCAACGTGTACCTTTCGGGCGTTGGAACCGAGAACTACCGTCATTTCCGCGGCTCGATGGGACACGAGGTAAAGGCCGAAAAGCGCAATTGGTACTCGGAGGACGCCCTTGGCGAGAAGCGTATTGGCCCCGCGGGTAGCGTCGTGTGCTGCAGCATTATCTTGTTTGCGCTGCTGTGTTGCGCGTGGATTGGGCCCGAGCGGCTTGCCATGAGCGCGCCCTCGGTGCTGCGCGGCAAGTATTTCGAGGGTTCGGGCGTCGTGGGCATTTTTATTGGCACCGTGGCGTTTGCCTTGGTGGCGCCGCTTGTGGGCGGCTTGATCGACGGTCTTGACCGTAAGCTTTCGGCCCGCATGCAGGGTCGCGTGGGGCCGCGTCTGCTGCAGCCCTTCTACGACGTTGCCAAGCTGCTGCGCAAAGCCCCTGCCAGCGTAAACACCATGGACGATACCTACATGGCGTGCGCGCTCATCTTTACCGTCGTGGGCGGCGGCATCTTTGTGTCGGGCTCCAACACGCTGTTGTGCGCTTTTATGGTGACCCTCGCTGCGATCTTTGTGGTGTTGGCGTCCGCCTCGACGCAAAGCCCGTTTGCCCAGGTCGGCGCCGACCGTGAGCTGCTGCAGGTCATGAGTTATGAGCCCGCCGTTCTGCTAATGAGCGTGGGCCTGTATCTTGCCACCGATAGCTTCGATTCCATTGCCGTGACGGGGCAGTCGGCCCCCATCATCGTGTACAGCGCGCCCATTTTCCTTGCGCTGCTCGCGGTGCTTACCATCAAGCTGCGCAAGTCGCCGTTCGATCTTTCGTATTCGCATCACGCGCATCAGGAGATTGTCCAGGGCGTCGCCACCGAGATGAGCGGCGGCACGCTGGCCAAGATGACCCTTATGCACTGGTGCGAGACCGTGCTGTTTTTGATGTGGGTGGGCATGTTCTTTGTCTGGGACAACCCGGTGAGCTGGGTCGTAGCCCTGGTCGTGATGGCTGCGACGTACTTTGTCGAGGTGCTGATCGACAACACCTTCGCGCGCAGCACCTGGCGCAGCTGCTTTAAGCTCGGCTGGGGCGTGGCGCTGGTATTTGGCCTGCTCAACCTTATGCCCATCCTCGTTGACGTGTTTATTTAGGAGGCGGCATCCATGGATCATAAAATGTCGCGCTCGCCGTGGGTTATTCATTACGACGGTTCGAGCTGCAACGGATGCGATATCGAGGTGCTGGCCTCGCTCACGCCACTGTTTGATGCGGAGCGCTTTGGCGTGGTCAACACCGGCAACCCCAAGCATGCGGATATCTTTTTGGTGACGGGCTCGGTCAACGCGCAGAACCTGCCCGTCGTGCGCCAGATCTACAACCAGATGCTCGAGCCTAAGTGCGTGGTGGCGTGCGGCATCTGCGCGTGCTCGGGTGGCGTGTTCCGCGATGCCTACAACGTGATCGGCGGCGTGGACCGCGCGATTCCCGTGGACGTGTACGCGCCCGGGTGCGCCATTCGCCCCGAGACGGTGATCGATGCCATCGTGGAGGCGTGCGGCATCCTGGACCAGAAGGAGGCCGTGATGCGCGCCGGCGGCGATCCGCTTACCGTGGGCGGCGCCGCTACCTGGGATGGTGGCGTTGAGCTGGGCGAGGACGGGTTTGTGGCTGTGGGGGCCGGGGCTGACGGTGCCGGTGACGGTGACGAGGCCAACGTGTCCACCAGGTCCGCCGCACCCGCCGCTGCAAAGGAGGCCAAGTAATGCAAAAGGCTATCTATACCACCGTTGGGATCGATGAGCTCCTGTCGCATGTCCAGGCGCTCAAGGGCGTCGGCGCGCGCTTTGTGCAAATGCACGCCGAGCGCAACGTCGACGATGGCTCGTATCGTTTGGTCTATACGTTTATCAACGTTCGTGCTGCTCAGGAGCATATTGCGCAGGACGGCAGCTATGCGATTGAGAACCTGGTGGTTGAGGGAATTGATCAGTACCAGGAGATTCCGTCCATCAGCTCGTACTATCCGGCGGTATTTCCGTTTGAAAACGAGGCGCACGACCTGTTTGGTCTTGCCATTACCGATATGCAGATCGACTTTAAGGGCTTTTTCTACCAGGTCTCGACCGCCGAGCCCATGAGTGTGATCACGCCCGAGGTGAAGGCCGCGCGCGAGAAGGCCATGAAGGTCCGCGCGGCTGCCGAGGCCAAGGCGCGCAAGGCTGCGGCCGAAAAGGCCGCCGCGGCTGCGGTTGCTGCGGGGGAGGGCGCCGGCGATGTCGCGGGCGCCGCTGCCGCCAAGCCCGCCGCGGCTGCCGGCTCCGATACTCAGCATGATGAGACTGCTGCGAAGGCCGCGCTCAAGGCTGCCAAGATGGAGGCAAAGCTCGCCGCCATGGATCCCGAGAAAGCGGCCAAGGTTCGCGCGGCGCTTGCCGCCAAGGCCGCCCGCGACAAGCAGAAAAAGGAGGCGTAAGGTCCATGGCTCATCGCTCCGTAATTCCGTTTGGCCCGCAGCACCCGGTGCTGCCCGAGCCGCTTCATCTGGACCTGGTGATTGAGGACGACCGCGTTCTCGAGGCAATTCCGCAGATCGGCTTTGTGCACCGCGGACTCGAGAAGCTCACCGAAAAGCGCGATATGCATCAGTTTGGCTACATCGCCGAGCGCATCTGCGGCATCTGCGCCGTGGGCCACAGCTGCGGCTATGCCAGCGCCTGCGAGCGCATGCTCGACATCGAGGTGCCCGGCCGCGTGCAGTATATCCGCACCATTTTGCACGAGCTTTCGCGCATTCATTCGCATCTGCTGTGGTTGGGCCTGCTCGCCGACGCCTTTGGCTTCGAGGCGCTGTTCTATCGGTCGTGGACCCTGCGCGAGCAGATACTCAAGATTTTTGAGAGCACTTGCGGCGGGCGCGTGATCCTTTCGATTAACGAGATCGGCGGCCTTAAGCACGATATCGAGGACTCCGAGCTGGCGGGCATTGTCCAGACGCTCGATGCCATGCGTCCTGACTACGAGGCCCTGGTGCATACGTTTTTGGACGACAACAGCTGCGGCGAGCGCCTACATGGCGTGGGCGTGATTAGCAAGAAAGACGCGCTGGAGCTTTCGATGGTCGGTCCGTTTGGGCGCGCATCGGGCGTGGATTACGACGTGCGCATGTTTGACGACGGTGCCTATGCGGATCTGGCTGCGTTTGAGCCCATCGTTGCTACCGATGGCGATTGTTATGCCCGCTGCCAGGTGCGCTGCGCCGAGGTCACGCAGGCCATGGACATCATTAAGGAGCTTGTGGGCAAGATTCCGCACGACGGGATCGGCGGGCGCACCAAGCTTACGCCGGCCGACGGCGCACGCGGCGAGGTTGTGATTGAGCAGCCGCGCGGCGAGGCGTATTACTATGTGCGCGGTAACGGCACCAAGAACCTGGACCGTTTCCGCGTGCGCACGCCGACGTCGCAAAACCTGGCGGGTCTGACGCATGCGCTGCAGGGCGTGCTCCTTGCCAACGTGCCCATGATTATCCTGACCATCGACCCCTGCATTAGCTGTACGGAAAGGTAGGCGCGGCATGAGTTTGCTGACATTTGCCAAGACGGCCTTGGGTTCTATGGTCAAGCAGCCGGTAACGGTGTGCTATCCGCAGGAGAAGCTGACGGCGCCCGAGCGCTTGCGCGGACATATCGTTAACGACATGGACGTGTGTATCTGCTGCGGCATGTGCGCGCGTCGCTGCCCGGCGGGCGCGCTCGCGGTCGATCGCAAGGGCGGAACGTGGTCGATCGATCCGTATTCTTGTGTGGTGTGCGGCGAGTGCGTCGAGAGCTGTCCCAAACACTGCCTGACTATGGACACTGCTCGCACCCCAGTCGCAGCGGACAAGACTCCCACAGTAGAAACCAAGCCGGAATAGCGGTGGAATAGGGGCCGGTGGGGCAAAAATGCCCCACCGGCCCCGCGCGTGAACGCACGGTTGTACCGTCGCGAACAAAACTATGCCGGTTTACGGGGCTGGATGGCGAACCCCCGACCATACCGAAATCGCAAAAACAAAACCGCAGGTAGATAGCCTGCCGTTTTTCAAAAAATGAGGGTATGGATGAGGGTCCCGACTTTAGCCCCGTAATCCGGCATAGTTTTGAAATGGCACCATATCAGTAACAGACCTTGATCCCCCAAGGACGGAGGAAAACGAATCATTTTTGCCTTGCGAGGACTGCCGCGTGACCCGTCTGCCACGAAATGGGCCCCCGGAGACGGAGGAAAACGGATCATTTTGGCCTGTCGGCTCCGAGTCGCACCCGTTTTCCTGCGAAAACTCTCGTGTCTCAACTTTGGTGAGACATTTGTCTCACGCCCAAAACAGAATCTGGAACATGTGTCACCTGCCCAAATTGTGTCTCATTTCGTAACTTTAGGCTGTTGCAAGGTCTGAGACCGCGAGAAGGGAGACGCGATGAGTAAGTACACGAGGGGTCTCTTGGCGGTGATACTGGCCGTAGTGCTGGTGTTGCCGGCTGCAGCATTTGCCATGCTGCCCGAGGCCAACGCCAGGTCCAGCACAGGAATGGACGGACCGACAATGAGCGAGGTCGTCGTCGATCCCGACACCAGCGGACGCTGGGAAATCTGGGCGGCCGGTCACAACGGTAATAAAGTAACGACTCAAAACGTCGGCCGAATCTGGACCGACAAGACGGTCGAGGCAACTGAGGAAAACGAAGAGTCGGATTTTCTGACCACGCTTTCGGCCATGTCCTCGACGTCTAATTCAACCGTGACGGTTACTACGCCGCTCGACATCGTGATGGTGCTGGATGCATCTGGCTCGATGGATGATCCTATGGGTGGCGGAGATCGCACCAAGCGTATCGATGCACTGAAGAACGCTGCGAACAGCTTTATCGATACCATCGCAAAACAAAATGAGAGCATCGAGGGCGTCGATAGGCAGCATAGGGTTGCCATTGTTAAGTTTGCGGGCAAGAAGTCCAACGATATCGGCAACAATATGTATCGCGACGGAGGGTACTCCTACAATTACACCCAGGTTATGAAAGAATTGACCTACTGTTCCGGCGGCAATGCGGATGATCTCAAGAAGAATACAATTAATAAAATTCAGCCTGCCGGCGCCACGCGCGCCGACTATGGCCTAGAGCTGGCCGAGAAAATCACTACCACTTATGGTCGCAAAGACGCCAAGAAGATTATTGTGTTCTTTACCGACGGTACGCCAACAAAGCAAAATATATTCGATGCGGGTGTCGCCAACGCTGCCGTGACAGCTGCTAAGAATATGAAGGACGGCAAGGCCACCGTTTATACCATCGGCATCTTTGATGGCGCGAACCCCAGTGCTGGTATCCAGGATTCGGGAAAAAGCCAAAAAGAGAACAAGTTCATGCAGGCCGTTTCGAGCAACTACCCCAATGCCACGGCATGGGATACTCATGGCACACGCGCTGAAAACTCCGACTACTACAAGTCGGCGACCAATGCAGAAGAGCTCAAGAAGGTCTTCGACGACATCTCACAGGCCATTACGTCAGAGGCGCCTTATCCGACCGAAATTGATAAGGGCTACGACGCGACCAAGTCCGGCTACATCACGTTTACCGACGAGCTGGGCGACTTTATGCAGGTCGACAGCTTCACCGAGGTCGTCATCAACGGCACGCCGTTTACCAAGACGGACAAAACGGTCAATAAAGAAACCAATACCGACACCTACGAGTTCACCGGCAAGGCAAAAGACCTGCTCATCACCGTGCAGCGCGCCGGCGATGACAATCCCCAGAAGGGCGATATCGTAACGGTCAATATTCCTGCGTCGTTGATTCCGCTGAGTCACTTTAAGACCGTAGACGGCAAGCTTTCGGTCGACAGCGCTCAGCCTATCCGCGTGAAGTACACCTCGAGCGTGAAGAGCACTGCGCTCGACAACCTGTTTACGCCTGAGAAGGTAACGGGGCTCAAGGATTACATCGAGAACAATACGGCCGTTGCCAACGGCACCAAGACCGTGAATTTCTACGCGAACAAGTGGAGCGGTGGTGCGCTGGGTGATACGGTTGCGACCTTTGAGCCGGCCGACACCAACCGCTACTACTACTTCCAGAAGCAGACTCCCATTTACGCGGATAAGGACTGCACGCAGCCTGCAAAGAATTCGCTGGCAGATACTGGCACCTATTACTACAAGGATGAGTTTGAGGAGCGGGGCTCGAACGGCGAGGCCAAGCCCGCCACTGCTGTCATCGAGTTTGTCGGCGGCGACGCAGCGAAGTTTGACGGCGCTCTTGTTGCCGACGAGGACGGCAACCTTTCGTTTAGCGTGGGAACCGCGCGTTTGGCCTTTATCGATGAGCTCCACACTACCAAGGGCAGCGTGGGCGGCAACAGCACTGGTACCGCGACCGACGTTCTCAACCCCAAGTGGAACAACGTGTCTGCCAAGGCGACCGCGACGCATGTCAATTCCTACCTGGGCAACAACGGCAAGATCAGCTTTGCGTATGACATGACGCCGGCAATGGTGAACACCAAGGCCAGCTTTGGCCTGACCAAGGTGCTCAAGGGTCGCGACTGGACGAATGCTGACGCGTTTGAGTTTGGCCTGACATCCGAGAGCGGCGCCCCGATGCCTGCGGCTAGGACTGCGACCGTGCGCAAGGCTGACCTGGACCAGGGCAAGGCTGCCATCGACTTCGGCACGATCGAATACACCGAACCTGGCACGTACGTCTACAAGGTCAGTGAAAAGCATGCCGGGACCACGATTGACGGCATCGCCTACAGCAAGAACGTCGCGGAGATCACCGTGACGGTAACGCCCGACAAGAAGGGCGAGCTGAGCGCTGGCGTGAAGGTGACCTCGGGCGAGACCGAGTTCAAGAACGTTTACGCCACGAATCCTGTTGAGTCCAGCGTCACCGACCAGATTACCGTGACCAAGTCTCTGACCGGGCGTGACCTTACGGCCGACGAGTTCAGCTTTGAGCTGCTCGAAATCATTGACAAGGAAGTTAAGCCTGTCGAGACCGTTAAGAACGCCGCCGACGGCAAGGTGACGTTCAGTGCCATCAAGTACACCGAGATCGGCCAGCACACCTACAAGCTGCATGAGGTTAAGGGCAACGCCGGCGGTATTGACTACGATGACGCGGTCTACACCATCGTGACGACCATCGCCGATAACGGCAAGGGCCAGCTGGTTGCCACGCACGAGCTGAAGGACGCCAAGGACGTCAAGAGCATCGAGTTCAAGAACGCCTACACCACGAATGCTACCGAGGCATCGCTTGCGGGTATCAAGAATCTGCAGGTTGACGACGCTCTGACCCCGGCTGATATCACCGGCAAGTTCACCTTTACCGTGACCGGTGAAGAGGGCGCGCCTATGCCTGCGAGCACGAGCGTGCACAACGACGTTGACGGCAAGGTCGACTTTGGCAAGATCGCCTTTACGCTCGACGACCTTAACAAGGCTCTGGGCGAGAAGCCCGAGAAGCGCGAGCACACCTTTACCTACACCGTGACCGAGTCCGGCGAGGTCGCTGGCGTGACCAACGACGCCAAGCTGTCGCGCGAGGTTTTCTTCACCGTGACCGATGACGGCAAGGGTAATCTGATCGTATCCCGCAAGCCGGACGGCGATGTGGCATTTACGTTCACCAATACCTATAACGTGACGCCTGTCGAGACGAGCGTCACCGACCAGATCACCGCGAACAAGGTCCTGACTGGCCGCAATCTCATGGACAGCGAGTTCTCCTTCGAGCTCGTCGAGGGCGACAAGGTCGTCGCCACCGGCAAGAACGACGCCGAGGGCAAGATCACGATGGGCGCCGTGAAGTACGACAAGGCCGGCAAGCACACCTACACGCTGCGCGAGGCCAACGGCGGAACCACCAGCAAGGGCATCACCTACAGTGACGCCGAGTACACCATCGAGACCACCATCACGGACAACGGCGACGGCACCCTCAAGGCCGAGCATGTCCTGAAGGACGCCAAGACCGCAACCTTCAAGAACACCTACAGCGTGACCCCGACCGATGCAGACCTCGACTTTGACCTGAGCAAGGCCATCGACGGTCGCGAGTGGACGGATGGGGACGAGTTCAGCTTTACCATTACCGCCCCCGATGGCGCCCCGCTACCCGATCCTGCAACCGTAACCGTGAGCAAGCACGATGCGAAGGACGGCATTGCCGCCATCAAGTTCGGCAAGATTCGCTACACGGCTGCCGGAACCTACAAGTACGAGATCCGCGAGAACGCGGGCAATACGGTCGGCATGACGTATGACTCCCACGTCGCGACCGCCGAAGTAACCGTGACCGAGGACGGCGAGGGCAAGCTGACCGCCAATGTTACCAAGAAGGAAAACGGACGCTTTACCAACACGTACCGCACTGAGCTTAACTACACCGCGGCCGGCGGTCTGTGGCTCAGCAAGTATCTGGACGGCCGCCCCATGACCGAGGGCCAGTTCACCTTTACCGTGACACCTGCTGACGACGCTTCGGCTCGCGCGCTCGGTCTGCTGCCCGGGGCCAACAGCTTCAAGTCCCCCGAAGCGGCAGAGGCAACGGTCGGACTGATCGACATTCTGGCTGGTCATGAGGTTAAATTTACGCAGGCTGACGCCGGCAAGACCTTCAAGTACACCGTGGCCGAAAAGAACGACGGCCAGCCCGGTTACACCTACGATGACGCCGTACGCACGGTGACGATCGCCATCGCCGACGACACCGCCGGTACGCTCACTGCTACGACGACCGTTTCCGGTGGTCCCGAGGGCACGCATGAGACGGTCCACAAGAGTGGCGAGAACAAGGTCGAGAAGGCCCCGGTGCCGTTCCACAACAGTTACAGCGCTACGACCAACACGCCTGGTGGTACCGCTGCTCAGGTCGTTGCCACCAAGACTCTGACCGGTCGCCCGATGGCCGACGGCGAGTTCTGGTTCGGCATCGCCTATCAGGGTGAGCTTGTGGCATACGAAAACCTCAAGCCCAATATCGGCGGGCATGTGAGCTTTGATACGCTGCACTACGACACCAAGATGCTTGCTAATCTTGAGGCTGCTGGGCTTGCTTATCGTACCGATAAGGACGGCAAGCTTGCCTGGACCATTAACTACACGGCCTACGAAGATTTATTCGGGCTGCCGAATGGCGTTTCCGCTACAACGTGGAGCTTTGGCTTTAAGGTTATCGTCGTCGACAACGGTGATGGTACCCTGACGGCGACGGTCGACTACGGCGGCGTCGAGCCCTTGTTCGAGAACGTCTACGGCGCCGACGCCGTGGATGCCGCGCTCACCGGTACTAAGAAGCTCCAGGTTGCCGAGGGCCTGACCCCGGCCGACATCACGGGTAAGTTCACCTTTACCGTGACCGCCGACGAGGCAGGTGCCCCGATGCCCGAGCGCACGACCGTAACCAACGACGCAGCCGGTAACGTGGACTTTGGCAAGATCCACTTTACGCTCGAGGACCTCAACCACGCCCTGGGCGTGACGACCGATGCTTCTGACGACGCATCGAGCGACGCCGAAGCCAACACCGGTGAGGCCGAGGTTGACGCCGACGCTGCCGAGACCGATGAGTCCAACGACGAGTCCGATCCCGCAACCCCCACCGCTCCGCGCTCGCACACCTTTACCTATACGGTGACCGAGTCCGGTAGCGTCCCTGGCGTGACCAACGACCCCAACGCCACGCGCAAGGTTTCCTACACCGTGACTGACGACGGCGCCGGACATCTGAGTGTCGTGCGCAACGGCGACGACGGTGCGGACTTCACGTTCACCAACACCTACGTCGTGGCGCCCACCGACTCTTCCGTGACCGATCAGGTCAAGACGGTTAAGCGTCTGACCGGACGTGACCTTGCAACCGGCGAGTTCACGTTTGAACTGCTCGAGGACGGCGTGGTTGTCGCCAGCGGCACCAACGACGCCAACGGCAACGTTACGCTGAGCCCGATCCACTACGAGGCGCCCGGTACGCACACGTACACGCTGCGCGAGGCTCGCCCGAACGCGCTTAGCCTGTACAAGGGTGTCACCTATGACGGCACGACCTACACCGTCGTGACCACCGTCTCCGACAACGGCGACGGTACGCTGGCCGCGACGCACAAGCTCGAGGGAACCACCGAGTCGGCTGGCTTTACCAACAAGTATCACGCCATGCCCACGCAGGTCTCCATCGGCGCCATTAAGGTGCTCGAGGGACGCGAGCTCAAGAAGGACGAGTTTAGCTTTAAGCTCGTTGGCGAGGACATCGAGTCTACGGTTACCAACGATGCCGACGGCAAGATCAACTTCGACAAGCTCGAGTACGACGAGCCCGGTACGTACGTCTACACCATCAGCGAGGTCAAGGGTGACGAGGCCGGTATGACCTACGACAAGTCCGTCTTTACCGCGACCGTTAACGTGGTCGACGACGGCGAGGGCAACCTCAAGGCGAACGTTGCCTTTACCAAGGGCGATAAGAGCGTCGAGGGTATCGTGTTCAACAACACGTACAAGAAGCCCGAGACGCCCGTGCCGACGCCCGATCCCGGCACACCCAAGACCGTGACGAACATCGTCAAGACGGTCAAGGGTTTCCTGCCCACCACGGGTGACCAGCAGGCCGCTGCACTGCTCATGGCATTCGTCATCGCCATGGCCGGCGTCGGAGCCCTAGTCTGGGGTATCCGTAAGCGCTAGGCACGTCGACAGCGCCCGGGGCCAAAAGGCCCCGGGCGGCCGGCAGGGCTAAATTCCGACCTACTCCTACCCCCAGCCGCCACGGAGGCATCTCCCTCCTCCGTGGCGGCGCTTTTATGCGCCGGGGGCGCGCCACGAAACCGGCCCATCTACTACGTTTAGCCCCTTACCCCCAACCATGCCAAAAAACGCGAAAACAAAACCGCAGGTAGAACGCCTGTGGTTTTGTTCAAAACGAAGGTATGGTCATGGGTATCGCGTCAAACGTAGTAGATGGGCCGATTTCGTGGCGAGCGGTTCCGGCTGATCCCTTGGGGACGGAGGAAAACGGATCATTTTGGTCCCGCGAGGCTGGCGGAGGCACTCGTCCAGGGCCGCCCGAACAAAACTATGCCGGTTTACGGGGCTGAGTTACGAGTCCCCAACCATGCCGATATTCGTGAAAATAAAACCGCAGGTAGACGAGCCGTCATTTTGCAGAAAACGCGGGTATGGATGGGGGTCCTGAGTCTGGCCCCGTAAACCGGCATAGTTTTGAAATGGCATTAAATCGGCAGCAGCCATTTTGCTATGCCGGGGCGGTCGGCCGTTGGGTAATTACCCTCGCAAGTACGCAATGGCGATCTGCGTGCGGTTGCGCAGGCCCATTTTGGCAAGGATCGAGCTGATGTGGTTGCGTACGGTGCCTTCGCCCATGTAGGCGGTGGCGGCAATTTCCTTGTTGTCGAGGCCGCGGGCGATGAGCTCGGCGACTTCGAACTCGCGGTCGGTCAGGCTGACAAAGGCCGCGGGCCGGCGGGCCGTGCCGGCCTCGACGCCCGCCCCATCAAAGTTGATATCCTCGATCGCCTTGCCCTCGAGCACGCGTTTGCCGCTCATGACCTGCGCCAACGCTGGCGGAATGGCGGCGACATCGGTTTTGATCAGATAGCCGCGGGCACCCAGCTTGAGCGCCGACACAATGTACTCGTCATCCGAGAATGTCGTCAGAAACACCACGCGCGCCGCAGGGTCGCGCCCGAGGATCTCGCGTGCCGCCGATAGGCCGTCGCGTCCCGGCATCTGGATGTCGAGCAGTGCGATATCGGGTGCGTGCTCGGCGTAGAGCGCCACCGCATCGTTGCCGTTGGCGCCGGTGCCCACCACCTCGATCTGCGGCTGGGCGCCCAGGATAATCTTGAGCGAATCGACCACCAAGCGGTCGTCGTCGACAACAATAAGCCTCATCGGCCCTCATCTCCTTGCGGTTTGGGAACGGTGGCAAACACGCGCCAGCCGCCGGCGCCGGCACGCGGACCGGCGGTGAAGGTGCCGTCAAGCGCCTCGACGCGCTCGCGCATGGAGGCGAGCCCCATGCCTTCTGCGACGTTGCTGCTGCTCGCCGGGGTCGCGTCCACGCCATCATCGGTAACGATGAGCTGGTAAAACGACGGATGCTCCATGCACCGCACGGTAATGGTTTTGGCATGGGCGTGGCGCATGGCGTTGGAAAGCGCCTCGCGCAGGACCGCCGCAAAGCAGTTGGCGACATTTGCGGGCGCATGCTCGGCCAAAACTTCAAGCTCAACCTGCGGGCCGCCGTCCGAGCGTGCGCCTTCAACGATGCAATCGAGCTGTACGGAGAGGTCGACGGCGTTGTCGTTGAGGGAGTGGACGCTGGTGCGTACGAGCTGGAGCGCCTCGTCAACCGTGCGTTTGACGTCGGCAAAGTCGGCGGCAATCCTGGGCTCGTTGGCGTGGACCACGCGCAGGGCCTCGGTCTGCAACGAAGCACGCGTGAGCTGGTGGCCGACGTTGTCGTGAATTTCGCGCGCGATGCGGGCGCGCTCGGCCAGGGTCGCAAGTTCGACCTCATAGTCCTGGCGATCGGCGAGGTCGCGGTTGCGCGCTTCGAGCGCGAGGGCTCGTTCCTGCAGTTCGTCGCGGGTACGGCGCATGCGCTGCTGCTCGCGTTCCAACTGGGCGGTGCGTAGCGATAGCAAGGTGGCGGCAACCGAAAGGATGGCGGTCAGCAGGAGCGTTCGGGCGGTAAGCGCGTCGGTGCGAAGGTCCGCGATGAGCGCAAAGGCAAAGACGGAGCCAATGCCCAGCGCGACCCAGGCGTGCTCACGGCGCACGCGCCGCGCGATGTCATAGAAGGCGAGAGGCGCAAGCGGCACAAACGGCGGTACGAAAACTGCTGCGATGATGTAAACGTAGCTCGCGGTCTCGCTCGCACGGCGGGCGCGGTTTCCCTGTGCGACCTCGGCCAGCGAGGTGGCAATAACGCCAAGGCAAAACGCCGCGACCAGGCGAGCGTCCACAGCAAGACCCATGGCGGCCGCAATACAGCACGCCAGCACGATCGATTTGTCGAAAAGCCTGTTCATACGGGTATTGTACGCGAAGCTGCGCGTGGTGGAGGGGGCCGCCTGCGCAACCGTGACATTCCTCCCGCGCGGCAAAGCGGGGGCGTCGGCGGGCCGCACGACCAAGGCCCTGCACTCGTGACAAAGCTCACTGGTGCGCGCCGGCGGCTCCTGCGATGATGCAATCGTACCGGGCCGCAAGCAACAGAAGGGCCGCCTCATGACAGACATCGTCCACGTCGAAAACCTCGTCAAGCGCTACGACGATCTTATCGCGCTCGACCACTTTAACCTCAGCATCGCCCACGGCGAGATCTTTGGCCTGCTGGGCCCCAACGGCTCGGGCAAGACCACGTCCATCAACTGCATCCTGCAGCTGCTCGCCTACGACAAGGGCACCATCGAGCTGTTCGGCGAGCCCATGACGCCCGCCCGCTACGACCTCAAGCGCCGCATCGGTGTGGTGCCGCAGCAGGTGGCGGTGTTCGACGAGCTTACGGTGCGCGAGAACATCGACTATTTCTGCAGCCTCTACGTCAACGACCGCAAACGCCGTCGCGCGCTGGTCGACGAAGCTATCGACTTTGTGGGCTTGGGCGACTTTACCAAGTTTCGCCCCGGCAAGCTCTCGGGCGGCCTGGCGCGTCGCCTCAACATTGCCTGCGGCATTGCGCACAAGCCCGAGCTCATCTTCTTTGACGAGCCCACGGTGGCAGTCGACCCGCAGAGTCGCAACGCCATTCTGGAGGGCATCTGCCGCCTGCGCGACGAGGGCGCCACGGTGGTGTATACCAGCCATTACATGGAGGAAGTCGAGCAGATTTGCAGCCGCATCATGATCATGGACGGCGGACGTGTGCTGGCGCAGGGCACCAATGACGAGCTCAAACGCATGATTCAGATGGGCGAGCGCGTGACTGTCGAGGTTGGCGCCGTAGAGACCGCCACGGTCGAGCGGCTGCGCGCCCTCGAGCACGTGCTTTCGGTTGAGCTGTCCGGCGGCGAGATCGTCTGCACCTGCGAAGCGAGCCCGCATAATTTGGTCGACATCCTCGACACGCTGCGCGCCGCCGATGTGGCGCTCGGCCGCGTGTGGAGCGAGCCACCGACCCTCAACGACGTGTTCCTCGAGATCACCGGCCGCGAGCTGCGCGACTAGGGGGCAGTCATGTTCAACACCATCATCACTACGGTCAAGACGCTGCTGCGCCGGCCGAGCACGTGGGTCTGGGGCGCTCTCTTTCCCATCGTACTTTCCACGATGTTCATGTTTATGTTTGCGAACCTCAGCTCCGACGGCACGGTCGACCCGGTGCCGGTGGCCGTCGTGGCGGACGAGGCTTGGGACGCTTCGACCTTTAAGGGCGTGGCGACGTCGCTTGCCAAGGAAGGCGGCGATCAGCTGCTCGAGATCCACGAGCTCGACGACGCAGCCGATGCGAACCGTGCGCTTAAGGCCGGCGAGGTCGCGGGCATCTATACGGTCGACGATGCGGGCGCACCCAAGCTCACGTTGCTGTCGAGCTACGATAGCTCGCGTGCGTCGTCGGTGCTCACCGACCGCAGCATTTTGGAGACGGTGGCAAGCTCGTATACACAAAATGCCGAGCTCATGTCCCAGATTGCCCAGGACAACCCGGCGGCGCTCGCCGACCCGGAGGCGGTTGCGCGCGCTCTATCGCTCGAGGGCGGTACCCGCCGCGTAAGCCTGACACGCACCACGCCCGATGGCACGGTCATCTACTATTACGCGCTTTTTGGCCTGGTCGCGATGATGTCTGCGGAGTTTGCCGCCTTGAGCGTCGTCGACCTGCAGCCCAATCTGTCGGGCCTTGGCGCGCGTCGCTGCGTGGGCGGTCTTTCCAAGACGGCGTCGCTGGCCGGTATCTTTGTGGGCTCGTGGCTGATCTCCTTCGCCTCGATGACGATCGCGATTGGCTACGTGCGCCTGGTCGTGGGCGTCGACTTTGGCGGGCGCGAGGGGCTGTGTTTGGTGGGCGGCGCCGCTTCCGCGCTTGCCGCCACGGGCCTGGGGCTCTTTGTGGGCACGCTTCCCGTTAAGGGCGGCAAGGCGTCCAAGTCGGGCATCCTTACGGGCTTTGCCACCACGTGCGCTTTGTTCGCCGGCCTCTACGGCGAGCCGGCGATGGCGCTTGCCGACGACGTCGCCCGCGCCTGCCCGGCCGAGTGCTGGTTCAACCCCGTCAAGCTCATCTGTGACATGTTCAACCGCCTGTATTTCTTTGAAGACTTGGGACCTTTTGCCGTTCGCGCCGGCGCGCTGGTCCTTATGGCGCTGCTGTTCGTTGCCGCCGCCACGCTGACCTTTGGAAGGAGCCGCTATGAGCACCTTTAAGACTGCGCTTCGCATGGCGCTGGCGCACCCGTTCTACCTGCTCATCTATACGGTGTTCATCTCGCTCATGGGCGTATTCATCGCGGCATCGGTGAGCTGGAACTCGTCGCAGCTCACCGAGTACGAGCCCTACGATGCCAACGTGATCGTGGTCGACCGCGACGACAGCGACCTTTCGCATGCGCTCACCAAGCACCTGGGGTCGCGCTTTGAGTTGGTCACGGGCGTCGGCGACGATACCTACGATCTTGCGGACGCGCTCTCCAAGAGCAACAGCGCCAAGGGTAGCGCCGACTGCGTGTTCTTTATCCCGGAGGGGTTTGAGAACGACCTGGTCGCGGCCGCCCGCGCGGGGGAGGCCCTGCCCAAGCTCGATGTGACCTACGGTGCCGGCACCATGGCGGCGGCGCTTTCGTCTGCTGAGGCCTCGCGCTGGATTTCGCTCGCGGGCGCTGCAGCGGCCCTAGAGCCCGCCGCCTCTAATGGTAGCGTCGCCAAGGCCGCCGAGCATGCCGCCGCCAAGCGCGCCGAGGTCCAGATTGAGCAGGTCAAGGTTGGTTCGACTGCCGCCGCCATGCTCAAGTCGTATTTCAACTTTGGCGCGTACGCGATTATCTCGTCGGTCATCGTATCGGTGGGGCTGGTGTTCTCGGGCATGAACGAGCCCGAGCGCGTGCGTCGTATGGATGCCGGCCCAATCTCCGAGCGCCGGCGTTCGCTCGCCGTGTTTGCGGCCGCCACTGTGATCACCGTCTGCATCTGGTTTGTGTCGAGCATGATGGGCGTCGTGGGCTTTGCCGGCGCGGTTGCCGAGGTCGGCGTGGGTCGTGTGTGCCTGGCGCTGGCGGCGACGTTTGCCCTGGCGTGCACGCCTCTGGCCGTTGGCTTTGCCCTTTCGAGCCTGGGTGCGCGTGAGGAGCTGCTCAACGGTGTGGGCAACCTGCTCGGCATGCTCATGACGTTTTTGGGCGGCGCCTGGATGCCGCTGTCGCTGATGGGCCCAGCCGTGCAGACCGCGGCGCATTTTGTGCCGACGTATTGGGTGAACGACGCGATTGGCAAGGCGCTCGCCGCGGACCTGACGTCCACCGTGCTGGGCGACATCGCTTGCGATCTGGGCGTCACAGTGCTCTTTGCCGCGGCCATCGCCGCCGTAGGCCTAGCCCTCGCCCACAACAAATCCCACGCCCAGACACCTACTCATTGGGGACAGACTTAAATGACTAGCCATCGGGGGCAGATAAGGAGCGTCCCCAACTGCCGGGTGGCGAAAGAGCGTCCCTTGTGACTAGTCATTTAAGAACGTCCCCAATGACTAGTCTGAAACAAATCCCCACTCTCGCCCCAAAATAGTTCGCCAAGGTTTACTATTACGTTCATAAAGTAGTACTAGGCTAACAATGGGGGATACCATGGCAACGCAGGAAGCCTACGTCCAGGTTAAGGATCTCAAAAAGCACTACGGCGACGGTGATGCGCGCCTGACGGTACTCGATGGCATCGACACGTCCATCAACCGAGGCGAGATCTGCGTCATGCTGGGGCCCTCGGGCTCGGGCAAGTCGACGTTTCTTAACCTGATCGGCGGCCTGGAGGGTGCCGACGCTGGCTCTATTTTGGTGGACGGCTGCGACCTCACGGTGCTCAAACCTACCGACCTGGGCGAGTATCGCCGCCGTGAGCTGGGATTTGTCTTCCAGTTCTACAACCTGGTGCCCGATCTCACCATCAAGGAGAACATCGAGGTCACGGCGCACCTGTCCAAAAACCCGCTCAATGTCGACGACCTGCTGCGTTCGCTGGGCCTTTACGAGCACCGCAACAAGTTCCCGCGCCAGGTCTCGGGCGGCCAGCAGCAGCGCTGCGCCATCGGCCGTGCGCTCGTCAAAAACCCGGGCCTGCTGCTGTGCGACGAGCCCACCGGTGCGCTCGACTATAAGACGTCCAAGGAAATCTTGCAGCTCATGGAGGATGTCAACCGCACCTACGGCTGCACCATCATCATTGTCACCCACAATGCCGCCATCGCGCGCATGGCCGATCGCGTGCTGCGCCTGCGCGACGGGCGCATCGTCGAGGATGAGCTCAACGAGTCGCCCGTTGCGGCCGCCGAGCTCGATTGGTAGGCGGCGCCATGACACCTCTCGCAAAACGTCTCCCGCGCGAGCTGCGCCGCAATATCGGCAAGTACCTGGGCATCTTTTTGCTTATGTGCGGAAGCATCGCTCTCACCTCGGGATTTTTGCTCGCAGCGCATTCCATCGGCTGCCTTATCGATGACATGCGCGATGCGTACGCGATTGAGGACGGCCGCGTGACCACCTCCTTCGAGGCTACCGACGATCAACTCAAGGCCGCCGAGGATGCAGCCGGCGACGTCGGCGGCGTCACGCTCTACAAGAATTTCTCCATCGACGCCATCATCAAAAAGACCGCCGGCGACGACGGCACCAAGCGCACGCTGCGCACCTATGCGCACCGCGCTAAGGTGGACATTGCGTCCTACTGTGAGGGCAAGGAGCCCAAAACGGACGATGAGGTGGCAATCGACCGTGTCTTCGCCACCAACAACGACCTCGCCGTGGGCGATAAGGTCGAGCTCGAGGGTCGCACCTACACCATCTGCGGCATCATGACCCAGCCCGATAGCCAGGCGCTGTTCCTCAACAATTCGGACTTTACGGTGAACACCATCACCTATGGCGTGGCCGAGATCAGCGACGCCGGCTTTGCCGCGCTCGAGGACGCTGGCGGCGCACCCGCCTACACCTATTCCTTTACCTTTACCGATCGCGATCTCTCCACTGCAGATCGCATCGATGCGGAGCAGGATATGGTCGAGGCGCTGACCGATGCCGATGCGCGCGTTGACGATCTGATCGATGCCGATTCCAACCAGGGCATTGGCTATGCGCGCGACGACGTAGACGGCGACTCCATGATGTGGATGACGCTGCTCGACATCATCATCGTGATCATGGCGTTTGTCTTTGTGGTCCTTACCGACGCCACCATCGAGGAGGAGAGTGCCATCATCGGCACGCTGCTCGCCAGCGGTTATCGCCGTCGCGAGATCGTCCTGCACTACCTTGCGCTTCCCGCTACCGTGGGCGTGATCGCGGCGCTTTTGGGCACCGCGCTCGGCGTTGTGTTCTTTACCGAGCCCATGCGCAGCCTCTATTACGGTTCGTACAGCCTGCCTCCCTTCCAGGTGTACTGGAGCTGGGGGATCTTTGTGAAGTGCGCCGTGGTTCCCGCCGCTGCGCTCATTCTCATCACGCTGGTGGGCCTGCTTCGCAAGATGGACAAGACGCCGTTGCAGTTCCTTCGTCACGAGGCGAGCGGCAAATCTGGCACCAAGCGCGGCCTGCAGCTGCCGGAGCGCGTGGGTTTTGTCTCGCGCTTCCGCCTGCGTATTTTCCTGCGCAACCTGGGCAACTTCGCCACGCTCTTCGTAGGTATTGCGTTTGCGTCGCTGCTGCTGCTCTTTGGCCTGGCGATTCTGCCCACGATGACGCACTACGCGGATAACCTCGAGACGAGCCTGGTCGCCGAGTACCAGTACACGCTCAAGGCGCCGCTGGAGCTTGAGGGCACCGCCGAGGAACGTGAGCAGTGGTCGGCACTCGAGCGCTTGCAGTCGGTGGACGGCGCGCTGCTTTCCGCCGCTCAGGATGCCGATGACGAGCTTGACGACGCGGCCGATGCGGCGCAGGCGGCAGCCGATGCCGCGACCGCATCTCCGTCTGCCGAGAGCCTGACCGCAGCGCAGGATGCGCTTGCCAAGGTCCAGGACAAGAAGGATGCGCTTTATGCGCGCCTCGATGACCTTGCCGACGCTCTCGGCTGCGACCGCGATGAGACTATCGACCTGATCGGCAAGGCCTCTAAGATCGACACTGACAACGACGATATCCACCCGGTCAATACGACCGATAACGGCGCGGGCGCAATCGCACAGGCCGAGAAATACGCCGTTTACCAGCTGCAATACGACCGCGGCGATGGAAATGGCGAGGAGACGATTTCCGTCTACGGCATTTCATCCGATTCGCGCTATTGGAAAGACCTCAACGTCGGCAACGGACGCGTCGTCTTTGGCGGTGGCTTGCTCGACAAGTTTGGCTGGAGCGAGGGTCAGAAGGTTAAGCTTCGCGACAAGTACGAGGGCAAGAATTATTCCTTTGAGTACGTGGGCAAGGACTGCGTTTGGGGCTCTAAGTCGGATATGAATGTCTATATGAGCATCGACGACTTTAACGAGCTGTTCGGCAACGACGCCGCCTACTTTAACGGCTATGTGAGCGACGAGAAGCTCAACCTCGATGCTCGTTACTTTGCCGGCGACACCACGCCCGACGACATGCGTGCCGTGGGCGACCAGTTCATCGGCATGATGAGCAAAATGATCGGCATGATGGTCGGGCTCGCGGTGTTCATCTTTCTGCTGTTTATGTACCTGCTGACCAAGGCTGTGATCGACCACAGCGCCCGTTCGATTAGCTACATGAAGGTCTTTGGCTATCGCGATGGCGAGATCTCGCATCTGTACATCCGCTCGATCACGCTGTGCGTGGCGACGTCGCTCGTGCTGAGCCTGCCCGTGATCATCGGCTCGCTCACGGCCATCTTCCGCTCGATGCTGCTCGCCTACAACGGCAATATCGAGATCTACGTGCCCGCTTGGTCCATGGCGGCGTGCGCAGGAATCGGCTTTGCGACCTACCTGGTCGTGGCGCTGCTGCACACGCGCTCCATCAAGCGCGTCAGTCTGGCCGAAGCCCTCAAAGTCCAAGAGTAGTCATTTAAGAACGTTCCCAACGACTAGGTGTCGTACTTGACTTTAACTCTGCTTTAACTGGTACCATCCTCTATGTCTGTAACGCCATATAGACCGAGGGGATATATCTATGACCGCAACTGCACCCGCAGCACCCGCTAAGGTGTACTTCACCAACCTGCGCACGCATGCTCGCGAGAGCCAGCTCGACAAGCTCAAGCGCCTCATCCGTCACGCCGGTATTGAGCAGATCGACTTTGAGAACAAGTTCGTCGCCATTAAGATTCACTTCGGCGAGCTGGGCAACCTGAGCTTTTTGCGCCCCAACTACGCTCGCGCCGTCGCCGACGTGGTGAAGGAGCTGGGCGGCAAGCCCTTCCTCACCGACTGCAACACGCTCTATGTCGGTAGCCGCAAAAACGCGCTCGAGCACATCGACACCGCCTACCAGAACGGCTTTACCCCGTATGCCACGGGTTGCCAGATCATCATCGCCGACGGCCTCAAGGGCACCGACGAGGCGCTCGTCCCGGTCGAGGGCGGCGAGTACGTGCACGAGGCCAAGATCGGTCAGGCGCTCATGGATGCCGATATCGTGATCAGCCTCACCCACTTTAAGGGCCATGAGCAGGCCGGTTTTGGCGGCGCCATGAAGAACCTGGGCATGGGAGGCGGCAGCCGTGCCGGCAAGATGGAGCAGCATGCCGCCGGCAAGCCGAACGTCGCGACCGAGCACTGCGTTGGCTGCCATGCCTGCGAAAAGATCTGTGCGCACAACGCCATCTCGTTTGACGATACCCGCGAGCGCGAGCTTGCCAACGGCAACACTCGCACGGTGCACGTGGCTGCCATCGACCACGATCGCTGCGTGGGCTGCGGACGCTGCATTGCGGCATGCAACCAGGACTGCATCAAGCCCGGCTATGAGGCCGCGGCCGACGTGCTCAACTGCAAGATCGCCGAGTATACGAAGGCCGTCGTCGACGGCCGCCCGAGCTTCCACATCTCGCTTGCCATGGACATCAGCCCCAACTGCGATTGCCATCCCGAAAACGACACGCCTATCGTCAACGATATCGGCATGTTCGCGAGCTTCGACCCGGTCGCCATTGACCAGGCCTGCGCCGATGCCGTCATGGCATCCGAGCCGCTGCCCAACACCGAGCTCACCGATAGCGCGGCCAAGATGGAGCACAACCACGAGTATCTGGAGGGCGAGCAGGCCAAGGATCCCTTCTGCATCACGCATCCCGACACCGACTGGCGCGTGTGCATCGCGCACGCCGAGAAGATTGGCCTGGGCACGAGCGAGTATGAGCTCATCGAGGTCAAGTAGCGCCTAGCTATTGGACAAAATAAGCGCCTTTGTAGCGTTAGTTGAGCAAAAGCCGCCCGTGAGCACAGCGCTCACGGGCGGCTTTTTGGAAGTGCGGCGAAAAATCGAATCCCGCCGACCACAAACCGTTTTTTGGCAACAAAACCCCAGACGTTGCTTTTTGCCTAAAAATACTCGTCGAGGAAGTTGTCGACCGTGTTCCAGTAGAGTTCGGGGTCGACCTGCGCGCTCTTGGCGTGGGTGGCGCCATGGATAGTGAGCTTTTGCTTGACCTTGCTGGCGCACGCGTCGTAGTTTTGGTCGAGCATGCTGTACGGCACAAAAGTGTCCTGGTCGCCGTGGATAAACAGCATGGGAACCGTCGCGTGTTTGAGTTGCTCCACACTGCTCGCCTTATGAAAGTCGTAGCCCGCGCGCACGTTGCACACCAAGTTTGCTACATCGAGCAAGGGAAAGCTGGGCAGGCCGAACACGTCCTTGAGCTGCAGAGAAAACTCGTCCCAAACACTTGTATAACCGCAGTCCTCGATAATGCATTTCACGTTTGCGGGCAGAGATTCCCCCGCGACGTTCATGGCAGTTGCCGCACCCATCGACTCGCCAAAGACCAGGATGCGCGCCTCGGGGTCAGCCTGAACGATTTGCTCGATCCATGCGACGATGTCGAGGCGCTCGGGCCAGCCCATGCCGATATAGTCGCCGCCGGAGCGCTCGTGGGCGCGTGCGGCGGGTGCGAGTACGTTCATGCCGCGGTCGTGGAATCGCTTGACGTATCGGGCCATACCGATGGGCTCGTTGGTATATCCATGCAGGCAGACGGCGTAATCGTGTGCGCTCTCCGACGCAGCAAAATACCAGGCGGCAAGCTCGGTCCCGTCGTTCGCGGTGAGGCTGCTGCTCTCGCGGTTTTCCTTAAACCACGCCCGTGCCTCGCCCTCCTCGGCGTCCATCTGCTCGCCCTTTTCGGCGTCCTTGCCATCCTGCATCATCTTCATGGTGTACGGCGCTTGGGGATTCAGCGCGAAGTCAAACAGAAAGTTGCCGGCAAATCCGAGCAGCGCAACGACAGCCACCAGTGCAACAATGCCGGCTATCTTGAGCTTTCGATGGGAACGTGCGTTTTGAGACATGCGGTATTCTCCTATAAGATGTTAATACATCAACATTTAATGCAAGCGCATTATGGACGTTCGCCGTTGATGCGTCAACAAGCAAAGAATGGGTAAACAAGTGGTCACGTATGATGCAAATTTCGCACGTACCTAGACGCTTTGATATAGTGTTGAGAACTCTTTACGTTGGAGGATGTAACCGGCATGTCCGATTCGAGCGACAGTTCTAAGCCGCGACCCAAGACCGCGGCCGTTCCACACTACACGGTGGGTGAGGAGATCATGAACTCCGTCACCCATGGTGTCGGCTGCCTGCTGGGTATCGCGGGCCTGGTGCTCCTGATCGTATTCGCCGCCCTGCGCGGCGGAGGCCCGGCCCACATGGCCGCGGCGATTGTCTATGGCGTCAGCATTATCCTCGAATACCTAGCCTCCACGCTCTACCACGCGATTCAGCCCGCGCGCGCCAAGCGCGTGTTTCGCGTCATCGACCACAGCTGCATCTACCTGCTCATAGCTGGCAGCTATACGCCGTTTTGCCTCATCACGCTCGCAAACGACGGCGGCGCTGTGCTGTTCTTTGCCGTATGGGCCATCGCCATTATCGGCATCGCCCTCGAGTGCTTTATGCGCGAGCGTCAACCGCACTGGGTAAGCGGCCTGGTCTACCTGCTGATGGGCTGGCTCGTTGTCTTTAAGCTGCCCGAACTTGTGGCGCTGCTCAACCCCGTGGCACTTGCCCTGCTCGCCGTCGGCGGCGTGTGCTACACCGCGGGCGTGCCGTTCTATATCGCCAAAAACGTGCGCTATCTTCACAGCGTGTTTCACCTGTGGGTGCTCGCCGGCAGCATCTTCCAGTTCATGGCGGTGATTCTCTTCGTAATCTAGCGACCACGCCTGCGCGCCCGCGTCCTTGTTTGGGCGCCGGTGCAATTGCCGTATCCGCCGTCAACGTTTTAATCCGACGTCCCGAATCTTGGAGGTTCGAGAAACTCCCGATGGACATAACCATCTCCCTTATCACCACCCTCGTTTTGACCCTCATCAACGGTTACTTCTCTATGTCCGAGATGGCGCTCACCACGGCCAAGCGCGCCGTGCTGGAGCACGAGGCCGAGGAAGGCGACAAACGCGCCGAGCGTGCCATTAAGCTGGCTGCCGACTCCGACCAGCTGCTCGCCACCATCCAGGTCGCCATCACGCTCGTGGGCTTCGCCTCGTCCGCCGTCGCCTCGACGAGTCTGTCCGACCCGCTCGCTACGTGGCTCATGAGCTTTGGCATCGCGCCGCTCTCCGCCATCGCGCGCGGCCTGGCGCCGGTCATCATCACCGTCGCGGTCGCCTTCGTGTCCATCGTGATCGGCGAGCTCGTCCCCAAGCGCATCGGCCTGGCCAATGCCGAGGGCGTGTCCAAGCAGGTCGTGGGACCGTTGTCGTTTTTCCAAAAGATCGCCCGTCCGCTCGTGTGGCTGACCGGTGCTTGCTCCGATGGCCTGGCCCGCATCCTGCGCATCAAGAGTGCCGACGACCGCCAGAACGTCTCGGAAGAAGAGATCAAGTACATGGTCTCGGAGCAGGACGACCTGCTCGACGAGGAAAAGCGCATGATCCACGAGATCTTCGACCTGGGCGACACCGTTGCCCGCGAGGTCATGGTGCCGCGCGTGGACACCACCATGTGCGAGGACGACGAGACGGTCGCCGACGTGCTGTCCACCATGCGCCAGACCGGCTTTAGCCGCATCCCCGTCTATCACGAGGATCCCGACAACGTCGCCGGCATCGCGCACATCAAGGACCTGATTCAGCCCGCGCTCGACGGCAAGGGCGACCAGCCCATCGCCGGCTTTTTGCGCGACGCCACCTTTGTGCCCGACACCAAGGACATCCTGCCGCTGCTGTCCGAGATGCAGACCTCGCACGACCAGATCGTGGTGGTCGTGGACGAGTACGGCGGCACGGCCGGCATCATCACCATCGAGGACATCGTCGAGGAGATCGTCGGCGAGATCGAGGACGAGTTCGACCCCGACAACAAGTATCTCACGCGCCTTTCGCGCCGCGAGTGGCTCGTTGATGGGCGTTTTTCGTGCGATGACGCGATTGAGCTTGGTTGGCCGCTTGAGGAAAGCGATGATTATGAAACCATCGCCGGCTGGATTTTGGAGCTTTGCGACTCGGTGCCCGACATCGGAGAGGTGTTTGAGGTCGCGGGGTACAAGTTTAAAGTGCAGTCGATGCGTGGCCAGCGCATCTCGCTCATTCGCGTGATCGCTCCGGCCGAAACCGATAAGAAGGATTCCGAGTCTTCGGTAGACGAGCCGACGACGTCGGGTGCGGGTTCCGCGAATCCGCACGACGGCGACGAGTAGGACAAGGAAGAGTAGGGGAGAGTTATGGCAGGCCTGTTTAACATCCTTAAGGTCACCGTCAGCGAGGACAAGATCTGCGCGCACGTGCTGGTGAACCCCGGCATGCCGCTCATGACCTCGGAGGATATCGAGGCTACGGCGCGCGTGTATTACCTGGTGCCGGCGATTGCCAAGCACCTGTGCCTGGGTGATTCCGGTCGCGAGTTCCAGGACTGCATGGGCCAGACCGAGCTTTGCCATCTGCTTGAGCATGTGACGGTCGAGCTCATGAACGAGACCGGTCTTGCCGGTAGCATCTCGTGCGGCCGCACGCGCGTAAGCGAGCACGACGAGCGCGTCTTTGAGGTTGAGCTTTCGTGCCCCGACGACGCGCTGGCCATCGGTGCGCTGTCTTCGGCCACCTTTATGATGGACTGGGCCTATCTGCACGCCGACCAGCCTGCCCCCGACGTGGAGGGCACGGTCGCGGGCCTGCGCAACCTGGTGCTGGGCATGCGCGCCGAGGCCGAGGGTAAGGATCCTCACGAGGCCGTCGCCGCTGCGAACGGCGAAGATGCTGCCGAGGACGAGGGCGCTGACGAGGGCGCTGACGAGGGCGATGCGCCGGTCGACGCCGAGCCCGTTTCCGATGCGACCGCCGAGCCCGTTTCCACCGAGCCCCAGGGTGTCCCCAACTTTGACGACGAGCCCCAGGTGGCGATTGATACCGAGGGCGCGGTTGCCGAGAACCACGAGGCCTCCGCTGCCGTCTTTGGCGGTGCGGCGACGGTTCCGGCAGGGCCTGCGCATGAGGGCGGCCTGCCGCTCGTGGACGGCGCCGGCGAGGACCCGGGTGCCACGGTGGCCATGCCGGCTATGCCCCAGGAGTAGGCCTACGCGTTTATCACCATCACGTACCTGCGCCTTTGCCGTACGCAGATGAGCGGAGCGGCAAGTGATGCGCTGCGGGTATAATGGACAGCATTCAAACGGTGGGCACCGACGTGCCCGCAGGAGAGGAATGATCATGGGTAAGACTTTCAGCTTTGTCTCCGGCGCACTTTTTGGTGCCGCTGCCGGCGCTATTGTCGGCGTTGCTCTGGCCCCGCGCTCGGGCGCCGAGACCCGCGCCATGGCTGCCGATATCGCCAACGACGCCTGGGACAATATGCGCGACACCTACGAGCACAGCGCCGAGGAGGCCCGTGCTGCGGTGAATGACTTTGGCCCGATGGTCGACGCCAAGACCGACGACCTGCGCGCCAAGGTCGACCTGGCCCGCGAGCGCATGGACCAGCTGCGCGAGCAGCTCAACGACGCCATTTCGGGCGGCAACGTGACGCCTGCCGCCGACGTCGTGGTCGAGAACGCCGTCGAGGCTGATACCGAGGCTGCGGAGCCCTCGACCGAGGCATAATGCGCGCCGGGGATTTTGTCGGCGCCAAGATCTATCGCAAGCCTACCGAGGACAAGCGCACCAAAAAGGACGGCACGCCGCGCAGCCCTAAAAAGCTCGGAAAGATTCACTTTCCGGTCTTTACCCCGGGCGGTACGCGCGTGGTCGGCTTTATGGTCCGCCAGTCCGATATCGCGGGCATGATCGAGCGTCCCGACCGATTCGTGGCGCTCGACGCCATTGGTGTCTACGAGGGCGCCATTGCGGTCGATGACGTCAAGGACACGTACGATGCCGCTGCCGCCAAGCGCCTCGACATCAACTTGGACGATTGCATCATCTGGGTCGGTATGGACGTGCGCACGGAATCGGGCGACGTCGTGGGCTATTGCTCGGATGTGGAGTTCAAGCCGCGTTCGGGCATCGTGCAGGCATTCTATGTGACCGCCGGTGCTGCTTCGAGTGTTTTGGTTGGTGACACGCAGGTGCCGCCGACGATGCTGCGCGGCTATGAGAACGGCGCGATGGTCGTCTCGGACGAGGTCAAGTCGCTCGGGTATTCGGGCGGTGCGGCTGCCAAGGCCGCCGAGGCCAGCGTCGTGGTGGGCGACAAGGTCAAAAAGGGCGCCAAGGTGCTCGACGACAAGGGATCGGTTGCCGTGGACAAGGGCAGTCGCGCACTGGGCAAGCAGCTCGGCAAGACGCGCGGCATGTTCAAGGCCTTTAAGGACGAATACCAAAAGGCGAGCGGAGGCTCGTCAAAAGCTACAAAATAGCGACGTACCAAATGATGGGAGGCAAGCCGGAGACCTGTTGCTCCGGCTTGCTGTGTTTATGGGGGAGGGCATATGCGCCAAAACGGATCCAACTTAAACGGGCGTTCGGGTGCGCGTCCGACGGCGCGCCGCGACCTGGGGCAGCTGCCCAGCGGTCAGCGCAAGCGTCACCGTAAGCCCGGCGCGATGTATCTCAACCATAGCCGCGGCTTTAGCGATCGCAGTGCGCGCATCGGCAACAGCCGCACACCCCGTCGTTCGTCTCGCCTGCCCTATGCACTCATCGCCGTGGGTTGCGCACTCGTGCTGTTTATCGCTGCCGTCGTGGGCTACGTCAACCGCAGCGTGGACGTGGAGCTCAACGGCCAGAAGACCGCAGTGCGCCTCGGCTCTACGCTACAAAACCTCATCGACGACCAGGAGTTGACTGACACCTACGACGCAGGCGACCTGCTGGCCGTCGATGACAGCGTGCTCAAGCGCCATGGGGGCGAAAAGCTGTCGGTGAAGGTCGACGGCAAGCGCGTGAAGCAGGGCAAATGGGATAGCCGCGAACTTGAGGGTGGCGAGAAGGTGACGGTCAAGGATGGCCGTAACATCTACGAGAAGCACGAGGTTCAGGCTACGGTTATCGAGCCCAAGCTCAAGGTCGAGGGCACGGGCGCTATCGAGTATGTGCAGACGTGGGGTGTCCAGGGCCGCTCCGAGGTGTGGGTTGGTGAGCAGTCGGGCAAGACGCAGGACCGCGGCGAGGTTGTGCCCGCCACCGATTGCGTTGTTGCGTGCGCCAGCGTGGCGCCCAAGGGCAACAAAAAGTACGTGGCGCTGACGTTTGACGAGGGTCCGAGCGGCGCCACCAAACAGATCTTGCAGGTGCTCAAGGAAAAGGGCGTCACCGCGACGTTCTTCCTTTCGGGCGATGCGGCCGAGGCCTCGCCTGCCACGGCCAAGGCGATTGTCGATGCCGGGTGCGAGATCGGATCCAACAGCTACAGCGACGATTCGCTCAAGGGCCAGGACCGTGAGGCGGTACGCGAACAGATCACGAAAGGCACCGATGCGATTAAGTCGGCGACCGGCGTGAAGACGATGCTACTGCGTGCTCCCTACGCTGCCTTTGACGAGCAAAACTGGATTGATGCGATGGACCTGGTCTCCGCCGTGGTCTCGTGGAATATCGACTCGGGCGACTGGCTGCTCAACGGTGCCGACGAGCAAGTCTCGACGGTGCTCGATTCGGTGACGCCGGGCAATATCGTGCTGCTCACCGATAGAGACGAATGCGCTGAGCAGACACTCGAGGCGCTGCCGCAGATTATCGACGGCCTCATTGCCGACGGCTACAAGATCGTGACGCTCAGCGACCTGGTCAAGACGGACACGTCGCTGAGCAAAAAGCTCACCTCGCTGACGAAGGCCACCATGCCCAAGGACGCCGTGTTCCCCCAGCTTGCCGAGGACGACGACACCACAGAGTAGTTATTGGGTAGTCATTTAAGAACGTCCCCAATGACCATGTCACGGATGCGTCAGTGTTTGGTATGCCTGCAATGTGCAGCGCATAAATTCGATGCCGCAGCGCGATGCTGATGCTATAGTTACTGCGGTTAATGAGGGTCAAGAGAAAGGTTACAGGTGAAATCCAAACCTCGACCATACAGTCGATGACCCCATGCAGGTGCTTTTTGCGCATGCACGGGGTGTAAGCGTCGAGCGGCGTGCCGCCCGCGCATGCGTATACATATCCAGAAGCCCCCGGACGCCGCACATGCGGCCGCGTCCGGAGGAATAATGATGGGGAGCACCATTGAATTATCTGAGTGAGATGCTCAAATTGCCGGTCTTGGACGTCGATGGCGAAAAGCTCGGCGTTGTGAACGATTTTGGCATTGCTACCGGCGAAGTTTTTCCACACGTGACGTCGCTCGCGTTCCGCGGTCCCGGCAAGACGCCGTTTATGATCAGCTGGCGCAAATGGGTCGACCGTATCGACGAGACGGGTGTACACCTTAAGACGTCGGCCACCGAAATCCGTTTTTCGTACCTGCAGCCGACCGAACTCTTGCTTGCCCGCGACGTGCTCAACAAGCAGATTGTCGACACGCAGGGCATGAAGGTCGTGCGCGTAAACGACATCAAGTTTTCCATGTCGGGCGAAAATCAGCTGCGCCTACTGGGTGCCGAAGTTGGCGCCCGCGGTCTGCTGCGCGCGATCAGCCCCACACTCGAGCATGTCGTCGAGGGCTTTATGAAGCACCTGGGCAAGCCGCTCAGTGAGGACATCATCGCTTGGTCCTACATGGACCTGCTCGACCGCTCGACCAAGAACATTCAACTCTCGGTGTCGCATAAGACGCTCGGCGAGCTACACCCTGCCGACATCGCCGACATTATCGAGCAGCTCGACCCGCGCCTACGTGCGCAGGTGTTTGCGCAGCTCGATACTGCCCAGGCCGCCGAGGCCATCTCGGAGTTCGATGACGACGAGCTTATGACCGAGATGCTCGAGGGCCTGTCCGACACGGACGCATCGTCGATGCTGGCCATGATGGACCCGGACGATGCAGCTGACCTGATCGACGAGCTCGATTACGAGAAGGCCGAGAAGCTCCTGCGCCTGATGGGCGTCAAGGAGGAGAAGGCGATTCGTAACCTGCTGGGGTATGAGGACAACACCGCCGGCCGCATCATGACCTCGGAGTTTGTCTCCCTGCCCGCCACGGCAACGGTCGGTGACGCCATCGAGGCGATTCGCGAGCTCGATGAGGACTTCGAGAGCGTCTACTACGTCTATACCGAGGATCCGAGCGGCATGCTGACCGGCGTGCTTTCGCTGCGCACGCTGATCGTAGCCGACCGCGACGCCACGCTGGGTCAGCTGGCCTATCGCGACCTGGTCTATGTGTCGCCCGACGAGGACCAGGAAGACGTGACGGACGAGATGACCAAGTACGACCTGGTTGCCATCCCTGTCTGCGACGAGAACCGTCATATCCTGGGTATCGTAACCTTCGACGACGCCATGGACGTTATCGCCGAGGAGCACCAGGAGGACCTGCAGATCGCCGGTGTCGGCTCGGGCGATAGCGCGTCGGACGACTCGACGAACGTGCTCAGCTGGTTCGTGCATCGCCAGTACTGGGTTGTTGTATGGGGCATCGCGTCGTGCATCATGGCGACCGTGCTGGGGACGGCGCTCGGCTCCGCACATCTGGTGGTGTTCCCCATGTGCGCCATGCCGCTCGTGCTGCTGGCGGCCTCGCGCATGGTGTCGTTCGTCAAGAACTACTTCCTGGAGTATGACGGTCACGACGACGAGCCCAAGCCGTATCTGGGGTTCTTCTTCCAGAGCACGGGCATGGGCCTGATTCTGTCACTCGTGACCTACCTGTGCGCCCAGCTGGTGCGCACCGCCGCGTTCCCCGATGCGCCCATGTTTGAGGAGCAACTCTTTACCGGGTGCTTTAATATCGCTGCCATCATTTGCCTGGTTGGCAACATGAGCGCCGTGATTTACCTGATGGTGCTGTTCTGGCGTGACGAGCATGACCTCAACACGTCGGGCACCGCCATGAACGTTATTGCCGTCATGATCTCGTGCGTAGCGTACTGCGCCGCTGCGGTGCTGCTCACCATGTCGGTCATTGGTTAGGTGGTCGCGTGCAAAATACCAAGCAAAAGTCGGGCACCAAGCAAAAGTTGACCATCGCGGCCATCTTTGGCGCTATGGGCCCCGGTCTGCTGGCGGCGCTTTCGGGCAATGACGCCGGCGGCATTGCAACGTATTCCAGTGCGGGCGCCAGCTATGGCTACAAGATGCTCTGGATGCTTCCCGTCATGACTGTGCTGCTCATCGTGACGCAGGAGACCGCGGCGCGCTGCGGCTGCGTCACGGGCAAGGGCCTGGCATCGCTCATCCGCGAGCGCTTTGGCGTGCGCAAGAGTGTACTTGCTATGGCGGCGCTGTTGATCGCCAACACGGCTGTGACCATTTCGGAGTTTGCGGGTATCGCCAGCGGCCTTGCTCTCTTTGGCGTGCCGGCGAGCATCTCGGTGCCGTTGGTGGCGCTGCTGGTGTGGATGCTTACCATGTCGGGTAGTTTCCAGCGCATCGAGAAGATTCTGCTGCTGGTAAGCTGCGTCTTCGTGACCTATATTGTCGCCGCGTTTATGGCTGGCCCCAACTGGGGTGAGGTCGCGGTCGACCTGGTCGTGCCTAACATTCAAAATGACCCCAGCTACGTGTCGCTCGTGGTCGCAACGATCGGTACCACCATCGCGCCGTGGATGATTTTCTTGGCGCAGAACAACGTGGTCGATAAGAACGCGGGCGAGGACGACATCGTGCTGCAGCGTATCGATACCGTGAGCGGCTCGCTTGCTGCCGATGTCATTGCCGGCTTCATTATCATCACGACCGGTACGGTGCTGTTCCCGGCGGGTATTCAGATTAGCGATGCCGCCGATGCTGCCCGCGCGCTGGAGCCTATTGCGGGTCAGTGGTCCACGGTACTGTTTGCCTCGGGCCTGGTCGCGGCGAGCTTCTTGGCCGCCTGCGTGCTGCCGGGCGTTACGTCGAGCGCTATCTGCGAGGCATTTGGCTGGGAGCGCGGTGCCGACCGCAGCTGGGACGAGGCCCCGGTTTACCGCGGCATCATTACGGCCATCATCGGTATCTCTGCCGTGCTGGTGCTTATGCCCGGCGTCGATCTGTTCCAGATTATGATGACCTCGCAGGTCATCAATGGCGTGCTACTGCCCGTGGTTCTGGTGTTTCAGGTGGTTATCGCCGCCGACCGTCACATCATGGGTGCCAACCGCAATGGCCGCGTGTGGAACGTGCTCACTTGGGCGACTATCGCCGTGATTACGGTGCTGACAGTCGTCATGTTTGTGCTGCAAGCGATGGGCTACAGCGCTTAGCGCCTCTTTTGGACTCCAAACAGGCCGCCGCCATGGGCTGCGGCCTGTTTTTTTGCCTGCGACCTCTTGGGGCCGGCTCTAAAAGAGTGATTTTGGGTTGTTTGCTGCGGGCTACTTGTCGGTGCCCAGCTTGTGCGGCTTGAGAGCGAGCGCATTGACGAGTGCGTCGGTGGCAGACTTGACGGCTGCCGGCTGCGGATCGTTGACGTGATCCTCGGGGTGTACGGGCAGGTCCTTCTTGACGGCATCGTGGATCAAGTTGAGGTACTCAGTCACGCCAGTGGTCGATAGGTGCGTGCCATCGCCATCGAACAGGTCGTTGCGGTTAGCACTGTATCCGTACCAATCGATAACGCGCACGTTCTTGTAGCGCGTAGCGGCGTTGGCGATGGCCTGGTTGGTAGAGCCAACCCACGGCTGCGGGCTGCGCGTGTTCACAAACACCACAATACGCTTATCTCCTGCATCGGCCATGATAGCGTCGATCTGGTCGTCGGTTACCAAGCCGTTGGTGCCCAGCGCAAAGACCACGATCTTGCCGGCAAGGTTCTGCTGGATATAGCCCTCAAATGTCGCGCGGCCCGCATCAAACTGGCGGCCCTTTTCGGCATCGATATGGCTGTGCGGGAAAACGCCGTCAAAAGTGTCCACGGCACGCAGCGACACGGAGTCGCCGATCATAAGCAGATCGTAGGAGCCATCGGGGAAGCCGTCGTTGTCCTTGTCGGTGTCGTCGGCCGCCTGCTGGTCGGTGGGTGCGGCGTTCTTGGCTTCCTTGTTCAGAACTTCGGCGCCCTCGCCGCTCGGCGCAGACGTCTCGGGCACAAAGATCAGGCCGCCCAGTGCAACGACCAACACGACAGCGCAGGCTGCGCAGGCAGGGACGTGCGCGCGCACCCAGTTGGCGGGCGTGGCGGTGCCGTCGCGGAACTCGGATACGGTGCGCCCAAAGGCGCCCTTTCTAAACGGCGTCTCGATAAAGCGATATGAGCATTCGGCCACGGCGACCACCAACAGCACCTGCAAAATGTACTGCCACCACGGTGTATCGTTGATGTTGGCGACCGGGTTCATAAGCAACAGCAGGGGATAGTGCCACAGGTAGATGCTGTACGAGCGCTTGCCAACCCATACGAGCGGCTCGGCGGACAGCGCGCGGGCAACCATTCCCTGGGGCTGCACGCAGGCCGCGATGACCATGAGCGTGAGGATCGAGCACAGCAGCGTGCCTCCGCGATACTGGAAGGCGGTGTAGCCGTTGGTGAGCGCGACCATGGCGGCAAGGCCAACCAGACCCACGACGCCCAACACATCGATGGATGCGGGCGAGGACCAAAAACGCACGAGGACGCTCGGCTGTGCCGGGGCGGTCTCGGCTGCTTCGTCGGCCTTCTCGCCAGGCTTGCCCTCGGCGTTCTTGCCGTGCTTGGCGGCCCCGACCAAGCGGTCGAGCCCCAAACGACGAGCGAGACGCACCGGCGCCAGGTCGCGATCGGGGATAAAGGCCATCCAGGCACCCAGCAGCAGCGAGAACACGCGGGTGTCGGTGCCGTAGTACACGCGGCTGGGGTCGGCGGCAGGGTTGTAAAGCACCATCATGGCGAGGGCAGATACCGCGGCAAGGCCCAGAACCACGCGGCGCGTGTTGGGTTTGCTCACATGCATGGATACCATGGCAAACAGCAGTGGCGGCCAAATCAGGTAGAACTGTTCCTCGATGGCAAGCGACCAAAAGTGCGTGAGCGGCGAGGGGTCGCCCAGAGCATTGAAGTACGAGACGTTTTGGGCAATCTGCCACCAGTTGTTGAAGAACAACAGCGACGGCAGGATGTCGGGGCGCATCTTGGTGAGCATCACGTGGTTGAAGACGGTGCACAGAGCACAGGTCACCACCACGACGGTCACCACGGCGGGGACCAGGCGACGGATGCGGCGGATCCAGAAGCTCTTGAGGTCGATGCGGCCGGTCTTAGCGACTTCGTTGAGCAGCAAGCGCGTGATCAGATAGCCCGAAAGCACAAAGAAGATCGTGACGCCGAGCAGGCCGCCCTGAGCCCACGTGAGGTTAAGGTGATAGAGCACCACCGCGACGACGGCGAGCGTGCGCAGGCCGTCGAGTGCAGGGATGTAGCGGGACTTGGGGCGAGCAGGCGTCTGCTCCGCGGCGGGAGTGTTGGCGCGGCCCGCGTTGTTGGCAGAAGCGCGATGGGGGCTCGTGGTGCGTCGCGGCTCGTTGGCACGGCGTTCGCTCTTCACGCGTTCGTGCGGCGCCGGCTCGTTGCCCGTGCGGCGTCGACCGCGCGAGCCCGATTGCGAGAATTGTTCCATAAAACATCATCCAATGACGAGAATAATCAGCACGTATTCATTGTAGCTGCCTGCTCCTGTGAATGCTTGCTGCTGGCGCAACCTCAAGGGTGCGTTCACATCAAAGTGAACTAAAGTTATAGAGGTGCGAAGGCGCGCAATCGACGGTCGACGGTGGGTGCAAAGCCCGCAGATGAGGAGGTTTCCATGGCAGATCGCGGCATCGTTGCGGTGTTCGGCAGCATGAACATGGACCTTTCGGTGGCGTGCGAGCGCATACCGCGTGCGGGCGAGACCGTCGGCGGCAGCGGGTTTATCACCAACGCCGGCGGCAAGGGCGCCAATCAGGCCGTAGCTGCCGCGCGTATGGGCGCGTGCACGCACATGATCGGCGCGGTCGGTCGCGACGCGTTCGGCGCATCGCTCGTGGTGGGGCTCCAAGACGCCGGCGTGGACTGTGACTTTGTAGTGCATCGCGATGACGTGGAGACGGGAGCGGCGACCATCATTCGCTGCGAGGGCGACAACCGCATCGTACTGTCACCGGGCGCCAACCATGCGCTCGCGGGCGAGGATGTTGCCCGCGCGCTGAGGCGTCTGGTAGCCGATAAGCTCGACGGAGACGCCAGCGATATTGCCCCGGCTGTCGGAAGCGTCTTTATCGCCCAGGGCGAATGTGACCTTGCAGCGACGGCCGAGGCGCTCGTTTGCGCTCACGAGCTGGGGTTCTATACGGTCTTTAATCCAGCTCCTGCCTGCGAGTTGCCTGCGGAGGCCTGGCCTGC
This sequence comes from uncultured Collinsella sp., assembly GCA_958353395.1. Classification (GTDB taxonomy): domain Bacteria; phylum Actinomycetota; class Coriobacteriia; order Coriobacteriales; family Coriobacteriaceae; genus Collinsella. The sequence continues at coordinate 99,198 of CATWSG010000002.1, forward strand.
GGTCGACCTGGTCTGTCCCAACGAGACTGAGTGCCAGGTGCTGACGGGCATCTTGCCCGCGGATGATGCGAGCTGCGTCGCGGCGCTCAATGCCCTGCTCGCCAAGGGTGCCGGAGCTGCGGTCATCACGTTGGGCGGCGCCGGGTCGGTTACGCTCGGCGATGACGGCGAGCCGCTGCGCATGCCGGCGCTCTCGAGCACGTTGGTCGATACGACGGCCGCGGGCGATACATTTATCGGTGCGCTTGCCGCGGCTCGTCTGGAGGGCCTGCCGCTCTTTGAGTGCATGGCGGCGGGTGCACGCGCCTCGGCGGTGACGGTGTCGCGCCTGGGCGCACAGCAGTCGATTCCCACGCGCGCCGAAGTTGATCGCGTGTTTGATTTAGACGATTTGGTACAAGACGGAGAAGCGGAGTAGAACAATGGCAATCAAGAAGCTGATCCTTGATCTGGATATGGGTGTGGATGATGCGATGGCGCTTGCCTATGCCATCGCGAGCCCCGAGGTGGAGCTCGTCGGCATCACCACGTGCTTTGGCAACGTGCGCGTCGACCAGTCGGCGCATAACTGCCTGGCGGTGCTCGACCTGTTGGGCCGTCCCGAGGTGCCGGTGTACCTGGGTGCCGACCGTCCTCTGCAGGCGACTGAGCCTTATACGCCGCCGGCGTCCACCGCGCTCATTCACGGTAAGAACGGCATCGGCGGCGCGAGCGTGCCCGCGTCGCCCTACGAGCCGGTGGGGGCGACATCGGCTGATGGCAACGCTGCGGTCGATTATCTGATCGATGCCGCGCGCACCTATGGTCCCGATCTGGTCTACGTAGCGACCGGCCCGCTCTCCAACCTGGCGCTTGCCCTGGAGCGCGATGCGGCGGCGGTGATGTCTATCGGCCGCGTGGTGGTAATGGGCGGTGCCCTGACCGTGCCCGGTAACGTGAGTGCGGGTGCCGAGGCCAACATGGCAAGCGATCCCGAGGCGGCCGATGCCGTGCTGCGCTCGGGCCGCAAGCTCACCATGGTGGGCCTGGACGTGACGCATCGCGTGGTGCTCACGCGCCGCGACATTGCCGGTTGGACGGGCTCGGGCACCATGGCGGGCTGCGCATTTGCTAGCATGGTCGAGCACTACATTGGCTCGTACGAGATGAACGCACCCTACCTGGGTGGTTGTGCGCTGCACGATCCGTTGGCCGTTGCCGTGGCGATCGACCCCACGCTCGTAGGTGCACTCGGCTGCAATCTGCGTGTTGATCTGCTGGGCGAGTATCGCGGTCGCACCATTTGCGATGAGCACCGCCTGTCCGATCCGGACAAGAGTGCGCTTGTGGCGCTGACCGTGGATGTCCCGCGCTTCCTGTCCGAGTTCAAGGCGCGCATGGCCCGCATCCTAGGCTAGGCTCGGGATCGAAGCACGCCCATCTGCTCGATGTGGCCGCTGGCGGGCCGACATCTACCGTTCGCCAGCCCGATGGTCCCCGGGGCGGGGAGAGCGCTATAATGCATTCTGCATCTTGGATTGTTACTCCTGTGTGGAGGCATGCCCAAGAGCAATACAACACGGATTGTTACGTAAGGCATGACCGCAATAGCACTGCTATTGGCTATCATGCCTTTTTCTGTGAGTGTTCTTGAAAGGAGGTTCACCATGCTTGCAATTAAAAAGCTTAACAACAACGCGGTTCTTTGCCGTGACGGACAGGGGCGAGATGTCATCGCCATGGGCAGGGGCGTCGGTTTCGGCGGAGATTTTCCTCGAGAGCTCCCTCTTTCTAAAATCGAGCATACGTTTTACGACATTGATCCTAAAGGACAAGATGTCATGAGGGATCTTCCCTCGGATATCGTGATGTTTGCGGCGAAAGTTATGGACATCGTTGCCAACGAACTGCCCTACGACCTCTCGACCAATGCGACGCTGTTCATGGCTGATCACCTGTCGTTTGCCGTTGCGCGAGCCCAAAAGGGGGTCCGCATCGCGATGCCTCTTGCCTATGAAGTGCGGGAGACGTATCCGAAGGAATACAAGGCTGCCCAGTTTATCGTCATGCGACTCGAGAAGGAGCTCGGAGAGCGGCTTCCCAAGGATGAGATTGCCAGTATTGCGATGAATCTCGTCAATGCGCGGGTTGTTCAGGCCATCGAGACCGCGAGCAAACCCACCAAGCAGTTTGACGATATGCTAGAAGATGTCACTGAGATCGTCGAGAGTGATTTTCGCATCATCGTTGACCGCGATTCCTACGATTTCACTCGCTATGCCACGCATCTGCGGTACCTGTTCAAGCGCATTCAAGCCGGCGAGTCGCTGAACAGCGCCAACATGCAGATGTACAAGAACTTTCGTGAGGAGTTTCCGCAGTTGGTAGAGTGCGTGAAGCATATCGGTTCCTATTGTCGTGAAACGTGGGACGCCACGCTCTCCGAGGAGGAGGAACTCTATCTGATAATCCATCTCAACCGGATCATCTCCAAAAAAGGATTGTAACCCGTAGCCATTCGGGGCATGACCTTTGCCGATTCGAACAGTAAGCCAAGATTGTGCAAAGGAGCCAATGATGGCAAATTACAAAAAGGTGGCAGAGCAGATTCTCTCCACTGTGGGCGGGGCGGAAAACGTGGCTTCGGTTACGCATTGCATGACGCGCCTGCGCTTCAACCTCAAGGATGAAAGCCTCTCGAATGATGAGAAGCTTGAGGACATCTCGTCTATCATCAGCGTCGTGCACGCCGGAGGGCAGGTGCAGCTGGTGGTCGGGCCCACGGTCGACAAGGTCTACGACGAGGTTTGTAAGCAGGGCGGATTCGAGGTCACGGTATCGATTGACGAGGAACTCGATGGCCCTCAGCTTAGCTGGAAGGAGCGCTTGGCGCCCAAGCACCTCTTCAATCAGCTGCTCGATGCCGTGAGCGGCGCTATCACCCCGATCCTTCCGATCTTTTGTGTCGCCGGTATCTTCAAGATGCTCGTTATTCTGTTTGGGCCCGAAGGCGCCGGTTTTATGTCCGAAACGAGCGACCTGTATCGGATCCTTTCCCTGGTGGGCGATGCGGCGTATTACTACTTCCCGGTGTTTGCCGCCTATAGCTCGGCTAAGAAGTTCAAAACGAGTCCTGTGCTGGCACTGCTCATCGCTGTTGTGATGATTTATCCCGACATGCTCGCTATTGTTGAGGACGGAAAGCCTTTCAGCGTCTTCGGCATCCCCATGCAGCTCGTCAACTACACCCAGGCTGTTCTTCCGGTCATCTTGATCACCTGGGCCCAGTCCTATGTTGAGCGCTTCTTTAAGAAGATCTCGCCTGATATGTTGCGCATTCTGATCGTACCCGTGGGTACGGTGCTCGTGATGTTGCCGGTCGCGCTGTGCCTCTGCGGCCCTGCCGTCCAATTTGTCATGGGCCTTGTGGCCGATTTCATCATTTGGCTCGCCTCTGTTGCCGGTCCCGCTGCGACCGCGGTTATCGGCGCATTCTGGAATCTGATCATCGCCACCGGCATGCACGTGCCGATCTATACCGCCATATTGCCCGCCGCGCTCCAGAACGGTTACGACGCCATCTTATACCCCGGCACCGCGGTTGTAGCCTACACCACGCTTGCCATCGCGCTCGCCTATGGCCTGCGCGCTAAGGGCAAGGAGAGTCGAGCCACGGGCTGGAACTTGTTCATCACCTATGCCTTCGGTCGCGTGAGTGAGCCCATCATCTACGGCATCCTGTTTCGCGACAAGAAGGCTCTTGCCTGGAACATGATTGGTGGTGCTGTCGGTGGTCTGCTGGTAAGCCTTCTTCATGCCAACGTCTATATCTTCACTGGCGTTGGTTTCCCATGGATGAACGTGCTCATGTTTGCTCAGGATATCATCCCTGGCACCATCGGGTGTCTTGCTGGCGGTGCCGTGACGTTTGCGTTGGCGATGATTTTTGGATTTGAAGGACAGGAGAAGATGCCGTTGAAGTCCAAGAGCGGCGATTCTGAGGCCGTTGAATCCGTCGAGGCATAAGAGGCTACTACACAAATATGCTCCCCAGCCGTTGCGCGGTCCGACCCCTTGGCCGCGCAACGGTACTGTGCTGTTGCGCGGCACTTGCCGAGTCCGTTGCGTTCGACAGTGTGGGCCGGGAATTTGATAGAAAGGACGACACCATAATGTTTAGAGAAGATTTTTTATGGGGCGGGGCTCTGGCTGCAAACCAGTGCGAGGGAGGATGGAACGAAGGCGGTCGCGGTTTAGCCAATTCCGACATGCTGCCGTTTGGCGATCAACGCATGGACGTCATGCGGGGAGACCTTGATCCGCGTGCGTTGGCACCCGACAGCTTCTATCCCGCTCGCAAGGGCATTGATTTTTACCATAGGTACAAGCAGGATATTGAACTGTTTGCCCAGATGGGTTTTAAATGCCTGCGCTTATCAATCGCCTGGAGCCGCATTTTTCCCAAAGGAGACGAAGCCGAGCCCAATGAAGAAGGCCTTGCCTTTTACGAGGATGTTTTTAGGACGTGTCGCGCGCATGACATTGAGCCTTTGGTGACGCTCAACCACTATGATGTCCCCATGCATCTCGTCGATGCGTATGGCGGATGGCGCGATCGCAGGTTGGTCGACCTGTTCGAGCGATATTCGCGTACCGTGTTCGAGCGCTATCGGGGATTGGTCAATTATTGGCTGACCTTTAACGAGATCAACATCATGACGCAGGCGTGCTTTATGGCGGCGGGGATCATCTTCGAGCAAGGGGAGAATCGCTATGCAACGGTTCACACGGCCGTGCACCATGTATTGGTTGCGAGCGCCCGTGCGGTCGGGGCGTGTCATGAACTGTGCCCTGGGGCGAAGATCGGTTGCATGCTCAACGCAGGTGTCTTCTATCCGGCTACATGTGATCCGGACGATGTGCTGGCTGCGCAGGCTGAGAATCGCAGCCATTACATGTTTACCGACGTCCAGGTGCGCGGTGCGTACCCGAGCTATGTTCTCAAGGAATACGCCCGCTATGGTTTTGAGGTGCCCTATCGGGATGATGACCGCGAAGTACTGGCTGCAAACCTGGTCGATTTCGTCTCGTTTTCGTATTACTCGACGCGCGTCGCAAAAGCGCATGCGGAAGGTCAGTTCGATTCGAACCTTCTTCGCTCGGCGCCTAATCCGTATCTAAAACAGGAGCCTTGGGGGAGGTTTATCGACCCCAAAGGGCTGCGCGTCACCATGAATGAAATCTGGGATCGCTATCAAAAGCCGCTGTTCATCGTCGAAAACGGTTTGGGTGCTCCTGATGTGCCGGAAGATTCGGGTGAAATAGAAGACGACTATCGAGTTGAATACCTGCGGGCCCACATCGAGGCGATGAGGGAGACCGTCGAGCTCGACGGGGTGGAACTCATGGGATATACCTGTTGGGGCCCGATCGATTTGGTTTCGGTCGCCACAGGACAGATGCGTAAGCGCTACGGGTTTATCTATGTCGATCGAGACGATAGCGGTGCGGGCTCGTTTGAGAGACGTAAAAAGAAAAGCTTCGAATGGTACCGACGCGTAATAGCAAGCAATGGCGAAGACCTTGCGTAATAACGTTAAGATGGACAAATGCGCCCGTTGGGGGAATAGTCGTGCCACTTCGCTTGACAACAGGCTAAACTAGCTAATAAACATTTACTACTCTGTTTAGATTGAATTTGCGGTCGTTTATTTGCCGAGCTATCGAGTTGCGATGCTCCGCCACGGCCGTTGCTAGGGGGAACAATGGCCAAAGCAAGTGTTCGCGAGATCAGCCGCATCACCGGTTTTTCGCCTGCGACCGTGTCCAACGCGCTCAACCGCAAGCGCAGCGTGAGTGAGGAGACCGCCAAGGTCATCCTGGAGTGCGCACAGTCGCTGGGCTATCAGCAGTCGACGCAGCTCGAGAGCATTCAGTTCGTGCTTGCGCGCAAGACGGGCGCCATTCTGGACGAGAGCACCTTCCATCCTGCGGTCATTGAGGGCGTGGAGCGCCAGGCGCGCCGTCACGGTATGAGCACGAGCTTTGTCTCGCTCGACTTTAGCGACTTGGACGCCGTGCGTCCGCAGGTCGAGGGCCTGATCGCCGATCCATCCGCCGCTATCGTGCTGATGGGTACCGAACTGGGTGAGGAAGACTATGCCTTGTTCGCCAACGCTGCCGCCCACTTGATCGTGCTCGATGGCTGGAGCGATCGTCAGTACTTCGATGCCGTAGTCATTGCCAACACCGACTCGGTGCTGCGCGCCGTGGACTACCTTATCGAGAAGGGTCACAAGCAAATCGGCTATCTGGCAGGCGACCTTCGCATCCGCAACTTTAAGGATCGCGAGCGCGGCTATCGCCAAGCGCTTGAGGATGCGGACCTTGAGGCCAACCCGACATGGCGCGTCACACTGGGCACCACGCTCGAAGGTGCTTATCGCGACATGGGCGCATGGCTCGACAGCGTCTCGCGCGACGACCTGCCGACGGCTTTCTTTGCCGAAAACGACGTGCTCGCCGTAGGCGCCATGCGCGCGCTGAACGAGCACGGCATACGTGTCCCCGAGGATGTCTCAATCATCGGCTTTGACGATCTGTCTTTGGGCGCCTTCTCCAATCCGCCGCTCACCACGGTGCACGTTCCCAAGCACGAGGTGGGCGAGATCGCGGTGCGCCGCCTGGTGGGCAACATCCGCAATCCCAAGAGCTATACCTGCAAGACGGCCGTGTCGACCTATTTTGTCGAGCGCCAAAGCGTGCGTGAGATCTAGGCAAAGGCAACACTGGGCCGTAGGGAGGCAAAGCTCGCTAAGGCAGCCATACATAACGCTACTAAGAGAGGGTCCTTTGGGCCCTCTTTTTGATGCCCTTGTATGTTCAGTTTGTTTACATACCGTTTAGGCTGATTTCTCTACCGTCTACGGGTATTTCGCGTTAAACTTCTAAACAGTAGAGTAAAACATTTAGTAAACAGAACAAAACGAAACATGCGTCTGTTTACTGAACATGTGATTAGGGGAGGACGTACATGGACAAGATCAAACTCGGCTTTGTGCCCACGCGCCGCAGTATCTTTAGCGCGCCGGACGCAATCAAGTATCGCGGCCTGACGGCTGATCGCCTGCGCGAGATTGGCGTCGACATCGTGGATATCGACGACATCAATGAAGAGGGCCTGCTGTTCGACGACAGCCATATCGAGCCCATCGTCAAGAAATTCCGCGCCGAGGGCGTCGATGGCATTATGCTGTGCCACGCCAACTTTGGCACCGAGTACGTTTGCGCTCGCCTTGCCCGCGAGCTCGGTCTACCCGTACTGCTGTGGGGTCCGCGCGACGAGCGCCCCGAGCCCGACGGCACACGCCTGCGCGATAGCCAGTGCGGCCTGTTCGCCACCGGCAAGGTCCTGCGCCGCTTCCAGGTTCCCTTCACCTACATGACCAACTGCCGCCTGACCGACCCCGAGTTCGAGCGCGGCGTTTGGGACTTTTTGGCCGTTTGCAACGTGGTCAAGACCTTCAAGCACACCCGCATCCTGCAGATGGCCACCCGTCCGTTCGACTTCTGGTCGACCATGTGCAACGAGGGCGAGCTGCTCGAGAAGTTCAACATCCAGCTTTCGCCTATCCCCATGACCGAGCTTGTCCAGGCCGTGCGCGACGCCCAGACCGACGAGCAGGCCATGGCCGCCATGCTGGCCCACATCAACGACAGCTTTGAGATCCGCATCCCTGAGGACAAGGTCCCCGCGGTCACCGGTCTTGCCATCGCCATGAAGCGCCTGGTCGAGAAGTATGGCTGCAATGCTGGTGCCATTCAGTGCTGGAACGCTCTGCAGGACGAGCTGGGCATTATGCCCTGCGCCGCCAACGCCGTCCTCAACGAGATGGGCATCCCTATCGTATGCGAGACCGATATCCACGGCGCCATTACCGCGCTGATGGTCGAGGCCGCCGACCTGGGCCGTCACCGCGGCATGTTCGCCGACTGGACCGTGCGCCATCCCGACAATGAGAACGGTGAGTTGCTGCAGCACTGCGGCCCCTGGCCCTGCAGCTGCGCGGCCGTCAAGCCCAAACTCACCTATCCGCTGGCTTTCGACCACCCCGGTGCGCTGACGGCCGAGGCCAAGCACGGCGACCTCACCCTTGCCCGCTTTGACGGCGACAACGGCGAGTACTCGCTGCTGCTGGGCAACGCCCACGGCATCGACGGCCCGGCCGGCATGGGCACCTATCTGTGGGTCGAGGTCGACAACCTCAAGCGCCTCGAGGCCAAGATCGTCGAGGGCCCCTACATCCACCACTGCGTCGCTATCCACGCCAACGTGGTGCCGGTGCTCTACGAGGCGTGCAAGTACCTCGGCATTGCCCCTGATTTATACGACCCCATTGAAGAAGACGTTAAAGCCTACCTGCGAGGAGAGTAGAAATGGCAACTATCGAAGAGCTTGAGTCCCTGCGCTGGGATCTCCGCCGCGATTGCGTCGACATCATCATGGCTGGCGCCGGCGGCCACATCGGCGGCGACATGTCGGTGATTGACGCCCTCATGACCCTCTATGCCAACCACCTCAACATTTCGCCCGAGACCGTCGACGATCCCAACCGCGACCGTTTCGTACTTTCCAAGGGTCACGCCATGGAAGCCTACTACGCGGTGCTCTGCCACGAGGGCTATCTTGACCTCGACGACGTCAAGGCCCGCTTCTCCAAGTTCGGCAGCCCCTACATCGGCCACCCCAACAACAAGCTCAAGGGCATTGAGATGAACTCGGGCTCGCTGGGGCACGGCCTGCCCGTGGCCGTGGGCATGGCGCTCGCCGGCAAGATGGACGGCCGCGACTACCGTGTCTACACCATCATGGGCGATGGCGAGCTTGCCGAGGGCTCGGTCTGGGAGGGCGCCATGAGCGGCGGCAACTACCAGCTCGATAACCTGTGCGCGCTCGTGGACCGCAACCGCTTGCAGATCAGTGGCAGCACCGAGGACGTCATGAAGCAGGACTCGCAGGAGGAGCGCTGGGCCGCCTTCGGCTGGAACGTGCTTTCCATTCCGGGCAACGACGTCCAGGCCATCGACGCTGCGCTGACGCTTGCTGCCGAGACCAAGGGTAAGCCCACGGTCATCATCCTCAACACGGTGAAGGGCTACGGCTCGTCCGTCATGGAGGACAAGGCCAGCTGGCACCATCACCTGCCCAACGATGAGGAATATGCCCAGATCATCGCCGATTTCGCTGCCCATAAGGAGGCCATCAATGGCTAACAAGATCGCCAATCGCAAGGTTATCTGCGACACGCTGCTCGAGGCCGCGAAGACCGATAAAGACCTCGTCGTCCTGTGCTCCGATTCCCGCGGCTCCGCATCGCTCACGCCGTTCTTTGATCAGTATCCCCAGCAGTCCGTCGAGGTCGGCATTGCCGAGCAGGACCTGGTGAGCATCGCCGCCGGCATGGCTTCGTGCGGCAAGAAGGCCTGGGCCGCCTCGCCGGCGTCCTTTGTGACCACGCGCTCGTATGAGCAGTGCAAGGTCGACGTCTCGTACTCCAATACCAACGTCAAGCTCATCGGCATCTCGGGCGGCGTGTCCTACGGCGCCTTGGGCATGAGCCATCACTCCGCGCAGGATATCGCCGCCATGAGCGCGATTCCCAACATGCGCGTGTATCTGCCGAGCGATCGCTTCCAGACCGCCGAACTCGTGCGGGCCCTGGTCGCCGACAACAAGCCGGCCTACATCCGCGTGGGCCGCAATCCGGTCGAGGACGTGTACACCGAGGACGAGTGCCCGTTCCAGATGGACCGTGCCACCTGGGTGCGTCGCGGCACCGATGTGACGCTCGTCGCCACCGGCGAGATGGTCCGCCATGCCGTGAACGCCGCCGACCTGCTGGCCGAGCAGGGCATCTCGGCAACGGTGCTCGACATGTATTGCGTCAAGCCGCTTGACGCCGAGGCTGTGATTGAGGCCGCCGGTGCCACGAGCGCCGTCGTGACCGTCGAGGAGCACAGCCCCTTCGGCGGCCTGGGCTCTATGGTTGCGCAGGTGGTGGGCGAGCATTGCCCGCGTCCGGTCAAGTGCCTCTCCCTGCCCGACGCGCCGGTCATCACCGGCACGAGCCCCGAGGTCTTCGCACACTACGGCCTGACGGGTGCCGGAATCGCCAAGACCGTCGCCGAGTTCCTCGGCAACTAGTAGACACAGACGCTGCGCGGCCGCCAAGCACCGCACCTTGTCGTTCAAACTGTCGCTTGCGTACACAAAGTACGCGGCGCTCCTCTTTCACGGCAATCTGCGGCATTTGACGGCCGCTCGCTCCTTGTCCGCCAGGCTGTCTTTGATTTGGCGGAAGGAATGGGAGAGTACATGAGCAAATACATCATCGGAATCGATCAATCCACGCAGGGCACCAAGGCGCTGCTGGTGGACGAGGGCGGCCATCTGATTCATCGTGCCGACCGCTCGCATCGCCAGATTGTCAACGAAGCCGGCTGGGTGAGCCATGATCCGGCCGAGATTGCCACCAATGTGCTGGCCGTGGCGCGTGCCGTGGTGGAGGAGACCGGGGTCGATCCGGCCGACGTCGCCGGCATCGGCATCTCCAACCAGCGCGAGACCACCGTTGCCTGGAACCGCACGACGGGCGAGCCGCTGTGCGACGCCGTGGTGTGGCAGTGCGCCCGCGCCCGCGAGCTATGCGACGAGCTGGCCGCGCGTGAGGGCGTGGCCGAGCTGGTGCGTGACACGACGGGCCTGGTGCTATCGCCCTACTACCCTGCGGGCAAGATGGCCTGGATCCTCGCGAACGTTCCGGCCGCCGCCGAGGCTGCCGCAGCGGGCGAGCTGTGTCTGGGCACCATCGATGCCTGGGTGGTCTGGACGCTCACAGGCGGCGCGGAGTTTCGCTGCGACTGGTCCAATGCCAGCCGCACGCAGCTATTCGACCTGCGCCGTGGCTGCTGGAGCGAGCCGGTGTGCGAGGCCTTTGGCGTCGACGTGGCCTGCCTGCCACGGGTGACCGATTCCGATGGTCTGTTCGGCATGACGGACCTGGGCGGCTTTTTGCCGGCACCCGTGCCCATTCACGGCGTGCTCGGCGACAGCCACGCGGCCTTGTTCGCGCAGGGCTGCCACAGTCGCGGCATGGCCAAGGCGACCTATGGTACCGGTAGCTCGGTCATGATGAACGTCGGCGACGAGTTCGTTGCCAGCTCGCACGGGCTTTCGAGTTCGCTCGCATGGCGTATGGACGGCGTGACTGAGTACGTGCTCGAGGGCAACGTGAGCTACGCCGGCGCCGTCAAGACGTGGCTGCGCGATGATCTTGAGTTCATCAATAACCCCGAGGAGGTTACCGACCTGTGCTACGCCGCCAATCCGGCGAGCCACGTCTACTTTGTGCCGGCGTTTACCGGCTTGGGCGCGCCGCATTGGGCGAGTGATGCCGAGGGCTGCGTCTTTGGCATGACGCGCACCACGGGTCGCGCGGAGTTTGTGAAGGCTGCGGACGAGTCGATCGCCTATCAAATCTTTGACGTGATTGATGCGATGATCGAGGATTCGGGTACGGCGCTGGCCGAGCTTCGCGTTGACGGCGGTCCCACGCGCGACGCGTATCTGATGCAGTTTGAGAGCGACTTGGTTGGCTCGCCCATCCGCATCGCGAGCAACGACGAGATGAGCGGCCTGGGTGCGGCTTGGGCCTGCGGCATTGCGCTGGGCATGTACGCGTGTGATGTCGTCGACGTCTACGGGGCCCGCGGCATCGTGGAGCCCGTGATGCCCGCCGACGAGCGCGCCAAAAAGATTGCCGGCTGGCGTCACGCCGTCAAATCAACAATTGCATACACTGCCTAGCATGATTTTTCTGGGACGGGGATTAAAAAATCATTGGTCCTCGTCCCAGGTAGCTTATTTGGGACGGGGCTTTTTTGACTGGTATGATTGGTGCGACCATTCGAACCAGCTAAAAGAGCCCCGTTCCAAATTGACTACCGAGAGGATCTGCTATGGAGTGCATCGCGAGCTTTTCCGTTGACCATCTGCTGCTCGAGCCCGGCGTGTATGTGAGCCGCATCGACCGCGATCCGGCGACCGGCGCCGCCGTCACCACCTTTGACCTGCGCCTGACCACGCCCAACAAGGAGCCGGTCATGAACACGGCCGAGTGCCACACCATCGAGCACCTGGGCGCGACGTTCCTTCGCAATCATGCCGAGTGGTCGAGCCGCATTGTCTACTTTGGCCCCATGGGCTGCCGCACGGGCTTTTACCTCGTCGTATTTGGCGAGGTGACGAGCGAGGAGATTCTGCCGCTCGTGCGTGAGCTGTTTGAGTTTATCGCCGGCTTTGAGGGCGATGTCCCCGGAGCCGCTCCCGAGGAGTGCGGTAACTACCTGGACCAGAACCTCCCCATGGCAAACTGGCTCGCGCGCCGTTATCTCGACCGCGACCTGGCCGATATCGACGAGAAGCACCTGCACTATCAGCAGGCGTAAGGGCTTTATCGTCCAAAACGCGCGCTTTGGGCGCCTTCGCTTATGCGGGGGCGCCTTTTTGTTGAGTGGTCGGGATGAGCGTTCAAAATCGCTCATGTTTGTTCTAGAATGTTCGTATAGTCACATTCGCGAACAGGAGTGAACATGCATATCTACTCTGTCAACGATCCCGAGTTCAAATCCTATGGCAACGTTTGGGATGACGTTCCGTCCGTGCTCACGTCGCCCGTGCTCGAGGCGCTCTCAGCCACGCCCATTCCCGAGGGCAGCAAGTACGTAGCAAGCGCGCCGGAGCTCGAGGGCGTCAAGGATGTCGATAAACTGGGCTTTCTCATGTTTGGCGGTCGTCCCTTCCAGCTGGGCTGGTGCAACGGGCACAATACACGACTCAACTGCCTGGAGTATCACCGCGCGAGCGAGTTCAACCTGGGTGCACGCGACTTTATCCTGCTCGTGGCGCATCGTTGGGAGATCGAGGGCGGCAAGCTCGACACCGCGTGCGTCAAGGCGTTCCGCGTGCCGGCGGGTACGGTCGTCGAAGTCTTCAACACCACGCTCCACTACACGCCCTGCATGGTCGACGACGGCGGCTTCCAGGTGATGGTGGCGCTGCCGGCGGGCACCAACGGCCCGCGCCCCGAGGCTGCATCCGACATGCCTGCCGCCGGTGACAGCTACTGCTACTGGAAGGCCGACAAGTGGGTCCTATGTCACGCCGACAGTCCCAAAGCTGCCGAGGGCGGCTACGTAGGTCTTATCGGCAAAAACCTCGACATCGCCTGCGACTAGAATCTTCCGTCTCAATCTGTAACATCTAGCGGGCTAAATCGTCTCTACCTGTTACGGATCGAGATAAACTGCAGGGGACAGGCCGAACAATCTCAATCTGTAACACCGGGCCCGGTTTTGGCGGCCTAACTGTTACAGATCGAGACAAACCGGGTCCAAGCCGCCACAAAGGTGCCTGTCTCCTTTGTGGCGGCTTGGACAGGCGGGTATCAAAAAGTGTCAGACGGGGCAGCTGCCGGGCACCTGTGCGCGAAAAGAAGTATCTGCCTGCTCCATTGCCGTTGAGCGACGCGTTGTTTGCAGGGATACTGAGCCTATGACAACAGCGTGCGAAAGGATTGATGTATGGCTTTCCGTAATGACTTCCTGTGGGGCGGCGCGACGGCTGCCAACCAGTGCGAGGGCGCCTACAACGTGGACGGCCGCGGCCTTGCCAACGTGGACGTGGCTCCGCACGGCCCCGAGCGCTATGCGGTGGTCTCCGGCCAGCGCAAGATGCTCGACTTCGAGGACGGCTATTACTATCCCGCGCAGACCGGCATCGATTTCTATCACCACTACAAGGAGGATATTGCTCTCTTTGCCGAGATGGGCTTTAAGACCTTCCGTATGAGCCTGGCTTGGACCCGCATCTTCCCCAACGGTGACGAGACCGAGCCCAACGAGGCCGGCCTGGCCTTCTACGAGGACGTATTCCGCGAGTGTCAGGCGCACGGTATCGAGCCGCTCGTGACCATCACGCACTTTGACTGCCCGATTCACCTCATCAAGGAGTACGGCGGCTGGCGCAACCGCAAGCTCATCGACTTCTACAAGAATCTCGCGACCACGATCTTCACCCGCTACAAGGGTCTGGTGAAGTACTGGCTCACCTTCAACGAGATCAATATGATTCTGCACCTGCCGTTTATGGGTGCCGGTCTGGTCTTTGAGGGGGGCGAGAACAGGGAGGCCGTCGAGTACCTGGCCGCCCACAACGAGCTCGTCGCCAGCGCTTGGGCAACCAAGATTGCCCACGAGATCGACCCCGAGATCAAGATCGGCTGCATGCTTGCCGCAGGTAGCTACTATCCCTACAGCTGCCGTCCGGGCGATGTGCGCCAGGCGCAGCTCGACAACCAGGACAACTACTTCTTCGTCGACGTCCAGAGCCGCGGCTACTACCCGGCCTATGCCGTCAAGAAGCTCGAGCGCCTGGGCATCGATGTGGGCATGACGGACGAGGACCGCGAGATCCTGGCCGCCAACACCGTCGACTTCATCAGCTTTAGCTATTACAGCACCCGTTGCTCCGCTGGTGCCGATAACCCCGATGTCGAGCGCACCCAGGGCAATGCCTTCGCCGGCGCCAAGAATCCCTACCTGCAGGAGAGCCAGTGGGGCTGGGCCATCGATCCGCTGGGCTTCCGTATTACGCTCAACGACCTGTACGACCGTTATCAGAAGCCGCTGTTTGTGGTCGAGAACGGCCTAGGCGCCAAGGATGTTGTCGAGGAGGATGGCTCCATCAACGACGACTACCGTATCGACTACCTGCGCCAGCATATCGCTGCGATGCGCGACGCGGTGACCGAGGACGGCGTTGACCTGCTGGGCTACACCACCTGGGGCCCGATCGACCTGGTGTCTGCCGGCACGGGCGAGATGTCCAAGCGCTACGGCTTTATCTACGTCGACCGCGACGATGCCGGCAACGGCACCCTCAAGCGCTCCAAGAAGAAGAGCTTCGACTGGTACAAGCATGTCATTGAAACGAATGGTGAGGACCTGTCCTAAGGAAGCTGAGACACTCAACTTCATAGCCTCCTAACCAAGGCGCCCGGCGAGCAGTTAATGTTCGCCGGGCGCCTTGCCGTCTGCGGATTTTGGGACATGCGGCCCGCTTTTTCGACCCATCTGTCGGTACACTAAAAGCACTATGGGTACCCGCGAGCGACATATCGGCAACGCGGCCGCCCGATCCGCACCCGTGGCGGATCCCAGGGGCGGCAGGCTCTTCGCCATGCCGCGATTCCTTGTTGGCATAACACATCAGGTGTACCGCCACCGCGTCTTTGCTATCGCCGGTGTCATCACCGCGATGTTCCTCATGCTTTTGGCAGTCTTGCCGGCGCTGTTCGCCTTCGACCCCAAACTTTCTAACGCCGTGCCCGCCTATAGCGAGGTGTCCGAAGAGGTCGTGGATGCGCTCGTCTATTCGAGCTCTCTGCCGTTGCTTGTTGCCGCAATTGCATTTTCGATCTGGGGCGTATCGGTCTATCTGCGCTGTTTGGACTATGTGTTGCGCCGCCGTCTTGTTGCCATCGCCACCATCTGCGCCCTGTGGATGATCGAAGTCATTCTCAAGTACAAGTCGTTCACGCCGTTCTATGCCACCGTGCTGTGGTACCTGTACTACGTGCCCATGACACTCATTCCGCTGCTCTACCAGTTGTGTGGTTTGCGCCTTGCGGGCCTGGAGCAACACCGCCTGGGTCGCCGCTACTGCGCTGCGCTGTGGATTGTGGCTATCCTGCTTATCGGATTTGTGCTCACCAACGATTTTCACCAGCAGGTCTTCCACTTTGACCGTACAAGCGACACCTGGAGCAACGATTACACGTACGGCTGGGGTTATTTCGCCGTCCTCGTGTGGACGGCCTTTAACTTTGTGGCCTTTTTTATCCTGGTGGGCCGGTCCTCGTCCTTTCGCATTCAACGTTTCTCGGGCACGGCGGCGCTCGTGCTGCTGGGCGGCGCGTTCTTTGCCATCTCATATGCGTTGCGTGTGCCCTGGGCATGGAGGCTCAACTTCTCGCTCATCTATTGCGTCTTGTGCGTGGCGGCGATGGAAATCTGTCTCGATTGCGGTGTCATTCCGTCATATCACGACATCGCCGGCATTTTCGACACCTTGCCGCTTGACCTCAAAGTTCTAACGCGCGACCTGCAGGAAGTCTATGCCACGCCAGTGTCAAAGCCAATGCCGGTAGGCGTGCGCGAGGAGTTGCGGACCCAGGCGCACGGCCGCGCCCATGCCTTTGCCGTGGCGTCCGATCCCGATGTGATGTACCGTGCCTTTCCACTGCTGGGCGGATCGGCCCTGCTTGCCCAAGACGTGTCGGATCTCAACGAGCTTAACCGTGAATTGGCACATCGTCGCATGGAGCTGCAGCGTCAAAACGAGCTGCTCGCTGCCGACTACGACCTTAAGACGCACCTGGCAGATCAAGAGGCCGAGACCTTGCTGGTCCAAGACGTGGACCAGGCGCTTGCCCGCGCGCTCGAAGGAATGTACGACCTGCTGAGCTCGCTGCCGCCGTTGACGGACGAGGCGTCTTCGCACGAGCGTTACCGCATGCTGCAGCGCGCCAAGATGCTCGTCGCCTATTGCAAGCGCAAAGGGTCGCTCACGTTGGCACAGCACGGGGAGAGCGGTTTTGATCGCGACCGCATTCAGCTCATTGCTAACGAGCTCGCAAGCGACCTGCGCACCATCGATATCGATTGTGCCTCGATTATCGCCATACGGCGCCCGATGCACGCCAGTACGGTAAGCGCCCTGTACGACTGCGTGTATGACTTTGCGTTTTTTGCCTACACCACCGACCGTCCGGCGCTTATGTATCACTTGGGCGATCATGACCGATGCAGTGTCGAGCTGCGTGCCGCGCTTTTTTCCAACGATGATGCAGATCTTTCGCAGACACCTGCCGCGCAAGAGCTCGAAAGCGCTCTGCAAGAGCGCAACGTGGCATACCGCCTTGAGGGCGAGCCCGGCCAGCTGCGCATGATCGTCTTGATGCCGAGGGCGGGTGAGTGACGATGCAGATTTCGCTCATCCTTCCCCAAATCGTTGCGCTCGATGTTGTCTTTGCCCTGGCTGCGTGTCTGCAGACGATCCACGTCCCGCTCATCGCATCGCGCCGCTTGTCCTATAACCGTAAGGTGATTTGTGCCTACGAGGCGAGCCTTGTGCTTCACCTAGTTATTTCGGCGCTCATCTTGTTCGCGTCATCTGGCTCGTATCTGGTGGCGCCGCTTGACGTTTGCGCCAAGGCAATGGGCGGAGCGTTGTGGCTCAATGCCGCAATCTTTGCCTATGGCGTGGTACTTATGGTGCACTATCGTCGCCTCGTCATGCTGGCCGAACTGTTGCTCGTTGTCGCCGTCACACCACCGGTGGTTTTTGCCATGGGCTCGGCGTGGACCGTTGTCCTTATCGCAGAGGGAGCGTTTTTCCTGTTCCGCTCCATTGCGGCGCTCTTGATGGATGTCCGCAACCGCCAGGAGGATATCACCGCGTTCTCGACGATCGAAACCATCAACGTGATTCCCGTGGGCATCCTGTATCTGGACCCGAGGGGCCGTCCGCTGCTCATGAACCGCTGCATGCGAAAAAACCTGGTGGAGCTTCATATGCCCACCGACCTAGGCGATATGAGCGGTACATGGAACGACCTGCGCAAACTCAGCATGCAAATGCCCGAAAGCAGCCAGAACCGCGTGCGGATTAATCTGGACCGCTTTGGTGAGGCGCGGGCGGTGGTCGAGGTTTCTCCCGCCGAGATTCGCTTGTTTGTGCACGATGACGTTATGGTTTCGGGCCGCCTCTTCGAGCGCATTATCGGCCTGGATGTAACAGAGTATGCGCATGCCCATGATCGCCTGGCGCAAGCCAACCACCTGCTTGAGCTTGCGGGCCAAGAGCTCCAAGCCCAGATCGAAGAAGTCAAAAAAGTTGCTGACAATGCGGCCTATCTGCGTATGCGCGCTCGCGTGCACGACGTGATCGGGCAGCGCCTGTCCATCCTCCATCGTTATCTGGAGGAGGGGCGCCTGGATGACGAGTCACTCGAGCAGATCGACCCGCTGCTGCGCTCAATCGCTGCCGATCTGCGCAGCGGGGGCGACACCGAACCGGTAGAGCAACTGGGCGATATCGTCCATGCCTTTGGCCTGGTGAGCGTGCAGATCGATGTGGAGGGCGAGCTGCCAAGCGACGCGCGTGTCGCCGCAGCCTTTCTGCAGATTATCCGCGAGGCCTCGACCAATGCCACCAAGCATGCACAGGCGCATCGGGTCCACGTGCGTCTGTGGCAGGAGACGTCGGAAGACGGTGCTGTTGCGCGGGTGACCGTTTCTAACGACGGCGCGCCTGCACCCGTATCGTATCGCGAGGGAACGGGTATCCCAGGTATGAGGCATGTCGCACAGAATCTGGGCGGCAGCCTGGAAGTCCACACCGCCCCGCCCTTCACGCTTACGGTGTCCATCCCGCTCGCCTCCAGCGCCACGGTCCAAAGGAGAAGTTCATGATTCGCGTGTTAATCGTCGAAGACCAGGCTATCTTGCGCGAGAGCCTCGCGCGCTCCGTCGGCGACCAGCCCGATATGACCGTTGTTTCCGCCATTGCCGATGCTTCCGAGGCCTTGGGTGTCGCGCTCAAGGAGCGCCCGGACATGATACTGATGGACGTATGCACCGAGCATGATTCCAACGGCATCGTGGCGGCGGCGCGCATTAAAGAACAACTGCCCGAGTGCCGCGTCATTATCATGACGGGTATGCCCGAAATCACCTTTGTGGACCAGGCGCGCGAGGCGGGCGTCGACAGCTTTGTGTACAAGAACGTCGGTATCGACGAGCTATTCGCCGTGATGCGCTCCACGCTGGCGGGTTACTACACGTTTCCCAAGCCGCCCGAGAGCATCTTCTCGGGCACGGCGGCCCTCGACGATGTCGAGCTGTCGATCTTGCGCCTTGCCTGCGAGGGTAAGAGCCGCCGCGAGATCGCGGCCGAGCTGTTTATGAGCGAGGGCACCATCAAACGCCGCATCTCGGAGATTCTCAATAAGACCGGCTACGACAACATCATGCGCTTGGCCGTGCGCGCAGTAACGGAGGGCAGCATCGTTCCCAACATGGAGCGCTAGCGCTCGTTACGCATCGGCATAAAGCGGCGGGGCCGCAGGATCAACTCCTGCGGCCCCGCCTGGCAAGTGCGCGGATGTGTCCGCCAATCCGCGGCTGATGTTACGTGTCGCTACGCGATGGTCGCGGTGTAGGAGGCGACGTCCTCATAGGAATCGGTCAGGTAGGCGTCGATGCCGATGGTCGTATTGACGAGGTCGTCAAGGCTGTCAAGCTCGCCGCTCGAGAACGTGAATTCCTCGGTGGCGTTGGTGCCGGGCATCAGGTGAGCCGAGAACCAGGGTTCCTTCATGGTGCCGTTGACGTTGGTCTTGCCAGAAGGAGCGTAGAAGGTCAGGTCCTTGTCGCTCTTGTTGGTGATGTTGACGACAAAGCCGATGTCGCCCCAGTCGTCCTTGAACTTCTCGGTGATGGTGATGGTGCACAGGTCGTCATCGGCGACGGTGACGGCGGGGGAGATTTCGATGCTCTGGACGTCGTCGTCTTCGACGGCCTCATCGATCTCTTCTTCCTTCTCGGCGTTCTCGCGATCCTTCTTCACCGTACCGGACAGATCCTTGTCGGACTTCGTAAAGATAAGCTTGTCGCCTTCCACCTCCAGGACGAGCTTGTCGTCCTTGAGCTTCAGGTCGTGCGACTCATCTTCGGCGGTAATCGTTACGGTGGTGGCGTCCTTGGCCTCCCATTTCAGGTCGGCGACCTCAAGGAACATGTCGAGGACGCCCGTGCCGTCTTCGTCGAGGATCAGGATGCAGTTGAGGCCCCACTCCTTGAGCATATCCATGTACTCATCGGTGAGCTCTTCGCCGTCCAAGGTTCCACCCGAGTACTGCCAGCTGCCGACGAAGTTGGCCTTGGGGTCTTTGCCGCCGCCGCTGCAGCCCGTCAGGGCAAAGGCGAGCGCCAGGACGCATGTCAGAAATGCGAGTACGGACTTTTTGAACGTTGTCTTCATGGTGTCCTCCTTCATCGAACGAAACCCATAGAAGCAAATGCGGGGGTGGCGGATTCCCCGCTCATTACCAGTTAGGGCGCTAGGGCCTGGGCGTTCCGCAGTTGCTGCAGAACTTGCCGCCGTTTTCGCTACCGCAGTTGGGGCAGAACCACTTGGCCGGTGCGGGGGCGGGCGCGGGACTGCCGCACTCGGAGCAGAACTTGCCGGTGTTGGTGGCACCGCAGCTGCAGGTCCACGTGCCGGCCGCGGGTGCGGCGGCGGGGGCCGGTGCGGGGGCGGGCGCCGGAGCCGGCTGCGGGGCGGCCTGCTGCTGTGCCTGGCCGGCGGCGAACAGCTGGCTGGCATTCATGCCGCCCATGCCACCTGCCATGCCCATGCCCATAAAGCCGGCCATTGCGCCGTTGGGGTTAGCGGCCGCCGCGCGCATCGCGTCGCTCTGGGCGCTGGCGATGTTGGCTGCCGCCATGGTGGGATCGCGCATGACCGCGGCCTTCTGCAGGTCCTTGATCATCTGCTCGTCTTCTTGCGAGGCGGCGATGGAGTTAACGCCAAAGCTTACGATCTCAACGCCGCGCAGGTCACGCCAGTCGGCCGAGAGGACCTCGTTGAGCGCGCGGGCGAGCTCGGTGGTGTGGCCGGGGATGGCACTGTAGCGGATGCCCATCTCCGAGATCTTGGCAAAGGCGGGCTGCAGGGCGGTGAGCAGCTCGGACTTAAGCTGACTGTCGATCTTGTCGCGCGTGTAGCTATCGGTCACGTTGCCGCATACGTTGGTGTAGAACAGCAGCGGGTTGGTGATGCGGTACGAATACTCGCCGTTGCAGCGCACGGAGATGTCGACGTCCAGACCAATGTTGTTATCGACCACGCGGAAGGGCACGGGCGAGGCGGTGCCGTACTTGTTGCCGATGATCTCCTTGGTGTTGATGAAGTAGACGCGCTGGTCCTTGCCCGCGTCGCCGCCAAAGGTAAAGCGGCTGCCGATATTGGCGAAGGTCTCCTTGATGGAATCGCCCAGGTTGCCGCTAAAGACGCTCGGCTCGCTGCCGGTATCGAAGACGAACTCACCGGGCTCCAGCGCGACTTCGATGATCTTGCCGTTTTGCACCACGAGCATGCCCTGGCCGTCGTTGACGGCGATGACCGAGCCGTTGGAGATGACGTTGTCCTCGCCGCGCGTGTTGGAGCTGCGGCCACCGGTACGTTTGCTGCCCTTGCAGGCCAAGACGTCAGCAGGCATCGATTCGCAGTAGATAAATTCCTTCCACTGGTCGGCCATGACGCCGCCAGCAGCACCCAATCCAGCTTTCAAGAGTCCCATGGTGATCTTCCTTTCTCGTCAAAGGCCGGGTGGTATTGGTCAGAATGGCTAATCGTCCTTGTTGTCCTTCATGACAACGGTGGTCTCGGTGTGGCTGAAGGTGTCGTGCTTCTCGGTCAGGTCGAGCTCGCCGCAGTAGCAGTCGGCGTGGGTGGCCTCGTTGGCCGTCTTGAGCTGGCCTACCAGCAGCACGTCTGCGATGATCACGATGATCAGCGGCGCGATGACGTTGATGAGGATGCCCTCGACATCAAAGGTGAGGTAATCCGGATCGAAGGCGTTCTCGCCCATAAAGAGAATCTGGGAAAGGACAAATCCGATCACGAAGAACAGCACCGAGGCGATGGCGAGCTTGGGCTTGGAGCAGGGGAGCTCGCCGACCAAGCGGCCGGTCTGGCCGTTCATGGCAAACAGGTAGCTCTTGCCGTTCCACGAGGTGGAGAGCATCCAGACGGGGAACAGGGCGTAGTCGCTGTCTTCCCAGGTGTAGTCGAGCTGCTTGCTTTCGACCGTGGCATCGTCGTATTCGTCGACGACGGTCTCGCGCAGGGCCGAGATTGTGCTTTCTTCCATACGGCGTTCGGCGCGCGCCTTGCAGGTCTCGCAGTCCTCGTCGTAACGGTTGGCGATGTAGCCGGGCATATATGCGACCGAGAACGGGCGCAGCGCGTCGTAGTCAAACGGCTCGATGGCATCCATGTGGCCGTCGGGCATCTTGGACGATCCGTCGACGGGCACGCGCTTAAACGAGATATTGCCCTTGCGATAGGCATCGTAGTGGTCGGTGGTCGTGACGGTGCGGTCGGATTCCTCGGTCACGGTCTCGTTGGTCGCGTCAAAGTACACTTCGCCGTCAACGCGGGCGCCGTAGAGCCAAAACGGCACGTAGACACCTTGGACCTCGTCGATGTGGTTGCCGGTGACAAAGCTCTTGGGCAGCAAGATCTTGCCCTTGTAGTGTTCCTTGAGTGCGGCCGTGACGTCATCGCGCCCGAGCTTAAACGGAATTACTAGGTCGGGCGAGAAGTCGCCCGAGAGCTGGCCGGGCGCCACGGCGGAGTTGCCGCAGTACGGGCAGGTGGTGACGGCGACGGTGCCGTCGGACACGAGCTCGGCGCCGCACGACGAGCAGATGTAGCCGGCGTTTTGGGCGAGCTCCTGCACCGCGTCGTCGGCGACGGGCTTGGGCGTTGCGGCTGCCGCATCGGCTTTGGCGTCGGCCTTGTCCTGGCGCTCGCGATAGAGGGCCTCGACTTCTTCGACTTCAAAGCGCGAGTCACAGTAGTCGCAGACGAGCTTTTGCTCGGCGCTTGCAAAATGCAAGGGGCCACCGCAGGCAGGGCACTGATAGTTAACGCTCTCGAAGGCCATGATCGGTCCTTTCGCTGCCGGAGGCTATGCGCCGATGGCGCCGCCGCAGTATTCGCAGCGCCCACTGGCATCGGGAATGGTGGTGGCTCCGCAGAAGGGGCAGGTCACCGCGGTCTTGGGGGCCTTGGCGGCCACGACGCTGTCGCGCGTCTCCTGGCGCAGCTGCACCAGCGCGTCGCGGACCTCGGTTGCCTGGCGCTTGGCCTCGCGGTATTCGATGGAGCCGCGCTGATCGATGGTGGAGTCGTTCACGCGCAGGTTGATCTCGGTAAAGTACGGCGTGTTGACGTGGATGGTCAGGTTAAAGTCGTAATCCAGGTCGTAGCGCGGCGGGTTGTAGCTCTCGCGCTCGCCGTCCTTGGTCTCGCGATAGATCTCGGTGCGATGCTCGTCGATATCCATATCGCAGCCGAGTACCTGCGAGAACTCGATGATGTCGGGATTGGCGTCGCGCCAGCGGCTCTGCGAAGTGATGATCAGCAGGCCCGCGTCCTCATCGAGCATAATATTGGTGCGCCCGGCAGAAAGCGTGCGCGTGGGGTTGAACGAAGACAGGCGTTCGGCGTTGGCCTCGCGGTAGGCGAGTTGCTCACGGATGTCGTCCGCGGTGCTGGAGCGATAGCCGTGAAAGTAGGGGGAGAGCTTGCCGGCGCACTCTTTGCACAGGTAGCCTTCATTGATTTTTGTCTTACCTAGAAGTCCCAGCGCGGTACCGCAAATCGCGCACTCTTTCTTCTCGAACATCTTGTCAAAGAAGCCCATGGCTGCCTCCCATCAACTGGTAGCGTGTGTCACTTTTGATGATGGGGGAGTGCGCGATCCTTCGCGATACCCAGACGGCTCAACGAGTCTCCACAACTGGGACAGATGGCCCATTTTTGACTAGTCATTGGGGACGTTCTTAAACGACTAGTCGCTGGGCGCCACTCATTGGGGACGTACTTAAATGAGTGGTAGTTGGAGACACTCCTTGCCGAGCTTGAGGCCGCGCGTGTCCCTTCTGGTCCATGAGGCTCAAAACCGCGGCGTGATGTGGACGGCTGGGGTCAAATTTGCAGCATTTCGAGCTCGGCTTCGATATTGAGACTGGTTCTTTATTAAAATAGATTTCCAGACAATTGAGCGGCTTGGGGTTAACCATGAGGGACATTGGAGACACAACCGCATATTTGCGTCGAGGCATTCGGGAGATTATATGCCTGGCGCTGTTCTTCTTCACGTTTTTGGCGTGCGAGTATCTTTTTGATGTGCGCATGGCCGAGTTCGTGTCTCCGAACGAGGTCGTTATTTATGAGAGCCTTGTCATCGGCGCGAGCGTGATTGGCTTCTTTGTGCGTCCCATTCTGTACTATCGCCGTCCCCATGCCATTGAAGCAACGAGTGACGTCACGGGCGTTTTGCTGGTGGCGGCATTGCTGCTGTTGATTATGGCGGTTCAGGTTGAGGTGGTAATTGCCGGCGGTTTGGTGGCGTGCTGCGCGCTGGGCTACTGCGGATCGACTGCCCACGCAAACTTTGCGCGGCGCTTTGCACGGACGCCCTGCTTGGCGCGTGCGGCTGCACTTTCCTACGCCATGGGCGTTCTGGTGCAGGTGCTCAACCACATGGTGATGCCTGCCGGCATTCCTCAGCAGGCTGTTCTGGTCGTCTGTGCGATCGCGCAGGTGGCGTCGCTCCACGGCGCCCGACGCGCCAAGCTGCGCGACGAGTCCGATCCCAGCTTTGAACCCAGTGCTGCCGGTCTTTCGGTAGATGCTTTGGAATATGGCGCCAAGTGGCAAGACGATCCCGAGGCAAAGGCGGCATTCCGTCGTGCCGTAGTTCGCCTGACCGTAGCGACGGCGTACCTTTCCGGCGTATTCGCCGCTCTCAACGCGGGCTTCACGACCTTGCATGCTGTCGGAGCCGTCGATTTGGGCGATTGGCCACGCCTGCTGCTTGTCGTGAGCTCGTTGGCCGCTGGCGCACTATTTGACCTGCACGGCCGTTCGTATATGAATATCGGCATGACATGCGCCGCCATACTGTCCACGCTTTCGTTTTTTGTGCTCATCGTCGACGGCAATGGCGGCAACGAGCTCGCTGCCACGATCATCTTTTATCTGGGCTCGGGCTTTTTCGTGGTGTTCTTTACCACAAAATATGCCGCCGTCTCGCTCTATGCGCGCTGGTCATATTTTTGGCCGTGCATGGGTCGCGTCGTCAACAACGTGTGCTCGATGCTCGTGACGGCGCCGGCGGTGGCGATCATCTCGAGTCAAAACGTGCTGGCTGCGATCGGTGCGGCGCTCGTGATGTTTGTGGGCATTGCGATTACGCTGCTGGGGCAGTTGGGGCAACGAACCGATGATGCCGTGATGCAGGGTGGCCTGCCGCTTGCCACCGACGATCTTGGTGGGGATCTTGCGCCCACACGCTCCGACCCCGAGCCCGTGGAGGCAGCGGAGCTCACGTCCGATGAACGCCTCGATGCTTTCGTCGCCACCTTTGGGCTTACAGAGCGCGAGCACGATATTCTTGAGGTCTTGGTCGTTTCGGACCAGAGCGTTCAGGACATCGCCACAACGCTTTTCCTTTCGCGCTCCACGCTCTATCGTCACATTTCCTCGATCAACAAAAAGACCGGCACCGCCTCGCGCGTGGCCCTCATCAACTTCTTCTGGTCCTGGACACCCAAGGACTAGCTAATCTCCCAATAAGTTGCGGTGGAATAGTCCCTAAATTAAAGTCACGGGGCTTTAAACAGGAACTATTTCACCGCAACTGCTGGGGGGATAGACTGCGGCGGCGGCAGAGGCAACGGCAGCGGCGTTGGCAGCTGTGGTAGTGGCAACGGCAGCTGGCAGGGTGTTTTCCGTCTACTTGCTACAGCAGCTCGCCGTGGCGGGCAATGTAGCGGCGCTTCGCCAGCTGGGTGAGCGCGATATAGGCGGTAACGATGCCAATGAGCAGCCCAAAAAAGCTCGTGGGCAGCGGCATGAGGCCGAGCGCATCGGCGATGGGGCTTGCCGGCAGCCAGGTGACGAGCGCCAGGCCCAGCACGGTAAGAACGCACAATGCGGGCGCGGCGTGGTCGCGCGGGCTCGGCAGATGCGGGGAGCGCAACATGTGGACCACGAGTGTCTGCGACCACATGGACTCGACAAACCAGCCGCTCTGGAAGAGCGCAGCAAAGGTCGCCATACCCGCGACGTCGCCCGCGGTGGCAAGCTCGGACCAGCTTGCGTCCACGGCGGCGGGGCACACGACAAAGAAGAGCGCGGCGAAGGTCACGATGTCAAACAGCGAGCTCACGGGGCCCAGCTCGAGCATAAAGCCCTTGATGGACGCGGCGTCCCAGGCACGCGGGCGGGCAGTCCAGGCGTCATCGACGGTGTCCCACGGCAGTGCGATGCACACGATCTCGTAGACCAGCGACAGCAGTACCAGCTGCAGGGCGCTCATGGGCAAAAACGGCAAGAACAGGCTCGCGACGGTCACGGACAGCACATTGCCAAAGTTGGAGCTCACCGTGGTCTTGAGGTACTTGAGCAGGTTGCCGTAAGTGCGGCGGCCTTCGATGATGCCGCGCTCGAGCACGCCCAGGTCCTTCTGAAGCAAGATGATATCGGCGGATTCCTTGGCAATATCGACGGCCGAATCGACCGAGATGCCGCAATCGCTCGCACGCATGGCGGCGGCGTCGTTGATGCCGTCGCCCATAAAGCCCACGGTGTGGCCGAGCATCTCGCGCATGACACGTACCAGGCGCGCCTTCTGCAGCGGCGAGAGCTTGGCGAAGAGGTGGGTTTTCTCGGCGCGCTTGGCAAGTTCGGCGTCATCGAGCGCATCGATCTCGGAGCCGAGCAAGACGTTGCTCGCATCGATACCAATCTGCTCGCAGACGGTGGCGGCGACGCGGTCGTTGTCGCCGGTTAGGACCTTGACCGCCACGCCCTTGGCCTCGAGGGTGGCGACGGCGCCCGCGGCACTTGCTTTGGGCGGATCGAGGAAGGCCAAAAAGCCCATCAGCACCATGTCGCACTCGTCGGCGATGCCAAACTCGCCCACGCAGCGCGGATTGGTCTTCTGCGCCACGGCAATTACGCGTAGGCCCTCGGCGTTAAGTCCGGCGATCTGCTTGCGAATCTGGGCGAGCTTCTCGTCGGTGAGCGGCTGAGCGATGCCATCGATCTCGACAAAGGAGCAGATCTCGAGCATTTCCTCGGCAGCGCCCTTGGTAACCATCTGGGTTTTGCCTTGGGCGTCGGCGACAACTACGCTCAGGCGACGGCGCGAGAAATCGAAGGGAACCTCGTCGACCTTGGTGTAGCGGTCGCGCAGGCTCTGGCCCAGCATGGAATCGGGTGCGACGGTCGAGGGCGTCACATCGGCACGGTCGATTACGGCCAGGTCGATAAGATTTTTGAGGCCGGTCTGGAAGAAGCTGTTCAAAAACGCATGGCGCAGCACGCGCGCGTCCTCGTTGCCATCGGTGTTGAGGTAGCGCTCGAGCACGATGCGGTCTTCGGTGAGGGTGCCGGTCTTGTCGCAGCACAGGACGTCCATCGCTCCGAGGTTTTGAATCGCCGGCAGCTCCTTGACGATAACCTGGCGACGGGCGAGGTCCTTGGCGCCCTGCGACAGGCTCGTGGTCACGATGACGGGAAGCATCTGCGGCGTGATGCCCACGGCCACGCTCGTGGCGAACAGCAGCGCGTCGATGACGTTGCCCTTGGTGGCGGCGTTGATGGCAAAGACGGCCGGCGCCATAACGAGCATCAGGCGCACCAGCAGCATGGAGACGCTCGAGACGCCGCGGTCAAACGCGCTCTTTTCGCCGCGCCCGTTGAGCATCTTGGCGATGCCGCCCAGGTAGGTGTCCGAGCCGGTGGCAACGACAAGCGCCATGGCGGCGCCGTTTTGCACGGAGGTGCCGGTAAAGACGATGTTCTTGCAGGCAGAGAGTGGCAGTGCGGAGCCGTCGGCGCCCTCGACGACGGTGACGGCGGTGGTCTTCTCGACGGCCTCGCTCTCGCCGGTGAGTGCGGACTCGATCACAAACAGGTCGCGCGCGGTGATGATGCGGGCATCTGCCGGCACCATATCGCCGGCAGAGAGACGGATTACATCGCCGGGGACGAGCTCGTCGAAGGGGATCTCGATGCGCTCGCCGTCGCGCAGGGCGGTGCAAGTGTTGGAGACCAGGTCCTTGAGGGCCTCGGCCGCATTGCCGCTGCGGGCTTCCTGGATAAACTTCATGCCGCCCGATACCAGCAGCATGGTGCCGATGACGATGACCGTGGAGGGGTCGCGCTGCAGTTCGGGCACGGCGAGCACGTCGATGTAGAGCGAGACCAGTGCGAGCGCGGCGAGGATGCCGGCGAAGGGATCGATGAACGCGTCGGCGATGCGGCGGGCGAGCGTTTTGGTCGTTGCCTCGATGGTGTTGGGGCCGACGGCGTTCAGGCGCTCAGTTGCCTGCTCGACGGTGAGGCCGTTTGCCGTGGCGTCAAGCAGTACGAGGGCGTCCTCGGCACTATGGGTGGCGGCGAATATGGTGTTCTTGGACAGGCCGGTATGAGCGGCAGGGCGCGCCGTGCGGCGGCGCTTGGAGATGGCTTCGAGTACCGTGACGGTTTTGAGCATCAGCATAGGGTCCTCCTTGTTGAGGGGAGTTAGCGTACGTGTCGTATTTGCTTCAAAAAACCTAGATGTCGCTCACGTCAAGCTCTTGAGCCCACAAAGGGTGCAGCGCGCCTTTGCGGTGGTTTTGGCGATCTGCCGGTGGCGTTTATGCGTGTGCGGAGTCCTCGCGGCGTGCCGAGGGCGACATGCAGGTTTTTCGACTAGGACTGCCTTCCATGGCACACCTCCTAAAGGCTGAGCGCAGCGCGCTTTGGGTATCTCGTACCCCTTTTTAATCCGCCCGTATTCTTGATGAGGGGGTTTGACATGTCAACCCCATTGTTCGGAAAACCATTCCCCCTGACAAAGCCTTTACAGAATGCCGTGGCCCCAAAGCGCGCCCGCATCGACGCTTCGCCTGCGCTAAACTGGAAGGCACGTACGCGATTACGAGAGGAGCCCGCATGGAGGCTTACAAGCAAGAGTTCATCAAGTTTATGGTCGAGTCCGACGTCCTTAAGTTCGGCAGCTTTACGCTCAAGAGCGGCCGTCAGTCCCCGTTCTTTATGAACGCCGGCGCTTACGTGACGGGCTATCAGCTCAAGAAGCTGGGCGAGTATTACGCCCAGGCCGTCCACGATAACTTTGGCGACGACTTTGATGTGCTGTTTGGACCGGCCTACAAGGGTATTCCGCTGGCCGTCGTGACCGCAATTGCCTACCACGAGCTGTACGGCAAGGAGGTCAAGTACTGCTGCGACCGCAAGGAGGCCAAGGACCACGGTGCCGATAAGGGCAACCTGCTGGGTTATGAGCCCAAGGACGGCGACCGTGTGGTCATGGTCGAGGACGTTACCACCAGCGGCAAGTCCATCGACGAGACCTATCCCAAGGTCAAGGCTGCTGCCGATGTCGAGATCAAGGGCCTGATCGTGTCCCTCAACCGCATGGAGGTCGGCAAGGGCGGTGTGACCACCGCGCAGAAGGAGATCGAGGCCAAGTACGGTTTCCCCGTCGCGAGCATCGTCTCCATGGCTGAGGTCGTCGAGACCCTCTACAACCACGAGATCGACGGCAAGGTTGTCATCGACGACGAGCTCAAGACCGCCATCGACGCCTACTACGAGCAGTACGGAGCACGTTAGTTACGGCGTTTTACCAAACGCCGTAACTGCTCGACGCTGCGCGGGCCGCATTTGGACAATCTGACGTTCAACTTCAAGGGCGCGACCAGAAGGTCAGCGCCCTTTCGTTTCACGTCACCTTGTCTCAAATGCGACCCGCTCGCTGTCCGTTCTCTACCTGCGGCGTCGTCTTGCTCCGAATGCGGCTCGCTCGCTGTCGTTGCCGAAACATCGGCGTTGCCGGACTAGTCATTGGGGACGTTCATAAATGACTACTCAGGAATGAGCGTGGATAATCTCCCGTTTTTGGCCTGTGTGCAGGCTCAAAGTGGGAGATTATCCACGCTCGCTTTAATTTGCCTGGGTTGCGATGCCTATCTAATCGGCTCGGCGTCTTCCCTGAGAATCGAAAGATACTCTTCATACCCGTACTGCCGGTATCTCTGTCTTGACTCGTCGAGCGGACGGAGGATACCCAATTCTTCAAATGATTTGACGAGCGAGCTCGCGGTACTCCTGCCGATATCGAGTTGGGCAGCGATGAATGCGGTGTCGACGATGGGGTGCTCTTCAAGAATGCCCAACAGCCTTTGCCCGTTTGCAGCAGTCCTTCCGAGATTTTCGGTAATGGTTGCTGTGGAACGGTTATGGAGGTCAACAAGGTTTTTTAAAGACCCTACCGAGTCCTTCGCACTTTCGAGAAGACTGTTGCAGAAAAACTCTATCCATTCCTCGTAAGTGCCTCTCTCCCTTACGGATGTGAGTTGCCGGTAGTACTCGCTTCGATTTTTCTTGAACTGGAACGATGGATAGAACAAGCAAGAATGAAGAACGCCATCATTGATGAGCATAAGTGTAATGAGAAGCCTGCCCAGGCGACCGTTTCCGTCTAGGAATGGATGGGCAGTTTCAAATTGGTAATGGACGAGCGCCGCCCGCACAATCGGATCCATTTCGACTTGAGGCTCATTGATAAAGCGTTCGAGGTCCTGGAGCGTGTTACTCAAATCTTCAATGTTTGGAGGGACAAACGATGCGGTTGCAATGGTGCAGCCTGAGGGGCCAATCCAGTTTTGTGAGGAGCGCAGCTCGCCTGGATTCTTCTCCGTTCCGCGCACTCCGTCCAGCAGGACCGCATGAACTTGCCTAAGAAGTCTCGTGCACAAGGGCATCTTTTTGAGCAGTTCTACGCCGCGGTCGACAGCACGGACGTAATTCACGACGTCTGCGACATCTTTATGATGGAGTTGTGTTTGCGATGGACTAAGTAGGTCGTCAAACGTGCACTGGGTTCCCTCAATTTGCGAAGAAAGGAGTGCTTCTTTGCGCACGTACATTGTCAGATACATATCGGCGTTGGGAACAAAGTAGAGCATGCCTTCAAGCTCTCCAAGCTTTCGTGAGCATGCGGAAAGCGTGCGATAGGTTTCCTCGGTGAGGTTTAGCTGCCTCAATGATTGCAAGGGCGTTGGAAAAAACGAATAGTAAGCCAATTTCCCCGATAGATTATTGCGGAGCGTTCCCTGGCCGTTCTCCTCGATTTGCATCGCGCCCTCCATATCTTTAGTGCCGGAAACTCGTTATTAGGCCAATCATATCAATTCTAATAACGAGTTTAAGGATTAAATAGTTATTAGAATTGATGTAAACAATCTAATGATGAGAAGTCGTTATTACTTGACCATGGAGCTCGGCTTGGTACAAGGGGGGGGGTTATCCAAAATGAGAGCGGATAATCTCCCGTTTTTGGCTCGGTGACGGCCTCAAAGTGGGAGATTATCCACGCTCGTTAGTTAAGCGTCCGAAAATCCACACTCGCCAAACCTACCAAAAAGGGACAGGTTTATTTTGGCACGTTTCGGTCGGTATCAGGAAGTGTCAGGGACGGGGCGGCGGCAGGACTCGAGAGCGAAAAGAAGTATCGGGTTTGGCGTGCCCGCTTCTGCCCGTCCCGCGCGTGGGCGATACTCGGCTTATCGATCCGCGATGCAAAGGAGATGCTCATCCCACGAGCACTACCGAGAAGGGCTTGCGATTCGAGTCCCCACCTTAGCATTTGAACCATTTGGCACTATAATTACCGTAGGCATGCGCACAACGTTGCGCTTAATCAAGAGGAGAAAACGTATGGGTCTGTTTGATATGTTCAAGAAGAAGGCTGAGCCCGCGGCTGCCGCTGCTCCGGCCTCCATCTCTGCTTCTGCCGGCGCCGACGTGCTGTGCTCGCCCGTCAAGGGCAAGGTCATCAAGATGGCCGACGTGCCCGATCCCGTCTTTGGTGGCGAGGTTCTGGGCAAGGGCTGTGCCGTGTGGCCCGAGGACGATCTGGTCTACGCTCCCTGCGACGGTAAGGTGACCGTCACCATGGGTCACGCCGTGGGTCTGCAGTCCGATAGCGGCATCGAGGTTCTGGTGCACGTTGGCGTCGATACCGTCAACATGAACGGCGATGGCTTCGAGGGCTTCGTCAAGGCCGACGACGTTGTGAAGGCCGGCCAGCCCATACTCAAGATCGACCGCGCCAAGATCGCCGCTGCCGGTTACAAGGACTGCGTCGTGGTGGCCGTGTCCAACACCGCCGAGTTTGCCGACGTCGAGCTCACCGTTGAGGCAGAGTCCGCCGTCGCCGCCGGTGACGCCATCGTTAAGGTCGTTCGCAAGTAAACTGCGGCGTTCAAAGGATGTGCAAGGGTGGTCGGGTTTTCCGGCCACCTTTTTTATTGCACCGTGGGGAAGCGTTTTATTGCGCGTTGGGCGGGCTTGCAAACCGTTCGGACGCTAAAACGAACCGACCGCGCCTTCGCGTTGCCGAGGGTGTTCATAAGTGGATAGTATGGGCTTACTTATTACAACGTGTGCCGCGTCCGGGAAGCGCGGTGCCGCTCATTGGGAGGAACAACATGAAAAAGAAGCTGCTGCTTGCGCCCCTCATGGCCGTCTTGGTTGCATGCGTGGTCGTGCTTTCCGGCTGTGGAGGTCCTTCGGTTGAGGAGCTCATCACCGAGGATCTTACGACGCAGTTTGACGAGGTCAAGAACGGTGGCGACGACTTCCTTTCTGGTCTGGAGGAAGCTTCGGGCGACGAGTTCGAGCAGCTGGGTATCGATCCCAAGGAGTATGCCAAGACCTATCTCGAGGGCTTTGACTACAAGATCGGCGACGTGACGGTCGACGAGGACAAGGGTGTCGCGACCGCCGAGGTCTCTATCACCTGCAAGTCTATGAACAAGATCGTCGAGGGCTTCTCCACCCAGTATCAGGAGAAGGTCGCCGCGCTTGACACGGTTCCTTCCGATGACGAGCTGTACAAGATGGCCGGTCAGGTTATGGTCGATGTGACCAAGGCCACCGAGCCCAGGAAGACCACGGTTATCTTCAAGTACACCTGCAACGACGACGGCGAGTGGTCTGCCGACGACTCCGTCAACTCCGAGATGATGGATGCAATGCTGAGCTAGTTCGTTGCGCGGTAGTTCGTTACGGCGTTTTACCAAACGCCGTAACTGCTCGACGCTGCAAACGCCCCTAAGCGGCAATCTGACGTTCAATTTCAAGGGCGCGACCAGAAGGTCAGCGCCCTTTCATTTCACGTCACCTTGCTCGCTTAGGGGCGTTTTCGCTGTCCGTTCTCTACCTGCGGCGTTGCCATGGTGGTCATTGGGAAGGCGGCAGCTGGGGACGTTCCTTTTCTGCCGGCAGTTGGGGACACTCCTTGTGCCAGCGTTGCATCGATTGCTTGGGAAACCGTGACCCGGTTTTTGGCCGAATAGTGGGTCGCATTTTCCGGATGGGGTGGGTTGCGGAAAGTGCGACCCGGAATATTGCTCTGAAACGGGATGCGGTTTCCCTGATGCGCCTCAAACGGAAAGCGCATCCCATTCCGGAGCTCCAAAACGGGATGCGCTTTCCGCGCGGAAGAATTGTCGCAGCTGCGTTAAGCAGTGTCGCTCGTTACTCGCCCAGGATTAGCGCTGCGAGCTCGCCCAGGGTGTCCACCACGTAGTCGGCGCCGGCGGCTTCCAGCTCTGCGCGGCCGCGGAAACCCCAGCTGACGCCCGCACTCTTAAGGCCGGCGTTGTGGCCGGTCAGGATATCGACATTGGAATCGCCTACGTAGAGCGTGGTCGCCGGGTCGGCGCCTAGCTCTTCCATCACATGCAGCGTGACGGGTGCTTCGGGCTTGGGCGGAAACGCATCGACACGGCCCTGCACCAGCGCAAAGCGCTCGGAACCAAAATACTTTTCGATAAGCGGAGCCGCCGAGACGTGGTCCTTGTTAGTGAGCACGGCAAGCTGAACGCCCGCGGCGCGCAAGCGGTCGAGCATCTCGATCGTGCCGGCATAGGGAGCGGTGTGGTCTTCCTTGTGCTCGCCGTAGTAAGCCCTAAACTCGGCGAGCGTCTGCTCAAACATGCGGCCGTCGCCTGCGTACTCGGCGGGCATAAAGCGCTCAACCAGCTTGAGCATGCCGTTTCCCACCTTGTAGCGGTACTCGTCAACGGCAAACGTGGGCCAGCCGTGCGCCTCGCAGGTATGGTTGCCGGCGGCCGCCAGGTCCTCGAGCGTGTTGAGGATGGTGCCGTCCAGATCAAAAATCACATGGGAAAAAGCTGCTGCCATGAAAGCTCCCGTCATTGGGTTTCAAAACGCACCTCATAATACTGGGCATGCGTGCCGGGCATGTTTGGAATCTGAATATCTTTAATAGCCCTGAGCCTTTGTCGTTAGCAAATCCTCGGCAGCTGCTCTCCTACGAGCATGTCGAGGATGCGGGTCGAGCCCCAGCCGGTGCGCACGCGCACGGCGGGATGGGCGCCCTCGGCAAGTGGCAGCACGCGGCCGATGATGGCGGCATTCTCGCCGTAGCGGGCGGCGCGCATGGCGCTCAGCGCGGCATCGGCTTGCTCGGCCGGCACGACGGCAACCATCTTGCCCTCGTTTGCCACCTGCAGCACATCGTAGCCGAGCATCTCGCAGGCTGCCTGCACGTCGGGGCGCACGGGCACATCGTCCTCGTCGATCTCCATGGCAACGCCGCTGGCCTGCGCAAACTCGTTGAGCGTCGAGGCCAGGCCACCGCGCGTGGGGTCGCGGAAGCAGCGTGTGTCGGGTGCTGCGGAAAGCACATCGGCAATCAGGTGGTTGAGCGGCGCGGCGTCGCTTTCGATCGTGCTCGAAAACGTCAGACCCTCGCGTTGGCTCATGATAGCGATGCCGTGGTCGCCTAGTGTACCCGAGACCAGGATGACATCGCCGGGCTGGCAGTTTGCGCCGCTGAGCGCCACGCCCGCAGGCACCTCGCCCACGCCGGCGGTATTGATATAGACGCCGTCGGCCCCGCCGCGCTCGACCACCTTGGTGTCGCCCGTGATTATGGACACGCCCGCCTCGTGCGCCGTCTCGGCCATCGTCTGCACAATCTGGCGGAGCCTATCCATGGGATAGCCCTCTTCGAGGATAAAGCCGCACGACAGGTAGCGCACGTTGGCACCCGAGGTCGCGACGTCGTTGACGGTTCCGCACACGGCGAGGCGGCCGATGTTGCCACCGGGGAAGAACTGCGGCGAGACTACAAAGCTGTCGGTCGACATGGCGATGCGCCCGCTCGCGGGCAGCGCGGCGACGCCGGCATCGTTGCCTTCGAGCAGCTCGGACGACCCAAAGGCATCCAAAAAGACCTCATCGATGATGCGTTTCATCATCTGGCCGCCGGAGCCGTGGCCCAGCAGGACGGTGCTATCGGTAACGCTATGGGACATATCGAAAACTCCAATCGTGGGTGGTGCCAGTGTGCGGGTGCGTCCGGACTAGTTACGGTAGCGGTAGTAAGCCGCGCAGCTGCCCTCGGAGCTCACCATGCACGGGCCGACGGGGTGCTCGGGCGTGCAGGTGCGGCCAAAGAGCGGGCAGCTGCTTGGCGTAATGGCCCCGCGCAGCACGTCGCCGCAGCGGCATCCACGCGGCTCGACCGTCGCCTCAACGGGCACGTCAAAGCGAGCACGGGCATCAAAACGCAAGAACTCGGGGCGGATTGCGAGGCCCGAGTTGGCAATCGGCCCCAGACCGCGCCATGTGGTGCCGCACGGCTCAAACACCTGCTCGACCAGTTGGCGCGCCACGGGGTTGCCGTTCGCATTGACACCGCGGCGGTAGGCATTGTCGATCGCCGGCCTGTCCTCGACAACCATCTGGACCAGCATGCAGATGCCCTGCAGGATATCGACCGGTTCAAATCCCGTGACCACGCCCGGGGTATCGAACTCGTCGACCAAAAAGCTGAAGGGCGCCAAGCCCGTGATGGTGGCGACGTGGCCCGGCAGGATAAAGCCGTCGATGGCGGTCTCGGGGTCGTTGGCGATGGCGCGCAACGCCGGCGGCGTGGTCTTGTGGGCGCAATAGACCGAGAAGTTCAAAAGCCCGCGCGCCTCGGCCTCCAAGATGGCGGCGGCGATGGTGGGCGTCGTAGTCTCGAAGCCCACGCCCATAAAAATGACCGGGCGATCAGGGTTTTGCTCGGCAATGTCGAGCGCGTCGAGCGGGGAGTACACAATGCGGATATCGCGCCCCGCCGCCTTTTGCGCGGCGAGCGAGGTGGATGATCCGGGCACGCGCATCATGTCGCCAAAGGTGGTGATGATGGCGCCGTCTATGTTGGCGAGCGCGATTGCGTGGTCGATGTCGCGGTTGGCGGTGACGCAGACGGGGCAGCCCGGGCCGCTCAGCAGCTTGAGCCCGGCCGGCATAATGGAGCGAAAGCCATAGCGCCCGATGCTCACGGTATGCGTGCCGCAGACTTCCATAAGGTTGATGGTGCGGTCGCCGACAAGCTCATGAATGCGTTCGATGAGCTCGCGAGCCAGCTTGGGATCGCGGAATGCCGAGAAATCGATACCGGAGCGCGCCGGCTGCTCGGGCGCCACTAGTAAGCCTCCGCCGGGTTGGTGGTCAGCTGGTCTTCTTCGACCAGCTCGGACATGGCATTAACAAGCTCGAGCGTTTCCTGTGCTTCCTGCTCGTCGACAATCTGGATGCCAAAGCCGGCGTGTACGAGAATATAGTCGCCAACCTGCGCCGTCGGCACGAGTCGTAGCGACACAGGGCGCTCGATGCCCATCATGTCGACGGTGGCCTTGAGGTCGTCGTCGCGTTTGACTACTTTACCGGGAACGGCAAGGCACATATTGTTCCCCTTTTATACGCTTTGCGCTGGACGGGCGCTCAATAATCCATCAGTTGATGGTAGCGCTCGCGGGCGCTGCGGGCAAACGCGCTACACCTGTGAGACGGCGGCGTGCGAGGGCGAGCTACTGTGATGCAATCTGCGCGAGGCGAGCGCGTGCGACTGCCGCCTGACCGTAGGCGATGCAGCCGTCATTGACGGGTACGGTGTGGGGGACAAGGACAGTAAAGCCTGTGCTTTTGAGCTCGCGGGTGAGAAGCTGAAGCAGAAGTCGGTTCATGAACACGCCGCCCGAGAGCGCGACGGTGTCGATGCCCTCGTGCACGCAGATATCGCTGGCGATGCGCGCCGAGGAGCGCGCGACGGCGACATGGAAGTCGAGTGCGAGCCTGTCGGCGGGCGCTCCGGCTTCAATTCCTCCCAAAAGTGCTTCAAAGAGTGCTTTCTGGTCCAGAACATAGGGGCCGTCCAGCCACGATGGGCCAGATGCGAAATAGCCGGCGTTGTCGTCGGGAAAATGGGCGATTTCGTTGTCGAGCGCGCGCCAGGCGGCGGCTTCGAGTTCTATGGCGGGTTCGCCCTCGTAGGTTGCCTTGTCGCAGATGCCCAGAATTGCTGCCGCGGCATCAAAGAGACGCCCCATGCTGCTGGTACGCGGGCTGTTGATGCCGCGCTCGATCATGGTGGCTGTCACGCTGCGCGTTTGTTCGTCGAGGCTGTCCAAAAGCCGAGCGGCACCTGGGTGCTCGAGCAGGCCGAGCTCACTGAGCAGGGCGAAGGCGTTGCGGCGGGCGTCGCGCACGGAGGCCGCCCCACCGGGGAGCGCCCAGGTGCGCAAATGCGCGGCGCGCTCAAAGCCGCCAAGGCTGGCAACAAGAAACTCGCCGCCCCAAATGGTCCCATCGGTGCCGGCGCCGGTGCCGTCAAAGGCGATGCCAAGGACGCGCGCGTCGGTTGTAAGCTGGCCCGCGGCGATGGCTTCGGCCATTACGCTCGCGATATGCGCATGATGGTGCTGCACCTCGACGAGCGGCAGATTGCATTTTCGTGCCTGCTCGCGCGCCCACTGGCCCGATAGATAACTGGGGTGTACATCGCAAGCCAAGGCGGCGGGCGCCAAATCAAAGAGATCTTCCAAGCGCGTGCGCGCAGCGTTCCAGGCATCGAAGGTCCCGCCGTTTTCAACATCGCCGATATGCTGCGACACAAAACAGGTTGCCTCGCCGTTCGTCCCTTCACGCGTGAGCGCAATCGTGGCCTTTTGTTGTGGCCCGCAGGCGAGCACGCAGGACGGAGCGCGGTCGAGCGCCGGCAACGGCAGCGGCTGGGGTGCATATCCGCGAGCGCGGCGAACGGGCATAACGGCGCCGTTGACCACGCGCACCACGGAATCGTCATAGCGCGAGAGAATCGCTCGATCGTTGCCGAGCAGCGCGTCGGCGATGCCGGCGGCAACGAGGCGCTCCCAGGCAAGATCGTCATCGGTCTCGATGGGCTCTTCGCTCAGGTTGCCGCTGGTCATGACGAGCGCGTGCATACCGCAGGCTTCTGCCACGGCAAGCAACAGATGTTGAAGCGGCGTATAGGGGAGCATAACGCCAAGCTCGGGCAGGTCGCGCGCGACGGACGGTGCGAGTACGAGGGCGTCGGAAGAATCGCCGTCGTTCCCGCAAACAGCCCGCCGGCGCAGCAGCACGATTGGGCGGATACTGCCAGCGAGCAGATTGCGTTCAGCATCGTCGATATGACACAGGCGCCCGGCATCGGCAAGACTGCGCACCATGACGGCAAGCGGCTTATTGCTGCGACGCTTGCGACGGCGCAGCTCGGCCACCGCCTGCTCGTTGGCAGCGTCACAGGATAGATGGAATCCGCCCAGGCCCTTGATGGCGACGATGCCACCGCTGGCCAGCAGCTCAACACAGCGGTCGATAATGGCGTCGCTGGCCTCGCGTGTGGTGCCGACGGCCAGCGACGCGGCGGCTTCGCCCGGCCCATCGCCCACGCCCGCTTCGCGCCACGTAATATGCGGTCCGCAATCAAAGCAGGCATCGGGCTGCGCGTGAAAACGCCGGTCGAGTGGGTCGGCATACTCCGCGGCGCACTTGGGACACATGGGAAAACGGTCCATCGAGGTAGCCGCTCGATCGTAAGGTAACGAGCGGATGATGGTAAAGCGTGGGCCACAGTTAGTGCAGTTGATAAAGGGGTAGTGATAGCGTCGGTCGGCGGGATCGAACAACTCGCGCAGGCAATCGTCACAGGTGGCGATATCGGGCGAGACGAGCGTCGTGTGCGCGGTCTGGTCCTGCGATGCTACGATGCGAAAGCCCTGTTCATTGGCGGCATCCCAACCGTTGGCTGCCAGGTCCACAACCTCGACATACTCTACGCGGGCTGCCGCGGGCGCATGCTCGGAAAGCGCGGCAACAAAAGCATCGAGCGCATCGGCCGGAGCGTGCGCCTCGATATGCACGCCGTCGCCCGCATTGAGCACCCATCCGCAAATGTCATACGCAATGGCCTCGCGATACACAAACGGCCGCATGCCAACGCCCTGCACAATGCCCGTCACATGAATATGCACATGCCGCATGCGACACCCCTCATCAAAACCGACCAAAAAAGGACAGGTTTGTTTTGGTAGGTAAAACGCTAAACCTGCCAAAACAAACCTGTCCCTTTTTGGCAGGTGCGCTGCGGGAAATCCCGCTACAGCCCCAGGCTCTGCTTGGTGGCGGCGCACGTGAGCTCGCCGTGCTTAACGCCGCGCAGGCCCAGCAGGCGATCGGCTAGTTCGTAGACGCGCTCGCCGCGACCCTTGAGCGCAAGAATCTCCAAGCAGTTGTGGTGATCCAGATGCACGTGCATGGTCGATACGATCTCGTCGGTGTAGTCGTGCTGCACCTCGTCCAAGCGGCGCGTCAGGTCGCCGGTATGGTGGTCGTAGATCATGGTGAGCGACCCGATAACATGCTCATCGGGCGTGCGCATCTGCTCTTTGGCGATCGAGGCGCGAATCAGGTCGCGCACGGCCTCGGATCGGTTGGCCACGTCGCCGCGGCGTGCGATCTGCTCGTCAAAACGGCGCAGCAGGTCGTCGGGTGCGGTAACCGAAAAACGGACCAGCTCGGAGCCGGAGCCACTACAGTGGCAGCCCGCGTCACCGTCCGCCCCGTGCGGATGCTCGTGCTCGTACCCGCAGCAGTGCTCGTGTTCGGCCACCTTACACCAGCTTCACGGAGCCGACGGAGTTGTGGTCGGCCTCGATGGCTTCCTCGTAGCCCTCGAGTGCGTCGTGGGCCTCGTGGAGCGCGGCCATGGCGGCCTCGAGCTTGGCGCCGATGCGCTCCATGTCAAAATTCTCGGTCGCATGCAGCAGCTGATGGCTCCACTCGTGAGCGAGCTCGATGGTGTCGTCGACCTGCTTGACGCTCATGGCAAGCTGGCTCATGTTCATTCCAACATCATGCATGGAAAATCTCCTTTTGTATGGGGCAGTTCAGTGGTTCAGATTTTACTACGCCCGCTCTGTGCGCAGCTGCATAAGAAAACGGGTGCGAGTCTGTGCGACCCGCACCCGTTCACTGGGGGCTGTTTGTGACTACCATACTATCCGTGGTTGCACTCGGTGCATCCAGAAGTCCGGCGAGCGGTGCAAAAGCGCTCATGGACGGCAGGCAGACGGCAACATGTAACAAGCGTATTACAGATGCTTCTCCAGCAGCGCCTGCAGCCTCGCCTTGGGCAGAGCGCCAACCGATCGGTCAATCTCCTCGCCGTTCTTAAACACAACCAGCGTGGGGATGCTCATGACGCCATACTTCATGGCCAGGTCCTGGTTGTCGTCGACGTTGCATTTGGCAACGGCAAGCTTGCCCGCCAGCTCATCGGCAACCTCGTCAACGATGGGCGAGAGGGATCGACAGGGCCCGCACCACGGTGCCCAAAAATCGACCAGCACGGGCAGACTGTCGTTAACGATGGAATCGAAGTTCTCGGGGGTAATCTGATTAATGTCAGCCATGGTGACCTCCATAATGCGACGCGGCTCGGCCGCGTAAAACTCAGTACGACCGTGCTTATACCCAGCCGCCCGCAAAGCAACCACTCGCGGGCAGCTCTTTTATATAATGGTGGGCACGCAAACGATTGGAGAGCGCATGTCCACGTCACAAAGCCAGAAAAAAGAAGCCATCGCCCAGGCGGCCGAGCAAGAGCTCACATCGCTTGCGGTCCGTGGCGTGCGTATCGCGGGCAACGCGTGCTCGCCGATCGTGCTGGTCAAAGGCGATTTGGACGAGGCCGAGCGCGCGGGTGGCGAGCTGGCTGCCGGTCCAGACGGTGCCGCGCTGCGCAAGGCTCTCGGCGCCATCGGCTACGCACCCGAGGATTTTTGCGTGCTGGCAAGCGTCGCCGGCGTGGGTGACGGAGCGGTCGCGGTGGGCGAGACTCTGCCGTGCGAGCTGTTCCGCGAGGCGCTTGAGGCCTTGGACCCCGAGGCGGTGCTACTGCTCGACAACAACGCGGCTGATGCCATGCGCGAGACCTACGCCGATATGCTCGTGGCGATCGATGACTTCGACACCGCCATGCTCAAGCCCGGCCTGATCGCTCACGTGCAGGGCCGCCGCGTGCTCGCGCTCGACGGCTTTGAGGCGGCGCTCACTGACAAAGCCGCCAAGCAGCGCATGTGGGCATACATCAAGCAGCTGACCCCGGCAGCCGCTCCGCTGTAGCGAGGCTGGCGGCAGCCCCTACATCACGGCGCGCAGCTCAAACCGATCGCCGTTAATGCGGAACTGACAGTTGCCATTCATGCGCTCCACGGCAAGTTTGATGCTCCTGGTGCCAAAGCCGTGGCCCGCATGCCGGGTCACGGGCATGCCGTCGACCATGCGCGGCGCGCGGTCAAACGTATTGGAAACTAACAGCAGCAGCTGGCCGTCCTCTAATCGCAGGTCAAGGTCGACGAATCGCTTTCCTTGGGGTGCGGCGCTTGCGGCGGTGATAGCGTTTTCCAAGGCATTTGAGAGCACGCTAAACAGGTCGGCGTCACCTACGTGGATGGTTTCGGGTACGGCGGCGCGCAGGTTGGCGGTAATGCCGTTTCTATTGATATCCGAGTTAAATGACGAAAGCGCGATGTTTACGGTCTCGTTGGCGCAGAAGCGGCGTACGGCGGTGCGGTCGCCGGCTTCGCAGAGTTCGTCGATGCGATCGAGCGCCTCGTCGGTGTGGCCCTCCTCAATTAAAGCGGCCAGGCCGCGTAGGAAGTGGCGCATGTCGTGGCGCAGAATCGACAGCTCGCGCCCAGATTGACGCCAAGCCTCGAGCTCTTTGATGGCGGCGCTGTCGCGGGTTTCGAGCATCCAGCGCTCTCGCTCGGCGGTTTCCTTTTCTTCGTATTCACGCAGGTAGACGGCGAGGAACATAAGGTAGAACGCGCAGAGTGCAAAGGCCAAAAACTCAACCGTCACCACCGAGCCCGAGTGGAACAGCGTGGTGTAGACGTTGGTGGCATAGTCAAAGACGTAATAGACGAGCGGCAGGATTAAAAGGATGCCCAGCTCGGTGGTGCTTTTAATCGCCAAGCGTGGACCGATGTCGCCGGCCCAATGCAACAGGACGGCAAAGACGGCGAGTGTGGTCGCGATGCGCGCCAGATAGTACGCGATCTGAGAATCGGTTGCGGCAAATGCGGCGATGCCCATCCAATTGCTGAACTGGCAGCTCAGATAGGCACTCGTAATGCCGAGCACGGCAAGCAGCGGGCTCAGGCGGTAGCGCGCGCACAAATAGATGACGAGCGGCAGATGCACGACGAGCGGATATACCTGGCGGGCGAAAAGCTCGCCGCCGACGGCATTGGCAATCGAAAAGGCAGCGCCGGTTGCGGCTCCGACCCCCACCAACTCGAGCGCATGGCGTCGATTGATTTCGATACCGCACAGCGCCGCCGAGGCAAAGACGCCAAAGAGTAGCGTTGTGGCGTGGTGGATTGCCCAAAGGATCATTTCGACCGAGGAGACCATCAGTGTCTTCCACCCTCAAAGCGCACCGCAAAGTAGGCGTCTTGGAACCCCTGCTTGCTGCTGCGCGACAGCGGAATGCACGCGCCCGAGCGCATGACGATGTCCGTGCGATCGAAGTGGTCGATGTTGCGCAAGTTGACCTGGTAGCTACGGTGGCATTTAAAGAAGGTGGCATTTTGCGCCAAACGGTCCTCGACGCTGCGGAACGATTCGAGTGCCTCGATATCGCGTCCGTCGCGCAGGTGGAAGACCACGTGCTTGTTGCGCGCCTCGGCATATTC
This sequence comes from uncultured Collinsella sp., assembly GCA_958353395.1. Classification (GTDB taxonomy): domain Bacteria; phylum Actinomycetota; class Coriobacteriia; order Coriobacteriales; family Coriobacteriaceae; genus Collinsella. The sequence goes on from CATWSG010000002.1 coordinate 142,260, forward strand.
GATGTCGGACAGGCGCAGGGCGTGGTAGCCAAAGGACGTTTTGATCACGAGCTCGTCGGTTGCCGCCGGGCGCATGCTCGAAAGCTCGTTAAGTAACTGCGCCAGGCGTTCGTAAGTCACGGGCTTGAGCAGGTAGTCGAAGGCGCGGACCTCGTAGGACTCCAGTGCAAACTCGGGCGATGAGGTGAGAAACACCAGGCGCACGGCGGTGTCGGCCTGGCGCAGTTCGCGTGCGGTGTCCATGCCGTTGACGAGCGGCATGATCATGTCGAGCAGAATGATGTCGGCGCGCGACGCGGCATGGCGCGCCAGCAGGTCCTCGCCACGCGTAACGAGCGCAACGTCGACCGCCGTGCCCGTCTCGCTCGACCAACGGTCGATCATCCGGTGCAGTCTATCTAGAAAAGCGACGTCATCGTCGCAGGCAATAATCTTGAGCATTCTGAGCCCCCTTAGTAGTTCGATTTTGCCACATTGGGTGCGGACCGCTTGCGGGGGTGCGGACCGTTTGCACCCCACGGCGTGCAACTCGCGCCAAGCGGTATTGCGGTGGCGAAAGATGCCTCCTGCGCTACCGAGAGCTCGGCAATCCTCAGCTTGCCAGTTCGAATATGGACCTGCCACATGATTGAATCTTTATTTCAACTTTACATCTAGGTTTACAGCTGTCTTGTCAGCTGTAAACCTAGGTGTCATACTAAAGCCCCAAGATTCGCCAAAAGAGAGGGGCCTTGATGGCACAGAGCGCGAACATGGATGCGTCGGAGCTTGCACGCGATATCGCGGCCGGCCTAGCATCGGCAACGACGGCAACGGAGCGCGCGGCACTGGTGCCCGCAGAGCTCGTCGAGGCCATTCAGCAACTAAAAACCCAACGTGACGCGGTAATCCTGGCGCACTATTACGTGGCGCCCGAGGTGCAGGCCGTGGCTGATTACGTCGGCGACAGCTTCTACCTGGCCAAGCTCGCCAAGAGTCTGCCGCAGCAGACCATCGTGCTGTGCGGCGTGGAGTTTATGGGCGAGAGCGCCAAGCTGCTCAATCCCACTAAGACCGTGCTGCTGCCCGAGCCGGGCGCGGACTGTCCCATGGCGCACATGGTCAAGCGCGAGACGGTCGACGCGGCGCGCGCCGAGTACGGCGACGACCTGGCTGTCGTCTGCTACGTCAACTCCACGGTCGAGATCAAGAGCTGGAGCGACGTGTGCGTCACCAGCTCCAACGCCGTCAAGATCGTGTCCGAGCTGCCGCAGCAGCATGTCCTGTTCATCCCCGATCAAAACTTGGGCCGCTTCGTAGCCGAGCAGGTGCCGCAAAAGCACGTCATTCTCAACAAGGGCTACTGCCCGCGCCATCACATCATCACCGTCGAGCAGATCGTCGAGGCGACGGAGGCCCACCCCGACGCGCTCGTGCTGGCGCATCCTGAGTGCAAGGCCGACGTCCTGGCCGAGGCCGACTACATCGGCTCCACCGCCGGCATCATCAAGTATGCCGAGGAGTCCGACGCGAGCGAGTTCATCATCGTGACGGTCCGCGGCGTGCTCTACGAGCTCGAGCGCCGCTGCCAGGGCACCGGCAAGAAGTTCTACTTCCCCGCGGTACAGCCCACCTGCGTCAACATGGATCTCATCACGCTCGAAAAGCTCGTGCGCTGCCTGGAGACGGGCGAGGGCGAGGTGCAGATCGGCGTCTCGGACGAGGCAGCAGACCAGGCCAAGCTCACGCTCGACCGTATGCTCGAGTACGCAGCACGCTAAGCCAGATGTGACATGAGGGACCATCCCTTATGCCATATTACAAGGGAGAGGATTCCTGTGGAAACCAAGCAATACCCCGATATGGAGTGCGACGTCGTCATTGCCGGCTGCGGCGTGGCGGGTCTGTACGCGGCCCTCAATCTGCCGACGAGCACGCGCGTGATCATGCTCTCCAAGGGCGCGGTCGATGAGTGCGATTCGATGCTCGCGCAGGGCGGCATTTGCGTGCTGCCCGAAGGCTCGGACTACGATGCCTTCTTTGAGGACACCATGCACGCCGGCCACTACGAGAACCGCCGCGAGAGCGTCGACATCATGATTCGCTCGAGCCGCTCGGTCATCAACGACCTGCTAGCGATGGGCGTGGATTTTGAGCGCAAGGCCGACGGCAGCCTCAATTTTACCCGCGAGGGCGCGCACAGCCGTCCGCGCATTGCCTTCCATGCCGACATTACGGGCAAGGAGATCACGACCAAGCTGCTCCAGGCCGTTCGCAAGCTGGACAACGTGCAGATTTTGGAGCACGCGGCCATGACCGACATCCTGACCGCCGAGCGCGATGGCGCCACGGTGTGCACCGGCGTCGTCGCCGTAGCCGTGGACGAGGACAACTCGGTTCGCCCCGCCGACGAGCTGGCAAATGCCGTTGAGGGCGTGCATGCCGGTAAGCCGTTTAAGATCCATGCCCGCCACACGCTGTGGGCGACGGGTGGCATTGGCGGCGTGTACGACCACTCGACCAACTACCCGCAGCTCACGGGCGACGCCTGCTACATTGCTCAGGAGCATGGCATTAAGATGGAGCACCTGGACTACGTGCAGATCCATCCCACGGGTCTGTTCTCGCCGCAGCCGGGTCGCACGTTCCTGATCAGCGAGAGCTGCCGCGGCGAGGGCGCGATTTTGCTCAACGCCGCCGGTGAGCGCTTTACCGACGAGCTTCAGCCGCGCGATGTGGTCGCCGCCGCTATTCGCGAGCAGATGAAGCAGGACGGTACCGAGCACGAGTGGCTGAGCTTTGCCCCCGTCGAGCGCGACGTGGTGACCGGGCACTTTGCCAATATCCGCGCGCGCTGCCTGGAGGACGGACGCGACATCTTGGACGAGCCCATCCCCGTTACGCCCACGCAGCACTACTTTATGGGCGGCGTGTGGGTCGACAAGGACGGCCGCACCTCGATGCCCGAGCTCTACGCCGCCGGCGAGACGGCCTGCAACGGCGTTCACGGCAAGAATCGCCTGGCTTCAAACAGCCTGCTCGAGGCGCTGGTCTGGGGTCGTCGCGCCGCGTGGTATATGCGTACCGGCGAGTCACTGGCCGTGGAGCAGGCAGGCGATCCCGCGCTCGATGGCCGTCATCGCGCCCTAAGCGCCGACACCTTGGCAATCGATGATTTGGCCCGTGCCGCCGGCACGCAGGCCGTGGAGGAGTAGACCATGAATCCCATTACCATGAAGCTCGTCGTCGATGATCTGATTCTGCAGGCTCTGCGCGAGGACATTACGTTTGAGGACGTGAGCACGGCGAGCGTGTGCCCCACGGCGCGTCCCGCCACGGTGGAGCTTATCGCCAAGGCCGATGGCATCATCGCGGGCCTGGATGTGTTTGCTCGCACCTTTGAGCTGCTGGATTCGCAGAGCACGGTGCTGCTCGACGTTGCCGATGGCGACGAGGTGCACGCCGGCGACCATGTGGGTCAGGTGCGCGGCGATGCGCGCGTGCTGCTTTCGGGTGAGCGCGTGGCACTCAACTACCTGCAGCGCATGAGCGGCATCGCTACCTACACGCACAGCATGGCCGCGGCGCTCGAGGGCACCAAGACCGTGCTCGTCGACACGCGCAAGACCACGCCGGGTATGCGTGTGTTTGAAAAGGCGGCGGTTGAGATCGGCGGCGGTAGCAACCACCGCTACAACCTGTCGACGGCTGTCATGCTCAAGGACAACCACATCGATGCCGCCGGTGGCGTGGCGCGCGCGATCGAGATGGCGCGCGCCCATGCGTCGTTTACCACGACGGTCGAGATCGAGTGCGAGAACCTGGACATGGTGCGCGAGGCCGTGGAGGCCGGTGCCGATATCATCATGTTCGACAACATGACCCATGACGACATGGCCGCCGCCATAGAGCTTATCGCCGGTCGTGCCAAGACCGAGTGCTCGGGCAACGTGGACGCCGGCAATATCCGCGCGCTCGCCGACCTGGGCGTTGACTTTATTAGCTCGGGGGCGCTGACGCACTCTGCGCCGATTCTCGACCTCTCGCTCAAGCACCTGCGTCTGCTGGACGGTAAATAATGGACGCCCGCGAGCGTCGCCGTGCCATCATGGCCGTGCTCGAGGGAGCCAAGGGACCCGTATCGGGCAGCGCGCTTGCCCACGAGGTGGGTGTGAGCCGCCAGATTGTCGTGCAAGACATCGCTCTGCTGCGCGCCGACGGGCACGATATCGTGGCGACCAACCGTGGTTATGTGCTGCAGGAGGCCCCCAGCAGCCCCGCTGTGCCCACGCGTCTTGTTAAGGTGCGCCACAGCGTGGAGCAGGCGGGCGACGAGCTTACGAGTATCGTCGACGCGGGTGGCGCCGTGCTCAACGTGATCGTCAACCATCGTGTGTACGGCAAGATCACGGCCGACCTGGACATCCGCAACCGCCGCGATGTCGAGCGCTATCTGCGCGATATCGAGAGCGGCAAGAGCTTTCCGCTGCTAACGGTGACGAGCGGCTATCACTTCCATCGCATTGCGGCGGAGGACGAACAGACCCTCGACGAGATCGAGGCCATGCTCAAGGAGAAGGGCTACCTTGCCGATTTAATGCCCTACGAGGATGATCTCTCGTAGCCGACGCTGCATCTATAAGTTGCGGTGAAATAGTTCCTAAAATCGGCATCTAAGCCATAAAACAGGAACTATTCCACCGCAACTGCCAAGGGTCCCGCTCCAAATTAGCTGCCCACACATGCAAAAGGAGGCCTCCGCGGCGATGCGGAGGCCTCCTTTTTTGTGCACGGTGTACTTTTGAGTGTGCAGGTGGGGGAGTTGTTACTCCTCGACGATCTCGGTGATCGCGCCAGCGGGGCAAGCGTCCTGGCAAGCGCCACAGGCGACGCAGGAGTCCTCGTCAGCGACGGTAGCGACGTCCTGGAGCTCCAGGACGCCAGCGGGGCAGGAGTCGACGCAAACGCCACAAGCGATGCACTCGTCGGCATCAATTACGGGATGAGCCATGGTAGTTTCCTCTCTGTTGACCGACGCTACAGGCGATGCGCGCCGGTTTGATTCGGGCAAAAACATACCACGGGAGCGACCGTTTGCAATACCCTCTGACCGGCATCTTCATACCGTTCGCCGAGTATGCCAAGGTTTACTAAAAAACACGCAGGTGGGGCCGTTGAGCTGCGTAAATGTTAGCTAAAGGTGACTTGAAATATAGGGCGATTGAGCGTGCTTGCGGAAACCGCATCCCATTATTTTGTCGAAAAACGGGTTGCAGTTTCCGGTTAGGCCCGCTAGCGGAAAATGCGAGCCGGTATCAGCTCCCAAAACGGGATACGGTTTCCGGTTGAGCCTTCAGACGGAAACTGCGACCCGGAATCCACGCTCAAACCGGGATGAGCTTTCCGCAAGACGGCCCCCAGGCACCCCCGGACTCAAGCCTCAGTCATCTCTACATAGATCTCAATAGATTTGCCGAGAACTCATTCAGCGCATCTACCTGCGCATTTAAGAACCTAAACTCTCAGCAATAAGAAATCTTATATGAATTGACTTAGATTTTGTATATTCCGGCCCATAAGGGGATACACTACATCCTGAAAGACAAGCCGAAGCGCCGCGCGACAGATCGTCGAGGCGGCGCGAACGCAAAAGAGAGAGGGAATTTCTAATGAGTAAGATTCTTGGCATCGACCTTGGTACTACTAACTCCGCTATGGCCGTCCTCGAGGGCGGTTCTCCGACCATTATCGTGAACGCCGAGGGCGACCGCACCACCCCGTCTGTCGTGGGCTTCCGTGCCGACGGCGACCGCGTCGTGGGCAAGGCCGCTAAGAACCAGGCGGTCACCAACCCCAAGAACACCGTGTTTTCCATCAAGCGCTTCATGGGCCGCAAGTACTCCGAGTGCACCTCCGAGATCAAGACCGTGCCGTATGAGGTCAAGGAGGGCCAGGGTGGCCGTGCCGTCGTCGACATCGAGGGCAAGGATTACACCGCCGAGCAGGTGAGCGCCATGACGCTCGCAAAGATGAAGGCCGACGCCGAGAAGTATCTGGGCGAGACCGTCACCGACGCCGTCATCACCGTCCCGGCCTACTTCAACGACGCCCAGCGTCAGGCCACCAAGGACGCCGGTAAGATCGCCGGCCTCAACGTCAAGCGTATCGTCAACGAGCCGACCGCTGCTGCTCTGGCCTATGGCCTGGACAAGCAGGGCACCGACCAGCGCATCCTGGTCTTCGACCTGGGCGGCGGCACCTTCGACGTCTCCATCCTCGACCTCGCCGACGGCGTGTTTGAGGTTCTGTCCACCTCAGGCGATAACCACCTGGGCGGCGACGACTGGGATCAGCGCGTCATCGACTGGATGGCCGATAAGTTCCAGCAGGAGAACGGTGTCGACCTGCGTCAGGACCCCATGGCCCTGCAGCGTCTGAAGGAGGCTGCCGAGAACGCCAAGAAGGAGCTCTCCGCCGCTCAGCAGACCACCATCAACCTGCCGTTCATCACCATGAACCAGTCCGGCCCGCTGCACCTCAACTACACGCTGACCCGCGCCGAGTTCGAGAAGATCACCCGCGACCTGCTCGAGCGCTGCAAGCAGCCTGTCACCAACGCCCTGCGCGACGCCAAGCTTAAGCTCTCCGATCTGACCGAGGTCATCCTCGTCGGCGGCTCCACCCGTATGCCCGCCGTCCAGGAGCTCGTCAAGACCATGACCGGCAAGCAGCCCAACATGTCCGTGAACCCCGACGAGGTCGTTGCCGACGGCGCTGCCGTCCAGGGCGGCGTGCTCACCGGCGACGTCGAGGGCATCCTGCTGCTCGACGTTACCCCGCTGTCGCTGGGCGTCGAGACCATGGGCGGCATCATGACCAAGATGATCGACCGCAACACCACGATCCCGACCTCCAAGACCGAGGTCTACTCCACCGCTGCCGACAACCAGACCAGCGTCGAGATCAACGTGCTCCAGGGCGAGCGCGAGCTTGCCCGCGACAACAAGTCGCTCGGTAAGTTCCAGCTGACCGGTATCCCGGCTGCCCGCCGCGGCGTGCCGCAGATCGAGGTCACCTTCGACATCGACGCCAACGGCATCGTCAAGGTCTCCGCTAAGGACAAGGGCACCGGCAAGGAGCAGCAGATCACCATTTCCGGCTCCACCGCTCTGTCCGACGACGAAGTCGATCGTATGGTCAAGGACGCCGAGGCTCATGCCGAGGAGGACAAGAAGCAGAAGGAAGAGGTCGAGGTCCGCAACCAGACCGACAGCCTGTGCTACTCCACCGAGCAGACCCTCAACGAGCTCGGTGACAAGGTTTCCGCCGACGTGAAGTCCAAGGCCGAGGCCGCTATCGCCGACGCCAAGAAGGCACTCGAGGGCTCTGACGTCGAGGCCATCAAGGCCGCCGGCGAGTCCCTGCAGTCCGTGGCCTACGAGCTGGCTCAGGTTGTCTACGCCGACGCTCAGCAGCAGACCGACGGTGCCGCCGGCGCCCAGCCTGCCGACGATGACGTTGTCGACGCCGACTACGAGGTTGTGGACGACGAGGACAAGTAATCATGTCCGCCCGTAAAGCTCGCACGGAGGCGGCTGCCGCTGGCGCCGCCCCCGTTGACTCTGAGGAGAAGGACGTGAAGATTCCCGTAGAGGCCGTCGACGATACCGAGGCCAACGAGGCCGAGGCCGCCGAGGCTGCCGAGAACCAAGTAGAGGATTCCAACAAGGAGGCGACGATGACCGAGGACGAGATGGTGGAAGCCGCTATCCGCGCCGGTGAGGAAGCCGCCGACAACGACTTTAAGCTCAAGTTCGAGCAGGCCCAAAAGGAGCTTGCCGACGTGCGTAACGAGCTCGATGCTGCGGCAGAGGCTCAGAAGGCCGCCGAGGACAAGGCAAAGGACGCCACCGAGCGCACCGCCCGTCTACAGGCCGACTGGGAGAACTTCCGTCGCCGCACCGCCAACGAGCGCATCGCCGAGCGCGAGCGCGCGACCGAGAAGCTCGTCACCGCGCTGTTGCCGGTGATCGACGATATCGAGCGCGCGATCGACCATGCCCGCAGCCAAGAGCTTTCCGACGACTTTAAGCAGTTCGTCGACGGCGTCGATGCGGTTCATGCCAAGCTGCTTGATGTGTTTGCGCACGAGGGCGTTGAGCCCATCGACCCCAAGGGCGAGGCGTTCGATCCGCTCGAGCACCAGGCTGTGGGCCGCGTCGAGGACGCGTCGCAGTACGACGAGACCGTCAACGACGTGTACCAGAAGGGCTACCGCATGGCGGATCGCATCCTGCGTTCCGCCATGGTGACGGTGACCTACGGTGGCGAGAAGCGCCCCGCACCGGAGCCCGAAGCGGCGCCCGAGGATGCTACGGCCGATACGGCCGAGAGCACCGAGGAGTAATTGAGAAGGGCCCCGGGGCAACACCCGGGGCCCTTTCTGGCCAAGTGCCATATGACAGCATGAGCCGCCGTCCGCAGGGGCGGCGGGTGAAACAGGAGAGGAGCTACGATGGCTGCAGGCAAAACCTTCTATGACATCCTGGGCGTATCCAAGAGCGCCTCCGACAAAGAGATCAAGAGCGCGTTTCGCAAGCTCGCGCAAAAATATCACCCCGATGCCGGCGGCGACGAGGCCAAGTTCAAGGAGATCAGCGAGGCCTACGAGACGCTTTCGGACGAGAAGAAGCGCAAAGAGTACGACCAGATGCTCATGTTTGGCGGCATGCCGGGCGCAGGCGGCGCGTATGGCGGAGGCTACGGTGCCGGCGCAGGTGCCAGCGGCTGGGGCGACATCTTCGACAGCATCTTTAGCGGCAACGGCGCCTGGGGCAGCGATTGGGGCTCGGGCTTTGCCGGGGCTGCGGGCGCTGCCGGTGCCGGCGCGGGTCGCAGCCGTGCTCGCAAGGGCGGCGACCTGTCGCTGACCGTCGATGTGACGGCCGAGGACGCGTTTCGCGGCGTGACGCACAAGGTCACCTATCGCATTCCCTCGACAGGCGAGCAGCAGACCATTACGGTCTCGGTGCCCGCGGGCGCGGTCGACGGCGGCAAGCTACGCTACAAGCGTCGCGGCGAGTATGGCGTTGCCGGCGGCGAGCGCGGCGACCTGGTCGTGACCACGCATGTGGAGGAGCACCCGCTGTTTAAGCGCAAGGGTGCCGATGTGACCATGGAGGTGCCGATCTCGGTCTACGAGGCGGCGCTCGGCTGCACGGTTGATGTGCCCACGCCCGGCGGCGCGACGGTTCGTCTGAAGGTGCCCGCTGGCACCCAGACGGGCAAGAAGTTCCGCTTTAAGGAGATGGGTGCGCCCGACGTTAAGCACCGTGGCCGCACAGGCGCGCTGCTCGTCGAAATCAAGGTACAGGTCCCCACGAACCTGTCCGATGACGAGCGCGATGCCATGACCAAGCTGCGCGAGGCCGACACGCGCGATTATCGCGAGAAGGTCAACCGTTACAAGGCGACGTACTAGGGCGGTCGTGGCGCACACCCGCGCCCGCGGGCTTATGATGGACGATAACGAGACGGAAAGGGGTCAGGTAGCATGGCCGAGGACAATAGGAATAAACCGCTGTACATGATCAGCGTGGCGGCCGAGTTGACCGGCATGCATCCGCAGACTCTGCGCGTCTACGAGTCCAAGGGCCTGGTGAACCCCCAGCGCTCGGGCGGCAACACGCGTCTGTATTCGCGTGCCGATATCGAGCGCCTGGAGCTCATCAACCAGCTGACCGACGAGGGCATCAACCTTGCCGGCGTGGTGCGCATCCTCGATATGAAGGAGCGTGCCGAGGAGCGCGAGCGCGAGAACGAAAAGCTCCGCGCCCGCGTGCGCCAGCTCGAGGACGAGCTGCACGAGTACAAGATGCAGAAGAAGATCACCGCCCTGGCCCCGCGCGACGGCTCAGTCAACCCCGAGCAAGTCATGCGCAAACTTTTGGGCGCCGGCGGGGATCTCTAGGTTACGCCGTTCTGCCGAACGGCGTAACGGCTCGACGCTGCGCGACGTCCAGAGCGACAATTTGTCATTCAAAAGGCAAGGCATGACCAGAAGGTCTATGCCTTGCCTTTTTCATGCCAACTTGTTCGCTCTGGACGTCGCTCGCTGTCCGTCCCCTGCCTGCGGCGTCGCCTTGCTCCGGATGCGGTAGTCGTTGGTAGCCATTGGGGCCCCGCTCGCTGTCGTTGCCAAAACATCGACGTTGTTATGGGTAGCCATTGGGGACGTTCTTAAATGACTAGTCGAAAGGGACGCCCTTGCGCCAAATCTTCCGACCCACACTGGGCTCGTCCTTTACTTTACTGAGATAAAGTGAACGTGTAGATTCGTAACCCACTCGCAACCGTTCTATGGCACGATATTGAACGAATGTATGCTATGCGCCCAAATCTCTTGGGCAGAGTGGGAGACAGTATGGTCAAGCTGTACGAGGACGGCATCTACCTGCGCGGCGGCAGCGAGGTTGTGCCTGCGGCCGAGGCTGCCGAGCGCGGTATTACGCAGACGCCCGAGGATGCCAAGCGTGGCACCATCGCGTATTCGATCCTTCAAGCACACAACACGTCCGGCGACCCCGAGGCGCTCAAGATTCGCTTCGACGCCATGGCGAGCCACGACATCACCTTTGTCGGCATCATCCAGACGGCGCGCGCCTCGGGCATGGAGCAGTTTCCGCTGCCCTACGTGCTCACCAACTGCCACAACTCGCTGTGCGCCGTGGGCGGCACCATCAACGAGGACGACCACGTCTTTGGTCTCTCGGCTGCCAAGAAGTACGGCGGCATCTTCGTCCCGCCGCACATCGCCGTCATCCACTCCTTTATGCGTGAGAACTTTGCCGGTTGCGGCAAGATGATTCTGGGCTCCGACTCGCACACCCGCTACGGCGCCCTGGGTACCATGGCCGTGGGCGAGGGCGGCGGCGAGCTGGCCAAGCAGCTGTTGCGCGACACCTACGACGTTGCCTATCCCGGCGTCGTCGCCATCTACCTCACGGGCGCCCCGCGCCCCGGCGTCGGCCCGCACGATGTGGCGCTCGCCATCATCCGCGCCGTCTTTGCCAAGGGCTACGTCAAGAACAAGGTAATGGAGTTCGTGGGCCCCGGCATCGCGAGCATGACGACCGACTACCGCAACGGCGTCGACGTCATGACCACCGAGACCACCTGCCTGTCGAGCATCTGGGCCACCGACGAGGACACGCACGCGTTTTTGGCCATGCACGGCCGCGGCGACGACTACCGCGAGCTCAAGCCCGCCGATGTTGCCTACTATGACGGCTGCGTCGAGGTCGACCTGTCGAGCATCAAGCCCATGATCGCGCTGCCGTTCCATCCTTCTAACGGCTTTGAGATCGACGAGCTCAACGAGAACCTCGAGGACATCCTGCATGAGGTCGAGCTCGAGGCCGCCAAGATCGGCGAGGGTAAGACGCACTTTAGCCTGCTCGACAAGATCGTCGACGGCAAGCTGCGCGTGCAGCAGGGCGTTATCGCCGGCTGCTCGGGCGGCAACTACGACTCCGTGGTCCAGGCTGCCCGCGTGCTCAAAGGCGCCAACACCGGCTGCGGCGAGTTCTCGCTGTCGGTCTATCCCACGAGCCAGCCCGTGGCACTCGAGCTTACACGCCGCGGCTATATCTACGACCTCATGGAGGCTGGCGCGATCGTGCGCACGGCGTTCTGCGGCCCGTGCTTCGGTGCCGGCGACACGCCTGCCAACAACGGTCTGTCCATCCGCCACACCACGCGTAACTTCCCTAACCGCGAGGGTTCCAAGCCGGGTAATGGCCAGCTGAGCGCCGTGGCCCTGATGGACGCTCGCTCCATTGCGGCGACGGCTGCCAACGGCGGCGTCCTGACGCCGGCGACCGACCTGCCCGAGGAGACTTGGGACGAGGCCTGCGAGTACACCTTTGACGACGCGCCGTACAAGAAGCGCGTGTACTGGGGCTTTGGCAAGGCGGAGCCTGCCGACGAGCTGGTCGAGGGTCCCAACATCAAGTCGTGGCCCGCGATGGAGCCTCTCGGCGACGACATCCTGCTCAAGGTGTGCTCCAAGATCATGGACCCGGTCACCACGACCGACGAGCTCATTCCCTCGGGCGAGACGAGCTCCTTCCGCTCCAACCCGCTGGGTCTGGCCGAGTTTACGCTCAGCCGTCGCGACCCTGCCTACGTGGGCCGCTCCAAGGAGGTCGACGCGGTGGAAAAGCGCCGCGTTGCCGGCGAGGCAGCGGGCGACCTGGTGGCACTCGATGCCGAGCTTGCCAGCGTGTTTGAGGCGCTGACCGGCGCGGGTGTCGCGGCCGATGCCAAGGCGACTGAGTACGGCTCCATGCTCTATGCCAAGAAGCCCGGTGACGGTTCTGCCCGCGAGCAGGCCGCGAGCTGCCAGCGCGTAATTGGCGGCCTGGCCAACATCGTCCACGAGTACGCCACCAAGCGCTATCGCTCCAACGTGATGAACTGGGGCATGGTGCCCTTCCAGATGGAGGCCGAGCCCAGCTTTGAGGTGGGCGACTACGTCTTTGTGCCGGGTATCCGCGCCGCGCTCGATGGCGACCTGAAGGGCATCGCCGCCTACGTGGTGCGCGCCGATGGTGCGGTCGAGCAGATTGAGCTCTACATTGCCGATATGACGGCAGAGGAGCGTGCCATCGTCAAGGCCGGCTGCCTGATCAACTACAACAAGTTCAAGGCCGCTGCCGAGTAACGTTGCTGTACGCCCCGGACACACCTTTCCCTCGTGCTCACGCGCTTCGCGAGGGTCGCCCGAGGGAAAGGTGTGTCCGGGGCTACCGCGACGTTCTCGTTGGGTCTTGAGGGACGCCAAAAATAGACCTGCTTGATGCCGCCTCTTTTTATTGGGGCGGCTTCTTTTTGTCGAAAACCACCACAAAGGTGCCTGTCCCCTTTGTGGTGGTCCGCGGTTTGTCTCGTTCTGTAACAGGTAGACCCTTATTTGCCGAGTAGTTGTTACAGATCTAGATAAACGGGCACCGCTGAACAATTCATCTCGATCCGTAACATCTGGACCCAAAAACGGCCGCTAGATGTTATGGATTGAGATGGTGAACGCCGGGGCCGAAGATCACCACAAAGGCTCCTGTCCCCTTTGTGGTGGTGGGGGGCGAGCTCGATGTTGCCGTGCTCGTTGAACGACATTCTAATGAGCGTCCCTACAGGATTTCATCCGGGCTGGCGGGTTTGGTTGTTTTGGGGATGCCGAGTTTGGATGACGCGAAATCGTCAACATTGTCCTTAATTCCGTCTTTGGTGTAGACAGTGACCATATAGGTGCTGTGTCCGAATTCGCCCTTGTCGCGTGTTGCCCAGGCATCCCAGTAGGCGGCCCCGTTTCGCCCTTTGATTTTTCCGACACGGCGGAGTTCTGTTCGCTTTAATTTCCGGTTGCTATAGATGGTTCGACCGGCTTCCGCGGTGAGCCCGCACTGTCCAAGCAGCTTGTCGAGGACTTGGTTCATGTGGCGCTCATCGGTGTTTGGTGCGTAGTCGTAGGCGAGGGTGATGGAGTCGAGTGGCTGGTCGTCGATCAGATAGTTTAGCGCCTGAGGTTCAAGGCAGAAATAGGGGGAGCATCCGTCGACCTTGCCGAGCAACGGTAACTTGGACTGCCAACTTCCGGTGGGAATTGCATATTCGTAGAACACGCCACGGCAGACAAAGGAGAGCGAGGTGGCACGCGAGCCGGCGTCGATCATCCCGCAAAGATCGAAGGGCGAGGCGATACCAAAAGAAAAGGGCGTGATGACGATAAGGAAGAGCATCACGATGGGTATGGCGAGAATGGCGATGACGTTGCGGCCGGTGGAATGAGACGGCTTCATATGCGCTCCTCGAGACAAAGATCTGTTGAGGATAGGCAGAAATGGATATGTTCAGAGAACAATTCAAGTTTAATCTCATGGCGCGAGATGGTCGACCGTTAGCGTCGAAAACCACCACAAAGGTGCCTGTCCCCTTTGTGGTGGTGAGGAGCGCGCGGCTTCTTTTGGTAATAGTGTTAGCTGGCGGTATCATTAGTGCAGGTGGCGAAGGTTTGCATTGTGGGGTGTTTTGCCGTGAGCCGTTCTGCCCGTATTGGATTGATTGTCTTGGCGCTTGCGATCGCTGTGGTTGGCGCGGGCGCTGTCGGTATGGCATTTCTACCTGCTGCGGTGACGGAGCCGTTGGTCAAGCCTGTGGCTCAATCTGTCGAACTTCTGACCGGCGACGACAAGCCCGAGACCATTACCGTTGATTTTGATGAGCAGCCGGCTGTGCTGGGTATTAGCAATTATCCGAGTATTCAGCTTGGGGCCATGCGCTATACCACGGATACAAGCCTGATCGATAGGGCGTCCGAGCTACTCAAGGGCAAAACATTTAAGCGTTGGTACGGATATGCGTCCTATCGGGCAAAAGCGAACGACATGGTTGGCGGATGCCACTCTTCCATCGAGCTGGACACTGCAAACGGCGCAAAGTTATGTGATGTCTCGTACGATCCGGGTTACGAGGGCAATGAGGGTCCGGGTATTTACATCATGGCCGGCGATGCAGCCTATGTCATGGAGGGCGACCAGGCCGAGCTCAACGATTTTATGGGTCAGTGTATCCAAGATGCCTATGAACAGACCTGCTTGCCCGACCCGCAGACTGCACGCGATAGTGGGTCTGCCCGTATATGGCTCTTCGAGGATGAGATGCCCTGGAGCGGCGAATCGGGAAGCACGGGTTCGGCAAGTAAATAGAGACTGCAACCACCACAAAGGTACCCGTCCCCTTTGTAGTAGTTCTCGGTTTGTCTCGATCTGTAACATCTTGGCCGCTAAAAGTGGGCCTGGTGTTACAGATTTAGATTTTCGATTCGGGTGTCTTCTGTTTGTCTCAATCTGTAACAGATAGGGCCCTATTTGCCGAGTAGTTGTTACAGATTTAGATAAACGGGCGCCGCTGAGCATTTCATCTCGATCTGTAACATCTAGGATCAAAAATGGCTGCTAGATGTTACAGATCGAGACGGTAGTGCGCCTGGGCAGCGGCTGGCTGACATCTCAGTACCCTATCTCTTAATCACTCAGAAAATCTTATATATAGAGACTTAGATTTGTGTATAAGATTGTACAAAGCTGGCAACAATACTTCTCGAACAACGTGAAGCCGCCCCGTAGGGCGGCCGCCCCAAGAGAGGTGATTCCATGAGAATCGATAAGCTAGCTATGACGTCGCGCGAGGCGTTGCAGACCGCCATGAGCACGGCTGCCGACGCGCAGGCCGGTGCGGTGGAGCCGATTCACCTGCTGTCCGCCCTGCTTGGTGCCGGCGAGCGCAATATCTCCGTGATCATCGAGCGCATCGGTGCCGACCCGGCCCAGCTCGCACGCTCCACACAAGATGCCATCGACCACGCGCCCAAGGTTTCGGGCGAGGGCCAGCAGATGGGCCTGTCCAACGAGCTCGTCCGCGTCATCGAAAAGGCCGAAAAGAAGGCCACCAAGATGGGCGACAGCTTTGTGGTGACCGAGCATCTGCTCATGGCACTTGCCGAGGACAAGGGCGAGGCCGGCCGCGTGCTGCGCGATGCCGGCGTGACCAAGGAGCGTATCGAGCAGGTCTACGAGGAGCTGCGCGGCGATGACCGCGTGACGTCTGCCGAGGACAAGACCCAGTTTGAGGCCTTGGAGCAGTACGGTCGCAACATCTGCGACCTCGCCCGCGCCGGCAAGCTCGACCCGGTCATCGGCCGTACCGACGAGATTCGCCGTACCATCCAGGTCCTGTCCCGCCGCACCAAGAACAACCCCGTGCTCATTGGCGAGCCGGGCGTCGGCAAGACGGCTATCGTCGAGGGTATCGCCCAGCGTATCGTGGCCGGCGACGTGCCGAGCACCCTGCGTGACCGCGACCTCATCGAGCTCGACATGAGCGCGCTGGTCGCCGGCGCCAAGTACCGCGGCGAGTTCGAGGACCGCTTGAAGGCTGTGCTCAAAGAAGTGCAAAAATCCGAAGGCAAGGTCATCCTGTTCATCGATGAGCTTCACACCATCGTGGGCGCGGGTGCCACCGAGGGCTCCATGGACGCCGGCAACATCCTCAAGCCGGCGCTCGCCCGTGGCGACCTACATGCAATCGGCGCGACCACGCTCGACGAGTATCGCAAGTACATCGAGAAGGACGCGGCGCTCGCCCGTCGTTTCCAGACCGTGATGGTGAGCGAGCCCACCGTTGAGAACACTATTTCGATCTTGCGTGGCCTCAAGGAGAAGTACGAGATCTTCCATGGCGTGCACATCACCGATAGCGCGCTCGTGGCCGCCGCCGACCTCTCCGATCGCTATATCGCCGACCGCTTCCTTCCCGACAAGGCCATCGACCTGGTCGATGAGGCGGCAAGCCGTCTGCGCATGGAGCTCGACAGCATGCCGGTCGAGATCGACGCCACCACGCGTCAGCTCACCCAGCTGCAGATCGAGGAACAGGCGCTCATGAAGGAGACCGACGACGCCTCCAAGGAGCGTCTGGAGGCCCTGCGCCAGGAGATTGCCGAGGTTCAGGAAAAGCTCAACGTGCAAAAGGCCGGCTGGCTCAACCAGAAGAACGCCATCGACCACGTGCAGGAGCTCAAGGGCCAGCTCGATGAGGCCAAGAGCGAAGAGGAGCGCGCGACGCGCAATGGCGACCTGGGCCGTGCGTCCGAGCTGCGCTACTCCGTGATCCCGGGCTTGCAGCAGCAGATTCAGGATTCCGAGGCCGCGCTCGAGGCGCAAAAGCAGCAGGACGGCGAGGGCCTCAACGAGCAGGTGACCTCCGATGAGATCGCCGAGGTCGTGAGCGCTTGGACCGGTGTGCCCGTCTCCAAGATGATGCAGGGCGAGCTCGACAAGCTGAAGGGCCTGGAGGGCGAGCTGCATAAGCGCGTCATCGGCCAGGACGAGGCGGTCTCCGCTGTCGCCGCGGCCGTGCGTCGCAGCCGTGCGGGTCTCTCCGATCCGGACAAGCCCATCGGCAGCTTCTTCTTCCTGGGCCCCACCGGCGTGGGCAAGACCGAGCTCGCCAAGGCGCTGGCCGAGTGCCTGTTCGATGACGAGCGTGCGCTCGTGCGTATCGACATGTCTGAGTACATGGAGAAGTTCAGCGTCCAGCGTCTGATCGGTGCGCCTCCGGGATACGTGGGCTACGACGAGGGCGGCCAGCTCACCGAGGCCGTGCGCCGTCGTCCGTACTCCGTGATCTTGCTCGACGAGATGGAGAAAGCCCATCCGGATGTTTTCAACGTGCTGCTGCAGGTGCTTGACGACGGCCGTCTGACTGACGGTCAGGGTCGCCAGGTGTCCTTCAAGAACACGATCATCATCATGACGTCTAACGTGGGTTCCAAGGCCATCGCCGAGCTTTCCGGCAAGGACGAGGAGGAGATGCGCCATCAGGTCAACGCGGCCATGGCTCAGACCTTCCGCCCCGAGTTCCTCAACCGTATCGACGATATCGTGGTGTTCCATCCGCTCGGCATGGCGCAGATCGAGAAGATCGTCGACATCCAGCTCGCCGACGTCCGCGCGCGTCTGGCCAAGGAGCGCATGACGCTTGCCATCACCCCGGCGGCCAAGCAGATGCTCGCCGTGGGCGGCCTGGACCCGGTCTTTGGCGCCCGTCCGCTCAAGCGTCTGGTGCAGCGCGAGGTCGTGGATGCCATCGCCGCCGCTATCATCGACGGCACGGTGCGCGAGGGCGATCAGGTGACGGTCGATGTCGACAAGGACGGCGGCTTTACCGTCGTGTGCGACAATACGCCGGCGGCCACCTACGAGGTCCCCGACGCCGAGTAGATTTTGGGCCATGCCTTAAAATCTGCCTTTTGAGCCGAACGCCAAGGGCGGCGGATCCGATTGGGTCCGCCGCCCTTTTTCGTGCGACAATCGATGGTGTTGAACGTGAGCACATGGCAAGGAGCTATGCAGATGAAAGACGAGAACAAGACGAACGCACCGGTGGCTGAGGCGGCGCCCGCCGCACCGAAGACTCCGCCTAAACCGGCACCCAAGCCGCGCGACCCCTACATCCGTGCCGAGAACGAGGACGATGACGGCTACGATCCCTACAGCGATCGCCGCCCCGAGCGCGAGCCAATGTTCGAAGCCGATCCGTGGCGCTAAGTGCCACCAATAAGTTGCGGTGAAATAGGGACTGTTTTGCGGTTTGACCAGCAAAAACAATCCCTATTTCACCGCAACTGCGTTGGGCGGCTGTCTTCGGGCTGGCTAGTCCTGGGCTTTGATGCTCGGCAGGAGAATCTGGGCGAGGTAGTCGGTCTCGAGTTTGGTCGCGGCGTCTGCGTTGCCGTCTTTACCGACCAGCACGTTCTTGATCTGACTATAGGTGTAGCGGTTGCCAGTCGTAAGCTCAACAAGCTCAATGGCCGTGTCCATGGGGTAGGTCGACACGGGGTCATGCGTGCGTCCGTTGATGGTCTGGGGCACCACATACGGATAAACGGGGCCGCTGGCGTAGACGGTGTAGCCGTTGCCGAGGTTTGCCGCACCCAAAACCGCGTCGCCCTCATCGGGCGTAAAGCTCTCGCCGTCGCGCACCGTGACAAGCGTCACAAGCGGCGTGCTCGTGTCGCCGGCAAGATAGATGCACAGCGTGCTGCCGTTTTGCCAAGTCGCGACTTTGCCGTACCACTCAACGGGAATATCGAGCTGATACAGGTCCGTTGCCTTATGTCGAGCATCGGCGTCGCGGGCCGCCTGCGCCTTGCGGGAGCTCACGGCGTTGGTTGCGGCGTCTCGTCGCGCGGTTGCCGCCTGCTGGAGTACCTTTGCGACCGCGGCGGAATTCACCCCGCCTTCCTCGGCATACTTGGCGGCGGCATCGATCTGGTCGTCGGTCACCGTGTCGGCCGAAGGCACCTTGAGCTTAAAGGTGGCCTGGGTACTCAAATCCTGCCCATCGCTCTTAATGGTGACCTGGGCCTTGGTGGTCGGGACGGTGTAGATGGTGCCGTCGGCCGCGATGGGGGAGGCGGCGATGGAGAACGTGTAATCGCCGGGCAGCAGCTTAATGCCGCGACCATGCTCGTCAACGTAGAGCGTTTCGCTCACGGAAGAACCGTCGGAATCCTGTCCGCTCACCTGCACGGGAATCTTGGAGCCAGTTGAGCAGTCGAGGCCCGCGGCATGCACGCCGATCTGCACCGACATCATGGTATGGGCGTTTGCGGCAAGCACGGCAGCCTGCTCTTGTTGATATCCGTTCCAGGCAGCATAGCCTGCGCCGCCGGCGACGAGCGCGACGGCCACAACGCCGGCAACCATCAGGTTGCGGCGCTTGGGCGACATCTTACGATGACGAACCTCGGCTTCGCGTGCCGAAGGAACGGACGGTAGGGGAATATCGCCCATGGCGATGGTCTCGTCCACGGCAGGCGCAGAGCCTAAGCCAGGGAGCTCGCGGGTCAGCGAATCTTCGGCCGGCAAGTTGTCGAGCAAGATGGTTTCCTCGCTCGTGTCGGATTCGGGCTGGTCGTCGGCCTCGCATTCGGAATCCTCGTGCCCCGCCCCGTCTTCGGTGGGCGACGCGCTATCGTCTTTTGCATCCTGATCATCGGGCTGTGCCTCGATTTCCGGCTCATCCTGCACATCGACGCTCGAATCGTCAAACGCAACATCGTCAAGCGAAATCCGGTCTAGGCTCTCCAAGGCCTCGGCACACGCTTCTGCATCTTGGGCCGCATCCTCTTGGCCCATCGTCTCATCTTTCATATATCCCCCAAGCTCAATATCGGGACAACACTGTACCCAAAAACGGGACCCCATAGAGCCGCCGCATGATTTGAAATCCGATTTTATATATGCGCATGTTTTTGAATAGATGAATAGAGACGCAACGACAAAAGCCCCCGAAAAGCGAGCGAAACGCTTTCCGGGGGCTCTGCGAGACATTGGATTGAAAATCCTGGCGGGCGGGCCTATGCCCAAGCGCCAACAGCGACCAACATGTTACTCGGCGTGCGCGTAATCAACCTTGGCGCGGCGAGCGGTAGCCTTCTCCCAATCGCTGGTGCCCTCAAAGACATCCTGCTTGTAGGGATTGCGGCCGAGCTTCTTGGCACGGTAGGCGATGTAGATGATCGCGGCGACGTTGGCGACCAGTGCGGCGATCGAGACCGCGGTGGCGGCGCCGGGATCGAGCGTGGAGTGCGTCACAAAGATGGACTCCTCCTGGAAGTACGGGAACACCTGGGCAAACATGCACCAAATGGCCAGCGTAAAGGCGCGGTTCTGAATCCAGCCGCCCTTGTTCCAGATAAAGGCGGCGACGGTGGGCGCCAGCAGCAGCGCAAAGCCGCAGAACCAGGAGTGGGTGGGCAGGCAGTTGTAGGTGTAGCAGAAGTTCCAGATATCGTAGGCGATGATGTAGACCCAGGTCATGTCGGGCCACAGCATGTCGGTCTTGTCCTCGGAGGCGTAGACGCTCCACCAACCGGTCATGCAGAAGATGTTGATGATGCCCGCGATACCGTTGAACACGTTGTTCCAGCCGGCCAGCTGCGTGGCGCCCTCGGAGGTGACCCAGGTGGACTCGCCCAGGACAAAGAAGTGATAGGCGCTCTCAAAGTCAGACACGACGGCGATCATGATGTTGATGGCGACGATCACAAACGGCCACGCGCGGAACCAATGCGCCTTGCCGATTTTGCCCCACTGGTACTTAATGGCAATGAAACCCCAGCAACCGGCCAGCGCCGCGTACACTTTGGCGTAGTGGAACCAGCTGTTCTGGTACACATGGGTGGGGTTGGTGAGCGCCCACTCGGCACCCTGCGAAACGCCGACGGCGATGGCGACGCAGTAGATGGTCATGGCCAGCGGAGCCACGCCAAAGATGATGGCTGCGCCGAGCTTGGTGCGGCGGCCGACCTCGTTGAGCACGATCAGGCCAATAAAGACCATGGCCCAGCCGGCCCAGTGGATAAGGGTATCGCTACCCCAAACATCGAACAGCATGCTGCTCTCCTTTCACACGCCCGCGGCCCCTCTTCCGATCGCGGGCAGTTTGGCCAAATGTCGTCAGTTCTGGGGCTTGCGCTCCGGATACTTGGCGGTATAGCCCTCGATGTGGAGTGTCGAGGCGATGATTTCCTTGACTGTCTCGTCGGGCACATCGGGGTGCGTGCGGATATACATCAACAACCCCATGATGAGGGTGTAGAACGTCTCGTAGACATGGTCGATGCGTAGCTCATGATGGGCGACAAAATCCACCACGGTGGTGTCGCAGATATACTGCGCCACGCGCTGGACCACGTTGTGCAAAAAGCCGCCGTAGAGCGCGCCGCTGCTCGAGGTGAGCGTACTCGGCAGCTCGTGGCCGCTGACGACCAGGCGCTTGAAGAGCGGGGCGACGGTGTCGAGTGCACCCTCGATATCACCGACGATGCGGCTGGCATTCCACTGCTCGAGCTCGGCGATAAAACCGTCGATCGCCTCGTCCATGACGGCGGTGACGGCGGCGTCCATGTCGGCGAAGTAGTGGTAGAACAGCGAGCGCGTGCAGCCGGCTCGCTTGGTCACGGCCGAGACGGATAGATGGGACACGCCCAGCTCGGAGCTTACGGTGCGCACGGCATCGAGGATCTCGCGACGGCGTTCGTCTCCCGTCAGGCGCTTTGTCGCGCTATCGGATGCGGGGACGGCATCGACCACAGAGGTATCTGCTGCGTTGTTGCCCATGTTTTGCCGCCTTTCATCCTCTTTTGCCTGACCGTTCGCCTAACAGTCTTGAATATTGTTGACGGTTCGTCAATACTATTTTTGACACAATGTCAACAATGGCGGGTGAACGGCATGGGGGCATGCCCGGCCTGCAAAAAAGAGGGGTGCCGCGGTCTCGCCGGGCTGTGGCAAGAGAAGGGACAACCATGATTCTCAACGGACCGGGAATTAGCTACACCGAGCCCGATATCGGTTCGGAGTTCGTGCCGCCGCTGCCGGAGCATCCGCGCGAGGCCATTGTCAAGCTGTGCGAGCATTGCACCAACCGACTGCTGCATCGCGACGAGCTGCTGGGCTACGAGTACTGGTCGTTTGCCGAGGCCGCGACCGACGAGCAGGCCGAGGTGCTTTGCAAGATGAAGATGCGCCGTCCCTACACGCTGCCCGAGATGGTCAAGCTCACCGGCATGCCCGAGGCTCAGATCGAGAAGATGCTCGACGACATGAGCTACACGGGTCTGCTCGAGTACAACTGGGAAAATCCCGAGCGCGCCAAGCAGTGGGTGCTGCCCATGCTGGTACCGGGTTCCGCCGAGTTCCTCAACATGCGCGTGAGCCAGCTCGAAGAGCACCCGGTCTACGCCAAGTTCTTTGAGCAGGCGTCCAAGGGACCGCTGTCCAAGGCCACGCCGATGGTGCCGCCCGGAGGCGCCGGTATCGGCATGCACGTCATTCCAGTCGAGAAGGCCATCGACGCCGCGAGCACCTCGGTGCCGATCGAGCATATCGAGCATTGGCTCGACAAATACGAGGGTAAGTATGCCGCCAGCACCTGCAGCTGCCGCGCGAGCCGTCGCGTGATGGGCGAGGGTTGCGCCGACGACCCCGCCGACTGGTGCATTGCCGTGGGCGATATGGCCGACTACGTGGTCGAGACCGACCGCGGCCACTATGTGACGCGCGAGGAGGTCTACGACATTTTGCGCCAGGCCGAGGACAACGGCTTTGTGCACCAGATCACCAATATCGACGGCGAGAACAAGATCTTCGCCATCTGCAACTGCAACGTCAACGTGTGCTACGCCCTGCGCACCTCGCAGCTGTTCAACACGCCCAATCTTTCGCGCTCGGCCTATGTCGCCAAGGTCGAGAAGGACAAGTGTGTGGCCTGCGGTCGCTGCGTTGAAGTGTGCCCGGCCGGCGCCGCCAAGCTCGGCCAGAAGCTCTGCAGCAAAAAGGCCGGCGGACAGGTGCCCGAGTATCCGCGCCAGGAGCTGCCCGATGCCACCAAGTGGGACCACACCAAGTGGTCGCCCAACTACCGCAACGATAACCGTATCGAGACGCACGAGTCCGGCACCGCGCCCTGCAAGACGGCTTGCCCCGCGCACGTTGCCGTTCAGGGCTATCTGAAGCTTGCGGCACAGGGCCGCTATGACGAGGCGCTGGCGCTCATCAAGCGCGAGAACCCGCTGCCCGCTATCTGCGGCCGCGTGTGCAACCGCCGCTGTGAGGATGCTTGCACCCGCGGCCGTGTGGACGCCGCCGTGGCTATCGACGAGGTCAAGAAGTTCATCGCCCAGCGCGATCTTGATGCCGCGACCCGCTATGTCCCACCCGTGGTGACCCCGACGCGTGCCGGCGGCTTCGATCAGAAGATCGCCATCATCGGTGCCGGCCCGGCCGGTCTGTCCTGTGCCTTCTATCTGGCCGAGAAGGGCTACAAGCCCGTCGTGTTCGAGAAGAACGAGCGCCCGGGCGGCATGCTCACCTATGGCATTCCCAGCTTTAAGCTGCAGAAGGATGTTATCGAGGCCGAGGTCGAGATCATTCGCCTGATGGGTGCCGAGTTCCGCTATGGCGTGGAGGTCGGTCGCGACGTGACGCTCGACGAGCTGCGTGAGCAGGGCTTTAAGGCCTTTTATGTTGCCATCGGCTGCCAGGGTGGCCGCCTCGCCGGTATTCCGGGTGAGGATGCCGAGGACGTGACCGTGGCCGTTGACTTTTTGCGTGAGGTCAACAGTGGCAAGATCGATGCGCTGCCCGGCCGCACCATCGTGGTGGGCGGCGGCAACGTGGCTATCGACGTCGCGCGCAACGCCTGCCGTTTGGGTTCCGAGCACGTTGAGATGTTCTGCCTGGAGAGCGAGGCCCAGATGCCCGCTAGCGAGGAGGAGCGTCGCGAGGCTGTTGAGGACGGCGCCCACATCAGTTGCGGCTGGGGCCCCAAGGAGGTTCACCTGGACGAGGCCGGTCGTGTGTGTGGTATCACCTTCAAGCGCTGCACGCGTGTCTTTGACGACGAGGGTCGGTTTGCGCCCGAGTACGACGAGAACGATCTGCGCCGTGTCGATGCCGACCGTGTCGTCATGTCGATTGGCCAGTCCATTGTGTGGGGCGATCTGCTGGCTGGCTCCAAGGTGGAGCTTGGCCGCGGCCAGGGCGCCCTTGCCGATCCTCAGACCTATCAGACCGCTGAGCCCGACATCTTTGTGGGCGGAGACGTCTACACCGGCCCGAGCTTTGCCATCGATGCCATCGCCGCCGGTCACGAGGCCGCCGTGTCCATCCATCGCTTTGTGCAGCCGGGCTCCACGCTCACCATCGGCCGCAATCAGCGCCGCTACACCGCGCTCGACCGCGACGATGTCGTGATCGAGAGCTACGACAACGCGAGCCGCGAGGTGGCGCATGTCGACCGCGAGCGCGAGAAGGCCGCGCCGTTTAGCGAGTACGTCGAGACCTTTACCGAGGAGCAGGTGCGCGCCGAGACCGCCCGCTGCCTGGGTTGCGGTGCCTCGATCGTCGACCCCAACAAGTGCATCGGCTGCGGTCTGTGCACTACCAAGTGTGCGTTCGATGCCATCCACCTGGATCGCGACCGCCCCGAGTGCTCCACGATGGTCAAATACGAGCAAAAGCTCCTAAGCCTGGGCAAGTATGCTTTGAAACGCGCCATCAAGATTAAGTTCGGTCGCAAGTAAGTAGTCATAACGGGAACGGCGGAGGAAAAAGTGCATGAATTGGGAATCGTCTATCACATCATTCGCGATGTCGAGAACGTGGCGCGCGCCAATGGCGTGAGTCGCGTTTCGAGCGTGACGTTGCTGTTGGGCGAGGTCTCGGGCGTCGTTCCCGACTTGCTGCTCGACGCTTGGCGCTGGGCGGCAGATAAAAAGCCCATCGCGCAGGGCGCGGAGCTTATTGTGGAGCCCGTCGAGGCCGTGACGCATTGCAAGGCGTGCGGCCGCGACTACGCGACGGTCGAGCACGGCAAGACCTGTCCCCATTGCGGTAGCGGCGAGACATACCTGCTGCAGGGTCAGGAGGTCATGATCAAGCAGATCGAGACCCCCGACGAGGACCCGGCAGACGCTGTCCCCGACGGCCCTTCCGACGTCCCCGACGCCGTCGACGCCGCCAACCCCCTCCACATCGCCTAGGATTCCCTATAAGTTGCGGTGAAATAGTTCCTAAATCTAGCCTTCTGGCTCTTAAACACGAACTATTCCACCGCAACTTCTTTGAGTAGTTTCGTAGAGCATAAGTCGCGCAAATAGTCAAGTCATGTCTGTTTAAACAAAATAGCGGTACGTAGGCGCATTGGGATCCATCTAAAAGCGGTATTAACGAACAGTGCGCTTGTGTATGTCTTTGAAAGCAATTAGCAAATCACGTTTTAGCAAGCGATGAACTGTAAACCAGCAACGTAATCAATTTGTAACAAACTTGGACGTTTAAACAAATAATGCAACCTTTTACGAATTTAGCTATAATTCCACAAACCAAACAGCTATACTCCTTTCATGTCGTGTAGGAAATACGTAGACAAAAAGGAGGTTATGTGATGGTAAGTATTGTTCTTGCTAGCCACGGGGACTTGGCAGCTGGAATCAAGCAGACGGGCTCGATGGTCTTTGGCGATCAGCCGTCTGTGGCCGTGGTCTCGCTCGAGCCGAGCATGGGCCCCGACGACTTCCGTGCTAAGGTCGAGGAAGCAGTCGCTTCCTTCGACGACCAGGAGCAGGTACTCTTCCTCGTTGATCTGTGGGGCGGCACGCCGTTCAACCAGATTAGCGGGCTCATCGAGGGCCACGATTCCTGGGCTATCGTCACCGGTGTCAACCTGCCTATGCTCATCGAGGCATATTCGCAGCGCTTTGACGCAAAGAACACTGCACATGCGATCGCAAAACATCTCGTGACTGAGGCTAAGGCTGGCGTGCGCGTCAAGCCCGAGTCTCTGGAGCCCGAGGAGAAGAAGCCGGCTGCGGCCGCCGCTGCTCCTGCAGGCGCCATCCCTCCGGGAAC
Source organism: uncultured Collinsella sp. (assembly GCA_958353395.1). GTDB lineage: Bacteria > Actinomycetota > Coriobacteriia > Coriobacteriales > Coriobacteriaceae > Collinsella. Next base: position 168,278 of record CATWSG010000002.1, read on the forward strand.
GGTCATCGGCGACGGGCATATCAAGATCGCCCACGTCCGTATCGACACCCGTCTGCTGCATGGTCAGGTGGCCACCACGTGGACCAAGCAGATTAACCCCAACCGCATCATCGTGGTTTCCGACGGCGTTGCTCACGACGAGCTCCGCAAGACCATGATCGAGCAGGCTGCCCCTCCGGGAGTCCATGCCAACGTCGTGCCTATCAAGAAGATGGCCGAGGTCGTCAAGGACACGCGTTTTGGTGACACCAAGGCCATGCTGCTCTTCGAGAACCCGCAGGATCTGCTCAAGGCCATCGAGGCCGGCGTCGACATCAAGGAAGTCAACATCGGTTCCATGGCTCACTCCAAGGGCAAGGTCGTCGTCACCAACGCCGTCGCTATGGGCGATGACGACGTTAAAACCCTCGAGGCCCTCAAGGCCAAGGGCGTCAAGTTCGAGGTCCGCAAGGTTCCTTCGGATGCTTCCGAGGATCTCGACGCCATGTTGAAGAAAGCTAAGGCCGAACTGGCCGCTCAAGCATAGTAAAGGAGGGTCCGATACATGTCTGCAATCACTATTCTGCTTGTTGCGATTGTCGCGTTGCTTGCTGGTATGGAAGGCATTCTGGATGAGTTCCAGTTCCATCAGCCGCTCGTGGCATGCACGCTTATCGGTCTCGTAACCGGTCACCTTCAGGAGGGCATCCTCCTGGGCGGTTCGCTCCAGATGATGGCCCTTGGCTGGGCTAACGTCGGCGCCGCCGTCGCGCCTGACGCCGCTCTGGCCTCGGTCGCTTCTTCGATCATCATGGTGCTCGCCCTCAACGGCGGCGCCACCGATTCGGCCAAGGCCGTTACCGCGGCCATCGCCGTCGCTGTCCCGCTGTCGGTCGCTGGTCTGTTCCTGACCATGATCTGCCGTACCATTGCTACCGCTATCGCTCACGCCATGGACGGTTGCGCCGAGAAGGGCGACTTCTCCGGCATCGAGCGCTGGCAGTATGCTGCCATCCTCATGCAGGGCCTTCGTATCGCCATCCCGGCAGTGCTTCTGTGCGTCATCCCGGCCGAGGCCGTTACCAACGCGCTTAACGCTATGCCCGACTGGCTGTCCGGCGGCATGGCTGTCGGCGGCGGCATGGTCGCTTCCGTCGGTTACGCCATGGTCATCAACATGATGGCCACCAAGGAGACCTGGCCGTTCTTCATCCTCGGCTTTGTCCTTGCTGCCATCCCTCAGCTCACACTGATCGCCCTTGGCCTCATCGGCATCTCCCTTGCCCTCATCTACCTTGGCCTTAAGGATCTGGCCAAGCAGGGTGGCGGCACGGGCGGTGGCTCCGGCGACCCGCTCGGCGACATTCTGAACGATTACGAGTAGGAGGGGAGTGATACATATGGCAGAGAACAAGATTCAGCTCACCAAGGCTGACCGCAAGAAGGTTTGCTTCCGTCATCAGTTCCTTCAGGGCTCGTGGAACTACGAGCGTATGCAGAACGGCGGCTGGTGCTTCGCAATGATCCCTGCGATCAAGAAGCTCTACACCAGCAAGGATGACCAGATTGCCGCTCTTAAGCGCCACCTGGAGTTCTATAACACCCACCCCTATGTTTCCGCCCCCGTCATTGGCGTTACCCTCGCCCTCGAGGAGGAGCGCGCCAACGGTGCTCCGATCGATGACGTCGCCATCCAGGGCGTCAAGGTCGGTATGATGGGCCCGCTCGCCGGCGTCGGTGACCCCGTCTTCTGGTTCACCCTTCGCCCGATTCTGGGCGCTCTGGGCGCTTCCCTGGCCATGTCCGGCAGCATCGTCGGTCCGCTGCTGTTCTTCTTCGCGTGGAACATCATCCGTTACGCTTTCCTGTGGTACACGCAGGAGTTTGGCTACAAGGTCGGCTCCTCCATCGCCAAGGACCTCTCCGGTGGTCTGATGGGCAAGGTCACCGAGGGCGCTTCCATCCTGGGTATGTTCATCATCGGCGCCCTGGTCGAGCGCTGGGTGTCCATTTCCTTCACCCCGATCGTCTCCACGGTCAAGCAGTCTGCTGGCGCCTTTATCGACTGGGCTAGCCTGCCCTCCGGTTCCGAGGGTATCAAGGAAGCGCTGACGATGTACAACTCCGTCGGTGCTACCGCCCTTGATCAGATGAAGGTCACCACGCTTCAGGCCAACCTCGATCAGCTCATCCCCGGCCTTGCCGCCGTGTGCCTGACCCTGCTGGTCTGCAAGCTCCTCAAGAAGAAGGTCAGCCCGATCGTCATCATCCTGGCTCTCTTCGCCGTCGGCATCATCGGTCGCTTCTGCGGCTTCATGTAAGCACGCTTCGGCTTAAGACCGAGAGTTGCTAGGTAAGGGCTTTTGAGCCATTGAAACGGACCGCACCCGGTGGGTACACTGGATGCGGTCCGATTGTTTTTATTGGAGGGCGAGGCGCGTATGGCGCAATCTCAGAACAGCACGGTCGATCTGGCAACGCCGGCAACCTGCCTGATGGGGCTTACCAGCCACGGTAACGTGATGGTGGGCAATAAGGCGTTCGAGTATTACAACGAGCGCAATCCCGAGGATTATATTCAAATCCCGTGGGACGAGGTCGACTACATCGCGGCCGAGGTTTTACGCGGCACCAAGAAGATCACGCGTTTTGCCATCTTCACCAAGGACAACGGTCACTTTACGTTTTCGACGCGCGACGACAAAGAGACGCTTCGTGCTGTCCGCAAGTACGTCGACGAGGATAAGCTCGTGCGTTCGCCCGACTTTATCGATGTGACGGCCAAGGGCGCCAGGAGCATCCCCTCCGTTATCAAAAATCTCTTCCACAAAGGTAACTAGCTCCTCACAAGCTGCGGTGAAATAGTTCCTAAATACGGCTTTAGATGCTTCAGGCAGGAACTATTCCACCGCAACTTCGAAGTCTAGTCATGCGACGTATTGCGATGCAGTAAATCTGCTACACTAGTACAACATGCCTCCGTAGCTCAGGGGATAGAGCACCGCTCTCCTAAAGCGGGTGTCG
>CATWSG010000003.1 GCA_958353395.1 uncultured Collinsella sp.
GTGCCCTACCGGGAGTAGCCCCGACGGTTGACAAAACTATAGGAACACCTAACTGTCGGGTTGGTGGCTGGGTGTAAAGGGGCGCCGCGGGATAGATCCTGCGGCGCCCCTTTGCGTTGGCGTGTCGCCTAAGCTTTACAGTTGGTACAGCGTGGTGAACTTGTCCTGCAGGTAGCTGCAGTAGTAGCGGGCATCGAACGCCATGCCGCACGCGCCCTTGATGAGCTCCGGCGCGTCCTTGGCGCGGCCCCACTGCCAAATGTGCTCGCCCAGCCAGGCGCGGACGGGTGTCAGGTCGCCGCTCGCGCAGGCGCCGGTAAGGTCGACGCCGTCGCGGCACATGGCCGGCACAAACATGGCGTCGTAGGCGCTGCCCAGCGCATAGGTGGGGAAGTAGCCAAACGAGCCGCCGCTCCAGTGCGTATCCTGTAGGCAGCCGTGCGTGTCGTCGGGAACGGGAATGCCCAGGTACTCATCCATGAAGCGGTTCCAAAGCGCGGGGATGTCCTTGGCCGTAGCCTCGCCGGCAAACAGCATGCGCTCGATCTCGTAGCGCACCATAACGTGCAGCGGATAGGTGAGCTCGTCGGCCTCGGTGCGGATCAGCGAAGGCTGCGCGATGTTCACGGCGTGGTAGAGCGTGTCCTCGTCGACGTCGCCGTAGACCTCGGGTGCGTGGCGGCGCAGCACCTCGAGCAGCGGTCCCATAAAGGCGCGGCTGCGACCCACGGTGTTTTCGAAAAAGCGGCTCTGGCTCTCGTGGATGCCCATGGAGGTGCCGCCCTCCAGGCACGTGCGCGCATAGGCGGGATTGACGCCCAGCTCGTACATGGTGTGCCCCGCCTCGTGGATGATGCTGTAGACGTTGGAGATGCAATCGTCCTCGTAGATGTGTGTCGCGATGCGCGCGTCACCCACGGCAAAGCCCTCGCTAAACGGGTGCTCGGTAAAGGCAAGCGTGGTGTCGTCCAGGTTCAGGCCGACGAGCTTCATCAGGTCGAAGCTCATGGCGCGCTGGGCGGCCTCGGGCACGCGGGCGTGCAAAAAGTCGGCATCGGGCTGCTGGCCGCGCTCGCCGATGGCGTGCACGAGCGGCACGACCGTGGCCTTGACCTCCTCGCAAAACGCGTCGAAGCTCTCGGCAGAAAGGCCGCACTCGTACTGGTCGAGCCAAACGTCGTATGGGTCGCGCTTGGGGTCCATGAGTTCGGCCTGATGCTTAAGTTGGGCGACGATTCTATCCACATAGGGCTCAAAGCTCGCCCAGTCGTTGGCCGTCTTGGCCTTGTGCCACACGGCGTCGGCCTCGCAGGTGAGCCTGGTCCAGGCTTCGGCCTCCTCGGTAGGAATAACGCTTGCCTCGCGCTGGTCGCGGCCGAGCACGCGGATCTCGTCGAGCAGCTGCGGGTCGTCGATTTTGCCGCCTGCAACCGTCTCGCGCGCTAACGAGCGTACGAGCTCAACGGACTTCTCGCTGGTCAGTAGCTTGTGATGTTCGCCGGCAAGCGTGCCCATGGCGTCGGCACGGGCGGCAGCGCCGTTGGCAGGAGCAATCGTCGCTCCATCGAACTCGGCAATCTTGAGCAGGTACTCGCGAGTCCACAGCTTGCCCTCGAGTTTGCGGAACTTTTTGACGGCCTTGTCGACTTTAGCAGCCTTGACGCCCTTGGCAGCCTTTGCCACGGCGGCCTTGGCCTTCTTATCGAGTTTCTTTCCCATACCGCATCCTTAATCTCGCAGGCCGAGCGCCGCAGACGGGTGCACGGCCAGTTTGCACAGCTACCTGCCTTGTACCCAGCGCGAACAAAACGGAACGCGGCGATGCGCCCGCGAAATGTGTTATCCTATAGCCCAATGCGTTGACGGAGAGGGTTTTGCCCGCCGTGTCGCCGGCAAGAGAGGGAAGGTCATGGGCTGCAAGCCTTCCTGCGGTGGCAAGGGCCAAGCGTTCACTCCCGAGCAGCGACCTCAACGGGCGCGCGGCCGGTGGCAGCGAAGCCCCAGTAGGGAAGCCGTGAGCCTCGCGACAAGGGGCGCAGAGTGGGCACGGCGGGCCAGACATCCGCCGGGTCAAACAAGGTGGTACCGCGGAATTCAACCGTCCTTGGGCAATGTACATGCCCGAGGGCGGTTTTTTGTTACCGAACCGGGCCGCACATCCGCAGCTATCGGGTGCTAGCCGCCCCGGCAAGCGAGATGCGCGAGAGACGAAAGGGAAGACATGAGTCTGATTGATGATCTGGTCAAACTCGAGGAAGAGGCCAAGGAGCTCGTCGCAGGCGCCGACGACGCTGCCAAGCTCGAGGCTGCGCGCGTTGAGCTGCTCGGTCGCAAGGGCCGTATCACCGGCCTGATGCGCATGATGGGCAAGCTCGCCCCCGAGGATCGTCCCATGATGGGCAAACGCGCCAACGAGATGCGCCAGCTGATCGAGGGCATGCTCGACGAGCGCACCACCGAGATGAAGGCTGCCGCCCTCAAGCACGCGCTCGAGCACGAGGCCGTCGACATCACGCTGCCGGGCATCCGTCCGCAGATCGGTCACCAGCACCTGATCAAGCAGATCATCGAGGAGGCCGAGGACATCTTCTGCGGTATCGGCTACACCGTCGAGTCCGGCCCCATGGTCGATACTTCCTACTACAACTTCACCGCGCTCAACGCGCCCATGGATCACCCGAGCCGCTCGGCTCGCGACACGTTCTATGTGGTCGACAACAACCCCGGCAGCGTCGCGCATCCCGAGGCTCACGCTCACGGTGAGTCCGACGTGCTGCTGCGCACCCAGACCTCGGGCGTGCAGATCCACACCATGGAGTCGCAGAAGCCGCCCATCTACATGATCTGCCCGGGCACCGTCTACCGTCCCGACACGGCCGACGCCTGCCACCTGCCGCAGTTCAACCAGATTGAGGGCCTGGTCGTCGACGAGGGCATCACCTTTGGCGATCTTAAGGGCACGCTCGACTACTTTGTTAAGTGCATGTTTGGCGAGGATCGCAAGACGCGTTACCGCCCGCACTTCTTCCCCTTCACCGAGCCCAGCTGCGAGGTGGACGTGAGCTGCCACGTGTGCGGCGGCAAGGGCTGCAACTTCTGCAAGCACAGCGGCTGGATCGAGATCCTGGGCTGCGGCATGGTCGACCCCAACGTCCTGATCAACTGCGGCATCGACCCCGAGAAGTACACCGGCTTCGCCTTTGGTATTGGCGCCGAGCGCGTCGCGGCACTGCGCTACGACCTGCCCGACCTGCGCACGTTGATGACTGGTGACATGAGGTTCTTGAACCAGTTCTAGAACGCTTTCTTCTTAGTTGCAGTTTCCGGCTCAAAGCCGCATTTATGAAAGGAGACCAGTTAGATGCGCGTTTCTTACGACTGGCTCAAGACCATGATCGATATTCCGGAGGATCCCAAGACCCTTTCGGACGAATATATCCGTACCGGTACCGAGGTCGAGGCGATCGACACCGTGGGCGAGTCCTTCGACCACGTGGTGACCGCCAAGGTGCTCACCAAGACCCCGCACCCCGATAGCGACCACATGTATGTGTGCTCGGTCGACGTGGGCGACAAGAACCTCGACGCCGATGGCAACCCCGCCTCGCTGCAGATCGTCTGCGGCGCGCAGAACTTCGAGGCTGGTGACCACATCGTCACGGCCATGATCGGCGCTGTCCTGCCCGGCGACGTCAAGATCAAGAAGAGCAAGCTTCGCGGCGTCGTGTCCATGGGCATGAACTGCTCCGCGCGCGAGCTCGGCCTGGGCGGCGACCACTCCGGCATCATGATCCTGCCCGAGGATACGCCCTGCGGCATGCCGTTTGCCGAGTACGTGGGCTCGAGCGACACCGTGCTCGACTGCGAGATCACGCCCAACCGCCCCGACTGCCTGTCCATGATCGGCATGGCCCGCGAAACCGGTGCCATCTTCGACCGCGATTTCCACGTTGAGCTGCCCGCCATCAAGGTCGAGACCGGCCGCGCGACCGACGACGAGCTTTCGGTCGAGATTGCCGACGAGGGCCTGTGCGACCGCTACGTCGCCCGCATCGTGCGCAACGTGAAGGTCGGTCCCTCGCCCGACTGGATGGTCAAGCGCCTCAACGCCCTGGGCGTGCGCCCGCACAACAACATCGTCGATATCACCAACTACGTGATGATGCTCACCGGCCAGCCGCTGCACGCCTTTGACCTCGACACCTTTGCCGAGCGCGATGGCCACCGTCGCGTGGTGGTTCGCGCCGCCCAGCAGGACGAGAAGTTCACGACTCTCGACGGCGAGGAGCGCGTGCTCGACGCCGGCATGGGCCTCATCACCGACGGCGAGCGTCCCGTGGCGCTGGCCGGTGTCATGGGCGGTATGGATTCCGAGATCGAGGACGATACCGTCGATGTGATGGTCGAGAGCGCCTGCTTCAACGCCGGCCGCACCTCGCACACCAGCCGTGACCTGTCGCTGATCTCCGACGCCTCCATCCGCTTTGAGCGCCAGGTCGACGAGACCGGCTGCGTGGACGTCGCCAATGTGACGTGCGCGCTTATCGAGGAGATCGCCGGCGGCGAGGTCGCCCCCGGCTATGTGGACGTGTTCCCCGCGCCCAAGACCATCGACAGCATCAAGCTGCGCCTGGCCCGCGTGCACGCCATCTGCGGTGCCGACATCGAGCCCGACTTTATCGAGCGCTCGCTCACCCGCCTGGGCTGCACCGTCGAGCGCGACGGCGAGGACTTTATGGTCACGCCGCCGAGCTTCCGTCCCGACCTGCCGCGTGAGATCGACCTGATCGAGGAGGTCCTGCGCCTATGGGGCATGGGTCGCGTCACGGCAACCATTCCGGCTGCCAAGAACCACATCGGCGGTCTGACGCGCGAGCAGAAGCTTACCCGCAAGGTCGGCGAGATCCTGCGCGCCTGTGGCCTCAACGAGACCACGACCTTTGGCTTTGCTGCCCCGGGCGACCTGGAGAAGATTGGCATGTCCACCGAGGGCCGCGGCTGCCCCGTGGTTCTCATGAACCCGCTGGTGGCCGAGCAGACCGAGATGCGCCGTTCGCTGCTGCCGGGCCTGCTGCAATCCGTGGCCTATAACGAGGCCCACGGCACGCCCAACGTGCACCTGTACGAGGTCGGCAGCTTGTTCCACGGTCGCGAGAACGCCAGCCTGCCCAAGGAGACCAAGTCCGTAGCGGGCGTGCTCTCGGGCCAGTGGAGCGAGCAGTCCTGGAGCATGAAGTACCGTAAGCTGCGCTTCTTCTTTGGCAAGGGCATCGTTGAGGAGCTGCTTGCTCAGCTGCGCATCGAGAAGGTTCGATTCCGTCCCGTCGAGGGCGAGAGCTATGCCTTCCTGCAGCCGGGTCGTGCTGCCGAGGTGCTCTCGGGCGGTACCGTGCTGGGCTGGGTTGGCGAGATCCACCCCGAGGCGCGCGAGGCTATGGGCATTGACGAGGTCGTCGTTGCCTTTGAGCTCGACCTGGACAAGCTGATCAAGGGCGCCCGCAACCAGGAGAACTACCGTGAGTTCTCGCAGTACCCGGCCGTTGAGCACGACCTTGCTATCGTGGTCGACAACACTGTGACCTGCGAGGATCTTGAGCGTCGTATTACGAGTGCCGGCGGCAAGCTGCTCGAGGGCGTGCGCCTGTTCGATGTCTACCGCGATCCGGTCCGCATCGGCAAGGGCAAGAAATCCATGGCCTTTGCGCTTACGTATCGCTCCGACGACCACACGCTCACCAGCGAAGAGGTCGAAAAGGCGCACCAGAAGATCGTCACCAAGGTGTGCAAGGGCGTAAACGGCGAGGTCCGCGGCTAGGTCCTGCGCTGGGGTATGGGTCAGCGGTGGCTGCTGCCGAATCCTACGTGACTGCTATGCCCGGTATAAGGCGCTGCTGAGCCTGCATATATGACACGCGCATTACATAACGGCGTGCTGCTTTGTCGGCAGTGCGCCGTTTTGCTATGATAGCCCGCGGCGTGTTACGAATCTGACAATACGTAACACTGACAAGGTGATTCAAGCGGCGTTGCAATTCCGTGCGCCGATAACCGGGAGGCGTACATGCACATTCCAGATAATTATCTGTCCCCGCAGACCGATGCCGTCATGGCAGTGGCGATGGTGCCCGTTTGGATCCACTGCATCAAGAAAGTGCGCGCCACGCTCGATCGCGAGCACATGGCTTTCCTGGGCATCTGCGCCGCGTTCTCCTTCCTGCTTATGATGTTCAATGTGCCGCTGCCCGGCGGCACCACAGGTCACGCCGTCGGCGGCGCGCTCATTGCACTGCTGCTAGGCCCCGAGGCCGCGGCTATCGCTGTCTCGGTTGCGCTGGCGCTGCAGGCGCTGCTGTTTGGCGACGGCGGCGTTCTGTCGTTTGGCGCTAACTGCTTTAACATGGCCTTTGTGCTGCCGTTTGTCGCTGCTATCGTGTTCCGTGCGCTCAACAGCCGCCTGCACGACAAGAGCTGGGGCACCTCGGTTTCTGCCGTCGTGAGCGGTTGGGTCGGCCTGTGCCTGGCGGCCCTGTGCGCGGCAATCGAGTTTGGTATTCAGCCGATGCTCTTTACCAACGCTTCGGGCGCGCCGCTGTACTGCCCCTTCCCGCTGTCCGTGGCTATTCCGGCCATGTTGATCCCGCATATGCTGGTTGCCGGCGTGATCGAGGGCGTGGCGACGGCCGCCATCTACGGTTTCATTAAGAAGACGGCGCCGAGCGTTATCGTCGGGCCCGAGGCCGTCGATGGCCAGCTTACTGCCGAGGGCGCTGCTGCCAAGAAGACCTCGCTGGTCCCCACGCTCATCTTGGTTGCCGTGCTTGTCGTGGCTACGCCGCTCGGCTTGCTTGCCACAGGTGACGCATGGGGCGAGTGGGACGCCGAGGGCGCCGCGACCGCCGTTCAGGAGGCTGGTGACGACAGCCTGCAGGCTTCGGTCGGCCTTGATACCCCGACCTTTGCCGACGCTCTGCCTACGGGTGATTACCTGCAGGCCTATTCCGAGGAGCAGGGTCTTGGCTTTGCCGGTCAGGCTGCCATGTATATCCTGTCCGGCGTGATTGGCGTGGCGGTGCTCACCATCGCATTCCGTCTGATCTCGCTGACGGTTAAGGAAAGCGGTGCTCATGGCAATAGCCGAGCTGCCTAGCTGGCTTGCGGTCGAGCAGCGTTACGAGCCCGTGGGGGCTCGGCATCGTGTGATGCAAAAGAACGTCCTGCACCTGGCGAGCCTGCTTGAGCGGGTTCGCCTGGGTGGAGGCGCGCACGAGGGCGGGTCGATGGTCGACCGCGCCCTTTCTTGCGTTTCGGCTCCGGTGCGCCTGGTGGGGATGTTCGTCTGCGTCCTGTGCGTGTGTCTGACGCAGAGCCCGCTGTACCTCATGTTGATGGCGGCTATCGCGCTGGTGCTGGTCGCGGTGCGCCCCGCACGCGGGCTGCGTGCGACCATTGTACCGACGCTCGGCGCCACGGGGCTTGCGGTGGTTCTGGCATTGCCTGCCCTGCTGCTGGGCGCGTCTGCCACGGGCGCCATGCTCAAGATCGCGCTCAAGACCTTCATTAATGTGTCGCTGGTGCTGGGCGTTTCGTGGACGCTTACCTGGAGCCGCATGTCGGCGGCGCTCAAGATGTTGCACCTGCCCGACGAGGTTATCTTTACGTTTGATATGGCACTCAAGCATATCGAGGTGCTGGGACGCACGGCGCACGATCTGTGCGAATCGGTCATGCTGCGCAGCGTTGGCCGTGCGCCCGAGGGATTTTCGCGTACCGATTCGATCGCGGGTATCATGGGCATGACCTTTATCAAGGCGATGAAATGCAGCCGCGCGATGGACGAGGCTATGCTTTGCCGCGGCTTTGCCGGTGCGTATCCGGCTCCCGCGCGCGCCAGGTTTGGCTGGCGCGATGCGGCCTATGCGGCCGGCGTGGCGCTGCTGACAGTGTTGTGCGCCGTGCTGTAGGCGCTGCTGGTTCCGACTGGGGATGCAAATGGGGAAGGGCGACGTTTTGGCAAACGATACAAATGACGCGATGGGCGCGAGCGGTGCTGTTGGCGCCGAGGCAACGCCGCTCATCGAGTTTCGCGACGTGGTGTTTTCCTATGCGGGCCATACGGTGGTCGACGGCGTTTCGCTGCGCGTGGACCGTGGTGAACTCGTTGCCCTGCTCGGTCCCAACGGCTGCGGCAAGACGACGATTATGCGTCTTATTAACGGCCTTGAACTCGTGGATGCAGGGGCATACCTGTTTGACGGGCACGTGATCGATGAGGCGTTTCTAAAGGATTCCGCGGCCGCTCAGCGTTTTCATCAGCGCGTAGGTTTTGTGTTTCAGAATGCCGATGCTCAGCTGTTCTGCGCTACGGTGGGCGAGGAAGTTGCTTTTGGTCCCGCGCAGATGGGGCTGCCGGCAGACGAGCTCGAGCGCCGCGTGCGCGATGCCATGGGGCTGTTCCAGGTTGCCGACCTTGCCGACGCCTCTCCCTATCAGCTCTCGGGCGGGCAAAAGAAGCGCGTTGCGCTGGCTGCGGTGGTGTCGATGAACCCGGATATCTTGGTCCTCGACGAGCCTACCAATGGGCTCGACGAGGATTCATGCGACATTGTGGTCAACTTCTTGCTGGCCTACGTCGCGGCGGGTAAGACGGTCTTGATGAGCACACATCACCAGGATTTGGTGCGACGCCTGGGTGCCCGTGCAATCTATATCGATCGATATCACCATGTGATCGAGGCGCCTTCGCCGTCGTATGGAACCGAAAGCGGTGCTACGGACTAGTTGCTGCGTAGAGCGTGCGTAGCCGCCCGCGCGGCTTTGCCGTGATGGTATAGTTATCCAGGTTTTTTATGGGGGTGGCTATGCCAAGCTGGAACATTCATATCGCTCAGACGGAGCGTTTGCTGGAGCGCACCGGTGCGCTTGCCAATAGCGTGCGCGACCGCAATGCCTTTTTGTTTGGCTGCGTGGTTCCGGATATCTTCGTGGGCTATATGGTCCCTGGCATCGCCGATCCCATCCCGTACCGCATTACGCACTTTGCAAAGCCCGAGCCTATCCCTAAGCCTCGTGAGCATGAGTTCTGGGATACCTATGTGGCACCGTTGCTTAAAAGTTCGCCCACCGGTGCGCCAGCCGCGGCCACCTCGATTGTCGATGAGCGCGAGCGACTGAATCGCGTGCACTATCCCCAGCGCTACAGGGATGCCGAGCCGGTTGCCGGTCCCGGCGCCTGTGAGTTCTCGCTTGCATCCGAAGATGTGGCGCAGTCGTTGCTCGATTTGACACTGGGTGTCTGGTCGCATCTGGTGGCCGATACCGTATGGAATACGCGCGTGAATCAGTACCTGGAGGCGCACGGCGGCAAGCCGTGCGAGGAGTTCCGCATTAAAAAGCAAGGCGACTTTGACTGGTTTGGCAAGACGCTCGGCATTGTTTCGATTCCGCGCGCGACCGATCGCCTGTATACTGCGGCGACGCGTTTTGGGCAGTATCCCATCCATAAGGAGTATGTGCTCAAGACCATCGGCGTTATGCACGAGATCGTGCGCGAAAACCCCGGCGAGCCCGACCATCCGCCATACCGCCTGCTGACCGAGAAATTCTTCGACGCAACGTTTACCGAGGTCATCGAGCTGACCGAGGCGGGCTTTGCGGCTCGCGTTGCCGCTTCTGGCGTTCCCGCAGTCCCCCTGATTGCTAGCTGCTAGCTGGCCGGCTTGGCGGTGAATAGCTCAACCCAATTGACAAGTAGCTCTTGCCGCAGGGTGACTTCGGCGGCGCGCTCCTGTTTGGTCTTTGGGGTGTAGGAAAGTCCAGCCTTTTTATGGATGAGCTCGGCTATGTGGTCGAAGCTCTTCTTATCCTTAATCTGGCCAAAGGTAATTTGGATGACGTCGTAGCCCATGCTTGTGAGCGCGGTGGCGCGCTCGGCATCGGAGAGGCTCGCGGCTTCGCTGTCGTGGGCGGAGCGGCCTTGGCATTCAAGGATGACACCCATGCTGTCGGTGGCGCTTTCGATGAGGATATCGGCGTAGCAGCAGGTTTTGTCATACAGCGAGCGCGCGGCGTCGCTGAGTGGGATGCGCACGTTGTTTGCGATGTTGATGCCCATGCCGCCCTCGTCGCGGGGGAGCGAGATAAGCATGGAGGTCTGTACTTCGAAGGGCGAGGCGGTCTGTCCTGTCATGCGTTCGGCGGCCCAGCGGAGCTGCTTAACACCGCGCAGGCCTGCGGCCTGCTTGGCGAACGCGGCGATATCCGCTGCGGAAAGAAGCGGCGTGCGCTTCCACAGGTTGGTATCCTTGCCGTTGACGTCGATAACCCGCTCCCAGCCGCAGTTGGGTGGAATGAGCTTAAGCGAAATAGCTTCATCAAGTTGCCGTTGCGCTCGTTTGCAGGGTGTATACACAGCAAACGAGCTGCACATCTCATAACACGCCATAAGCAGCTGGTTGCGTGAGACCTGCGTAGCAAGGTTGAGCAGTGTGAACTCGGGCGATGTGACATCAAACCCATGCTCGGTTTGCCTAAACGACCCGGGAGGCGGCTCTTGGGTCAGGAGGTGCGATTTAAACAGGCTTCGCGACCCGGATTGTGCCCGAGTGAATACAATCCTGTGAAGCGGTGCGTGAAGCAGGTCTTTTACAACTGCATGACTTCCGAGGCCGCAACATCTGCGATCCATATTGCCAAGGCTAATGGCAGGGTAAAGGCCTAATATCTGTGGCGGGATACGGTGATAGTAAAAAGCGGATTGACCGCATAGCGTCAGGTCCATGACGTCCTCTTGGTCGAAATATGCTTTTGGACCGTGCGATGCCAGTGTCAATTCGGAAGTATGCGGCAAAATCTAAACCTTGTGAGCAGACCTGGCTTTTGAGGCTAGTTTATCAGGCATTTTGTTGCGAAAAAACGGGGTGTGCTCGGAGGTATCAGAATTTGCCGCATACTTCCGAAAAGCAGGTCAATCCGGCTCTTGCTAAAACGATTTAGCAGCGTCGGTTAAGGTGTGGGTTTGCCACCGGGCGAACACTTTTAGCGCTTGGGACTTTATTCATTGGGTCTCGAAGGGTGGATTTCGCGCTTTTGGTAAAGAAATGAGTGTGTGTTTTGCCGTGCGCCGGCATTGGCACAGAAAAAGGGCCCGGAAGGCTTCGCCTTCCGGGCCCTTTGCGATGCAAGTGTGCTTGCAAGTACGACTTAGCGCACCTGAGCGACGTAAGCGACGTTGGTCGAGGAGACCTTGTCCTCGAGCTGGACGCTCATGCGGGGATCGCCAGCGGTGGCGACGGTCAGGTCGCCGGCCTCGACGTAGCCGAGCTCCTTAGCGGTCTCGATCGCCTTGACGATCGTGCCGTTGACGGTGCCCTGGGTAATCTCGGCCTGGTGCGGGATAACGCCCCAGTACATGATCATCTGCTGGACGGCCCACTCGTGGCGGGAGAACGCGCAGATCGGCATGTTGGGACGGAAGTGCGAGATCAGGCGAGCAGTACGGCCGGTGGTCGTCGGCACGGTGATGCACTTGGCGCCAACGGTGGTGGCCATGTTCACAGCGGACATACCCACAACGTTGTTGACAACGCGGGTGCCGTGAGCGTCAGCCGGAACCTCGAGCGGAGCGTGAGCCGGGAGGTACTTCTCGGTCTCGAGAGCAATGCTGGCCTGCATCTTGACGGCCTCGACCGGGTACTTACCGGCAGCGGACTCGCCGGACAGCATAACGGCGTCGGTGCCGTCGTAAATGGCGTTAGCAACGTCGGCAACCTCGGCGCGCGTCGGGCGCGGGTTCTGCTGCATGGAGTCGAGCATCTGCGTAGCGGTGATAACGGGCTTGTAGGCCGCGTTGCACTTGGCGATGATCTCCTTCTGGATGTGCGGAACGAGCTCGGGCTTGATCTCGATGCCCAGGTCGCCACGGGCGACCATGATGCCGTCGGAAGCCTCGAGGATCTCGTCGAAGTTCTCGACGCCCAGGGCGCACTCGATCTTCGGGAAGATCGTCACGTGCTCGCCGCCGTTCTCGCGGCAAAGCTCGCGGATGCCGCGGACGGACTCGCCGTCGCGGATGAAGGAAGCGGCGATGTAGTCGATGTTCTCGGTCAGGCCAAAGAGGATGTCCTGACGATCGCGCTCGGTGATGGCGGGCAGCGAGATGTTGACGTTGGGCATGTTGACGCCCTTGCGCTCGCCGATCAGGCCGTCGTTCTTAACGACGCAGGTCATGTCCTGGCCGTCGACGGACTCGACCTCGAGGGCAACCAGGCCGTCATCGATCAGGATGAGGGAGCCCTTCTCGACCTCGGAGGGCAGAGCCAGGTAGTCGAGGGAGATGTGCTCAGAGGTGCCGTGGAAATCCTCGGTCGTGGGCTGAGCGGTGACGACGATCTTGTCGCCGGTCTTGACGGCAACCTTCTTGCCGTCGACCAGAAGGCCGGTGCGGACCTCGGGGCCCTTGGTGTCGAGCAGGATGCCGACGGGCATACCGAGCTCCTTGGAAATACGACGGACGCGCTCGATGCGACCGTGGTGCTCGTCGTAGGAGCCGTGCGAGAAGTTAAAACGGGCGACGTTCATGCCCGCCTTGATCATCTCGCGGATGGTCTCGTCGCTATCGCAGGCGGGACCCATGGTGCATACAATCTTGGTGCGCTTGTACATTCAGACCTCCATCTGACATCGTCTTGCGCTGATAGATAAACCATAAGAAATAAAACCGAGTTGATTATAACGAAATGGCGTCCGAATACCCCAAAAAATCGACCGTATGCCGAATTAGAAGTTCATTTTTTGCGGAAAAACGGTATATGCAAAAACTTTACCAACCGTTCTAACCGCTGCTATCTGGGCGATATTTCAATTTGATGATGCGCCGAAGAAAAAACGTTTTATCAGTATTGAGCATCACACGGTCTGCACCGTTGCTTATGGACCATATTTCCAAATGGATTGTTTTGGCTAGACGCGTTGCTTTGGGGTACCATAGCTCCACTATCAACTGCCGCTCAGCACGGCAGCCTTGATGAGCCCTTGCCCTTCTCCTGGGAATTATGATCGGGCATCAATCTGCTGAGTGGCCCGAATCCCAGGAGGGGACTCTATATGCAAAAGGAATACCTGTCCGCCGCGGCGGAGGTGCTCAGCGACCAAGGTGTCGATGAGAACCTCGGCCTGAGCGACGACGAGGCGTCGTCGCGCCTCGCTAAGACAGGCCCTAACAAGCTCGAGGAAGCCGAGAAGACGCCGCTGTGGAAGCGCTTCTTTGAGCAGATGGCCGACCCCATGGTCATCATGCTGATCGTTGCCGCCGTCATCAGCGCGCTCACGGGCATGGTCAAGGGCGAGGCGGACTTTGCCGATGTCGCCATCATCATGTTCGTCGTTATCGTCAACTCGGTGCTGGGCGTGGTCCAGGAGGCTAAAAGCGAGGAGGCTCTCGAGGCCCTGCAGGAGATGAGCGCGGCGCAGTCCAAGGTGCTGCGCGACGGCAAGCTCGTGCACCTGCCGAGCGCCGAGCTCGTGCCCGGCGATGTGATCATGCTCGAGGCGGGCGACTCCGTCCCGGCCGACTGCCGTGTGCTCGAGAGCGCCACGATGAAGATCGAGGAGGCCGCCCTTACCGGCGAGTCCGTGCCCGTCGAGAAGCATGCCAACGTCATTGAGCTCGCCGCCGGCACCGACGACGTGCCGCTCGGCGACCGCAAGAACATGTGCTACATGGGTTCCACCGTGGTATACGGCCGCGGTCGCGCCGTCGTGGTCGGCACCGGTATGAACACCGAGATGGGCAAGATCGCCGGCGCCCTGGCCGAGGCCAAGGAAGAGCTCACGCCGCTGCAGGTGAAGCTCGCCGAGCTCAGCCGCATCCTCACCATCATGGTTATCGTCATCTGCGTCGTCATCTTTGGCGTCGACATCATCCGCCACGGCGTGGGCAACGTTCTCACCGATCCGACCGCGCTGCTCGACACCTTTATGGTCGCTGTCTCGCTTGCCGTCGCCGCCATCCCCGAGGGCCTGGTTGCCGTCGTGACCATCGTGCTGTCGCTCGGCGTGACCAAGATGGCCAAGCGTCAGGCGATTATCCGCAAGCTCTCTGCCGTCGAGACCCTTGGCTGCACGCAGACCATCTGCTCCGACAAGACCGGTACCCTCACCCAGAACAAGATGACCGTCGTCAAGCACGAGCTCGCTGCGCCTAAGGAGAAGTTCCTGGCCGGCATGGCTCTGTGCTCCGACGCCCAGTGGGACGAGGAGCTGGGCGAGGCCGTGGGTGAGCCGACCGAGTGTGCGCTCGTCAACGATGCCGGCAAGGCGGGGCTCACTGGCCTGACTGCCGAGCATCCGCGCGTGGGCGAGGCCCCGTTTGACTCGGGCCGCAAGATGATGTCCGTGGTCGTCGAGACCCTGGACGGCGAGTATGAGCAGTACACCAAGGGCGCGCCCGACGTGGTGATCGGCCTGTGCACCCATATCTACGAGGGCGACAAGGTCGTTCCGCTGACCGAGGAGCGTCGCGCCGAGCTCGTGGCCGCCAACAAGGCCATGGCCGACGAGGCCCTGCGCGTGCTGGCGCTGGCAAGCCGCACCTACACCGAGGTCCCGGCCGACTGCAGCCCCGCTGCGCTCGAGCACGACCTGGTCTTCTGCGGCCTGTCCGGCATGATTGACCCGGTCCGCCCCGAGGTCGCCGACGCCATCCGCGAGGCCCACGATGCCGGTATCCGCACCGTCATGATTACGGGCGACCACATCGACACCGCCGTGGCCATCGCCAAGCAGCTGGGTATCGTCACCGATCGCAGCCAGGCCATCACGGGCGCCGACCTCGACCGCATGAGCGACGAGGAACTCGACGCGCACATCGAGGACTACGGCGTGTACGCCCGCGTTCAGCCCGAGCACAAGACCCGCATCGTCGAGGCTTGGAAGTCGCGCGACCAGATCGTGGCCATGACGGGCGACGGCGTCAACGACGCCCCGTCCATCAAGCGCGCCGACATCGGCGTTGGCATGGGCATCACCGGTACCGACGTCACCAAGAACGTCGCCGACATGGTGCTTGCCGATGACAACTTCGCCACCATCATCGGTGCCTGCGAAGAGGGCCGTCGCATCTACGACAACATCCGCAAGGTCATCCAGTTCCTGCTTTCGGCAAACCTTGCCGAGGTCTTCTCGGTGTTTATCGCCACGCTCATCGGCTTTACCATCTTCCAGCCGGTGCAGCTGCTGTGGGTGAACCTGGTTACCGACTGTTTCCCCGCGCTCGCGCTGGGCATGGAGGACGCCGAGGGCGACATTATGAAGCGCAAGCCGCGCAACGCTAAGGACGGTGTCTTCGCCGGACATATGGGTCTGGACTGCGTGGTCCAGGGTCTGATCATCACCGCGCTGGTGCTGGCGAGCTTCTTTGTGGGCGTGTACTTTGACATGGGCTACATTCACATCGCTGATATGATCGCCGGCAATGCCGACGAGGAAGGCGTGATGATGGCGTTCATCACGCTCAACATGGTCGAGATTTTCCACTGCTTCAATATGCGCAGCCGTCGTGCGTCGCTGTTCACCATGAAGAAGCAGAACAAGTGGCTGTGGGCTTCCGCTGCGCTGGCGCTGGTGCTGACGGTGATCGTGACCGTACAGCCGACGCTTGCCGAGATGTTCTTTGGCCCTGTGACGCTTGAGCTCAAGGGCGTTCTTGCCGCGCTGGGCCTGGCCTTCCTGATCATCCCGCTGATGGAGATCTACAAGGCGATCATGCGCGCTGTGGAGAAAGAGTAGCGTACTCGTCCGGGCCCGCCCCACGCCCTTTCTCCCTCACTGGTCCTCGCGCTTCGCGCTGCGGGATCGTTCGGGAGAAAGGGCTTCCGGGGCGGGCCCTGCGGTATCCTTGTTGGCTTTTCTCCCGTGCGGATGAAAAGGGCTGAGGGAAAGTTTGTGAGCTGGTCGGGCTTTGCCCGGCCAGCTCTTTTTGATTTAAAATACCTGCTCAGTTGTGATTTTGGCTGCTGGGAGGCGTTTGTGGCTAAGGCTAAAGCTAAAGCGAAGAAAAAGACGACGGGGGCGCGGGCTAAGCGCGATCGTCGTCGGAAGCTTGCGACCGAGGCCCCCGCGTCTGCCGAGGAGTTGTTGGCGAGCGTACCGGGGCTCGATGCGCTGCAGGATGTCCCGGCGTTTGATGATCTGCCGGTCGATGAAGCCCAGCAGACTGCCTTTGATGATTTCTGCGCACATGCCGAGGAGCCCGAGCAGATGCGGCTGGGTGCCGTTATTCGCCTGGATCGCGGGTTTCCGCTGGTGGCGACTGCCGACGATACCTTCCGCGCCGAGCATGCCGTGGGGTTTGCCAAGTCGCGCGGCGAGGACGAGGTCCTGCTGCCTGCCGTGGGCGACCGTGTGGCGGTGCGCCGCGCTCCCGGGCACGATATGGGCGTGATTGAGTGCGTGCTGCCGCGCCGTACGAGCTTTGAGCGTTGGCGCGGCCGTGCCCGTGGAGAGCGCCAGGTGCTCTGCTCCAACGTGGATAGCGTGCTAATCGTGCAGGCGCTCGGTGCCGGTGAGGTGCTGCTCGACCGCGTGGCGCGCTCGCTGGTGTTGGCGCTTGACTGCGATGCCGAGCCGGTGGTGGTGCTTACCAAAGCTGACCGCTGCGATGCCGAGGAGCTCGAGCGCGATCTGGACCGCGTGCGCCGCCTGGTGGGTCCGGACGTGCGCGTGATCGTGACGTCCTCTGCCGAGGGCCGCGGCCTGGACGAGGTCCGTGCCTGCGTGCCTGCCGGGAGCTGCGCCATGATTCTGGGCGAGTCGGGTGCCGGCAAGTCGACGCTGCTCAATGCACTGCTGGGCCACGATACGTTGGCGACCGGCGGTGTGCGCGAACGCGACGACCAGGGCCGTCACACTACCGTCGCGCGCGTGATGGTGGCGCTGCCGGGCGACGCCGGCGTGATCGCCGATGCCCCGGGCCTGCGCAGTCTACCGCTCGTGGGTCACGAGCGGGGTCTGGCGCGCGCCTTCCCCGAGATTGTCGAGGCATCGCGCGCGTGCCGGTTTGGCGATTGCACACATACCCATGAGCCGGGCTGCGCCGTTCGCGAGGCCGAGGACGCCGGGCAGATCGACAGCCTGCGGCTGGAAACGTTCCAAAACCTGGCGTCATCCATGCGCGTGAGCGCTCAAATACTCGATCCCGATGTTCATCTGTAATTGATTTTTCCTATGACAGCCGTCTCCCAACTGTTCGGGAGACGGCTTTTTTGCTGCGGAAAAGCCTCGAAACATGCAGTTTGCTGACGTGCTGACCAAAACCTTGCCATGAGCTTGACGGGCTGGTCAGCTTTTGGTCGGCGATTGGTTTGACATCGAAAACCAAGATCGCGATTGCGCCGCTTTGCACTCTGACCGCCCAGACAATGGTGGTACGGGCATTCGCCCGGCACTGCCATGAGAGGAGCGGCCGTGAACAAGAGCAAGCGCATCGCCATCAGTCTGGTCGCGGGCGTGCTCGCTGCTCTGCTCTGCATGGTTTACGGCTCGTCGATCCGCTCGCAAGCCGAACAGGTCCAGGCTGAGACCTTGGCCAAGTACGGTGGCGATCGCGTCGAGGTATGCGTCGCGGCGCGCGATATCGATGTGGGCGAGACCCTCGATGAGACCAATGTCATAACCCAGGAATGGCTGACGAGCCTGCTGCCGCGTGACGCGGCGACCGAGCTGCGCCAGGTGCGCGGCGACGTGACGACTTCGCGTATTCCCAAAAACGCCGTGATCTGCAATGTCTACACCAAGGCCGAGAGCCACAAGCTCGAGGTGCCTAAGGGCAAGGTCGCCGTTTCGGTGGCGGTCGATGCCGAGCACTCGGTCGGCGGTGCCACGGGCGTGGGCAGCTATGTGGACGTGTACGTGCAAAAAGATGGCGTAACCGATCGACTGTGCGGCGCGCACGTGATCGATACCAGTGAGAATTCCGGTGCCACGCGCGAGGGCAAGATCGAATGGGTGACGCTGGCGGCTGACCCCGAAGACGTCAAGGAACTGCTGGGAGCCTCGGGCAAGGGAACGGTCAGCTTGACGATTCCCGCCACGGCGCGCGGCAAAAAGAGCGGAGGCGACGAGTGATGAAGGCGATCTGGCTTGCGTGCTGCGCGTGCGGCGATTACGGGCTGTTGCAGCAGGAAGTCGAGGGCCGTGATGCGGGTGCACAGGTGCTTCGCGTGGGTGACCTGGACGGGCTGGTTTCCATGGCGCGGGCGTTTCCGTCGCGCCGCGGGGCTGCCATCATCGCGGCGTCTCTGTTTGATATCGAAGATGTGCGCAAGACTGTTGCGCGCCTGACGGCCGAAGGCCGCGTGAGTCGCGTGGTCGTGTTGATAGAAGCGCTCGATCCGTCGGATATCGAGGGACTGTTTCGCGCGGGGGCGACCGAGGTCATCGCTGCGCACAGTATATGCGGCAACGGGCGCGCGGGCGAGGGAGCGGTTGATTCCGATCGGCGCATGACGATTGAGCCCGATGCTTTTGTTGATAGGGAACCCGGGGCGCCTCGCGCTACAAGAGGCCCGCGTGTTGATGATTATGGAAAAGCGGAAGCCGAGCATGGTCGGCGCCCCCGGAACCCCCTTGTATACGATGACGCTGGAGGGCCGGCACAGCATGCTGGCGACTCCCCGGCTGTAGATATGGGATACGTGCACGGCGTGAATCTGGCGGATGAACTCGACGAAGTTGAGGGCTTTGCCGGGTGCGGCGAGTTGTCGCTGATGCAGCATGAGCAGATTGCACAGAACGAGCCTGCCTTGCAGACCGAACAAGCTGCCATGCCGGCTTGGACGCAGCGTGTGGTTGCGGCGGGGGAGACGGGGACGCTGTCGCCGACGCCCGCCCCGCCGCCTCCGATGCCGCCGGCAGACGCTGCCGCTCCGCAGCATCGAGCTCCGGTCATCTGCGCCATTTCGGGTTCGGGCGGTTGCGGCAAGTCGACGATCGTTGCCACCATGGCACACACATCGTCGCTGTTGGGCTTGCGTGCCGCCGTGCTCGACCTGGACCTGATGTTTGGAAACCTTTACGACTTGTTAGGCGTCGATGCTCCGCGCGATATGGCGGCACTTATCGAGCCGGCGGCGGCGGGCGCGCTCACCGAGCCGGATATCGTAGCCACATCGATGCGCGTGGCGCCAGGCGTTACGCTCTGGGGTCCCGTTGCGGCGCCCGAGCAAGCCGAGCTCATGGCACGTCCGGTGGAGCTACTGCTTGATGTTTTGCGTCGCGAATCCGACGTAGTCTTTATCGATACCTCGGTCTTTTGGGGCGACGCCGTGGCGGCTGCGGTGGCGGCGAGCGACCGCTGCCTGATCGTTGGCGATGCTGCGGTGTCGTCCGCGACATCGGCGTCGCGCGTCATTGAACTGGCAAGTCGAGTAGGTGTGCCGCGCACGCGCATGAGCGCCGTGTTCAACCGGTTCGGTGCGCGCGGGGCAGACGAGGACGTCGCCATGCGCTTTGAGATTGCCTGTGCGTTGAGCTCCAAGATTCGTATCGCCGATGGCGGGCAGGATCTCGCCGCGCTCATGGCGTTTGGGCGCGCTGATGAGGCAGTGGGGCAGACCAGTGCTTTTGCGACCAGCGTGCGCGAGGCCACGCGCGAGATGCTCGTGGAACTGGGGTGCGCCGTCGGCCCTTGGAGCGATATGGTCGCCGACCGTGCAACGCGCACCGAACGCCCGCGTATCCGCCTTCCCTGGTCGCGCGAGGGTGATCAGCGATGAGCCTGCAAACGAGGATTAAGGCTGCCGGCGCTGCAGCGGGGGCAGCGCCTGTAGATGCGGGGCGTCGCCGCGCGGTGAAACGACGCGCCAAGTGCGCCGTGATGGACCGCATGGGTTACGACGAAGTGGCGCGTATCAGCGCCTATATCGACCCGGCACTTGCCCGCTCGGAATTGCGTCCCGCGGTGGAGGCGGCGCTCAATGTTGAGGAACCGACCGATCTCGCGACGACCGAGCGCGAGACCATCATCGACGAGATTTTGGATGACGTAGTGGGCCTGGGGCCGTTGCAGCCGCTCATCGAGGACGACACCGTTACCGAGATCATGATCAACGGCTGCCGCTCGGCTTTCTTTGAACGCGGCGGCGTCTTGCACCCCATCGAGCATGCGTTTGAGGATGATGAACAGATCCGTGTGCTTATCGACCGCATCATCTCGCCACTTGGCCGCCGTATCGACGAGCGCAGCCCCATCGTCAACGCCCGCCTCAAAACGGGCTATCGCGTCAACGCGGTGATTCCGCCTGTGGCGATTGACGGACCGATTCTCACCATCCGAAAGTTCTCGGACCGCATCTGCTCGCTGGACGAGCTTGTGGGGCTGGGGTCGCTGCCGCTTTGGTATGCGCAGCTGTTGTCGTGCGCGGTGTCGCTGCGACAGGACCTGGCGGTTGCGGGAGGCACGGGATCTGGTAAGACCACCCTGCTCAACGCGTTGTCATGTGAGATTTCCACCGGCGAGCGCATCGTGACGATCGAGGACTCTGCCGAGCTCAAGTTTGCGCATCATCCGCACGTGGTGCGTCTAGAGGCGCGCGAGGCTTCAATTGAGGGCGAGGGCGCGGTGACGATCCGCGACCTGGTGACCAATGCCCTGCGCATGCGCCCCGACCGCATCGTGGTGGGCGAGGTGCGCGGTGCCGAGTGCTGCGACATGTTGCAGGCCATGAACACGGGCCACGACGGGTCGCTCACCACGCTTCATGCGGGTTCCGAGCAGGAGACCGTGGTGCGTCTGACGTTGCTTGCACGTTATGGCATCGATCTGCCGAGCGAGCTCATCGAAGAGCAGATTGCCATGGCGCTCGACGGCATCGTGATGTCCGAGCGCCACGCCGATGGCAGGCGCTTCGTCTCCTCGTATTCGGGGGTGCGTCGCGCCGCGTCGGGCGGCGTAGAGCTCGAGCGCTATGTGACTTTCGATGCCGCCGAGCGCACCTGGACGCTTGACCGCGAGCCGCCGTTTATCGCAGAAGGCCTGCGGTCGGGGACGCTCACACAAGAGGAGGTGGACGAATGGAGGTCGCTGTGCCCCTCGTCGTAGGGGGTTTGGCAGGGTTTTCTGTCGCGACGGCGTGCGGGGCGGAACCTCGTGTGCCGCAGGTGCCGCCGGCGGAGCTGGCGCGTCAGGCGTTCGAGACGGTGGCAGAGAAGCTGCCGCGTGAGTTGGTGGAAAACGATCTGCTGAAAAAGATTGCCCGTTCGTGGGCATCGCTGGCTCCGGCGCGTCGCCTTGGCCTCGTGATCGAAGATGCTTCGGGGCGTTTGGCGTTTCTGCTGCTATCGAGCGGTGTCTGCTGCGTTTTGCTAACGATGGTGTCGTTATCGCCCCTCGGGTTTGCCTTGGGACTTGTTGCTCCGATTGCCGCTGGCGCCGCTCGGGATGGCTTTGAGAGCCGGCGCGAGCAACACGATGCAGAAGAGGCCATGCCCGAGGCGTTTACCGCACTTTCCATGTCGCTTGCCTCGGGACATTCGCTGGCCCAGGGCATGCGCTTTGTGGGCGCTCATGCGCAAGAACCGGTGCATACCGAGTTTTTGCGGGTAGCGGCGGCGATCGATTGCGGCATCTCGGCGACCGACGCGCTCGATGACTTGCTCGTGCGCATCGACGCCCCCGGCCTTTCGCTTGTGACCTTGGCGCTTAAGGTGTCTCAGCGCACCGGTGCTCCGCTTGCCGACTTACTGTCCGAGGCGTCGAGCATGGTGGGGGAGCGCATTGAGCTCAAGCGCCGCCTGGATGTTAAGACGTCGCAGGCTCGCATGTCTGCGCATATGGTCGCGGCGATGCCGGCGGGCATGTGCGCGGTGTTGGCGCTGCTTTCGGCAGATTTTCGTCGCGGTCTTGCGACGCCTGCCGGTGCGGGCGCTGTGGTGCTGGGTCTAGCCCTCAACGTCGTTGCCCTGGTGGTTATCCGGCGCATTATGCGGGTGGAGCTATGAGCGCCCTGGTTGCAGTTGTGGCTTGCCTGTGTGCCCTGAGTGTATTTGTCGCGACGGGTTTGGATCGGGCGGATGCGCGCAAGATCGCAGGGGCCTGCAAGCGCGAGGCGGTGCTGGTCGCTGCCGCGGGTCGCTCGGTGGTCGATGCCCTGACCGCGCGAGTGAAGGGCGCGGTTGGAGCGGGCGGCCCGGCGCGAGTGTCGCTCGGCGAAGTGTCCGAGATGATCGATGTTGTGCGCTTGGGTCTTTCGGCCGGCCTTTCGTTTGATGCGGCGCTTGAGATTTTCTGCGCCAACCGCCGGTCAGTGCTGGCTCTTCGCCTTGAGCGGGCCTGCATGGCGTGGCAGGTGGGCGTGGGCACGCGTGAGGACGAGTTGTTGGCCGCCGCGCGCGACCTGGACGTGCGAGCGCTCGAGACCTTTGCCATTACGGTGGGGCAGGCACTCGCCCTGGGTGCCCCACTTGCCGAGACACTGGCCGCTCAAAGTCGCGAGATCCGTGCGGCTCATCGCGCCGCGGTCGAGCGCGAGATTGAGCGTGCGCCCGTCAAGCTGCTGATTCCCACCGGCACGCTCATCTTGCCGGCGTTGCTTCTGTCCATATTGGGCCCGCTGCTGGGAGCAGGCGGGATGATGTAGGGAGGAATACATGAACACGATGACTGACGCTGCTGGCAAGGTCCAGGGCTGGGCGTTTTGCCGGGCGGCACATGTTCGTCAGCGCGCCAAGGAGCTACTGCAGGAGGAGAGTGCACAGGGTACCACCGAGTATGCCATCTTGGTCGGCGTGCTCGTGGTGATCGCGATTATCGCCATCGTCGCATTTAAGGGCAAGGTCCAAGATCTATGGAACGCTATCAGCGAGGGCATCAACAGCCTGTAGAGGGCGAGCGCCCCATCGGGGTGCTGCTGGTGTTTGCTTGCCTGACCGTGGCGATAGCGGCGGTGCTTTGGGGGCTTAACGCCGCGCGGCAGCAGCGTCCTGGGGCCGCCTTCGATTCGGGCTCAGATTCGGCGGTGGCGTCTCAAAAAGATGAGATGCGAGATGCGGACGATTCGGATGTCGCTGTCACGGCGCAAACCTTTCTGCGGACGCTCGACAAGCGGTCTGGCACTGCGACGGATTCGCCTGGGGACAACGCGATTACGGTCCGGCTTGCATGGT
This sequence comes from uncultured Collinsella sp., assembly GCA_958353395.1. Classification (GTDB taxonomy): domain Bacteria; phylum Actinomycetota; class Coriobacteriia; order Coriobacteriales; family Coriobacteriaceae; genus Collinsella. The sequence goes on from CATWSG010000003.1 coordinate 23,158, forward strand.
CTGAGGACCGACCGATGACCGAGGCAGCGGCGGATATGTTACGCGCCTACCGCGAGGTGCCAACGGCCCAGCTCGCCCTGAGCGGCTATCTTGATATTAAGGGCAACGTATGGGGCGCCATCGTGCGTGATGGGCGCGGCTGGGTCGATATGGTGACGGTTGCCGCGGATGCCGGCGATGCCTCGTGCCGCCTGCGCGTGATCCGCCTGAGCCCGCAGGCATCGAACTCAAAGGAGGGGTCGTGAAATGCATGACGTCCTGCGCGAGGAATCTGCCCAAGCGACTGTGGAATACGCCATCGTCACGGTGGCGCTGTTATCGATCGTGCTGGCGATTGTGGGACTTTGGCGTGCTGGCACCGATGGACGCTTGGCGGCGCTGGTTGAGCGGGCGGCATCCCATGGCGTTGCCTCGACGTCGGTTATCGACGCCGCTGCGGGCGCTAAGGACATCGCGTTGTATTGATATCGCGCGCGAGGACTGGGCGCAGTCTACGGTCGAGGCCGCTTTTTTGCTGCCGACGTTTCTGACGCTCATCCTTCTCGCACTGCAACCGGTGTGCCTGCTTTATACGCGCGCGGTCATGGAGTCTGCCGCCGCCGAGACCGCGCGGCTCATGATCACGACGACGGCGGAGGACGACGATCTTAAGGAGTTCACCCGCCGCCGGCTTGCCGCAGTGCCCAACGTTTCGATCTTTCATGCCGGCGGGCCGTTGTCGTGGGATATTGAGCTTAGCCGGGCCGATGCGGGTGGCGTCTCGTCCGTGTCCGTTTCCGGCGAGGTCAAGCCGTTGCCTGTGATCGGTGCGTTTGCGCAGGCTATGGGTGGTACCGCCGAGGGTGGCTACGTTGAGCTCAAGGTCGATGTCTCGTATCAATCACGTCCCGAATGGCTGGAGGGAGATTATGATTCGTGGATTGCTGCATGGGATTAAGCGTTTCTGGTCTAGACGCGTTTTGACGCGCCGTCCGAGCTGCCATCGCAAGCGAGGCGGCTTTATGGGCCGCGCCGGTATCGACCTGTTTATCGAAGACGGTGCCTACACCACGCTCTCCTCCGCGGTGGTCATCTTGGTGGTGCTCACGCTACTGTTTTCGTCGACGGCGGCGATATGGAGCATGTCGCGCGCGGGAGACACCCAGGTGGCTGCCGATAGCGGCGCGCTGGCAGGCGCCAATGTGGTGGCGTCCTACCATACGGCTGCGACGGTGGTGGATGCGAGCATTTTGAGTTTGGGCCTGGCGGGGTTTGCCACGATCGGCACCGGCTTGGTCGCCATCCTTATTCCGGGTGCCGAGCTTGCCGCGGGCGATATGGTCGACACGGGAATCGAGATCATTAAAACGCGCAACAAGTTTGCCAAAAGCGCCTCCAAGGGCTTGCAGAAAATCGAGACGGCTCTACCGTATCTGGTTGCCGCGCGAGCTACGCAGGCCGTGTCGGCGCAGGATACCGAGGGTGCGACCTATACCGGTACGGCGCTTGCCGTGCCCAGGACGTCCGAGTCGGATTTCGTTGCGCTCGAGGGTTCCGAGATCTCGACCGATGTGATTAAAGACACATCGAAAGATCTGGAACGCGTAGCAGATGAGTTGCAGAAGGCCTCGGAGGAGACGGCGAAAGCAAAAGAGCGTGCCTGGCTTGCGGATTGCGGCGGGTCGGATCCGGCTTCGGTCGGCAGCCGCTCATGCATGTGGGAACGCGCGAAGAGCCTGGCAAAGCTATCGGATATTGAGAATCCGCACAAAGCCTCGAGTATCACGTGGGAGCCGCAAGTGGCACTCGATCGCGCGAAGGCCTACTATCACCAGCGTCTGGCAGACGAAAAACCGCAGGGTTCAAGCGTCGAGATGAAGGCGGAGTCGGCGGCGCGCAAGGCGTTTTACACCTATGCGAGCGCAGAGGTCAATCGCGCATATATAACCGAAGACGGAGACCGGGCCACTTCCTATATTCCGTTGTTGCCGCGCAACGCTGACGAGGTGCGAGCGACGGAACTCTATACCGATGCGGCGTGGCCAACCAGTACCAACGATGGCAAAACGTATCTGCATTATGGAACGAGCTGCCCCAACTATAAGAAAGGGACGCCAGGCGGGCTAGCCTCGGTCGCTGCTTATGACGGGCAGGACAAATGCAACAGATGCCATTTTGGTGTTTCGTCGCTCGGCGCCGTTGCGGCTCCTTCGACTTCTATCGAAAACGGCTTCGAGTACCACTTTGATCGATTCAAAGACGCCCTGGAGAAATACGTCGAATGCCGCAACAAAGAGCTCGAGCTCATGCGCCAGACCGAGGACGAGGCTGACCGTGCGGGCAATGCGTTTGACGAGGCCATTAAAGCGCTTTCGGGCGAGCGCCCGCGTATCGCTCCGCCCGGTCGCAACGGCGTGGTTGCCTTTGCGGTTTCGGGTGCCATCTCGAGCCCCGATGAGCTCAACTCTTCGTTTAACACGACAGTCAGGCTTGGCGATCGCGGCGCGATCTCTGCTGCGGTGCTGGCGCCCGATGACGCGACGGCGCAGAACAACGTTCTCTCGCGGTTTTTCTCGACGCTGGAGGAGCGTTCGGGTGGCGTTGCCGGTGTACTCGATGGCGTCATGGATGTTTGGGGACGGCTTCTTGTGGGATACGGAGACATCCAGGGCTCGGCCGACGAGCTTATGGATGAGATGATCGATGACCTGGGAGGGAACAGTGGCGCGCTGGGCTCCATTGCGTCGTGGCTCGGCGATACCGTTTCGGCGTCCGTGGCGGCGCTGGGCTTGGAGCCGTGCGACTTGCGCCTACGAAAGCCGGTGCTGACCGACACCGCCAATGTTATCAAGAGCCCGGGGTCTGACATCACAGGTCTTTCTAAAGTGCAGGACAAGCTACGAAGTATTCCGCTGGGCGTGACCGACCCCAAGGCGCTTTGCGAGGCGCTGGAATATCAAGTCGAGCGCACTATCAGCGGTGCGGTGTTCACGCTAGCGGAGATTCCGCTGCCCGGCGGCGGTTCCATCCCACTTACCGTCGATGTTGCCACGCTGGCGGGTGCCCTGGGCGGTGGGTCGTAATGAGCATCCGCAAGCGCCTGCGCGAGGAGCGCGCCCAGGCGACGGTCGAGATGGCCGTGGTCACGCCCGTCCTGCTGGTTCTGGCACTCATCGTGTACAACGTCATGATCTTTGCCGGTGCGGTCGCACGCTTCGACCGCGTGGTGCCCGATATCGTGCTAGCACACGCCGTGGCTCCGAGCGGGGAGGGCGATGGCAGCTCCATCGATTCCTCCGCGACCGTTCAGGCTCAGATCCAACATGCCATGGAAGGCTATGACTTGCAGATCGAGGTCTCGAGCAAACAGGGTGCGACGACATCGGATGGCGGTCTGCTTTCGCTTTCCGGTACGTTTAGGACCTATACCTGCACCATGCGCTACGAGCCGTGGCCGAGCTCGCTCAGCATCGCCGGCGTTTCGCTGGGGACACCGGCACAGTTGTCGCACGAGCGCGCAGTGACAGTCGACCCGTGGCGTCCGGGGGTGGTCACGTGAACGCGGTCTCATCCTATATTGCCTACGCGCGGGCGCTCAGCAGGCTGGGTTGGACGCCTGCGGAGTTTGTGGTGGCGGAGTCGTTTGCCGTGCGCCTGCGTGGCATGCTGGGACGGTCGCCGATTGCCGCCAACGGGTTGCCGCTCGTCATGGCGTTTCCACGCTGCTCTTCGGTCCACACCTGCTTTATGGCCTATCCCATCGACATTGCCTTTATCGATCGAAACGGCAGCATCCTCGCGTGCTACGAAAACGTCCGTCCTTGGCGCATGTGTTCCTGCCCCGGTGCCTGGGCGGTACTGGAACGCCCTTCAATCCTCGCTACACCTCCCGCCCTCCAGCAAGTGCCGGCGTAAGAATTGACGACAGCGGACTTTCGTCATACGAAATTGGGTAAGATGGGGGAGAAGATGCATGGATGTTGAGATTCATCCCAACGCCAAAAAACACCTGACGGAAAAGCAGGTGCTTGATGCCTGGTTCGCGGTTACTGTGTGCATTCGCCGCGAGTCGGAGGACGAGCCGCCGAGATGGCTTGCCATTGGATGGCTTCCAGATGGTCGAAGTGTGGAACTTGTTGCGGTCGAACTAATTCGTGGATGGCTCATTATTCATGCCCTGTCTCCGGTTCAGAAGAAATTCTGGCAAGAGATCGAGCGAGCTCGGCAGAGGGGTCGATGATGAGCAAGGCGTATACGGCTGCCAATGGTCAGGTTATAACGGATGAAATGATTGACACGTGGTGTGAGTCGTACGAGCATGGCGAGTTTCCGGACGGCGAGCATACCGTTGGGGGGATCGTGCACGGGCGGCCTCCACTCTCAAGCGAAGGGACGGCAACGCTATCGGTCAAGATTCCCCTCGGAATGAAGGAGGCGATTCGTCGACGGGCGGCGGCTGAAGGAATGACGCCAAGTGAGTTTGCCCGTGCAGCCCTGAGCGAAAAACTTCTTGCGGCCGGTTGATGTCTCTAACGTGCTGTTCTATAGGGTCGGACTTGTGGCTGACGCCGTGCTCAAAAACTTTTTTCAAATTCTCGGTTGACCGGAGCGCGTCCTTAGTTATACTAATCAAGCCTTGAAACAAGGCACACCTCAAATGGCTGGGTAGCTCAGTTGGTAGAGCAGAGGACTGAAAATCCTCGTGTCAGGGGTTCGATTCCCTTCCCCGCCACCTTGAATTGACTAGGACCTCTGCAAAGGGGTCCTTTTCTTTTATCTGGACCCGCGGAAAATGCATCCCGTTATTGAACGAGAAAACGGCATGCGCTTTCCGGTGCTTACTTCCGACGTGCGTGCACATCTCGGCGCACCAGCTCGTGCCCGCCCGCCCAGACATTCCTCCCGCTTTTGCGCCACTTTACAGACCGTTCGGTCGTCTGTCCGCACGCGCGGGTATACTCAAAACAATACTTTTCCTATGCAATACGATGCAGGCTTGGCCTGCACGATCCGAAGGGGGCAGTGATGGAGAGGATACTCGGCGTTAATCTCTCTGGCTGGTTTATTCCCGAGCCTTGGGTGACCCCGTCGCTATACGCGGCGACCGGTGCATCCAACGCGGCCGAGCTGCAGGAGGCCATGGGCACCGCCGCCTATAACGAGCGCATGCGCCGTCATTACGAGACGTTTGTGAGTGAGGATGATTTTCGCCGCATGGCGCAGATTGGCCTCAATGCCGTGCGTTTGCCGGTGCCCTGGTATGCCTTTGGCTCACAGGAGTCCGATGCGTCTTACATCTCGGTTGTCGACTACATTGACCGTGCGATTGAGTGGGCTGCCAAGTACGATATCCGCGTGCTGCTCGATCTGGCGACGGTGCCCGGTGGCCAGGGCGATTCCAATGACTCGCCCACCACGCCGGAGGCTGTTGCCGAGTGGCATTCGTCCACCAACGGTCGTCATGTCGCACTCGACGTGCTCGAGCGCTTGGCCGATCGCTACGGCGAGGCCGAGAGCCTGCTGGGCATTGAGCTGTTGGATACGCCACAGATGAGCGTCCGCAAGAGCCTCTTTACCATGACGGATGGCATTCCGGCCCACTACCTGCGCAATTTCTATCGTGATGCCTACGAGCTCGTCCGTTCGTATATGCCCGAGGATAAGATCGTCGTCTTCTCGTCTTCGGGGTATCCCAGCGAGTGGAAGCATTTTATGCGCGGCGCCAAGTACAAGAACGTCTACATGGATCTTCACCTGTACCATTACCGCGACGAGTATGCACTCGACATCACGAGCCCTCGCGGGCTGACGACGGCGATTTCGCGTAACAAGCGCGAGCTTAAAGAAGCGATTTCGACTGGGTTCCCCGTGCTGGTGGGCGAATGGTCGGGTGCGGCGATCTTTGCCAACTCGTCGGTTACGCCTGAGGGCCGCAATGCCTACGAGCGTGTGTTTATCGCCAACCAGCTGGCTTCGTTTGCGCCGGCTGCCGGTTGGTTCTTCCAAACGTGGAAGACCGAGAAGCGCATTGCAGCATGGGACGCTCGCGCGGCGCTCGGTACGCTCGAGCGCGGCATGATTGAATAGGTTGATATGACGCAAAACAGCGCCCATACGGGCAAACTCTATGTGGTCGGCACGCCCATCGGCAACTTGGGCGACCTGTCCCCGCGCGTTGGCGAGGCGTTTGCCGCCGCCGATGCCATCTGCTGCGAAGACACGCGTGTGACGTCAAAGCTGCTGATGCACCTGGGCATTTCCAAGCCGCTTGTCCGTTGCGACGAGAATGTGATCGCCAGCCGCGCCGCCGGCCTGGTCGACCGTCTGCTGGCGGGGGAGACCCTCGCCTTTGCCTCGGACGCCGGCATGCCGAGCGTGTCCGATCCCGGCCAGGCGCTGGTTGAGGCGGCACGTGAGGCCGATGTGCCCGTCGAAGTTATTCCCGGGCCCTCTGCTTGCGTCACGGCGCTCGTTTCGTCCGGCATTCTCTGCGAGCATTTTTTCTTCGAGGGCTTTTTGGGCCGAAAGCACGGCGACCGTGTGCGCCGTTTGCAGCGCCTTGCCGTGGTGCCCGGCGCACTCATCTTCTACGAGTCTCCACATCGCATCGTGGCGACGCTCGAGGCCGTGGCGGAGGTCTTTCCCCAGCGTGAGGTTGCCGTCTGCCGCGAACTCACCAAGCTGCACGAGGAGGTCTTGCGCGGGCCCGCTGCCCAGCTCGCCGAGGAACTGCGTGCTCGCGGCGAGGTAAAGGGCGAGATTGCGCTGGTCATCGCGCCGCCGAGCGAGGATGAGGAGGCCGGTATCGTGCCGGTTGACGCCGCGGCAGCGGATCCCGACGAGGCCCTGCGCGAGGATATCCGCGCCGCGCTCGAGGAGGGGGAGCCCGCCTCTGCGGTGGCCAAGCGCCTGTCTCAGAAGTATTCGCGCCGCAAGCGCGATGTCTATGCCATGGTGCTCGATATGCAATAGATGGAGGATATCCAGCCCTTGCGCTAGAATCATCCCCTGTATGCAACGTTTTTCTGGAGGACAAACCCCATGGATCAAAGCAAGCCTTCGTTCTTTATCACGACGCCCATCTACTACGTCAACGCCGATCCGCACCTGGGCACGGCTTATTCCACCATCATTGCCGACGTTCAGGCTCGCTATCGCCGCTCTGCCGGCTATAACGTCAAGTTCCTGACCGGCATGGACGAGCACGGCGAGAAGGTCGCCGAGGCCGCAGCCAAGCACAACATGACGCCGCAGGAGTGGACCGACAGCCAGGCTCCGCACTTCAAGGAGCTTTGGAGCAAACTCGAGATTTCCAACGACGACTTCATCCGCACCACCGAGCCGCGCCAGCATCATGCCGTGCAGTACCTGTGGGAGCGCATGAAGGAGTCCGGTTACCTGTATAAGGGCAGCTACGACGGCTGGTATTGCGTGCCTGACGAGACCTACTTCACCGATACTCAGGTCCAGAAGGGCGACGAGGAGTACGGCAGCGTCGGCCAGCACCTGTGCCCCGACTGCCACCGTCCGCTTGAGCGCGTGCAGGAGGAGTCCTACTTCTTTAAGCTTTCCGCCTTCCAGGACAAGCTGCTCAAGCTCTATGACGAGCACCCCGACTTTGTCGAGCCTGCGTTCCGCATGAACGAGGTACGTAGCTTTGTCGAGGGCGGTCTTAACGACCTTTCCGTGAGCCGCACGAGCTTTGACTGGGGCATTCAGGTCCCGTTTGACGAGGGCCACGTGACCTACGTGTGGTTCGATGCGCTGCTCAACTATATGACGGCCGTCGGTTACGGTGTCGACACCGACGAGGCGCGTGCCGAGCTGGCCTATCGCTGGCCCGCGCAGTTCCACATCGTGGGTAAGGACATCATCCGCTTCCACTGCGTCATTTGGCCCGCCATGCTTATGGCCATCGGCGAGGCCCTGCCCGAGCACGTCTTTGCCCACGGTTTCCTGACCGTGCGCAATGCCGAGACCGGCAAGGCCGAGAAGATGTCCAAGAGCCGCGGCAATGCCATCGCTCCGCAGGACGTTATCGACATGCTGGGCGTCGAGGGCTATCGCTACTACTTTATGACCGACGTCGTCCCCGGCACCGACGGTGCCATCAGCTTCGATCGCATGGAGCAGGTCTACAACGCCGACCTGGCCAACAGCTGGGGCAATCTGATCTCGCGTTCGCTCAACATGAGCGGCAAGTACTTTGACGGTTGCGCGCCCGCCAAGCCCGCATCGTTCGATGCGTTCGACAACCCGCTGGCAAAGATCGCCGACGGTCTGGTCGAGCGCTACATGGCCAAGATGGACGTGCTCGATTACGGTGGAGCTAAGGACGAGGTTATGGAGCTCATCCACGCCGCCAACCACTACATCGAGGACTCCGAGCCTTGGGCACTTGCCAAGGACGAGGCCAAGGCTGACGAGCTGGCATTTGTGATCTACAACCTGCTCGAGGCCATCCGCATTGCCGCTCACCTGCTGATGCCGCTCATGCCCCAGACCTCTGCCGAGGCCCTGCGCCGCCTGTCCTGCGAGGACGAGGCTACGAGCGACGACCTCAAGGGCATTTGTGCCTGGGGCCAGCTTGCCGGCGGTCAGCCCGTTGAGAAGGGCGATCCGCTGTTCCCGCGTCTGGGCTAAGACGCCGCGCGCCATATCGGCAATTTGCTGTGTAGATGTAAGGGCATGGCCGCAACGGTCCATGCCCTTTTGTTTCAAGACGCCGCCACCATGCTAAGGAGGCAACTATGACAACTTCGCCTTTGGCAAGCCCCACGGCAACAAGGGAGCTGCTGGAGGAGTTTGGCCTTGCGACCAAGCATCGCCTGGGCCAGAACTTCCTGATCGACAACCATATAATTGAGCGCATTTGCGAGCTTTCCGAGCTTGCGGGCGATGAGCGCGTGCTCGAGGTTGGCCCGGGCGTTGGCACGCTCACGCTTGCGCTGCTGCAGGAGGCGGCGTGCGTCACGTCGATCGAGGCAGATCCCGAGCTCGAACCGGTGCTCGATGCCCACGCCGCCGACTACGCCAACTTCCGCTTTATCATGGGCGACGCGCTCAAGGTGACGCCGGAGCAGATTGAGCAGGTTGCGGGCGGTGAGCCGACGGTATTTGTCGCGAACCTGCCCTATAACGTGGCGGCGACGATCATCCTGCAGTTCTTCCAGACGATGCCCGCGCTCAAGCGCGCCGTCGTCATGGTTCAAAAGGAGGTTGCCGATCGCATTGCCGCAGTGCCCGGCAACAAGACCTATGGCGGCTATACGGCAAAGCTCGGCCTGTATGCGCAGGTTACGGGTCGCTTTGAGGTGCCGCCGCGTTGCTTTATGCCGGCGCCGCACGTGGACTCGGCCGTCGTGCGTATCGACCGTGTTGACGGCGTGGTGCCCGAAGGACTCGATCGCGAGTTTGTGGCCCGCGTGATCGACGCTGCATTTGCTCAGCGTCGCAAGACCATCCGCAATTCCATGAGCGCCAACGGCTTTGCCAAGGACGTGCTCGATTCTGCCTTTGTGGCTTGCGATATCGCGCCCACCACGCGCGCCGAAACGCTTGATGCTGCCGACTTTGTCCGTCTGGCCCAGGAGCTAATCCATGATGCCTAATGCCGAAGGCGTGACGTTTACCAAGAAAAAGAAGACGGTTGCTTGTCCCGTGCCCTTGGCACCGCTTGCCGACACGCATGCGCATCTGCTTTCGTTCTGGGGCAAAGAAGTGCCCGAGACGCTCGTGCGCGCCAAAGCCGCGGGCGTCGACCTGTTGGTGACGATGCTCGACCCCATCGCCGACAAGCGCAGCGTGGCGGACTATAGCGACTGGCTGGTGCGCGAAATTCTGCCGATGCGGGATATTCCGCAGATCAAGTATCTCGCTGGCGTTCACCCCTATGGCGCGCCGGATTATACCGACGACATTCACGCGCAGGTTGTTGCTGCGCTTGATGACCCTTTGTGCGTCGGCATCGGCGAAATCGGTCTGGACTACCACATGGATTACGACGACGACATCGTGCCGGCGCCTCATAGCGTGCAGATTGATTGCATGGCACGTCAGCTCGAGGTTGCCGTGCGTCGCAATGTGCCGGTGGAGCTGCACCTGCGGCACGAGGACTCGGATGGGGAGCGCACCTCGCATATGGATGCGTACAACGTGCTGCGCGAGGTGGGTGTGCCTCAGGCCGGTTGCGTGCTGCACTGCTTTGGCGAGGATCGCGCCACGATGGAACGCTTTGTGGGTTTGGGCTGCTATATCGCCTATGGTGGCGCGGCCACCTTTAAGCGCAACGACGACGTGCGCGAGGCGTTTGCGGCAACTCCGCTCGATCGCATTTTGTTCGAGACGGATTGCCCGTATATGGCGCCGGAGCCCATTCGTGGTCTTGAGTGCGAGCCGGCAATGATTTCTATCACGGCAAACACGCTGGTCAACGACCGTGTCGATCGTACCAGCGAGGATGCTGAGGCAATCGCGCGAACAGCTTGGGAAAATGCCTGCAAACTTTTTCAAAAATAGTTCTTGCGTTCGCGATGGTGCTCCGTTATTCTAATTCCTGCACGCGGGCGTGGCGGAATTGGCAGACGCGTACGGTTCAGGTCCGTATGGGGGCAACCCCATGAAGGTTCAAGTCCTTTCGCCCGCACCATTAAATGAAAGAGCTCCCAGCAATGGGGGCTTTTTTGTTATGGGCCCATCGCAGGGACTTGAACCTGCGAAGGAGCGAGCGTCAAGAAAACGCGGAGCGTTTTTAGCGAGCTGGCGAGGACGCCGGCAGGCGGCCGAAGCCGGCGCGGATCCGCGAAGCAGATACGCGGACGTCCTTTCGCCCGCACCATTAAATGAAAGAGCTCCCAGCAATGGGGGCTTTTTTGTTATGGGCCTCCTGTTGGTGTCACGTGGCTGCTTCGTGCGGGTATCCTAATGCCAACGTGTGCCTATCAGAGGAGAGACCATGCTGTTGTCCGGTATCATCGCTGCTCTTACGAGCCTTCTGCTTCCCATCATCATTTTGTTGTTGCTGCTCCCCAACGCCTGCTATGTCGTTGAACAGCAGCATGCCGTGATCATCGAGCGTCTGGGCAAGTTTAACCGCATCGTCAACGCGGGCTTCCACATGAAGGTGCCCGTGATCGACCGCAAGGCCGCCACGGTGAGTCTGCGCACTATGAAAAACGGCTTCGGCATCGACGTTAAGACCCAGGACAACGTGACCATCGGCCTTGAGGTCTCTGCTCAGTACCACGTGAGCTATGACATGGGCGCCGGCCCGGCAGATTCGGGTATCTACAAGAGCTACTACATGCTGCAGGAGCCCGTCGACCAGATGCGCGATTTCATCACCGATGCCCTGCGCTCTTCCATCCCTGTCTACACGCTCGATGAGGTCTTTGCCAAGAAGGATGACATCGCCAAGGACGTCAACGCCACCGTGTCCGAGCAGATGGCTGCCTACGGCTTCACCCTCGTGTCGACACTCATCACCAAGATCGCGCTGCCAACCGAGGTCGAGAACTCCATGAACGACATCAACGCCGCCCAGCGCAAGCGCGCTGCTGCGCAGGAGCTCGCCGAGGCCGACCGCATCAAGCGTGTCACCGAGGCGACCGCCGAGGCCGAGGCGATGGAAAAGGCGGGCGAGGGCATCGCCAACCAGCGCAAAGCCATCGCGCTGGGCATCAAGGATTCGCTCGAGATTATCCAGGAGACGGGCGTCGGCAACGACGAGGCTAACCAGCTGTTCATGTTTACGCAGTGGTCCGAGATGATGACGGAGTTCGCTCGCACGGGTAAAACCTCGACGGTCGTGCTGCCGAGCGATTTCTCGCAGTCGGCCTCGATGTTCGAGCAGATGTTGACCGCCGACAAAGTGCAAAACGATTCGAAGGAGTAGACGCGCGTGAAATACACCGTCGTTTGCGTTGGTAAGCTCAAAGAGCGCTTTTGGAAGGACGCGTGCGCTGAGTACACCAAACGCCTAGGTGCCTATGCCAAGGTAGATATGCGCGAAGTTGCCGATATCGATCCGGCCAAGGCGGGCGGCGTGGATGCCGCGCGCGACAAAGAAGGCGCGGCGATTCTTGCTGCTCTGCCACCGCGGGCACATGTGATTCTGCTGGCTATCGAGGGCAAGGAGCGTTCGAGCGAGGAGCTCTCGGCCCGTCTCGATGACCTCATGCTGCGAGGCAACAGCGACATCGCTTTTGTAATCGGCGGATCGGACGGCGTGAGCGATGACGTGCGCGCTCGAGCCGACGAGATGCTCAGCTTTGGACGCATTACCTTGCCGCATAACCTGGCGCGCGTGGTGCTGCTGGAGCAGGTTTACCGCGCCTGCAAGATCAGCCGTGGCGAGCCGTATCACAAATAGGTCGGCAATACGAAACAATGCCGTGGGACAATAGCCTTCGTTTTGAAGAGCGTGTCTGAGAGGACTATGAGATATGAAGATTGGATTTGTCGGTTTTGGCAATATGGCGAGCGCTATGGCCGATGGCTGGATCGCCGCCGGTGTGGCTGCGAGCGATATGTGCGCCTGCGCGGGCCGCTACGACGCCTTGGTTGAGCGTTGTGAGACGCGTGGGATGGTTGCCTGCTGTGATGCGGCGGAGGTTGTCGCCGCATCCGATATCGTGGTCGCTGCGGTCAAACCGTATATGATCGAGAAGGTCTTCGCTCCGCTCAAGGACGCCCTTGCCGACAAGGTTGTCCTTTCGGTTGCCTGGACGTGGGATAGCGCCAAGTGGGAACAGCTTCTGCCGGGCGTCGCGCATATCTCGACGGTGCCCAACACGCCGGTTTCGGTGGGCGAGGGCGTCATCGCCTGCGAGAAGTCCTCTACGCTCAACGGCGAGCAGCGTGCCGTGGTGCTCGACCTGCTCGGTAAGCTTGGCACCGTCGTCGAGCTCGACACGAGCCTGCTGTTTGTGGGCGGTACCGTGGGCGGTTGCGCCCCGGCATTTGTCGCCATGGCGATCGAGGCCCTGGGCGACGCGGCCGTCAAGCACGGCATTCCGCGCGCCGATGCCTATCGCATTGTGAGCCAGATGGTGCTGGGCACGGCAAAGCTGCAGCTTGCGACTGGTCAGCATCCTGCGGCGATGAAGGATGCCGTATGCTCGCCCGGCGGTGCCACCATCAAGGGCGTCGTCGCGCTCGAGGACGCTGGCATGCGCAGCGCCCTGGTCAAGGCCATCGACGCCACCCTCCAGTAAAACCTGCCATTTAGGGACAGGTTTATTTTGACAGGTATTTCCTGCGGTTTTGTCGTATGTGAGAAAAGCGCCCCGCAACTGGCTCAATTCCAGTTGCGGGGCGCTTGCGTTTGCCCAGATAAAACCGACCAAAATAAACCTGTCCCTTTTTGGCGGGTTAGTCCCAGGAGCCGTCTTGATCGTCCTCGGATTTGGGTCCGCGGTCGACGTAGAGCTTATGGGTGCGCTTCTCCATTACAAAGGCAAGAATCGCAAACAGTAGGATGCCGCCGGCGAAAAGGATGGCAAAACCGGTACGGGTGCCAAACAAAAAGGAAAAAACTGCGTCCATTGGGTGCCTTCTTGCGTAGTTGGGTTGGGTCGTAAACGCTCATAAGTATATACTTGCCCATACATGTACAAGGTTGCAACCTAAATGGAATGTATATCGCCGGAGGATCTAATGCTTGATATCAAGTTTGTTCGCGAGAACCCCGATGCCATCGATACCGCCATGGCTAACCGCCAGACGTCTTGGGATCGCGAGAAGTTCTTTGAACTCGACGACGAGCGCCGTGCCGTCATCACCGAGGTCGAGGAGCTCCAGGCCACGCGTAATGCCGAGTCCAAGAAGATCGGCGCCCTGATGAAGGAGGGCAAGAAGGACGAGGCCGAGGCCGCCAAGGAGGCCGTGCGCGCCGTCAACGAGAAGATCGACGGTCTGGCCGAGCGCCGCACCGCTCTCGAGCAGGAGCAGTACGACTTCATGGCTCACCTGCCCAACATCCCTTGCGAGGCCACGCCGTACGGCAAGGACGAGGACGAGAACATCGAGCGCCGTCGTTGGGGCACCCCGCGCGAGTTCGACTTCGACTTTAAGCCGCACTGGGATCTGGGCACCGACCTCGACATCCTCGACTTCGAGCGCGGCAACAAGCTCTCCGGTAGCCGCTTCACCGTTCTCGGTGGCGCCGGCGCCCGTTTGGAGCGCGCTCTCATCAACTTCTTCCTCGACACGCACACCAGCCGTGGCTTTAAGGAGTGGTGGCCGCCCATCGTCGTCAAGCGCCAGACCATGTTTGGCACGGGTCAGCTGCCCAAGTTCGAGGACGATGCCTATCATGTCTCGGGCGATAACTTCCTGATCCCCACCGCCGAGGTCGTGCTTACCAACCTGCACGCCGGCGAGGTTCTCGATGCTGATACCCTGCCGCGCCGCTACACCGCCTTCACCCCCTGCTTCCGTGAGGAGGCCGGCTCCGCTGGTCGCGACACCCGTGGCATCATCCGCCAGCACGAGTTCGACAAGGTCGAGATGGTCAAGTTTGCCAAGCCGGAGGAGTCCGACGAGGAGCTCGAGAGCATGACCGCCGAGGCCGAGTACCTGCTGCAGCAGCTGGGCCTTCCGTATCGCGTGATTAGCCTGTGCACCGGCGACCTTGGCTTCTCTGCCCGTCAGACCTACGACATCGAAGTCTGGCTGCCGAGCTACAACGCTTACAAGGAGATCAGCTCCTGCTCCAACTGCGGCGACTTCCAGGCCCGTCGCGCCAATATCAAGTATCGCGACTCCGAGAACTTCAAGGGTTCGCGCTACCTGCACACCCTCAACGGTTCCGGTCTGCCGGCTGGCCGTACCATGGCCGCCATTCTGGAGAACTACCAGAACGCCGACGGCACCATCACGATCCCCGAGGTTCTTCGTCCCTACATGGGTGGCCTCGAGAAGATCGAGCCGGTTGCGTAGGTTGGCTGCATAAACGATTTGCAAGGGCGCTCCTTTCCGGGGCGCCCTTTTTGTGCGCAAAGCCTTACCATATCGCGCGGACAGCTCAATAGAAAATACACGAACAAACGTTCTGTATACAGCAATCTACCTGTTATGCTTTTGTTAGATAGAAGCGAGAGGAAGGGGATGCGATGGAGCTGTTTGATGATCGGGTGGTTTTGTTTGAGAGCGACGAGGGCGGGGAGTACCTGCTTGTAGCGTGTGAGCCGTCTGGCATGGGCGGCCTGGTGGTTCGACAGACGAGCGAGGGTCCGTTGACACAATGGTGCTTTGAGGAGTCGCCGCATGTGGTCGAGACCTTTGTGACGCACGAGGGACTTGTGGCGCTGGAGCACTTCTATGGAGTTGGGACTTCCAACCAGGTCGCGCGCATGCTGAGCATCTCGTTTGTCGATTATGATTGTGCCCAGCGGGTGAGATCGCTCCTGAGGGAACTTGATGCTAAGTTCGACGTGATCGAAAAGCCAATCGATCGTACGGGGAACGGCGGTATATGCGGAGCAGCGTGACAAAACTGCGTTCCACAAAAAAGTTTGAGATTGTGCTTGACTCCAATAAGCTAAAGTGGTTTTATATGTCTTGCGCTGCGGCGTTACCTCAGCTGGATAGAGGGTCTGACTACGAATCAGAACGTCATAGGTTCGAATCCTATACGCCGCACCAATTGAGTTTTAAGCCTCCGGAAACGGGGGCTTTTCCTTTACGGGGGCATTGCGGAGATTCGAACCTCGTTCGAGGCGCGAGCGTCAAGAAAACGCGGAGCGTTTTTAGCGAGCGGGCGAGTCCGCCGGCAGGCGGGCGAAGCCGGTGCGGATCCGCGCAGCGGATGCGCGGAATCCTATACGCCGCACCAATTGAAATCGAAAGCCTCCGGCAACGGGGGCTTTTCTTTTATGCCACCGCTGCATGGATTCGAACCTCGGTCGAGGCGCGAGCATCTTAATCATCACTTCGTAAAATTTTTCCAAATTGTCGCTTGACCCATCGAGGGGTCACGTGCATAATAATCCGTGCGTTGCGGCGTTACCTCAGCTGGATAGAGGGTCTGACTACGAATCAGAACGTCATAGGTTCGAATCCTATACGCCGCACCAATTGAGTTTTAAGCCTCCGGAAACGGGGGCTTTTCCTTTACGGGGGCATTGCGGAGATTCGAACCTCGTTCGAGGCGCGAGCGTCAAGAAAACGCGGAGCGTTTTTAGCGAGCGGGCGAGTCCGCCGGCAGGCGGGCGAAGCCGGTGCGGATCCGCGCAGCGGATGCGCGGAATCCTATACGCCGCACCAATTGAATTTTAAAGCCTCCGGTAACGGAGGCTTTTCTTATATCGCGATGCGTCGAAGATCGCATCAAGTGGTCAAAATGAGTAAAAATCAAATTCAATAACTTTTTTTGAAAAACGCTTGACCTTTATTCAGTCCATGTGCATAATAATCAACAAGTCGCGGCGTTACCTCAGCTGGATAGAGGGTCTGACTACGAATCAGAACGTCATAGGTTCGAATCCTATACGCCGCACCATTTGAGATTAAAGCTCCCGGCAACGGGGGCTTTTCTTTTATGTAAGCAATGCATGGATTCGAACCTCGGTCGAGGCGCGGGCGTGAAGAAAACGCGGAGCGTTTTTAGCCCGCGGGCGAGCGCGCCGGTAGGCGGGCGAAGCCGGTGCGGATCCGCGCAGCGGATGCGCGGAATCCTATACGCCGCACCATTTGAGATTAAAGCTCCCGGCAACGGGGGCTTTTCTTTTACGTAAGCACTGCATGGATTCGAACCTCGGTCGAGGCGCGGGCGTGAAGCGGACGATTTCTTATCGACTCGTGTAAGATTCCGAGTAGGTATCGCGGCCTATCCGCGACCGCTCCTTCTCTAGACGACCGATCAGGGTGATATTTCGTGGCAGAGCGTCCGACATACAAGCTCAGGTTTCTCGATCCCAAGAAGCGCTTTCCGGCGATGCCCGAGCAGCCTGCGGGACGCTCATATGGCGTGGTCTGGAAACTCTTTGGCGAGGATCAGCATGAATCTTGTTATGTCGTCGAGTTCGTTGGCAAAAGTCATGTGTCGCTTTTGGGCTACGTAAGCGTTTCGGGTGAGGTGTACAAGGTGGACCGCCCCGTTAGCGAGGCTCCGCTGCCCAACGATCCCGACATGGAGCTGGTCCTTGACGAGTCGGATTCCAGTATTGGTGAGATTATGGTAAGGGAAGCCAGCGGTGCAATGCGCGCGTGCGCGCGAACTGCCGGCTCTCCCGAAGGCCCCATGCGCGAGCAGTCCGACCACGAGACATGGAATTCGACCCGCGCCCTTCCTTACGGCGAGTTCATGGCCTCGATGTTCTTGCGCTACGTGATATTTGCCAACTCCGAAAGCGCTATTGCGAACACGGCGGGCGTCGACGGTCTCGATGCGGACATGCAAAACGTTGTCGACAAAATAAAGCTCGTAAAGTTGCCCGAGCCGGTCGAGGTGTTTTTGGGCTTTAACACGGCACCGCTACCTGACGCTATCGAGACGCTGCTTTACCGCGTTGACCATGCCGAGAATCCGAGTGGTATCGAGCGTTATGCGGCCGCCCTTATGAGCGAAATTGACTTGCCCCGACTGCGCACCATCGCCGCCAAGTCCGAGATGAGCCTGGCTCGCATCGATCGCTCAAAGCTTTTCTATCTCAATTTTGATCGTAACCTGCTGGACCAGGACGAGATTGACATGCTGCTCGCCATCGAGTGCCGTCTCAACCGCCTCTCCGGCATCCTCGAGCGCATCGGGGCCGGATTGGCCCCTGCGGCATCCTCGCCGAGCCTTGAGGGCTGCGCGCTCTTTGATGCGTGGCATATCGCCAAGACGACCAACGGTGTTCCCCGACTGCTCGATACGGCCTCGAGCGATAACCCGTGGGGCAAACCGGGTACGGTGGCTTGCCAGCCGGGCGGTGAGTGGGATGTGCGTACCCGCTTCGCGCGTATTGTCGAGGCGCTTAACGTGGTCACACGGCTCGACTATACCTATCGGGCAAACGTTGCCGAGGGGATTATGCTCGTTCGGTTTGGGCAGTCTGTCGTGGATGCCATGCCGCAACGTGAATACGACGCTCAAGATGACGCCTGGCGCGAGCTGGACGAGGACACGCGCGCGGTCTGGGCCGCGGAACACGATGCGCGCGTGGCACTCACGCTTGCGGCAGCGTGTTTTGCCGCGGGCACCTGCATCACGCGCTGCTATGTGCAGATTGCTGCTCCCGACAGTGAGCAGGGCGAGCGCGTTGTCGCAACGTATTTCTTTGGGCGCGCGGCCTATCTGGCCGATTGCGTGCCTGTCGCCAAGGATCTTGAGAGCATGGACATGGACGATATGCCGTGCAAGCGTGTGCTTGAGGCGTATGAGTCAACCGCTCCGGAGACGATTGAGCCTGCGGAGGTTCATGCTCGTCCGCGTGATGACCATCGCACGCTGCCGCCGGCGCTGCGCGATCTGCTGCTTGCCGATACGGCTGACGAGTTGGAGGTCATGGAAGAGAACGACGACCCATACGTGGCCCGTGTTGTTGAATTGCGCGAGCAGGCAAAAGTCGACCGTACAGGTGCTTTTGAAGGCTTTTCTCGTCTTGTCGAGGAGTTGGAGGCTAAGTGCGCCGTCGCCGAGCTTTTGGCGACAGGTCCGGTTCAAACGCAGTTTTGCGATAACCAGCTGGTGCGCATGGTGCTACCGGTGTTGGAAGAAGACCGCTCTGTGCGAATCCTTCGTGCGCCCGATGCGCTGTACTTTGCCCAGCACGAGATCTGCAGCTTTTACGCCGAGCAAGAGGACTTTGAACGAGCACTGCCCGAGGTGCGCCATCTTTACGATCTGGCACGCTCGTCCATGCAATCGCACTTTGCGCTCATCAACGTGCTTGCGCGTCTGGAGCGCTTTGACGAGATTATCGAGGTGGCGCGCCACGGCCTACGTATTGCCAGCGATCGTTCTGCAATCGGCTACCTGTTCTATCGCTTGGCGTTTGCCTATTGGAATTGCGATCAGCTCGACCTGGCGCTGGCTTGTTACCGTCTGGTGCCGCGCGGCGAGGAGTCGGGCAGTAGCGCGCTGGAAGAAATGCAGGGCCTTATGAATGAGATGGGCGTCAGCGAGCCTCCGACGTTCGAGGAGGCGGTCGAGACCATCCGCAAGGCTGGACTCGAGCTGCCGCCAGTGTCCGCCGTGACGAATCAGCTGGCAGATGCCGCTGTGCAACTGGTCGACAACGGCTTCTTTTTCCTGGCACGCGGTTGCATCTTCCAAATGTGGCGCACCATGGGCAACGACGAGCTCGGCTCCCTCAACCGCTCGCTGGGGTAGGCGAAGCCTCCAAGGAGGAAAGGATGCTAGGCAATTAGAAAATTTCCTCTTGCCCATCCTTGGCTGTTTGGTTACTATAGAACGGCTGTTACGGAGAGCTGACCGAGAGGCCGAAGGTGCTCGCCTGCTAAGCGAGTATGCCCCAAAAGGGCATCTGGGGTTCGAATCCCCAGCTCTCCGCCAGTTTAACCTTAAAGAAGGGTCCCATCGGGGGCCCTTTTTTATTATCGAGAAAGGGCGCTGGGGATTCGAACCCTCAAAAAAAGGAGGCATCCTTTCGGACACCTCCTTTCAGCGAGTGTATTGTTCTTCGACCTTACACCTCGGGTGCCTTGGCTGCGGTCTCGCTTTCTGCCGTGAGTGGGCGGTTGTCGATGCGGCGGCCCAGGCGGTCGAGCTTCACAAGGAGCCACTCAATGGGATTCGGCCCTGCCCCTTCCTCGTCGGCAA
This sequence comes from uncultured Collinsella sp., assembly GCA_958353395.1. GTDB lineage: Bacteria > Actinomycetota > Coriobacteriia > Coriobacteriales > Coriobacteriaceae > Collinsella. The sequence continues at coordinate 42,905 of CATWSG010000003.1, forward strand.
CCAAATCCACGACGGCAATCTTGGTGCCGTCCTGCTTGAGCGTAACGCTGCCCACCTTGTCGCCCACATGCACCGTGCCCGAAAGATCGTCGTAGCTAACCTTTTCGGTCACCTCGCCGGCAAGGGAAAACACGGTCGCTTGCGCCGTGGGGTCGGCGAGCGTGGCGTCGATCGTCTTATCCGTCCAGTCGGTTTGACCGATGCGCGCCATAAGCGGGTTGCCGTTGGCAGTCTTTTCCTGCGTGTTGGCGATCGCGACCGTCACCTTGTGACCGTAGTACCAATTGGCAAGGGTTGCGGTATCGGTAAAGCGCTGGTCGGTGGTAGTGGAGTTCAAAATAACGGTGTAGATCTCGTCGCCATCGCGGTTGTAGGCGCTCGTAAAGCAATAGCCCGCGTCGTCGGTGGTGCCGGTCTTGCCGCCGATGTTGCCATCTTGGCCCAGCAAATAGTTATGCGTGTCCATGGAATGCGAATGGTCGGTGCCGTCGGCGCCCGTGACCTCGATCCAGGAATCCTCGCTCGCTACGACCTCGCGGATCGTGTCGTTTTTCATGGCCTCCTGCATCATCAGCGCTACGTCATGTGCGGTTGAGTGCATATCGCCAGCCCACTCATCAAAGTCCAGACCATGCGGGTTTTCAAAAAGCGTACCGGTACAGCCGAGCTTCTTAGCGCGCTCGTTCATGGCCTTCACAAAGGTGGCCTCGGCGTCTTTGGTCTTAGGGTCGATCTTCTTGCCCACATATTCGGCGAGCACGATGGCGGCGTCGTTGCCCGAGGGAATCATCAGGCCGCGCAGCGCCTGCTCCACGGTAAGCTTGTCGCCTTCGAGCAAGCCGGCGGTCGAATTGCCCACGGTGGCTGCGACGTTGCTCACCGTGACCTTCTCGTCCATCTTGCAATTCTCGACGGTTAGGATCGCGGTCATGACCTTGGTGATCGAGGCGATCTTGACCTGCTCATCGGCGCCGCGGGCATAGTAGACGGTGCCGTCTTTGCCCATGACGAGGGCATTGGTCGCATCGATATCGGGCAGGTTTTCGGCCGTGATGCCGCGCGCATCGGCGGTTTTGCCGCAAACATTGTCGGTCGTGAGCACTTGGGCGCCGGCGACGGTGGGCACGCCAGCGGCAAGGGCGATAGCGCAGACAAAGCCGGCGGCAAGCTGGGCTGAGCGCTTTGCAAAAGAGGTGAGGGACTTCACGGATTTCGCTTTCGACGGGATGGTCTCTTCTGGAACTAGAGTATATCGTTTGCCGGCGTCGGCGATCATCGCGTGCGTGCGTGGCCCACATCCGCGCCCGAACGGGCACAAGGGTGCTTAAGGCCGACTTAATCACCCACGCTTGTTGTGTGTGACGGGCGCCCCCTCGGGCATAATGGAGCGCGAGAGGAGCACGCATGAACGAGCGCATACTGGTAGTTGATGACGAGAAGGCCATTGCCGACCTAGTGGGCATCTACCTTACAAAAGAAGGCTTTGACGTCCAGATTGCCTATAGCGGGGCCGATGCTGCCAAGGCAATCTTGGAGCAGGAGTTCGATCTGGCGCTGCTGGATGTCATGCTGCCCGATATCGATGGGTTTGAGCTGCTGCGTACGATCCGTTCCAGCCATACCTATCCTGTGATCATGCTGACGGCGCGCGATGCCCAGCAAGACAAGATCGAGGGCCTTTCGCTTGGCGCGGACGATTACGTGGTTAAGCCGTTTCGTCCGCTGGAGCTCGTCGCGCGCGTGCACGCTCAGCTTCGCCGCTACACCAGCTACGGTAGCCGTGCACAGGCGGCCGAGTCGCCGACCATTCAGCTCGACGGCTTGGAGATCAACCGCGACGCTCGTTCCGTGACGGTGGACGGTGCACCGGTACGCCTCACACCCACCGAGTATTCAATCTTGCTGTATCTGGTCGAGCATCGCGGCAGCGTGGTGGCCGTGGAGGACCTGTTCCGTGCGGTGTGGAACGAGGATTTTATGCCCGGCTCCAACAATACGGTGATGGTGCACATTCGCCACTTGCGCGAAAAGATTGGCGACGACGCACAAAAGCCGCGCTTTATCAAAAACGTCTGGGGCGTCGGCTACATAATCGAATAACGCTTTTCGCTTGTGAGGATCTTGATATGACAAAAGACGATAGACAAGCGTTCGAGGTGCCCGATCGACTCTTTGAATACGTGAGGTCGGTCGTCGACAACCGCGCGCTTGCAACGGTGCTGCTCTTTTTGCTGAGCCTGCTGCTGATTGGCATTGATAACATCGCTGGAATCTTGGCGGTGCTGCTTGTCGGCTTTTTGCTGATCGATCGATTTGAGATCGTGCGCCGCTGCATGGTGATTGGCGGCGCCGCGTGGGCCATGACGTTGGCGATTGGCGCCATGGCGCTCGGCGGCATCGAAGGGCCGGTGCTGTTCGATGCCGGCTTTGTATTCAACATGCTTGGCTTTGTGCTGGCGCTTGCCGCGTGCGTGCTGTTCTTGTGCGGCCGCGCCCTGTACTACCAGGGCTACGAACAGGGCGAACAGCATGCCGATTGTGTGCTGGCCGCTCGTATTCAAGATCGCCTGATCGATCACCCCGACACCTGGGACAACATTGACGGCGACTTCTTGGAGGTCGAGGGCGCCCTTAACCGCGTGCGTGACCGTGAGCGCAAGGTGCAGCAAGCTCTGCGTGACGAGTCGCATCGCAAGGACGATTTGGTCACGTACTTGGCACATGACCTACGCACCCCGCTTGCCAGTGTGGTGGGCTATCTTTCGCTGCTGCAAGAGGCTCCTGAGCTGCCGGTTGAGCAACGTGCGCACTTTACGGGCGTGGCTCTCGACAAGGCGCACCGGCTCGATGCACTCATCGAAGAGTTCTTCGATATCACGCGCTTTGACTTCCACGATATCGTGCTCACGCGCGGCTATGTTGATCTGGGGTTGCTGCTGGCTCAGGTGGCTGACGAGTTCTATCCCATCCTCAACGAGCAGCATAAGGAAGCCCAAGTTGATATTCGCGAGGACCTGACGGTGCTCGTGGATGGCGACAAAATGGCTCGCGTGTTCAACAACATCATGAAAAACGCTATTGCCTATAGCTATGAGGGCTCGACCATCACGATCGAGGCCAGACGCCAAGACGATGGCGGCGTGCGCGTGCGCTTTATCAATCAGGGCGATCCCATCCCTGAAGCAAAGCTCAAGGTGATCTTTGAGAAGTTCTATCGCCTGGATGCGGCGCGTGCGACCAATCGCGGCGGCGCTGGACTGGGGCTTGCCATCGCCAAGGAGATCATCGCGGCACACGGCGGTACCGTTGCATGTGAATCGACGCCCGAACACACGATATTCACCATCGAGCTGCCCGCCGCATAGCCAGCGTGCCCTTACAAACACTTGACAATGCGCTCACGTGCATATGAGCCGCGATTTCTACTATCGATACTGCTGAATTGATATCGATGTGGAGGTATGCGGTATGACGGCTGCTGCGGCTGTGGAGCCCACGGAGCTTGAAGAACTCATGGAAGCGCAGGCCGAGGCCGCGCACGAGCGCGAGGTTGGGGATGCGACTCGCCCCACGGCAGAGGATCTTGCCGCCTCGCCGACGCGCATCGACGTCGAGGGCCTCGACCTGTTCTATGGCGACCATCATGCGCTCAAGGACGTGAATATCAAGATCCGCGACAAGCAGATCACCTCATTTATCGGGCCTTCGGGCTGCGGAAAGTCCACGTTGCTGCGCTGCTTTAACCGCATGAACGACGGCATCAAGGATTGCCGTATCGAGGGCAAGATTGCGCTCGATGGTCAAGATATCCTGGGCGATTACGACATCTGCCGTTTGCGCCAGCGCGTGGGCATGGTGTTCCAGCGCCCCAACCCGTTTCCCATGAGCATCTACGACAACGTCGCCTATGGGCCGCGCGGTATGGGTGTGCGCGACCGCGTCGTGCTCGACGAGCTGGTCGAGGACTCCCTTCGTCGCGCTGCGCTATGGGATGAGGTCAAGGACAAGCTCAAAGAGTCGGGTCTGGGTCTTTCGGGCGGCCAGCAGCAGCGTCTGTGCATCGCCCGCGCGCTGGCCGTGCAGCCCGACATTCTGCTGATGGACGAGCCGACCTCGGCACTCGACCCTGTGTCGACGCTGGTGGTGGAGCAGCTGGCCTGTGAGCTCAAAGAGACCTGCACGCTCGTGGTCGTTACGCACAATATGCAGCAGGCGGCGCGTATCTCCGATTCGGTCGCATTCTTTTTGCTGGGTGAGCTGGTGGAGCACGCGCCCACCGCGCAACTCTTCAAGAATCCGACCGATCCGCGCACGGCGGATTATTTGACGGGGCGTTTTGGCTGATACCATCTAGTAAAGGTACCTTTAGGGTTAAGATGCGGTCATGCCGGCCGCAAAGGGGTTCAACATGATCTATTACGTCGAGGACGATGACAACATCAGGGATTTGACGGTCTATGCGCTGCGCAAGCAGGGGATTGAGGCCGAAGGCTTTTCGTGCGACGGTGAGTTTAAGGCTGCCGTGGCGCGACGGGTACCCGATGCCGTCCTGCTCGACATCATGCTGCCCGATACCGATGGCTTGGCGATTATGCGTCGACTGCGTGCCGATCGCCTGACGGCGACGGTGCCCATCATGATGCTTACCGCCAAGGATACCGAGCTCGACAAGGTGATGGCGCTCGATGGCGGTGCCGACGATTACCTGACTAAGCCGTTTTCGCTCATGGAGCTTGCGAGCCGCTGCCGCGCACTGCTGCGTCGCGGCGGCATGGTCAAACAGGCAAGCGATGTGCTCAGCGTGGGCGACATTGTGCTCTCGCCCAGCCATCGCGAGGTGACCGTTGCCGGCGAGTCGCTTAAGCTCACCCTGCGCGAGTTCGACCTGCTCGAGTACCTCATGCGCAAGCCCGGCGTGGTCTTTACCCGCGAGTCGTTGCTGCAGAGCGTGTGGGGCTGGGACTTCGACGGCGGTTCGCGCACCGTTGACGTGCACGTGCAGACGCTTCGCCAAAAACTGGGCGAGCATGCCAGCGCCATCGAGACCGTGCGCGGCGTGGGCTACCGCTTGGCCGAGCCTTCTGCCGGTGATGGTACCGAAGGTGACGACACCGCGGCCACCGCATCGGAGGAGTAACCCGTGGTCTTTGCCCCCCAGGGAAAACATACGCTGTCCCACCGCGTTTTTGTGACGATCTTTGTCTGTGCCATGGCGGTTATCGTGGCGTTTACGGTGCTGGGTGCGTTCTTTGTGCAAAACACCTTGGCGGATGCCACGAGTGCCAATCTGGCGCAGGAAACCGAGCTCATTGCTGCCGCCCTCGACGAGCAGCAGGAGCCCATCCCGTTCTTGCGTAGCCTCGATCGCGAGGACTTGCGCATCACGCTGATTAACAAGGATGGATCGGTTGCCTACGACAACGAGGCGTCGCCTTCCACACTGCCCAACCACGGCGATCGCCCCGAGGTCATCGAGGCCTTTGAGAATGGTTCGGGTTCCGCGGAGCGCGCAAGCTCTACGCTCGACGAGATTATGCTGTATCGCGCCGTCGCCCTTGATAACGGCCAGGTTGTCCGCTTGGCGCAGGCCCAGCCTGGCGTTGCGGCGATTTTGCTGTCGATGGTGGCGCCGATGCTGCTTATCGCAGCAGCGGGTGCGGTACTCTCGTTTTTTATGGCGCGCCGCGAGTCCCGTGCCATCATCGCGCCGTTGCAAGAGGTGGATTTGGACCACCCACGCCGTAGCTATGAGCACGCCTATGCCGAGATGGTCCCCATGCTTGAGCGTATCGAGTCGCAGCGCCAGGAACTCAAGCGCCAAATGGAGGTGCTGGCGGACAACGATCGTATGCGCCGCGAGTTCACGGCGAATATCACCCATGAGCTCAAGACGCCGCTTACGGCGATTTCGGGCTATGCCGAGCTCATCGCAAACGGCATGGTCGAGGGCGAGGACGACCTGCGCAACTTTGGCGGTCGCATCTATCGTGAGGCGGGCCGCTTGGCAGCGCTTGTCAACGACATCCTTACGCTGTCTAACTTGGACGAGGCCGAGCGTGCAACTGAGGGCGAGGCGGTGCCCATTGGGTCCACGGAGCCTATTGAGCTCTCGCGTGCCATCTACGCGGTTGAGCAGCGTCTTGAACAGGTCGCCCGTCAGGCGAATGTGACGATAAGTCATGAGACCAAGCCTGTGGTCATCGAGGGCGTGTCGCGCTTGATCGACGAGCTCATCTATAATCTGGCAAGCAACGCCATCCGCTACAATCGACCCGGCGGTACGGTTACGCTGCAGTGCGGCACCAACGACGAAGGCCATCCGTTCCTTGCGGTCGCCGACACGGGAATCGGTATCGCGCCTGAAGAACAGGGCAAGGTATTTGAGCGGTTCTATCGCGTGGACAAGAGTAGGTCCAAGGCGCGCGGCGGAACCGGTCTGGGGCTTGCCATTGTCAAGCATGCGGCCCTGTATCATCACGCCACGCTCGATCTGTCGAGCGAGTTGGGCGTGGGAACCACCATTACGGTGACGTTTCCCATACAGCAGGACGAGCCATTCGCATAGCGATACAACATAGGTATTGATGTAGACGCCGCATTTGACTTTCGGGTGCGGCGTTGTTGTGCAATTTTACGATTGCTTCCGACATTTTTACAGGAGAGCCTGTTTCTTATGTATAGAGTTTGGTCTCGGTAAAAAGATGCGATAACATACGGACAGTTTTATCAATCCGAACTGGGGAAATGAAAGGCAAGCTGCATGACCCTTCTCGAACTGTTCCAGCTGCTGAAGAAGCACCTTCAGCTGGTCATCACCCTTCCGGTGGTCTGCGCGATCGCCATGGGCATCGTGTCCTTCGTTGCGATGGACAACACCTACACCGCGACGACGAGCATGTACATTCTCGCCAAAACCGACGATAGCGGTCAGATGAGCTACAACGATCTCTCGGCGAGCCAGATGCTTTCCAACGATATCGCCACGCTGCTGGATAGCGATAGCGTTAAGAGCGGTGCTGCCAATGAGCTGGGCCTTGCTGACCTGGATGACTACAAGGTGTCTGTTTCCTCCGAGACCACCACGCGTGTCATTACGCTTTCGGTTACCGGCACCGATGCCAAGGAGACGGCTAAGGTCGCAAAGGCCATGGCCAGCTCGGTGAGTACGGTCGCTCAGAACGTCGGCGCTGCCCAGAGCATCAACGTTATCGACGAGGCTAAGACTCCCGAAGTCCCCAGCGGCCCCAAGCGCACGCTGTACGTTGCTGTCGCGTTCCTCGCCGGTATCTTTATCGCAGTTGCCTATGTCGTTTTGGCAGACATGCTCAATACCCGCATCCGCGGTGCCGAAGAGGCAGAAGAGCTCCTGGGCATTCCCGTTGTTGGCCGAATTCCGGCTATGAAAGGTGGTAAATAGGCATGGCTAAGGCAAAGAACACCGATAAGCTCGTTGTACAGAATGCCGCCAAGACCCTTCTGGCCAACATCCGCTTTGCGAGCGTGGATGACCCCATTCGCACCATCACCGTTACCTCCTCGATTCCCAACGAGGGTAAGTCTACGGTTTCCATCAACCTTGCCCAGGCTATCGCCACCAGCGGCAAGAGCGTCCTGCTGGTCGAGGCTGATATGCGTCGCAGGTCCCTTGCCGATATGCTCGGCGTCCGCTCCCGCGGCGGACTCTATGCAGTCCTTTCCGAGCAGGTTTCTATTGACCAGGCGATTGTCGAGACGGGTCAGAAGAACTTTTACTTCCTCGATGCCGAGCCGCATATTCCCAATCCTGCCGACATCATCGTCTCTCACCGCTTTGCCAAGCTGGTAAAGGCACTGTCCGCCAAGTTCCAGTACGTCATCTTTGATGCTCCCCCGGTCGGCACCTTCATCGATGCTGCCGAGATCGCAAGTCTGACCGACGGTGCGCTTTTTGTCGTGCGTGAGGATTTCACCAAGCGCGAGGAGGCGCTCAACGCCATCGGTCAGCTTAAGAAGTCCGAGAAGGTCAAGCTCATCGGTACCGTTATGAACTACTGCGAGACCGAGACCAGCGAGTACTACTACTCCTACTACACCAAGGACGGTAAGAAGGTGAAGAAGGGCTCCGACGATCAGGGGACTTCCAAAAAGGGCATCTTCACCAACCGAGCAAACGTTTAGTTGATTAAGGCTGACCTATGCGTGACATTCATTGCCATATCTTGCCGGGTGTAGACGACGGCGCCGCCGATCTCGATGAGAGCTTGGCGATGCTCGAGGCTGCCAAGCGGGCCGGTGTAACCAGAATCGTTTGCACTCCTCACTGCCGTGATCCCTATTTTGATTACGACAAGATGTGGGATGCCTTTGAGCTGCTGCGTGATAACGCTGACGGCTTTCCGCTCCAGATGGGCTTCGAGGTCAACCATCGAAAGCTCGTTGAGCTTGGTATCGATGCCGCGGAGCACTTGCATTTCGATGGGACCAACGAGTTTCTGCTCGAACTTTCGACGCATGCCGATGCGTATGCGTTTAGAGAGTACGAGAACACGATTTACGATTTGCAGTGCCGTGGCTACCAGGTGATCATCGCTCATCCTGAGCGCTATCGTGCGGTTCAAAAGGATGTAAGCGTGGCGGAGCGCCTGGTCGATATGGGCTGCAAGCTGCAGGCTTCGGCGGACTTTATTGCCGGCGGTCGATTTGGTCGCGAGAAAAAGCCGGCACAGCGCCTGTTCGATCAGAACCTGTACAGCTTCATCGCGAGCGATGCCCATAACGTGGGTCATTACGACTGCCTGGCGAAGGCTCGCGCGAAGTTTAGCGTGCGCGGAGCTCATTTTCGCTAATATCTGTCCCTAACGTTCGCATTGAATGAAAGGGCAGCCATGGATATCCAACTTAAGACGGGATGCTTTGATGACGCGGCGTTGGTGCGCCGCGTCGTTTTTATGGACGAGCAAGGCTACGAGAATGAGTTCGACGCTATCGACGAGGATCCAAACTGCATTCATGTGACGCTCTATGTAGACGGCGAGCTTGCCGGTTGCTCGCGCGTGTTTCCCGAGGAACTGGAGCGCGCGGCAGATGCAGAGGCTCCGGTTTCGCCGGCGTGCGACTTGGACGAAGGCGTTGCGGCGGGGGAGACCTACATTATGGGGCGCGTCGCCGTGCTGCCGGCTATGCGTCGTCGCGGACTGGCGAGCAAGATTGTCGAGGCCAGTGATACGTGCGCGCGTGATGCCGGCGCCAAGCTCATTAAGCTGCATGCTCAGGAATACGTGCTGCCGCTCTATGCCAAGGCGGGCTACACGCAGATTGCCCCGGTGGACTACGAAGACGAGGGCCAGCCTCATGCCTGGATGGCCAAGCGCGTAGATGGCAGATAGGAACGTTCCTTTCCTGCCGGCAGTTGGGGACACTCCTTGGCAATTGGCGCATCAGAGCGCTCGGACATACAGTTTTTCGATTCCGTATGTATATATGCGCGTTAATGGGTTATAAAATCTAAGTCTGAACATAGCAGGTCTGCGATGCGGCTCGGGCGACCGAGCCGTTTTTGCGGACAGGGGTAGCGCGAAAGGACTGCACATGCGTCAATTTAAGACCGAGAGCAAAAAACTGCTCGACCTCATGATCAACTCCATCTACACCAATAAAGAAATCTTCCTGCGCGAGCTTATCTCTAACGCGAGCGACGCCGTCGACAAGCTCAACTTTAAGAGCCTGCAGGACCCGAGCGTCAAGATCGACCAGGGCGACCTGGCCATTCGCGTCTCCTTTGATAAAGACGCCCGCACCATTACCATCTCGGATAACGGCATTGGCATGACCGCCGAGGAGCTGGAGCGCAATCTGGGCACCATCGCCCATTCCGGCTCCGAGGAGTTTAAGACCGAGAACGCCGAGCAGCAGGGCTCCGATGTCGACATCATCGGTCAGTTTGGCGTGGGCTTCTACTCGGCTTTTATGGTCGCCAGCCATGTGAAGGTCGTCAGCCGCGCCTACGGCGAGGATGTCGCCCATGTGTGGGAATCCGACGGTCTTGAGGGCTACACCATCGAGGACGGCGAGCGCGCCGAGCACGGTACCGATGTCATCCTGACGCTGCGCGAGAACGAGAAGCTCGATGCCGACGGCGAGGCCGAGACCTACGATCGCTTCCTGACCGAGTGGGGTCTCAAGAGCCTGATTCAGCAGTACAGTAACTATGTGCGTTACCCGATCCAGATGATGGTGTCCAAGAGCCGCCAGAAACCCAAGCCCGAGGACGCCGGCGACGATTACAAGCCCGAGTACGAGGACTACCAGGAGCTCGAGACCGTCAATTCCATGACACCGATCTGGAAGAAGCACAGCTCCGATGTCGAGCAGAAGGACTACGACGAGTTCTACAAGTCCACGTTCCACGACTTTGACGATCCTGCGCGCACCATCAGCTTCCACGCCGAGGGCACGCTCGAGTATGACGCCCTGCTGTTTGTGCCGGGACGCGCGCCGTTCGATCTGTACAGCAAGGACTACGAGAAGGGTCTGGCGCTCTACAGCTCCAACGTCCTGATCATGGAGAAGTGCGACGACCTGCTGCCCGACTACTACAACTTTGTCCGCGGCGTCGTGGATTCCGCCGACGTGTCGCTCAACATCTCGCGCGAGACGTTGCAGCAGAACCGTCAGCTCAAGGCCATCGCCAAGCGTGTGGAAAAGAAGATTACCGCCGACCTTGAGGATATGCGTGACAACGACCGCGAGGCCTACGAGAAGTTCTTTGAGAACTTTGGCCGCGGTCTTAAGTACGGCATCTACTCGAGCTATGGCATGAAGGCCGATGAGCTCGCCGATCTGTTGCTGTTCTGGTCTGCCAGGGAACAGAAGATGATTACCCTGGCCGAGTATGCCAAGGGCATGCCCGAGGATCAGAAGGCCATCTACTACGCCGCCGGCGACTCGCGTGAGCGCTTGGCCAAGATGCCCGTGGTAAAGGGCGTGCTCGACCGCGGCTATGACGTGCTGCTGCTGACGCAGGACGTGGATGAGTTCACCTTCCAGGCTATGCGTGAGTACGTTGCCGCCGATATGCCCAAGATCTACGAGGACGATGCTGCCCGCGAGGCTGCCGAGAAGGCTGTGGCCGACGGTGCCGAGCCCGAGGTCGAGGATCGTCATCTAGAGCTCAAGAACGTTGCGACTGGCGATCTTGATCTGGCGACCGAGGACGAGAAGAAGGAGGCCGAGGACGCCACCAAGGAAAACGAGGACCTCTTTAGCGCTATGAAGGAGGCGCTCGGTGACAAGGTCGAGAAAGTTGCCGTCTCCGCGCGCCTGACCGATGCCCCCGCTTGCATCACCACCGAGGGCCCGCTTTCGCTTGAGATGGAGAAGGTGCTCCAGAAGGGACCCGAGGGCGCGCCCGACGGTATGCCCAAGAGCCAGCGCGTGCTCGAGCTCAACGCCAAGCACCCGGTCTTTGACAAGCTTGTCGCTGCCCAGAAGGCAGGCGACGCCGACAAGATCAAGCAGTACTCCGGCTTGCTCTACGATCAGGCCCTGCTGGTCGAGGGCATCCTCCCCGAGGACCCCGTAGCCTTCGCAGCAGCTGTTTGCAACTTGATGTAGTTCGGGGATACGGCACCGTAACTAGATTAGAACGAGAGTGGATAATCTCCCACTTTTGGCTCGAATGCGGGCTTGAAGTGGGAGATTTTCCACTCTCGTTTCCTTTTGTACGGAGTAGTCGTTGGGGACGTTCTTAAATGACTATTTGAATTGCTAATTTGTGCGGGTTGTGGTTTTGTGACCTGCTGAAATTTAGGATACTGTACATCTGTACGTTAACTCATCTTCGTAGTATATTGCTACCCGCAAAACTCAGTACCATTGTGCCGCGAGGCACTAAAGCGCCTACGTACAATGGTTGTCGATAGTACGATTCGATTTAACGACAGGATGGATGGTCCAAGCGTGAGTCTCGGCAGCAAACTATCCAATGCAAAGGTGTCCTTTGCGATATTTAAGCGCGACATTAAGCGACTGCTTGTGAACCCCGTCGCCCTGGTGGTTACCCTAGGCGTGTGCGTTATTCCCTCGCTGTATGCCTGGTATAACATCGTGGCAAACTGGGATCCGTATGGAAACACCCAAGGCATCAAGATTGCTATCGCCAACAACGATCGAGGCACCCAAAACGACTTGGTGGGTGAGCTCAACGCTGGCGACAAAGTGGTCGACCAGCTCAAGGAGAATCATCAGTTGGGCTGGACGTTCGTCGACTCGACGGCCGATGCCAAGGAGGGCGTCGAGAGCGGCGAGTACTATGCTGCTATCGTGATTCCCAAGAACTTCTCGGATAACCTGGTTTCGATGCTCGACGGCAACTACCATCAGCCCAAGCTCACGTACTACGTCAATGAGAAGAAGAGCGCCATTGCGCCCAAGGTTACCGATACCGGTGCAAACACCATCGAGGAGCAGATCAACTCGGAATTTGTCTCTACGGTAGGCAAGACTGTTGCCGGTATCGCCAAGGATGCCGGTGTCGATTTAAAGGACAAGGCAACCCAGACTCAGGACTCGCTGGCAAGTTCGGTGTCCGAGGCGTCCGACACCTTGGGCGAGGTGCGCGATTCGATTGGCGATATGAATGCCGCCATCGATAAGACGAGTGGCGCTATCGCCTCGGCTGATGCGGCACTTGCCGGCTTGCAAGGCCAGGCACCGTCGCTGACGCAGGCGATCTCCCAGGGCAACGACCTGCTGAGCGAAGCTCGTACCACGGCGGGCAACTCCATCACCTCGCTCTCCAAGGCGCTCTCGGAAGGCAGCCTTGCGCTCACCAAGACGTCGGCCTCTGCGAACGCTGCCATCGGCAAGCTGACGGGCGCGGTCACATCTACGACCACCCGTATCGACAACTCGCTCGAGTCTCTTCAAGCGACGATCGACCACAATAAGGCCGTTATCGGGCACTTGGAGATTCTCGCCAATGACACGTCGACAGGTTCCGAGGAAATTGACGCGCGCATTGTATCGACCATCGATTTGCTTCGAGAGCAGAATGAAAAGCTTCAGAGCATCAAGGACGGTCTGTCCGCGCAGTCGAGCGCCATGGCGAATGACGCAGCGGCTGTTTCGGGTGCCAGTGACGCTATCAATAACGCAATTCATACCGGTGCGACCAACCTTGGCCAAGCCCAGACGGACTTGGGCCAAAACGCGCTGCCGAAGGCCTCGAGCGCGCTCGACTCTTTTGCTGCCGTTTCGGGCGACCTGACCGGTATCGTCTCGGGTATGACACCTACACTTGCAAATGCGCGCGGCACGTTGGCGCAGCTTAGCGCTACGCTCGGCCAGGCCAAGACCACGCTGTCCCAGACCGATTCCTCGCTTGCCAAGGTCCAGGACAAGCTTGCAACCGCCGCCAATGACATCGCGGCGCTGCAGACCTCCGAGTCCATGGGCGAGCTGGCCGATCTGATGGGCGTCGATGTCAATGACGTGGCAGATTTCATGGCGTCTCCGGTTGAGTTGACGTCCAAGTCAATCTATCCGGTCAAGAGCTTTGGCTCGGGCATCGCTCCCTTCTACACCAATCTGGCGCTTTGGGTGGGCGGCTATGTGCTCATCGCCATTTACAAGCTCGAGGTCGACCGTGAAGGTGTTGGCAGCTTTACGGCGCGCCAAGGCTACTTTGGCCGCTGGTTGCTCATGGTGATCCTGGGCGCATTGCAGGCCATCATCGTTACGGTGGGTGATCTGGTTATTGGCGTACAGTGCGTCAACCCGCTGCTGTTCGTGCTGGGCGGCATCGCCATCTCGTTCACCTACGTCAATATCATCTATGCGCTGTCCACCACGTTTAAGCATATCGGCAAGGCTATCGGCGTCATTCTCGTCATCGTGCAGATCCCGGGTTCGTCGGGCATGTACCCCATCGAGATGATGCCCGGCTTCTTCCAGTGGCTGCACCCGCTGCTGCCCTTTACCTACGGCATCAATCTGCTGCGCGAGACGGTCGGCGGTATGTATTCGTTCAACTACCTGTTTAACCTGTGCATTCTGGGCGTGTTCTTGATCGTGGCGCTCTTTATCGGCCTGCAGCTGCGTCCGCTGCTGCTCAACCTTAACCTGCTCTTTGATAAACAGCTTTCCACGACCGGTATGATGATTTGCGAGTCCAACGACCTGCCGCGCCAGCGCTACTCGCTGCGCACGGCCATGCGTGTCATGCTCGATTCCGATTCGTACCGTCGCGAACTGCTCGATCATGCGGTCGCCTTTGAACATCGCTACCCGTACTACATCAAGGGCGGTTTTGCCGCCGTGGTGGGCGTTCAGGTCCTGCTCTTTGTCCTGTCGACGGTTCTCGATATCGACAATAACGGCAAGATCATCCTGCTTGTCATTTGGATCATCTCGGTCATTGCCATCTGCGGCTGGCTTATCAATATCGAATATATCCGCGCGAGCCTCAATACCCAGATGCGCATCTCGGCGCTTTCGGATGAGGACCTGCGTCGCGAGATGCGCGAGCACACGGCCGCCATTCCTGCCGCCCGCTACATGTTTGGCCTCAACGCCAGCGAGCGTGGTGCCAAGGGCGGCGATCAGTCCACGGGCCGCTTGCCGCATATAGGCTCGAACCATAAATCTCAGGACAGCGACAGTACAGCCACAAATGATGGAAATGCCACTCCGCTTGGCAAGCACTCCAAAGGAGGTGAGGCATAAATGAAGAACATCCTGCATCTGTTTAAGCGCGATGTCCAAAATGTGTCTCGCTCCGTAATCGGCTTGGTTGTCGTGATGGGCCTCGTTATCGTACCGTGCCTGTACGCGTGGTTTAACATCGCCGGCAGCTGGGATCCGTACGGCAACACCGGCAATCTTAAGATCGCCGTGGTCAACACCGATGAGGGTTACGAGAGCGATCTGATCCCCGTCGAGGTTAACGTTGGTGAAAACGTGACCGCCACCCTGCGCGGCAACGAGAGCTTCGATTGGGTTGTGCTCAACAATCGCGAAAAGGCTATCGAGGGCGTTAAGTCGGGCGCTTACTATGCGGCCGTCGTAATCCCCAAGAGCTTTAGCTCCGACATGATGACGCTTTTCTCGACCGACGTGAAACACGCCGATATCGAGTTTTACGAGAACCAGAAGGCCAACGCCATTGCGCAGATCGTGACCGAGAAGGGTTCGAGTGCCGTTCAGAGCCAGGTTAACGAAACTTTTACCGAGACCATTACGAGCATCGGTCTTAAGACGGTGTCCAGCCTGCTCGATTACATGAGCACCGACCAGGTCAGCAACTTTATCGCCAACCTGTCCTCGACGCTTGGCGATTCGATTGAGGACCTGCGAGACGTTCAGGCAAATGCTTCGTCGCTGGCGGGCATTTTGAGCTCCACGTCCGATTCGCTGACGTCGGCGAGCGGCATGCTCAAGCAGACGGGCGCGGTCGATGAGTCAACGAAGCAGCTGATGGAGCATGTCAAGAGCGGCATCGATGATTCCGAAGAAGCGCTTAAGGCGGCAAACGATGCCATCGATGCCGCAATCGATGGAAGTGCGGGTTCGTTCGACAATGTGTCTGCCGAGCTCGCGAAGGCGTTCGACACCGCAAACCAGCATGTCGACCTTACGGTGTCCCAACTCAACGATGCCGCTGCGGCCCTCAATGCGCGCGCCAAGGATATCGATGCGATGGCCGATCAGCTCCGCAGCCTTGCCGACCAGGTGAGCGATGAGAATTTGAAGGACGGCCTCAAGTCCGCCGCGACGTCGCTGGGCAGAATCGCCGTTGAGTACCGCAACAATGCCAAGGATCTGGCGGCTACCGCGAAGTCTCTCTCCGATAGCATGGCCGAGGTCAACAACTTGCGTGCCGAGGTCGATCAGGCCATCGCTGATGCCAAGGCCGGCATCGCGGGTGCCAAATCCGATTACGATTCCACGTTCTCGGTTAAGGCCAAGGAGCTCAAGAAGACGGTTTCGGGCATTCTGGACTCGCTTGATGGCATCTCGGGCGACCTGGATAGCGCCGTAGGCGGCCTGACCGACGCATCCGGCTCGTTGGCGAAGGGCCTCTCCAAGGCCGCCAAGCTGGTCAACAAGGCTTCCGATCAGCTAGGTGAAGCGTCCGATAAGATCAGTGCGTTTAAGGATGAGCTCGATGGCGCCCTGATGTCGGACGACCTTGCCACGATCAAGACGATGATTGGCAACGATCCCGAGGGTTTGGCCGTGTCGCTTTCCGGTCCCGTCGCGCTCGATCGCAAACCGGTCTATCCGATCCGCAACTACGGCTCGGCCATGGCGCCGTTCTACACGATTCTGTCGCTCTGGGTCGGCTCGATCGTGCTGGCGGCCATGATGAAGGTGTCGGTTGACGATGAGCTTATCAACGAGCTCATCCCCGTACGCCTACACGAGATCTACCTGGGTCGTTACTTGTTCTTTGGCGGTTTGGCTCTGCTGCAGGCAACGCTCGTGTGCGCGGGCGACATCCTGTTCTTTGGCATCCAGTGCGACAACCCGCTGCAGTTTGTGCTGGCGGGCTGGGTCGCGAGTCTCGTGTTCTCCAATATCGTCTACACGCTTACGGTGTCGTTTGGCGATATCGGCAAGGCGCTCGCCGTTGTGCTGCTGGTCATGCAGGTCGGCGGTTCGGGCGGTACGTTCCCCATCGAGATGACCGGCCCTGTGTTCCAGGCGATCTATCCGTTCCTGCCGTTTACCCATGGCATTAACGCCATGCATGCCGCCATGGCTGGCGCCTACCATATGGAGTACTGGGTTGAGCTGGGCATTCTGGCGAGCTATCTGATTCCGTCGCTGGCCCTGGGCGTCGTCTTCCGCCGTCCGGTCATCAAAGCCAACGACTGGATCATCGAAAAACTGGAGTCAACCAAATTGATTTAGTTCAGACACGTAAACGCTGTCAGAACATCGAGGCCTTCCAGTTTTACACTTTATTATGCTGGATTGCGATGCAACGCCGGTTGTTGCTACAGTAGCGGGGCGTGCCGGGGGTCCGGTGCGCCCTGTTTTTATTTGACCATGAGGCGGCACGCAGCCATACGCGTGCGGACACCACGCCCAGATTGAGTGCGAGGATGTTCCATGGCCCAATACGCTGCCAACGAAATCGAGAACTTACCCGATAGCCCTGTAGCCCGTGAGGATTTGGGCGCGGGCGGTATTCCCCGGGGCGCCGGCGCACGCTCTCCGCTGTTCTGGAAGGTTCTGCTCCTTTCGGTGGCGGTCATCTGGGGCTACTCCTTTACCACTATGAAGGACGCACTCGGCACCATTCCGGTGTTCGCGCTGCTCTATGTACGCTTTCTGCCTGCGGCGTTGGTCATGTTTGCCGTCTTCCACAAACGCATCATTGCACATTTCAATGCTCGTAACCTGATCGTTGGCCTGAGTATGGGCGTGCTCATGTGGGCGGCCTATGCGTTGCAGACGGTCGGTCTGGCACATACTACGGCGGGCAAGAATGCCTTTTTGACGGGCACGTATTGCATCCTTGTGCCGTTCGCGAGCTATTTTCTGAGCGGCGAAAAACTCACCCGCTATAACCTGGGCGCGGCGCTGCTGTGCTTGGCGGGCATTGGCTTGGTGGCCCTCGATAGCGTTGAATTCAACATTGGTGACGTCATTACGCTGGCGGGTGCGGTCTTTTTCGCCATCCAGATGGCGGTGACTGCCAAGTACGGTCGCAAAATGGACATCAACGTCATCACGTTTTGGATGTTTGTGGGCAACGGCGTGCTGAGCCTGGCAACGTCGCTGCTATTCGAGACCCAAGCGCCTCTGTCCGTGTGGACGCCGAGCTTTATCACTGCGATGGCGTTTCTCTCGGTGGGCTGCACATGCGTGGCTCTGCTCATCCAAAACGTCGGCCTGGCGCATGTCCCGGCTTCGACGGGCTCGCTGCTCCTTTCGATGGAGTCCCCTTCGGGCGTGTTGTTTTCGGTGCTGCTGATGGGGGAGGCGCTCACCTCGCGTCTGCTCGCCGGCTTCGTGCTTATCTTCCTGTCGATTATCTTGAGCGAGACTCACTTCGATTTTTTGCGCAAAAAGCCGCGCCCGCAATTGTAAACAACTTGTTGCGCCGCCCTCCCGGGGCGGCATTTTTTATGCGTCACCCTTAAAGTAATACCTTGCACTTTACGCTATCAAAGTGCTTGCTGCAAAAACGTTACTGGGGGGCATCTATGGCACCAGCACTGTCCGATCTTCAACCGCAATCAGCGCCCAAGGCCACCGCGGCGGCGCAGGCCGCTATCGGTGACGGTCTTGTTGCAGAAGCTCAGGCTTTTGCAGACGAGCTCGCTGCGTGGCGACACGATTTACACCAGATGCCCGAGCTGGGTAATAGCCTCCCGCAGACCTCTGCGTATATTCAAGCGCGCCTGACCGAGATGGACATCCCATTTGCCACGCTCGTCGATGGTTCCTGTGTTGTGGGCCTTGTCGGCGCCGGTGCCGCCGCGGCCCAGGGCAATGGCGTCTGCACGGACGAACAGGCCGGTACGGTCGTTATGCTGCGCGGCGACATGGATGCCCTGCCCGTTGCCGAAGAGTCAGGCGAGCCTTTCGCCTCTACGAACGGCTGCATGCATGCATGCGGACACGATATGCACGCGACGGCGCTGCTTGGTGCAGCCCGTATGCTCAAAGCGCGCGAGGCCGAGCTTGTCGACGCCAACGCCACGGTTAAACTGCTGTTCCAGCCGGGCGAGGAAACCTTTGAGGGTGCCCGCGCCGCCATCGCCGATGGTCTGCTGCAGAACCCGCGTCCCCAGGCCGCCTTTGCCATGCATGTCAATAGCCAGTCGCCGCTTGGCCTGGTGCTCTACGGCAGCCCGGCGCTCTCGGGCGTGTACGGTTTTCGTATCACGCTTCAGGGCAAGGGTGGCCATGGCTCGAGCCCCGAGATCTGCATCGACCCCATCACGGCCGGCGTCCATGTGCATCTGGCGCTTCAGGAGCTCATCTCCCGCGAGGTGCCGGCGGCCAAGGAGGTCGCACTGACTGTCGGTAAGTTCGCCGGCGGTCAGGCCGCAAATGTCATCCCCGACACTTGTGTGCTCGAGGGAACGCTGCGCGGCTTCGACGTCGAGCTCATGGAGCACCTCAAGACCCGCATCGCGGAGGTCGTCAAAGGTGTTGCCACGACCTATCGTACGCCGGCGACTATCGAGACGCTCTCGGATGTTCCCCCGCTCGTACTCGATGACGATATGACGCAGGCGTCGCTTGGCTACGTGGGCGCGGTGCTGCCCAAGTCCGCCTTCTTGCCACTGTTCCACGCCATGGCGAGCGAGGACTTCGCGCTTATCTCGAGCGAGATCCCGAGTGCGTACTTTACCGTGGGCGCTGCCGCGACTGATACGGACGAGCATTTTGCTCAGCACCATCCCAAGGCACGCTTTAGCGATGCCGAGTTGCCGCTCGGCGCCGCGGCTTATGCGGCAGTCGCTTTGGGCTATATCGCCGACCACCGGTAGCGCCCAACCTTGCCTTTCAAGCCTGCGGGCATGGCCATAAGGCCTATGCCCTTGTCTTTCAAGGCAATCTTGGGCACTACCGGCGCCATCGTCTCGGGCGTGCTGTTCGATGCCACGGGCTCCTTTGTGAGCACCTGGATTGTGTGCCTGGCGTGCTCTGTGGTCATGCTCGTGTTCCTGCTGGCATCCGAGCCCATCGCCGCCAAGCTGCGCGCGAGCGTGGCGGGGGAGTAGACGTCCGTCGCTCTTTGCTGTTCGCCCCGTTCTGTCCGTGGCCGCCTAGGAAGCCGAATGGATGCTCGTACCGTCATTCGGTTTCCTAGGCGGCCACGGGCCCACGAAATGATCCGTTTTCCTCCGTCCCCAACGGATCATGTGATTCGAAGGGGACGGAGGAAAGCGAATCAGCTGCCGCGGCGGCGCATCTGGCCGAACGAGCCCCCATACCCTCGTTCGGTCAGATGCGCCGCCGCGGTTTGTGTTTGTGCCGTATAATGACCACTACCTATGACGCGATACAAAAGAAAGGTGTTTGCCCATGCAGGCACAGAAGGCGGAGGGAACCCGCGACCTTATCGGCGCCGAGATGCGCGCCTGGCAAAAGATGCAGCAGATCGCTGCCGGCGTATTCGAGCCGTTTGGCTTTAAGCCCATCGAGACGCCCGCGATCGAGCAAGTGGACGTGTTTGTCCACGGTATCGGCCAGTCGACCGACGTCGTGCGCAAGGAGATGTTCCGCGTGTTTAGCGGCGCCAACCTTGAGCGCGTCTTTACCGAGGGTACCGATACCAAGCTCAAGCCCAAGCAGCGCCTGGCGCTTCGCCCCGAGGGCACGGCCGGTGTGGTGCGCGCCGTCGTGGAGAACAACCTGGTGCCTCAGGGCTCCACGCCGTTTAAGGCCTACTATGCCGAGGCCATGTTCCGCGGCGAGCGTCCCCAGAAGGGTCGTCTGCGTCAGTTCCACCAGGTGGGCATCGAGTGGCTCGGTGCTCCCGATCCGGCGGCAGACGCCGAGTGCATCATTATGCTCATGGAGTTCTACAAGCGCCTGGGCTTCGATCTTTCCAAGCTTCGTCTGCTCATTAACTCGATGGGCGATGCCCAGTGCCGTCCGGCCTATCGCGAGCAGGTCAAGCAGTTCATTCTCGATCACGCCGACGAGATGTGCGACGAGTGCCGCGAGCGCGCCGAACTTAACCCGCTGCGCGCCTTCGACTGCAAGAACGACCACTGCCGCGAGATCATGGCCGAGGCCCCGCTGATGGGCGACAACCTGTGCGACGAGTGCCGCGAGCACTACGAGCAGGTCAAGCGTTATCTGGATGCCGCCGGCATCGAGTATGTCGAGGATCCCACCTTGGTGCGCGGCCTGGACTACTACACCCGCACCGTTTTTGAGGTCGAGGCCCCCGGTGCCGGTGTCGGCTCCATCGGTGGCGGCGGTCGCTACGACGGCCTGGTCGAGCTCGAGGGCGGCAAGCCTACGGCCGGCGTCGGCTTCGCCGTTGGTTTCGAGCGCGCCCTGCTGGCCCTGCAGGCTTTTGGCAGTGACCTGGGCGCCGATGAGACCCCGTGTGTCTACGTCGCCAACGCCGGCAAGGAGTTGCGCCAGAACGTTTTTGCCATTACGCAGGAGCTTCGCGCTGCAGGTATCGTGACCGAGGCCGACTACCAGGGTCGTTCGCTCAAGGCTCAGTTTAAGCAGGCCGACAAGGTGGGCGCTAAGCTCATCCTAGTCCTGGGCGGCGACGAGCTCGCCGCCGGCAAGGTCAAGGTACGCGACATGCAGAGCCATGACGAGGTCCTCGTCGATCTGGCCAACGTGGTCGAGGCGGTTCGCGAGCGCCTGTAGCGCATGATTTTTGAGCTGAGGGCCTGCTAACGTGCCCTGCTCATGGAGAGCGATTGTTACGGGGGTGTTTCGCATTTATGCGGAATGCCCCCGTTTGCATATGCCGCCCACCGAGAAATACGACCATTTGGGGCAAAAAGCCTTGCAATGCAGAAAATACTTTTGTGTGGTAAAGCGCAATCAGTGTCGAAAGTATTTCTCAAGCGCCTATAATGAATACCGCATGTTACGTGCATAGAAGGAGGAATGGGAGGAAACGTGGCTGAGAACCTAAGCAACCAGTCTGTACCCGAAGCCGCGGCGCGCGTCGCTGCCGTGGTCAACCGCCTCGTTAACCGAATCGGCTCGAATGCCGAGTCCAGGGAGCGTCTCGCCGAGATCGAGATCCCCGAGGAGCTGCGCGACAATCTGGCGCTGTTCTTGCGCCTGGAGCGCCGTGTGCTTAGCGAGTATGATCCCGAGATCGCGGACCTGTTCGACAAGATTTTGACAGCCGAGATTGTGGTCAATGCCGGCAACCCCGGTACCTGCGCTGCCGACGAAGCCGTCGACGAGCAGGGCGTGCCCACCGCCGACGAGCCCACTGCCGTGGCATTTCGTGAGGTCGTCGATTTGATCGACAGCCTGCCGCTCGATAAGCAGCAGGTCATTGTCCGCGCCTTTACGAGCTTTTTCCATCTGGCAAACCTGTCGGAGGAGAACTACCGTGTGGCGCAGCTGCGCGAGCGCGAGGCCGGTGCGTCGACCGATACCGAGGTCGATCCTGCCAACGAGCTTACCGTTGCCTATCACCAGCTGGTGAATGAGCTGGGTGTCGAGGGTGCCAACGAGCTGCTCGACAAGCTCGAGTTCCACCCTGTCTTTACCGCACATCCCACCGAGGCCCGTCGTAAGGCCGTCGAGGGCAAGATCCGCCGTATCTCCAACCTGCTGGAGGAGCGTCCGCGTCTGGGCGGCTCCGACCTGGTGGAGAACGAGCGCCATATGCTGCAGGAGATCGACGCCCTGGTGCGTACGAGCCCCATCGCGCTCAAGAAGCCCACGCCGGTCGAGGAAGCCGATACCATCATCGACATCTTCGATAACACGCTGTTCGACGTTATCCCCGTTATCTATCGTCGTTTTGACGATTGGGTGCTGGGCGACAAGGCCGGTACTGTGCCGCCGCTGTGCCCGGCGTTCTTCCATCCCGGCAGCTGGATCGGTTCCGACCGCGACGGTAACCCCAACGTCACCGCCAAGGTGAGCCGTGAGGTCGCCGCCAAGTACTTTACGCACATGGTGCTCAAGCTCGAGGACAAGTGCCGCCACATCGGCCGCAACCTCACGCTCGAGGCTACCTACAGCAAGCCGTCGGCCGAGCTCATTAACCTGTGGAACCATCAGGTCGAGATGAGCCCTCGGTACACGGCCCGCGCCGAGCTGATCTCCGAGCACGAGCCGCATCGCGCCGTCATGCTCGTCATGGCCGACCGTCTGAACGCCACCGTGCGCCGTATCACCGACACCATGTACCACAGCGCCGACGAGTTCCTGGATGACCTGCGCGTCGTCCAGCGTTCGCTGGCCGCCTGCGGTGCCGTCCGTGCCGCCTACGGCCCGGTCCAGACCATCATCTGGCAAGTCGAGTCCTTCGGCTTCCATATGGTCGAGATGGAGTTCCGTCAGCACTCCGTGGTGCATGCCCGCGCCCTCAAGGATATCCACGAGAACGGTATCCATGGCGACCTGCAGCCCATGACGCGCGAAGTCATCGATACCTTCCGTGCCATCGGCTCCATCCAAAAGCGCTACGGCAAGAAGATGGCGCACCGCTACATCATCTCGTTTACCAAGAGCGCTCAGCACGTGGCTGACGTCTTTGAGCTGGCCCACCTGTCCTTCGCGCACGAGGAGGACGTTCCCGAGCTCGACGTGATCCCGCTGTTCGAGCAGCTCGAGGACCTCGAGGGCTGCGTCGACGTGCTCGACCAGATGCTTACGTTGCCCGTGGTGCAAAAGCGCCTTGCCCAGACCAACCGCCGCATGGAGGTCATGCTGGGCTACTCCGACTCCTCCAAGGATGCCGGTCCTACCACGGCCATGCTCGCGCTGCACTCCGCGCAGGAGCGCATCGCCAAGTGGGCCGAGAAGAACGATATCGACCTGGTGCTCATGCACGGTCGCGGCGGCGCCGTGGGCCGTGGCGGCGGCCCGGCCAACAAGGCCGTGCTGGCGCAGCCCAAGGGTTCGGTCAACTGCTTCTTTAAGCTCACCGAGCAGGGCGAGGTCATCTTTGCCCGTTACGGCAACCGCACGCTGGCTCAGCGCCATGTTGAGTCCGTTGCCGCCGCAACGCTTTTGCAGTCGGCCCCGAGTGTCGAGAAGACCAACACCGAGACCACGCAGAAGTTCTGGGATATGGCCGAGAAGCTCAACGCCGCAAGCCACGAGCGCTATCTGGACCTGCTGAACACCGAGGACTTTACACCGTGGTTCTCGACCGTGACGCCGCTGACCGAGGTCGGCTTGCTGCCGATTGGCTCGCGTCCCGCCAAGCGCGGCTTGGGTGCCAAGTCGCTCGACGACCTGCGTACCATTCCGTGGATCTTCAGCTGGAGCCAGGCGCGCATTAACCTGGCCGCTTGGTACGGCCTGGGCACCGCCTGCGAGCAGCTGGGCGATCTTGACCAGCTCAAGGCTGCCTACCAGGAGTGGCCGTTCTTCCGTACCTTTATCGACAACATCGAGATGTCGATCGCCAAGACCGACCAGCGCATCGCCAAGATGTATCTGCACCTGGGCGATCGCCAGGATCTGTCCGAGAAGGTCTTTACCGAGATGCAGCTCACCCGTAAGTGGGTCCTTGCCATCGTCGGTGATGAGTGGCCGCTGCAGCGTCGTCGCGTGCTCGGCTGCGCCGTTCGCGTGCGTAACCCCTACGTCGACGCTCTGTCCATCGCCCAGGTCCGCGCCCTTCGCGAGGTGCGCATGAATCAGGACGAGATGGCCGAGGAGAAGAAGGCCGAGTACATGAGCCTGATTCTTTCGACTGTGACCGGCGTCTCGGCAGGTTTGCAGAACACGGGGTAATCGATAGCCCTGTAATCGTCCGGGTCCGCCATCAGTTTACTTTTAGGCACGTCCTCGGACATGCAAGAAGCCCTCGCTGCGCACTTCGTGCGGCGAGGGCTTCTTGCGTCCTGCGGAGTGTGCCTAAAAGTAAACTGATGGCGGACCCTGCGATGTCCGGTCTTCGGTGGATTACTGCTGGGGGAATAATGGCGCGCTTCGCGCGTTTGGAAAGGGCTTCGTGCTGCGGAATGCATTCAGAGGGAAACCCATCGGGTCCCTTCTTCTTCGGTCTTCAGGGATTAAAGCTGATGAAAATAAAGTGTGCTTCGCGCCTGATGTGGAGTGCGGCGAGGGCTTCTTGCGTCCTGTGGAGCGTGCCTAAAAGTAAACCTATGGCGGGCCCTGCGATGTCCGACCTTTGGCGGATCAGCCGCTGGGTGAGGGTGGTGCTTGGGGCGACGTGCAAAAAACGGAGTTTTCAGCAGCCAAAGATTGATGCATAAGGCCATAGCCGGCTTTCGCTGCCTTTGTTGATGCTTTTGCACGACAATTGGGCCTTGGCGATGCCCGTATACGGCTGGTTTCTCGCCGCATGCTATCCAGATGGGACGAGTCATGAGGACTATCTACCTTTTGAAAGACTTTTGACACCAAAATCTTATCCCGCGATGCTGAATACTCGCAAAAATGCACGCTCCGGAGGGTACTACCCTGTTACGGCTAGAAATCCATGCGCCATTATATGCAATTAGTTGACGTATTTATGCAAGATGACTTACGCGCGCATGCCATCGGGGTGGACGTTCGTCTCGGCATTGCGTTGACCATCCTGCCCATAGTGTCTTTTACAGGCGGCTGCGGTCCTGTTTGGGATCGCGGCCGTTTTGTTGTGGGTCAAATATGAACGTTGTGTTAATGAGTCGGTGGACGGTGGAGTTTTTCGGTGAGCGGCGTATCCTTCCAACGGTTTAACTAGTGTGTCAGTTGAAAGGAAGAGGGCGCTCGTCATTGTTTGAATGTGAACTGCCGTTTGACCACAAGACGTTGCATCTGGAGCTCGAGGATAAGAACTTCGCGGGTGTGATGGAGGGTCATCAAAACGAGTTTAAGACCACGAAATCGCAGGAAGAGCTGGTAGACGAGTCACTTGCCAACCCTTATGGCTCGCCTTCGCTCGAGGAGCTTTGCGCTGGCAAGAAGGACATTGTCATCATTAGCTCCGACCATACGCGTCCCGTTCCCTCGCGTGTGACCATGCCTATTCTGCTGCATCACATCCACTCCGCTGCGCCTGAGGCGCGCGTTCGCATTCTGGTTGCTACGGGTATGCATCGTCCGTCGACGCACGAGGAGCTCGTCAACAAGTACGGCGAGGAGATCGTTGCCAACGAGGAAATCGTTATGCACGTCGCGACTGACGACAGCATGATGAAAAAGATCGGCACCCTGCCTTCTGGCGGCGAGTGCATCATCAACAAGATTGCCGTCGATTGCGATCTGCTGCTTGCCGAGGGCTTTATTGAGCCGCACTTCTTTGCTGGTTTCTCTGGTAGCCGCAAGTCCGTCCTGCCTGGCATCGCCAGCTACAAGACCATCATGTACAACCACAACGGTCAGTTTGTGAACGATTCCCATTCGCGTGCTGGCAACCTGTGCCACAACCACGTGAGCGAGGACATGTTTGCCGCTGCCGAGATGGCTCACCTTGCCTTTGTGCTGAACGTGGTGCTCAACGGCAAGCACGAGGTCATCGGCTCCTTTGCCGGCGACATTCACAAGGCACACGAGGCTGGCTGCGAGTTCGTGAAGAGCCTTGCCGGCGTTGAGCCCGTCGAGTGCGAGATCGCCATCACCACCAACGGCGGCTACCCGCTCGACCAGAACATCTACCAGGCCGTGAAGGGCATGTGCTCTGCCGAGGCCACGCTTCCCGAGGGCGGTGTGATCATCGATGTTGCCGGTTGTGCCGACGGTCACGGTGGCGAGGGCTTCTATCACAACATCGCCGACAACGATCCGGCAGAGTTTGAGCGCGCCTGCATCGACCGTCCTAAGGACGAGACCCTGCCCGACCAGTGGACGAGCCAGATCTTTGCCCGCATCCTGGCGCATCACCCTGTGATCATGGTCACCGACCTGTGCGATCACCAGATGCTCAAGGATATGCACATGACGCCGGTCAACACTATCGAGGAGGCGCTCAAGCTCGCCTTTGAGATGAAGGGTGCCGATGCCAAGGTGGCCGTCATTCCCGATGGCCTGGGCGTTGTCGTCGCACAGCACTAGTGCGTGGCCTAAACGAATCGTTTATAACCGACAAGAAAGATAAGGTTTTATGCTTACCAAACTCATCTGCGAATTCGGCGCAACGGCCCTCATGATCATCTTTGGCGTGGGCGTGCACTGCGATACCGTGCTCAAGGGCACCAAGTATCAGGGTTCCGGCCATATGTTTGCCATCACCACCTGGTCCTTTGGCATCTCGGTCTGCCTGTTTGTCTTTGGCGGCGCCGTGTGCATGAACCCGGCCATGGTGCTTGCCCAGTGCATCGTAGGCCTGGTGCCGTGGAGCAGCTGCATCCCCTTCATGATTGCCGATATGCTCGGCGGCTTTGTGGGCGCCGTAATCGCTTGGCTTATGTATGCCGATGAGTTCAAGGCTTCCGAGGGCGTCGTCGACCCCGTTGCCCAGCGCAACATCTTCTCGACCAACCCCACCACCGAGGGCACCAACTATGCCCGCAACTTCTTCTGCGAGGCTATCTGCACCTTCGTGTTCATCAGCGCCATCCTTGCTGCTGCTAGCCGCGCCGGCGAGAACGTTCTGATGCTCGCTATCTGCGTCGGTCTGATCGTTTGGGCTGTTGGCATGGGCATGGGCGGCATCACCGGCTTCGCCATGAACCAGGCTCGTGACCTTGGTCCTCGCATGGCCTATCAGGTGCTGCCGATTAAGAACAAGGCTGACAACAACTGGAAGTACGGCCTGCTTGTTCCTGGCATCGCTCCGTTTGTCGGTGCCGCTCTGGCTGCACTGTTTGTGCACGGTTTCTTGGGCATGTTCTAGTCCAAGGCTACATAGTTGTCCGCTGTCCGCATGGGGTAACTTCCCAGCGCGTCCTCGGACATGAAAGAACCCCCGCTGCGCACTTCGTGCGGCGGGGGTTCTTTCGTCCTGCGGAATGCGCTGGGAAGTTACCCCATGCGGACAGCTGCGGGATCTTAGTCGCGTTGGAACAAGCAACCCGACATATATATCTGAATTTGGATGGGAGGGGCTTGTTGCTGGTAGGGGCGTTGAAGTGCGAGTGACGCTTTGGGATGCGTGGCGGCCTGGGTTGGGGCGATGCTTTGGGATGAGGTTCTTACTTAGTTGAAGAGGGGTTTTATGGCTGAGAGGTAGTCTTTGGCTACGTCCTCTTTTGGGGCTTGGAAGTTGTGCCAGGCCCACCATTGGACCATTCCTACGAAGCTTGAGGCTATGTGGTGTAGTAGGAAGCTTCGGTCCATGGTTCCGGCGGGGCCTGCGGGGTCGACGGGGACGGTTTCGGCTGCTCGTGACATGATGGTCTTGCGCAAGCAGTCGGCGAAGACGCGTGAGCCGGCGCCGGCTACGAGGGCTCGAACGCCCTGACGGCGCTCCCAGAGGTTGTTGAGGATATGCTCGACCTGCACGAATGGGTCGTCGAGCGGTGTGCCATCGTCGTCGAGGGCGTGGGTGCAGATGTCGCTCACGAGCTCGGACAGCAGGTCGTCTTTGCTCTTAAAGAGGCCGTAGAATGTCGCGCGGCCTACGTGAGCGCGCGCGATGATGTCGCCGACGGTGATCTTGCCGTAGTCCTCTTCGCGCAGCAGCTCGGAGAATGCCGCGACGATCGCGGCGCGGCTTTTGGCCTTGCGGGCATCCATGGCTATGCGTCCGCGTCAACGAGCAGACAGCGGAGCGTCCCGGAGCAGCCCTCGTAGGGGCGCTTGCCGGCGCCGTAGCCGACGGCTTCGATGCGGTAGCGTGAGGGCAGTTGGTCGGACGTGCGCAGAGCAGTGACGATGGCGGCGCCCGTGGGCGTCACGAGCTCGCCGGCGACCGGTGCAGGCGTGAGGGCGATATTGCCCGCCTGGCACAGGTTGACGACAGCGGGGACGGGAATGGGCATGAGGCCGTGGGCGCAGCGAATGGTGCCGTGGCCCTCGGAAAGCGACTCGACCACGATGTCCTCAATACCCAGGTCGTCGAGGCAGATGGCGACAGAGCAGACGTCGACAATGGAGTCGACGGCGCCCACCTCGTGAAACAGGACGGTGTCGGGCGTTTTGCCGTGAGCCTTGGCCTCGGCAGCAGCGAGTACGGAAAAAATGGCAAGGGCGCGACGCTTGGCGCCATCGCTTAGCTGTGAGCCGTCGATGATGGCGGTGACGTCCGCCAAAGAACGGTGGTGGTGGGCGTGATGGTGACCCTCGTGGCCATGACCGTGGCCCTCATGGTCATGCTCGTGGCAGTGCTCGTGTTCATGCCCGCCATGATCATGATGGTGGTGCTCATGCTCGTGTGTGTGCTCGGCAGCTGCTTCGTTGCCGTAGAGCCAGGCCATGTCGTGGTCGTGGTTCTCGAGCTCCTCTGCCAGCTGAACGTCAAAGTCGCAGGCGTCGATGCCATGCTTGTTTACGCGCGTCACGGAGATCGAAAAGCCGTCGACCGGCAGCGTGGCGAGCTGTTCGCGCAGGTGCTCCTCGCTGGCGCCCAGGTCGAGCAGGGCCGCGACGGTCATATCGCCGCTGATGCCCGAGGTGCCGTCGATGATAAGCGTATGCTGATGGTTGGACATGGAATGCTCCTTAACGGGCGCGGGATGTACCGGCGCTCAGATGATTGATAAGACTTGCCTGGTAGGCGGCACCAAAGCCGTTGTCGATATTGACGACCGAAACGCCACTGGCGCAGGAGTTGAGCATGGCGAGCAGCGCGGCTACGCCACCAAAGCTCGCGCCGTAGCCCACGCTGGTGGGAACGGCAATGACCGGACAGCTCACCAGACCGCCGATAACGCTCGCCAGGGCGCCTTCCATGCCGGCGATGGCGATGACCACCTGCGCCTGGGCAAGTTCCTCGGCATGCGCGAGTAGGCGGTGCAGGCCTGCGACACCTACGTCGTAGAGGCGGTCGACCTCGTTGCCATAGAATTCGGCCGTCAACGCGGCTTCCTCGGCGACGGGCAGGTCGCTCGTACCGGCGCAGGCGACAACGATGCGTCCGTTGCCGGTAGGGGAGGGCTTGCCGCCCACGAGGGCGAGCTGTGCGTCTGGGACATATCCCAGGTCGATGCCGTTGCCGAGGAGCTTCGAGGCGCGGGCTGCCTTTTCGGCGTCCAGGCGCGTGACCAGGATGCGCACCTGGCCGGCATTGAGTAATGCTTTGATAATGGCGGCAATCTGCTCGGCGGTTTTACCGGCGCCGTAGACAACCTCGCCGGCTCCCTGGCGCACCCCGCGCGAAAGATCGAGCTGCGCAAAACCCAGATCGGCGGTTGGCGCCGTCTGGAGGCGCGTGAGGGCGACTGCCGGGGTGACTACTCCGTCGGCAACATCGCTCAGCAATTGCTCAAGATCTCGCTTATCCATATATGTTCCCTTCGACGGCGCAAAGTCTAGCACTCAAAGGGTATGTTTCCGAACACTAAGACAAAATTGTTCGGAAACTATAGGACAGACTGATTCTCTTGTTAGAAGGATCGACTAGTCGCGCAGGATGATGTCCATGGCGAGCATCAGGTTGCGCTCATCGATGGCAAACGGGGCGGCTTCGCGCGTCTTGGGCTTGGCGCAAAACGCGATGCCCGTGCCCGCGGCCTGAATCATGGGGATGTCGTTGGCGCCGTCACCGATCGCGACGGTGTGGGCCATGTCGACACCGCACTCAACCGCCCAATCCAGCAGCTGGATGAGCTTGGACTCCTTGGTCACAATGTCTGCCGCCAGCTTGCCGGTGAGCTTGCCGTCCACGACTTCCAGACGGTTGGCCAGGCAAAAATCGATGCCCGCGGCGGCCACGATCTTGTCAGCGACCTCGTGAAAGCCGCCGCTTACCACGCCGACCTTCCAGCCTTTGCTGTGCGCCGAGCGCACAAGCTCCAGCGCGCCGGGGGTAAACGTCACGCGCTCAAAGGTGCGCTCGAACACACTCTCGTCCAAGCCGGCAAGCAGCCCCACGCGCTCCTCGAGCGCCTGCTTAAAGTCCAGCTCGCCGCGCATAGCGCGCTCGGTGATTTGCGCAACTTGCTCGCCCACGCCGGCCTCCTCGCCCAACAGGTCGATGACCTCCTGGTTGATGAGCGTGGAGTCGATATCCATAACAATGAGGCGTGCAGTCATGACGGGCCTTTCCAAGTGCTGTTTTATTGGGGCATATTGTCGCACGTGAATAGCGCGGGCGGGTGCCGCGGTGCGTCAATTGTTTCGTCTCCGTCAAGTCTTTGGGCAAGAGCTACTTTTTCGTGGTACATCGACGCGGGTGCGATAAGATAGAACGCCATGTCCGGCTGCGCGGTTTACGCAGGCTGGGCAAATCTGTACGACGCCGCCCGGAACGACACGGGGCGGCACAGATCCATAAAGGAGGATCACTGGTATGAGCCAGACCCGTCCCATCGATGAGCATTCCATGCACACCCGTACCTGCGGCGAGCTTCGCTTCGAGAACGTGGGCGAAGAGGTCACCCTCACCGGTTGGGTGAGCCGTCGCCGCGACCACGGCGGCCTTATCTTCTGCGACCTTCGCGACCGCGAGGGCATCACGCAGCTCACCTTCGACCCCGAGCACTCCGATGGCGATGCCTTTAAGATCGCCGAGACCATGCGTCCCGAGTGGCCCATCAAGATCCACGGCGTCGTGCGCGCCCGTGGCGAGGAGACCACCAACACCAAGCTCGCGACCGGCGAGATCGAGGTCCTGACCGACCACGCCGAGGTGCTCAACACGTCCGTCACCCCGCCGTTCCAGATCGAGGACGGCATCGAGACGAGCGAGGACACCCGCCTGCGCTATCGCTATCTGGACCTCCGTCGTCCCGAGATGATGGCCAACCTCAAGCTGCGCTCCGACTTTACCTTTGCCATTCGCGAGGCGCTGCACAACCGTGAGTTCATGGAGGTCGAGACGCCCTCCCTGTTCAAGTCCACGCCCGAGGGCGCTCGCGACTTCATCGTTCCCAGCCGTATTCAGCCGGGCAACTTCTACGCCCTGCCGCAGTCCCCGCAGCTCCTGAAGCAGCTGCTCATGGTCGGTGGCGTCGAGCGCTACTACCAGGTTGCCAAGTGCTTCCGCGACGAGGACCTGCGTGCCGACCGTCAGCCCGAGTTCACCCAGGTCGATATCGAGATGTCCTTCGTGGACCAGAACGATGTCATGAGCGCGCTCGAGGAGGTTCTTGCCGATGCTTTCGGCCGCATGGGTGTCGAGATGCCCACGCCGCTGCGTCGCATGAACTACTGGGATGCCATGGACACCTATGGCTCCGATAAGCCCGATACCCGCTATGGCATGCACCTGGTCGACCTGACCGACATCTTTGCCAACTCCAAGTTCAAGGTCTTTGCGACTGCCGCAAACGAGGAGGGCTCTGTCGTCAAGGCCATCAACGCCAAGGGCGCCGGCGCCTGGGCACGTGCCAAGATCGATAAGCTCGCCGGCGTGGCTTCCACGTTTGGCGCCAAGGGCCTGGCATGGATTGCTTTCCGCGAGGACGGCTCCATCAACAGCCCCATCGTCAAGTTCTTCTCGGACGAGGAGATGGCGGCTCTGCGCGAGCGCATGGACGTCGAGCCCGGCGACCTTGTGATGTTCGCCGCCGGCCCGCGCCTGCTCTCCGACGAGATCCTGGGCGGAATGCGTTCCCACATGGCCAATGCGCTCGAGATCAAGCGCGAGGGTCACGACTTCCTGTGGGTCGTCAACTTCCCGCTGTTCCATTGGGATGAGGACCGCAAGGCTTACGCTGCCGAGCACCAGCCGTTCACCCTGCCGACCGAGACCGACATCGCTAAGATCGAGGCCGATCCGCTGGCAGCCGGTTCGTGCACCTACGACTTTGTCATGGACGGCTTTGAGGCCGGCGGCGGTGGTATGCGTATCCACAACGCCGAGATGCAGATGTCCATGCTCAAGCTCCTGGGCTTTACCGAGGAGCGCGCCGAGTCGCAGTTCGGCTTCCTCATGGAGGCCCTCAAGTTTGGTGCGCCCCCGATGGGCGGTTTCGCTCTGGGCCTGGATCGCGTGTGCATGCTGCTCACCGGCTCCGACTCCATCCGCGACGTCATGGCGTTCCCCAAGACGGCCAGCGGCTCCGACCTCATGTCGGGCGCCCCGAGTGCCGTTAGCGGCGCCCAGCTCAAGGACGTCAGCCTGCGCCTGATGTAGGCAAACGGCTACATATTGCCTGTAACGAGGGAAGGACGCGTGCCTTCCCTCGTTTTTTATGCGCCGAGGTTGTGAGGGCATGGGGTGACCGGGCGTCGCGGAAAGTGCGTCCCGGAATCTGGGTCCAGAACGGGTCGCGCTTTCCCAAAGGGGGTCCTCTGGGAAAGCGCGACCCAGAATTCGGCAAAATAATGGGGCACAGTTTCCGGTTGAGCTGTCTAGCGGAAACTGTGCCCCAGAATGAGCGCTCAAAACGGGGCAGGCTTTCCGCAACAACTGTCTGGCGGAAAGCCTGTCCCAGTTTCTTATAGCGAGTCTCTCTGGATCAGCTGCATGTGCATCACGGAGGTGGTGGGCTCGGCGCCCTTGATCATGTCGAGCGCAATGTTGGCGGCCATGTGGCCTTCTTCGCGCAGGGGCTGGCGGACGGTCGTGAGCGCGGGGACGCAGCGCGTCGCAATCTCGTGATCGTCGAAGCCGACGACGGAAACGTCCGCCGGAACGGATAGGCTTGCCTCGTTGAGTGCGGTGATGACGCCAGCCGCGATACGGTCCGATCCGCAGAGCACGCCATCGAAAGCAATCTCGCGCGCGAGGATCTGGTGCATGGCCTGATAGCCGTCTCCGTTATTCCAGCCGGTATAGATAACGTTTGCGTCTGGGAGGTCTTCGCCCAAGACGGCGCGGTAGCCGCGCAGGCGGTCGGCAACAGCGGGGTTGTCTTGCGGTCCCAACACGGCGACGATATCTTTGCGCCCGCGATCCTTTATGGCGAGTGCCGCAAAGCGTCCGCCCTCTTCGTCGTCAGAGTAGACTGTCGAGAACACATCGCGATAGGGGTGGCCCTCGAGCTGGCCGCACAACACGGTGGGTACGCCCAGCTCGCACAGTACCTCGAGCAGCTCGCTGCCCTTGTAGGGGGAGACGTCGATCACGGCGTCGAACGAGCGGCGCTCAAAGTGCTCGCGTGCGCGGTTGCGCTCATGCGTAGAAGACGCCTGCAAGATAACGGGCAGATAGGACGACTCCGACAGTTCCTCGGTAATGCCGCTCAAAAACTCGCTATAAGTGGGGTCGCTGAAGAGTTCACTTAGGGGCTCGGTCACGAGCACGGCGATGATTTCCGTGCGCCCGACAGCGAGCGCTCGGCCACGAGCGTTGGGGACAAAATTGACTTCCTTGGCCGCCGCGCGGACGCGCTTTTTGGTTTCCTCGCTAATGCGGGGCGAATCGTTGAGAGCGCGCGATGCCGTGGAGCGCGACACGCCGGCAGCTGCGGCAACCTCGGCAAGCGTAGGTGCGGTGCGAACTGGTTGTGTCATGGCGTCTCCTGGAAAATGCGGTCGATGTTGTCGCTGATACGGGCTAGTGCGGATACAGCTTACTATAGTGCGCCTGAACAGCGTTCATGATATCCGGTGACCGGTGTCGTTTTGCAACCAAGCCGCAATCGAATACGTCTCGTATGGGTGAGATATCAGCGGGCGTGGCGGTTGCCTACGAGCTTGAGAACGATGTCTTGCGCTGAGTTTCGATACTCAGGGTGACATAAGTGTCGCGGTTGTACAACCGGTTGCACCGTTAACCCGACCAAATCGACCGTTCAGCGGACAACCGGTTGCACAGTTTTTTGCATCGCCCGTAAGATAAGGACAACCGGTTGCACAAGAATCACTACGATGATGAAGGAGCATCACCATGGACGCCATTAACGATTGGGAAAACCAAGCGCTCACCCACAGGAACCGCCTGGCACCCCATGCGTACTTTATGGGTTACGAGACCGCCGATCTCGCTGCAACGTACAGCCGCGAGCTGTCGCGCGGGTTTGTCCAGCTGTCCGGCTCGTGGCAGTTCCGCCTCTTTGAGGGCCCCGCTGCCGTCTCCAACGAGGAACTCTCCACGTACAAGCCCGAGTGGGATCACGTGGAGGTTCCGCACCTGTGGCAGGTGGACGGCTATGGCAACCTTGCCTACACCGACGAGGGTTTCCCGTTCCCGGTTGATCAGCCGTTCGTTCCCTCCGACGACCCCACGGGCGTCTACCAGCGCATCGTCAACCTTCCCGCCGTTCCTGCCGGCGCTCGCGAGATCATTCGCTTCGACGGCATCGAGAGCTATGGCGAGCTGTACGTCAACGGTCAGTTTATCGGCATGACCAAGGGTTCGCGCCTGTCTGCCGAGTTCGACGTGACCGACGCGCTTGTCGAGGGCGACAACCTGTTTACGGTCAAGGTCCTGCAGTACAGCGATGGCAGCTATATCGAGGACCAGGATATGTGGTGGGCCTCGGGTATCTTCCGCGATGTGTACCTTATGCAGCGTCCCGCCGCGCACCTGGTCGACTTTAGGTTCCGCACGCACCGCGAGGGCGATACCGCTCTGATTACGCTCGATACGGTTGCCGAGGGCTCTTCCCGCGTTGTGTTTACGCTCAGCGATGGCGAGAACGTGGTGGCTACGGGCGAGTGCGTCGACGGCCATGCCGAGTGCGGCGTGACCGATGCCCACTTCTGGAATCCCGAGGACCCCTTCCTCTACGACCTTACGTTTGAGGTCTACGACGGTGACCAGGTCAGCGAGTACGTCCCGCATCGCCAGGGTCTTGCCGAGGTGACGGTCGAGGGCAATCATATCTACCTCAACGGCACTTACTTTAAGATGCATGGCGTCAACCGCCACGATCACGACGATCACAAGGGCCGCGCCGTGGGCCTCGATCGCATGCGCCGCGACCTGGAGCTCATGAAGCAGCACAACATCAACGCGGTGCGCACGTCCCACTACGCCAACGACCCGCGCTTTTACGAGCTGTGCGACGAGTATGGCATCATGCTGGTCGCCGAGACCGATATGGAGAGCCACGGCTTCGAGAATATCGGCAATATCGCCCTGGTCACCGACGACCCGGCATGGGAGCCGGCCTACGTCGACCGCATTGAGCGCCTGGTGATGCAGGAGCGCAATCACGCCTGCATCATTATGTGGTCGATGGGCAACGAGAGCGGCTATGGCTGCAACATCCGCGCGATGTACGCCAAGGCTCACGAGCTCGATGGTCGTCCGGTCCATTACGAGGAGGATCGCAACGCCGATACCGTCGACGTTATCTCCACCATGTACTCCCGCGTGTCGCAGATGAACGACTTTGGTGAGCATCCATTCCCCAAGCCGCGCATCAACTGCGAGTACGGTCACTCCATGGGCAACGGCCCCGGAGGCCTGTCCGAGTATCAGGAGGTCTTCGATCGCTGGGATTGCATCCAAGGCCAGTTTATCTGGGAATGGTGCGACCACGGTCTGGCTGCTGTGACCGAGGACGGCATTGCCTACGATATGTATGGCGGCGACAACGGCGATTACCCCAACAACAGCAACTTCTGCATCGATGGCATGGTGTTCCCCTGGCAGCAGCCGAGCCCGGGCCTTACCGAGTACGGCCAGGTCATCTGCCCGGTTCGCATGGCTTATGACGCCGAGGCGGGCGAGCTGACTGTCACCAACAAGCGCTGGTTTACCACCCTCGAGGATGTTTGCCTGTCGGCGGAGACCCTGGTGGACGGCGACGTGGTCTGTCGCAAGACGCTCATGCCCGGTGCGGTTGCCCCCGGTGAGTCCGTCCAGCTTCCGCTGGTGATTCACGAGGCCGCGGTAGGCGAGACCCTGCTGACTGTGCGCGCCTACACCATGGCCGCTCACGTCTGGTGCGAGCCGATGTTCCAACTGGGCGCAAACCAGTTTGCCATCGCAAACCATCCGGCGCCGGCCATTGCGGCTCCCACTCGTCCTGAGCTTACGGTCGAGGAGACCGAGCAGGAGATTCGCATTCACTCCCTCAACGGCGAGCTGACCTTCAGCAAGGTAAACGGCACCGTGAGCGAGTGGAAGGCATCCGGCCGTGACGTCATGGCCTCTGGTCCCCAGGTTGGTTTTTGGCATCCGCTCGTCGACAACCACGCCCAGGAGTACGACTCCCTGTGGAAGGACAACTTCATTGATGTAATGCAGACGTCCACCCGCAAGGTTTTTTGGAAGCAGGACGGCAATGCGGTCGTCGTTACCGTGAGCCAACGTATTGCTCCTCCCGTCCGCGCGTTCGGCATGCGCGTCGAGCTCGTCTATACCGTGCTTCCGAGTGGCCGCGTCGACCTCAAGGTTTCCGGCGAGCCCTACGGCGACTATTCGGACATTATCCCGCGCATCGGCATCTCCTTCGAGGTTCCCGGTTGTGATCGTGCCGTCGAGTGGTATGGCCACGGCCCGGGCGAGAACTATCCGGACTCGCTGCGCGCCAACCCGGTCGGTCATTACCGCACTACGGTCGACGACATGTTCACGCCCTACGTTATGCCCCAGGACTGCGCCAACCGCGAGGGTACCCGCTGGGTCGCCCTGCGCTCCAGCCACGGTGACGGTCTGGTCGTGACGCGTCCGAGCGACGCCGCTTCCAATCCGTTCTCGTTCTCCGCATGGCCCTATAGCTGCGAGGCCATCGATAACGCCAAGCACGTCTACGACCTTGTCAAGGGCGACACGGTTACGGTCAACATCAACGACCAGCTGCTCGGCCTTGGTTCGAACTCTTGGGGTTCCGAGGTGCTCGATTCCTATCGCACCCGTTTTGAGAGCTTCAGCTTTGAGGTGTCCCTGCGACCGCTGACGTCTGCCGATCTGGCTCAGGCGCTGGCACCCATTAAGGAGGCATAAGTCATGCATATCTTTAACTCGCGTGCCGATTTCGACGCCCAGATGAAGTCCGTCAAGAAGTGGATGCGTACCGGTCAGGCACTCGACGGCGTTTCTGAACTGCAGCACGATGTGGCGTACTCTATCGGCGACTCGCTGGTGTATTGGTGGGTGAACGCCCACGAGGCGGCTACTGCCGATCTGGTCGGTCACCGTCGCTACCATGCCGTGCTCGCCCCGCTCGACGGCAATCTGACCGTTGAGGTGGCTTCCAAGGCCGATCTTACCTGTACGCGCGCCTACAGCGATATCGATGATCGCGAGCGCTTTGAGGGTACGGGGGAGACCGTGACGATTCCCGCCGGCGGCGTTGCCGTCGTCGAAATTGACGAGGCCTACCGTGTCGTGGCCGATGCCGCGGATCCCCGCGTCGTGGTACTGCACGTGACAGTCGAAGGTTATTCCTTCCCCAACAAGTAGTATTCGTCCGCCTGGACGTTTGCTTCGCGCCGTTAAGGGGGATGGCTTTGTTGACTCCCTTTTCCCCATTCCCCTTAGCAGGTGCGCCGTCCGTGTTTGCACTTGCAGCTCGGACGGTTTTAGATGACATTTAACAGATGATTGGGAGGGCTTATGAGCTCTGAAAAACGAGGAACGATTGGTTCGTTCGCTCTGCTGGGCATGACGGTCGCCGCCGTGTTCGGTATCAAGAACATCATCAACAACAACGCGGCCATCGGCTTGGCAGCTGCGCCGTCGTTCTTCTTCGCCACGCTTTTGTACTTTGTCCCCTATACCCTGGTTACCGCCGAGTTCGTCGGCCTTAACAAGGACTCCGAGTCGGGCGTGTACGCATGGGTTAAGACCTCGATGGGTGGTCGCTGGGCGTTCCTGACGGCATTTAGCTACTGGTTTGTTAACCTGTTCTTCTTTGCGTCCGTCCTGCCCAACGTCATCATCTACGCGAGCTACGTGTTCTTTGGTGCCAACGCCGAGCTTTCGCAGCTGTGGATCACCATTATCGAGATCGTTGTCTTTGCTATCGCCACGTGGGTTTCGACCAAGGGCGCTAAGTGGATCGGCTCCATTTCCTCCTTCGGTTCGACCGCGGCTCTCGGCCTGACCGCCGTGTTCATCCTGCTGTCCCTGGCTGCTGCCTTTGGCGGCGTTGAGTTCGCTACGGCTCCTACTCCCGCTAACATGGCTCCCGACATGAGCAACTTCGCAACTGCGTGGGGCTTCTTCGGTACGCTTGCCTGGATCATCCAGGGCGTTGGCGGCGCTGAGTCTGTCGGCGTGTTCCTCAACGACCTCAAGGGCGGCGTCAAGGCCTTCGTGCGCACTGTCGTTATCGCCGGCCTGACCATCGGCCTTCTGTATGCAGGCGCTTCGCTGCTGGTTAACCTGTTCATCCCCGAGGGCAGCGTTGCCATCTCCACCGGCATCTTCGACGTATTCGGCGCTGTCTTTGCCCACTTTGGCATTCCCATGGAAGTGTCCACGCGCGTCATCGGCCTGATCCTTCTCGCTGCCACGCTGGGCTCCCTCATGATGTGGACCTCCGCTCCCATCAAGGTGTTCTTCACCGAGATCCCCAAGGGCGTCTTTGGTAGCAAGATCGTCGAGCTTAACGAGCATGGCATTCCCGCCCGCGCCGCTTGGCTGCAGTTCGCTATCGTCGTCCCCATCCTGATCATCCCGGCCCTGGGCTCCGGTAATCTCGACGACCTGCTCATGATCGTCACCAACATGACGGCTGCCACCGCTCTGCTCCCGCCGCTGCTGATCCTGCTTGCCTACTTTATGTTACGCAAGAACTTCGACGCTGCTCCCCGTGGCTTTCGCATGGGTTCGCGCACCTTTGGCCTGGTCATTGCTGCATTCCTGCTTGTGGTCTTCTGCTTCGTGCTTATCTGCGGCACCATTCCGCTCGATCAGCCGCTGTGGCTGACGCTGGTCTACAACGTTGGCGGTGTGGTTGTCTTCCTGGGCCTTGCCGTGATGTGGTACAACCGCTACATCAACCGCCTGCGCGAGACCGATCCCGAGGCTGCCGAGAGCGAGCTGCGTCCGTCTGTCCTTGACATGATGGAGTAGAAGCTGGGATTAATCTACGGCTGTGGAATAAATCGATTCCCCTTCCTAAGGAGGGGCCTTACGAGGCCCCTCCTTTTGTGTTTTGGAGCATGGATTTTGGGCCCTGTGGACAAAAATGCCAAATATGAGTACTGTTGCAAAATAAGTGCCATATCTATCGGCCGGTTTTGAGCAAAAATAGACTCAAAATCAATTTATCTAACCCCCTTTAAAGGGCGTTTGACGGCTTTCAACCTCTTCGAATCGCTCAAAGTAGGCAATTTGCTCTCGATTTTGCTGCTACTAAATTGGTGACAGTACTCATATTTGCCACTTTTTGACCACGGGGTATCCAGAGGGGCTCTCGACAAGCATCTAACGCTACAATAACTACCACGTGGCTGGGTTTGCCGGCCGAATGTGCGATGCCGCGGGAGGGGACATGGTCGAGTTTACAAAGACGATTAAAGATCCGTTGGGATTACATGCCCGCCCGGTTGCGCTGCTCTATGACATCATTGCCAAGCACCGTAGTGACGTGTCAGTCAGTATCGGCGACCGCCACACGGATGGCCGCGATGTCATGGGGCTCATGGCCCTCTATGGTGAGTGCGGCGAAAACGTCGTCTTTCGTGTTTCGGGCGTGGATGAGGCCTCCTGCGTCACATCGATCAGAAATCTCTCGCTCTAGGCATGATAGGGCGTGGTAAAGGATGGTCCTTTGCCGCGCCCTTTTGTTTCGTATAGGAAACTTTTTCGAAAAACTGAACAGGACCCTTTCCAAAAAGTTAACCACGTGCTAGTTTACTATAGCGAACATAGACGTGGCTAACTTTTATCACGTCGATGTTGAGGACGAACTGACGTTAGGAGCAACTCATGTCTTGCGGACCGCAGATGCCGGCCATGCCGCTTTCGATGATAAAAGCGGGCGAAACCGTGCGCGTGTCTCGTGTAAAGGGCAATGAGGACATGAAACACCACCTCAAAGACCTCGGCTTTGTCGAGGGCAACGAAATCCACGTGGTGAGCTCGAGTGGCGCCAATATCATCGTCACGGTGCTGGGCGCACGCTTTGGCATCGATTCCAAGGTTGCCATGCACATCATGACCGTCGGTTAGTCTGCAGCATTTCATAAAAACCGAAAGGGGGACAAGAGGATGAAGACGTTGGGTGACGTTAAGGTGGGCGAGAGCTCTACCATCGTCAAGCTTCACGGTGAGGGTGCGCTTCGCCGCCACCTTATGGACCTGGGGCTCATCAAGGGCACTTCGTTCAAGGTCGTGAAGGTTGCACCGCTCGGTGATCCGGTCGAGATCAACGTGCGCGGCTACGAGCTTTCCATCCGCAAGGAGGAGGCGGCTGTCGTCGAGGTCCAGTAAGGGCTCGCGGCGTATATTTCTGCAGATAAAGTTAGGTATTTCTAACTTAATGCAGCAACTTTGAAGCACATTATCCAGCCTGTGCGGAGAAAGCAGCGCAGGCACACAAGGAAGAAGGATTGAATGGCGGATTCTCAGATCCATGTCGCGCTGGCGGGTAACCCCAACTGCGGCAAGACCACGCTTTTCAACCTGATCACCGGCGCCAACGGCTACGTTGGCAACTGGCCCGGCGTCACGGTTGAGAAAAAGGAGGCCAAGCTCCTAAGCGACAAGAACGTTACCATCACGGACCTCCCCGGCATCTACTCGCTTTCCCCCTACAGCCCCGAGGAGCAATGCTCGCGCGATTATCTCATGAGCGGCGAGCCCGATGTCGTCGTTCAGGTGGTCGATGCCACCAACCTGGAGCGCAATCTATACCTGGCGCTTCAGGTCATCGAGACCGGCCTGCCTGTGGTCGTTGCCCTCAACATGGCCGATCTGGTCGAGAAGAATGGCGACAAGATCGACACCGACAAGCTCTCCAAGAAGCTTGGTTGTCCGGTCATGATGATCTCGGCTCTTAAGAACAAGGGCATCAAGGAGCTCTTCGAGCAGGTCAAAAAGTCCGCTGCTTCTAAGGGTCAGGTGCCGGAGCACAAGTTCGATTCCTCCATCGAGGACGTTCTGACGCACATCGAGAACAACCTTCCGGCGAGCGTTCCCGCCAACAAGCGTCGCTACTACGCCGTCAAGCTGTTCGAGCGTGATGCAGACGCCTGTAAACTCATCAACCTCACTAAGGAGAAGGCTGCTCGCGTGGAGGAGCTGGTCGCCCGGTGCGAGCAGGACTGCGACGACGATGCCGAGTCCATCATCACCGGTGAGCGCTATGGCGTCATCGCGCACATTATCGACGAGTGCATGACCAAGGCTCCTGCCAAGATGAGCACCTCCGAGAAGATCGATCGCGTGGTTACCAACCGTATTCTGGGCCTGCCGATCTTTGTGGTCATCATGTTCTGCGTGTACTACATCGCCGTTTCCACCCTGGGCGGCACGGTGACCGACTTCACCAACGACCAGCTCTTCGGTACCGACGGTTGGTACGTGCTCGGCCAGGGTCGCGACGCCTACGATGCAGCCGTCGAGGCCGCAGGCGACAACGCCGACTCGGTTGACCCGGCGCAGTACGGCCCCTATGTCCCGGGTATCACCACCGTGGTGCACGACGCCCTTGTGGCGGGTGGCACCGAGGACGGCGGCCTGGTCGATTCGCTGGTCTGCGACGGTATCGTTGGTGGTCTGGGCGCCATCTTCGGCTTCGTCCCGCAGATGTTCCTGCTGTTCGTGATGCTGTCTTTCCTGGAGGACTGCGGCTAT
Source organism: uncultured Collinsella sp. (assembly GCA_958353395.1). Classification (GTDB taxonomy): domain Bacteria; phylum Actinomycetota; class Coriobacteriia; order Coriobacteriales; family Coriobacteriaceae; genus Collinsella. The sequence continues at coordinate 85,221 of CATWSG010000003.1, forward strand.
ATGGCCCGCGTCGCCTTCATCATGGACCGCGTGTTCCGCCGGTTTGGCCTGTCCGGTAAGTCCTTCATCCCCATGCTCGTGTCCTCGGGCTGCGGCGTCCCCGGCGTCATGGCCACCAAGACCATCGAGAACGAGAAGGACCGCCGCATGACGGTCATGACCACCACGTTCATTCCCTGTGGCGCTAAACTGCCGATCATCGCCCTGCTCATGGGTTCCATCATCGGCGATTCTTCCACCACCGCCGCGTGGATCAGCCCGCTCTTCTACTTCCTGGGCGTTTTCGCCGTCATCGGTTCGGGTCTGATGCTCAAGAAGACCAAGCTCTTCGCCGGTCGCCCGACGCCGTTCGTTATGGAGCTTCCTGCCTACCACTTCCCGGCGATCCGCTCTTGGGCGCTGCACGTGTGGGAGCGCTGCTGGGCCTTTATCAAGAAGGCCGGCACGGTCATCTTCGCGTCTACTGTCGTGGTTTGGTTCCTCTCCAACTTTGGTAGCTACAACGGTTCCTTTGGCTTCCTGCCTGCGATGGACGGCATCCCCGAGGAGTTCATGGACTACTCCGCGCTCGCCATGCTTGGCAACCTGGTCGCCTGGATCTTCGCCCCGCTCGGCTTTAGCACCTGGCAGGCCACCGCGCTGACCGTCTCGGGTCTCGTCGCTAAGGAGAACGTCGTCGCCACCGCCGGCTCGCTGCTGTCCGTTGCCGACGCCGCCGAGACCGACCCGAGCCTGTGGACCGCGTTTGCCGGCATGTTCCCCACCATGGGCGCTTGCGTTGCCTTTGGCGCTTTCAACCTGCTGTGCGCTCCGTGCTTTGCCGCCATGGGCACCATCCGCAACCAGATGGACTCCGGCAAGTGGACCGCGATTGCCATCGGCTACGAGTGCGCCTTTGCCTGGGTGATCGGCCTGTTCATCAACCAGTTCTACAACCTGCTTGTTCTTGGGCAGTTTGGTATCTGGACGATTGTGGCCATTGTGCTGCTGGTTGCGATGCTCTTCCAGATCTTCCGTCCCATGCCCAAGCATGCATGGACCGACGAGGACGAGACCAACACTGCTTCCGCCGCAGTTTCCGCTTAAGTCCGAATAAGGATTAGCCCCTTTCCACGAGCCCGGGTGTCTCAGCGACACTCGGGTTTTTTGGTGGGAGAGATATGGCATTTCCGCAGATAAAACTGACCAAATTAAACCTGTCCCTATTCGGTAGGTGGAGAATGGGGTAAAGTAAGTGATGGTTAACTAGAGGAGGCTTGCTATGGCACCTATCGATATTGTTGTACTGGCTGTTATCGGTATTGCGTTTGTCGCGGTATGCGTGCGCATCTACCGCAAGGGCACTTGCGCCGACTGCGCTCAGGGCGGCGTTTGCACCGGGCATTGCTCCAACAAAAAGACGTGCGCCGCACTGAAAGGCGTCGACAAAGTGGCTGAGAATTTAGGCCGCGGTGTCAAATAAACAACTGGGTATCTTGAACGCCCCGCGAGCATCCGTTCGCGGGGCTTTTTACACATTCGAGCGTGAGTGCGGCGAGTAGACATGCATTTTTTGGGGTATCGTTAACTGAATTATTTATTAGCTGCCCGTCTGTACCGGAGTAACCCTATGAGCGCACGCGTCACCATGAAGGACATAGCCGCCGAGCTTGGCGTTTCCATTAACACCGTGCATAAGGCCCTTACGGGCAAGGCCGGCGTGAGCGAGTCTGTGCGTGCCAAGGTTAATGCTAAGGCTGAGGAGATGGGCTATCACCGCAACACGAGTGCTTCGAGCCTGCGTCGTAAGGACATCAATCTGCTGTTTTGTCTGCCGTGCGCATCGCGTGAGGGCGCTTATTTCTATCGTTACCTATGGGAAGGCTGCAATCGCTTTGAGCAAGAGGTCATCGACCAGGGCATTACCGTTGAACGCGTTGAATTTGGCGTGGGCGGCTACGCTGATGCACTCGAGCAAATCGACGAGCGTCTGCAGGTGGGCGAGAAGATTGATGGTTTGCTCGCCTATGCGCCGGGCGACGATCGTGCGACTGAGCTTTTGGGGCAGATCGCCGAGGCGGGCGTGACGATTGAGCTCGTTGACGGCGACCGCCCTCACCTCGATCGTCTGGGCGCTAGTTTGGCCGACTACTCCACAGCGGGAAGCCTGATGGCCGAGCAGGCGGCCAACCTGGTTCACGCTTCCGGGATCGATACCCGCGTGCTTTTATTGGCGGGCGACCCCTATACCGACTCGCACTATTTGACCGCTCGTGCCTTCCACAATTACCTTCGCGAGCACAATGTTCCCTGGCAGGTCGAGGATCTGACCGGTGCTCATGCCCAGGTCAAGCAGCTCGAGCACGAGCTCAACCAGCGTCTAAAGTCATCGGAAGCCCCCGAGTTGATCTGCAGCGTGTTCGCCGTGGGCTCTGAGCTGATTGCCGATGCGCTTGTCTCGGCTAACAAGGCCGGCGAAGTAATGGTGATTGGCAACGACCTGTTCCCAGAAAGTGCGCTGGCTTTGCGTCGGGGCATCTTTACCAACATCGTCTACAAGGACCCGGTGAGTCTGGCATATCGTGGCGCCAAGACCTTAGGCGATTACCTGCTGTGGGGAAAGACGCCGGCGGAGCCTGTGCAAAAGGGGGCTGTTGAGATGGTGTTTGCCAGCAACGTCGATCGTTACTGCGAGCTCGCCGGAATCTAATGCGTTTAGGGAGTTCCCTACTTGCCGCGTACTTTTTGGCTGGGGATTGAAAAATTGTTTCGAAGGCCGCTGATGGCGAATCTGCCGTCAGTGGCCTTTCTTTGTGCCGATCCAACGCAGGGTCCATGGCTCGGCAACCGTTAAGCGGTCAAAACCTACCGTTCGCCCCGTGATAGTTAGGTGAACGTTCACCTTATAACGCATTTTGCACTAAGATGGTGAACGTTCACCTAGAGGATGACGAGCGTATTGTGCGCCCGCTCCGCAAACAAAGGGGTTGTTTGATGAAAAACTTCATGGACGATCAGGATTTCCTGCTGAGCACCAAGACCGGCGAGGAGCTGTTCCACAACTTTGCCGAGGGCATGCCCATCGTCGACTACCATTGCCACATTTCTCCCAAGGAGATTTGGGAGGACAAGCGTTTCGAGAACATCACCGAGGTTTGGCTGGGCGGCGACCACTACAAGTGGCGCCTGATGCGTGCCAACGGCGTCGACGAGCGTTTTATCACTGGCGACGCCCCTGCTCGCGAGAAGTTCCAAAAGTGGGCCGAGACCCTGGGTCGCTGCGTTGGCAACCCCGTCTTTGAGTGGAGCCACCTGGAGCTTAAGCGCTACTTTGGCTACGAGGGCGTCCTCAACGGCAAGACTGCCCAGGAGGTCTGGGACCTTGCCAACGCCAAGCTCGCCGAGGCCAGCTTTACCTGCCGCAACCTGATCAAGCAGTCCAACGTCCGCATGATCTGCACTACCGACGACCCCGCCGACAGCTTTGAGTGGCACAAGAAGATTGCCGCCGATGACAGTTTTGACGTTCAGGTCGTTCCCGCCATGCGCCCCGACGCCGCTCTGCGCATCGAGCGCGGCCAGGAGTTCGCCGACTACTGCAAGCATCTTTCCGAGGTTGCCGGCGTTGAGGTAAGCGACTTCGAGGGCATGAAGGCCGCCATCTCCAAGCGCTACGACGTTGCTCACGAGCTGGGGTGTCGCGCATCCGACCATGCACTCGACTACGTTATGTACGCCCCGGCTACCGCCGATGAGATCGAGGCCATCTTTGCCAAGGGTCTGGCTGCCGAGCCGCTTACCGAGGAAGAGATCCTCAAGTACAAGACCGCCTTTATGCAGTTTGTCGCCGGTGAGTATGTCCGTCTGGGCTGGGCCATGCAGCTGCACTTTGGCTGCAAGCGCGACAACAACCGCGCCATGTTTGCCAAGCTCGGCCCCGATACCGGCTACGATTGCATCTCCAACTACACGCCGTCCGACCAGCTCGCCGATTTCCTCAACTCCATCCAGGAGACCTGCGGCTTGCCCAAGACCATCCTGTACAGCTTGAACCCCATCGACAACACCATGATCGATACCGTGATGGGCTGTTTCCAGGAGGCTCCGACTGCCGGTAAGATCCAGAACGGTTCCGCCTGGTGGTTCAACGACAACGAGGTCGGTATGCGCGAGCAGCTCACGGCTCTGGCCAACGAGGGCGTCCTGGGCAACTTTGTCGGCATGCTCACCGACTCCCGCTCCTTCTTGTCCTACCCGCGCCACGAGTATTTCCGTCGCGTGCTGTGTAGCGTGATCGGCGAGTGGGTTGAGCAGGGCAAGTATCCGGCCGACATGGAGCTGCTGGGCACCATCGTGCGCGATATCAGCTACAACAATTCCGTTCGCTACTTTGGCTTCGATCTGGACACTGCCGAGGCATAGATCTGTATGTGCTCCGATTGGTGAAATCGGTTGCAAAGGGGAGGGACCATATGGGAACAGGGCAACAGAAAAACGAGCAGATCGTGTCTGCTCAGGCGGATTCGGGATCGATGCAGAGCTCGCAGGATATCAAGCTGAGCTGGCGTGAGAAAATCTGCTATGGCTTTGGCGATTTGGGCAACGGATTCATGTTCGATCTTGGTCAAGCATATCTGACCAAGTTCTACACTGACATCTGCCTGATTTCGCCAGGCGTAGTGAGCCTGATTTTCGCCGTCACCAAGATTTTCGATGCGTTCATGGACCCGATTGCCGGTGCATTCGTCGACGGTAGAAAGAAGATTGGCAAGCACGGTCGGTTTCGTCCGGTCATGATGGTTTCGGCCGTGATTCTTGCCGTTCTAACCGTGGTGACCTTCACTGCGCCCGATATTCCCATGGCGGGCAAAATTGCCTATGCGCTGATAACCTACATGATCTGGGGCGTCGTATACAGCTTCACCAACGTGCCATACGGATCTCTGGCCACGGTAATGACGCGTGACGTCGATGACCGCGCGCACATGGCGTCAACGCGCCAGGCCGGTTCGCTCTGCGCACAGCTCATCACGGGCGTAGCGTTCATCCCATTGGTCCTGTTCTTTGCGGGTGGCGACACGCTCGACGGCAATCCGCACGGCTATACGATTGCAGCTGTCGTCATGGGACTGTGTGGCATCGCCGGATTCGCCATCTGCTTTTTGGGAACGCGCGAGCATATCCGTATCGATCGACAGGCCGAGGAGAAGGCTGCGGGAAAGGCCGGCAAGAAGTCGAGCGCATTCAGCACGTATTTCAAGGTCGTTTTCACCAACAAGAACCTGGGAGCAGTTATCCTGCTTACGCTGTTTACCATCTCGGCCATGAATACCAACAACACCATGATGGTGTATTTCTGCCAGTACAACCTGGGTAACATCGCGTTGCAGCCCATTGTCAACGGCATCATGATCGGAACGTCGGTTGTCGCCATTCTCGCCATCCCGACGCTCGTCAAGCATTTTGGCAAGAAGCGCACGTGCGTTGCCTGCTTTATCGTCGGCGCTGTGGCAAACGGCCTCAACTTCATCCTGCCGACCAATACCGTGACGTTCATCATCTTCGTCACCATCGGCTACGTCGCGCTTGCCATCCCCAACGGTATCACCTGGAACTTGGTTTCCGATGTTATTGATTACGGTGAATGGCACACGGGAATCCGCAAGGAGGGTACGACCTACGCCGCGTTCAACTTTTCTCGTAAGCTTGCGCAATCCCTTGCCGCGATCATTTCCGGCGGCATCCTTGCCCTTACCGGATATGTGGCAAATAAGCCCCAGACGGCTGCCACGCTGCTTGGCATCAAGGGCGCTCTGACGATTTATCCCGCTTGCGCCCTTCTGGTGGCAGCCTTGATCATCTTCGCTCTCTACGACATTACCGAGAAGAAGTTCAATTCCATTTCCAACGACCTGTCGAATGGTCGCTGGGAGCGCGGCAAGATCGGCGAGAGCACTATCGAGACGATCGATAAATAGCCCCGCTGCTTGAAAAATCATGAATGCAACCCGGTGCGGCGATGCCGTACCGGGACTTGAGTTGAGAGGAAAACCTCTATGAATAACATCAGCTACGAGACGCTCGAGAAGATCGGCTACGAGGGCTACGTGCTGCCTAAGGACGCCCCCGAGAAGGTCCTGCAGTTTGGCGAGGGCAATTTCCTGCGCGCCTTCGTCGATCGTTTCTTCGATATGGGCAACGAGGCCACCGGTTGGAACGGCAAGGTCGTCATGGTGCAGCCCATCAGCGGCGCCTTCGATTTCGCCGATGGTATCAATGCCCAGGATGGCCTGTACACCGTACTGGTGCGCGGCAAGGAGAACGGTGACACGGTTGACGATTCCCGCGTGATCAGCGCCTGCAGCCGTTGCCTCAATCCGTATCGCGAGGCTGACTACCGTGCCATGATGGAGGTCGCCGTTTCCGACGACCTGGAGATTATCGTCTCCAACACCACCGAGGCCGGTATCGCCTACGATCCGTCCTGCAAGGCCGACGACATGCCCCCCGCGAGCTTCCCTGCCAAGCTTGCCCAGGTGCTCCATGCCCGCTGGGCTGCCGGCAAGCCGGGCGTCATCGTGCTCGCCTGCGAGCTCATCGACCATAACGGCGAGGAGCTGCTGCGCATTATGAACCAGTACGTGAGCGACTGGGGCTGGGAGGACGAGTTTTCGCAGTGGATGGCCAACGACTGCACCGTCTGCACCACGCTCGTCGACACCATCGTTCCGGGTCGCATCCGCGATCCCAAGGAGGCCGCTGCCGTGGCCGAGCGCTTGGACTATGAGGATCCGTTCTTGGCCGTGCGCGAGCCCTTCCAGATGTGGGGCATCCAGGGTGACGAGTCGCTCAAGGAGCGTCTGCCCTTCGTGAAGGCCGGTCTGCCGGGTGTCTTTGTGACCCCCGACGTCACCCCGTACAAGAAGCGCAAGGTCCGCATCCTCAACGGCGCCCACACCGCCTTTGTTCCGGGTTCCTGGGTTGCCGGCTTTGATATCGTGCGCGACTGCATGCACGACGAGACTGTTCGTGGCTTCATGAACACCATGCTCTACGACGAGGTCATTCCGACGCTTGCCGCCGACCTGGATGTCGAGGACTGCAAGGCCTTTGCTGCCGCTGTTGAGAACCGCTTCGACAACCCGTTTATCGACCACGCGCTGCTCTCCATCTGCCTCAACTCCACGGCTAAGTGGCGTGCCCGCGACCTGCCTACGCTCAAGGACTACGCTGCCGAGACCGGCAACCTGCCCAAGTGCCTGGCGACGAGCCTGGCCACGCTCATCTCCTTCTACACGCAGGAGCTCGTGTCCCGCGAGGGCGACGGCCTGCACCTGCGTCGCTCCGACGGCACCGAGTACACCGCTCAGGACGACGCCTTTGTGCTCGACTTCTACGCTGCTCACGCCGGCGCCGACGACGCCGAGCTGGTGCACGATGTGCTCTCCAACGAGCAAATGTGGGGCGAGGATCTTACGCAGATCGCCGGCCTGGAGGAGTTTGTCGTCAACGCTCTCGCCGTCGTGCGCTCCGAGGGCGTCAAGCAGGCGTTCGCGAACGCTCAGGCCTAAATCCTTCTGTACGCCCGCCGGGTAACTGGCGGGCGTCACTCGACTTCTGCTCAACCTGTAGGGTTAGGACTCTTTGTAATGAACACTATCCAGATCAATCCGGCCGACAACGTCATCGTTGCGCTGTCGCCGCTCGCCAAGGGTGCTGCCGTCGAGGTTCCCGGCGTGGGCGAGGTCGTTGCCGCGGAGGATATCCCGCAGGGCCACAAGATGGCCGTGCGCGCCATTGCAGCCGGTGAGGATGTCGTCAAGTACGGTCTTCCCATCGGTCACGTGACGAAGGACATTCAGCCCGGCCAGTGGCTGCACACGCACAACGTGAAGACCAACCTCTCGGGTGAGGTCGAGTACACCTACAATCCGACACATCCGGTCGTTGAACCGGTCGAGGCCGAGACTTTTATGGGCTTCCGCCGTGCCGACGGTCGTGCCGCCACGCGCAATGAACTGTGGATCATTCCCACCGTCGGTTGCGTCAACGAAGTCGCTCGTGCCATGTGCGAGCAGGCTCAGGGCCTGGTCGAGGGCTCGTTGGAGGGCGTTTATTACTTCCCACATCCGTTCGGTTGCTCACAGACCGGCGCCGACCATGCCCAGACCCGTCGTCTGCTGGTGGCACTGTCGCGTCACGCAAACGCTGCGGGCGTGCTGTTCTTGTCGCTCGGTTGCGAGAACTGCACGCATCAGCAGGTGCTCGACGAGCTCGGTGACTTCGATCACGAGCGCGTTCGTTTTCTCACCTGCCAGGATGTAGCCGACGAGCAGATTGAGGGCCACAAGATTCTGTCCGAGCTGGCTGACTTGGCCAAGCAGGCCAAGCGTGAGCCCATTCCGGCCTCCGAGCTGGTTATTGGTCTTAAGTGCGGCGGCTCTGACGGTCTTTCGGGCATTACAGCCAACCCCACGATCGGTCGCGTGAGCGATATGGTCGTCGCCCGCGGCGGCACGTCGGTGCTTACCGAGGTGCCCGAGATGTTTGGCGCCGAGAGTATCCTGCTCGATCGCTGCGAGAACGAGCAGGTCTTTAGCGCCGCCTCCGACATGCTCAACGGTTTTAAGGATTACTTTATCAGCCATGGTGAAGTGGTCTACGAGAACCCGAGTCCCGGTAACAAGGACGGTGGCATCACCACGCTTGAGGACAAGAGTTGCGGCTGCGTGCAAAAGGGTGGATCTGCCCCCATCGTCGACGTGCTGCCGTATGCCGGTCAGGTCACCAAGCATGGCCTGAACATGCTGTGCGGCCCGGGCAACGACATGGTGTCCACCACGGCGTTGACGGCAGCCGGCTGCCACGTGATTCTGTTCTCGACCGGCCGCGGCACGCCGTTTGGTGCACCGGCGCCCACCCTCAAGGTGTTCACCAATCAGCGTCTGTGCGACCACAAGGCCAACTGGATGGATTTTAACGCCGGCGTGATTGCCACAGGCGAACGCACACTCGACGAGGCTGCCCGCGACCTGTATCAGCTGGTACTGGATACAGCGAGCGGTAAGCTAACGAGTGCCGAGCGCCGCGGTTGCCACGAGATCAGTATCTGGAAAGACGGCGTCTGCCTGTAGAGAGATTCGCCATTCGTAGGGGTGGCGAATCTTTTGATCTCGATGACGGGGCTGCACAGTGGCTCCGTGCGAGGGAAGGGTTGCTACTGCGCGTTTGTGAGATGCTTTTCGGTGCCCTTTTCCGCACTGTTGACGTATCTATGGTTATAAATTCGGGCAAATTGGTTTAAGAAGCCGATTTCGTCCAGGTCGATAGAGGGGAATTGCGTGGCTATCCACATCGTTGAGGAAGCAAATCGCTGTCTGGGCTGCAAAAAGGCGTTCTGTCAAATAAAGGGCTGTCCGGTGCAGACGCCCATTCCGCAGGTTATCGACCTCTTTAAGCAGCGCCGTCTGCAAGAGGCGGGCGAGCTGCTGTTCCAGAACAATCCCATGAGCGCGGTCTGCTCCATGGTGTGCAACCATTCGGGCCAGTGCGAGGGTGCTTGCATCCAGGGCCGCAAGGGCACACCCGTGCATTTCTCGAGCATCGAGAACTATATCTCGACAGCGTATTTGGATCGTAAGGAGTGGACGCCCGCACCGTCGTGCGGTAAACAGATTGCCGTGGTCGGTTCCGGTCCCGCTGGTATTACCGTGGCCATTAAGATGGCCCAGCTGGGCTGTGCCGTCACGGTATTTGAGCAGCGCCCCGAGATTGGCGGTGTGCTGGAGTACGGTATCCCCGAGTTCCGTCTGCCGCGCTCGCTCGTGCAAAAGTACCGCCACGTGATGTGCTCGCTCGGCGTGCGCGTGCGTCCGTCGACCACCATCGGCGGCGCGCTGCATATCGACGACCTGCTGCGCGACGGCTACGATGCGGTCTTTGTTGGTACCGGTACCTGGCGAGCTCGCAAGTTGGGTATTCCCGGCGAGTCGCGCGGCAACGTGCTGTTTGGTATCGATTATCTGGTCGATCCCACGAGCGTGGCAATCGGGCAGAACGTGGCGGTTATCGGTGCCGGCAATGTGGCCATGGATGTTGCCCGCACGGCCCTGCGCTCGGGTACCCGCAAGGTCACTGTGTATGCCCGTTCGCGCCACATCTCTGCGATTGACGACGAGGTCGAGTTGACCGAGCTTGACGGTGCCGAGATTGTGTGCGGCAAGGCGATCTGCGCCATCGATGATAACGGTCCGGTGTTCGAGACGGCTATCTTTGACGAGGACAACAATGTGGTGGGCTACGAGGAAGAGCTCGACCACGTGTCCGCCGACACGGTTGTGATTGCGGCGTCTCAGGTGCCCAAGGACAAGCTCGTGCTTACAACGGGCGGTCTGGAGACCGACCATCGCGGCCTGCTTTCGGTCGACGAGCATGGCGTGACCACCGTGCCTGGCGTCTTTGCCGCCGGCGACGTGGTCAACGGCCCGCTCACCGTGGTCCACGCCGTAGCTGGTGCCAAACTCGCCGTCGAAGGCATGACATCCTACCTGGGCCTCTAACCCATCCCACCCATCAGTTGCGGTGAAATACGGACTGTTTTGGCTGGCAAAAGTCTCATCTACTCCGTATTCCACCGCAACTTTTTGGGGGTTGAGCAGAGACTGGGGGAGCGCGTGCGGTCGGGTGTTGTGCAGTTGCTGGTACGATAGATAAGTCAGCAACTGCCGCCGAGCGGCTCAAATGAAAGGAACCCTGTATGGAGTCCTCTGCCTATCCAATGCTCTTTAGCCCGATCAAGGTCGGTACGACCGAGGTCAAGAACCGCGTCTTTATGCCGCCGGTGTCCACCAACCTGGCCGATCATGGCTATGTGACCGACGACTTGGTCGATCATTACCGTGCCCGCGCCAAGGGCGGCGTGGGTCTCATCATCACCGAGGTCGTGACGGTCGAGCCTACCTATACCTATCTGCCGGGTGACATGTGCTGCTACGACGACACGTTTATCCCTGGCTGGGAAAAGCTCGCCGCGGCCGTCCACGAGTATGGCTGCAAGATCATGCCGCAGCTCTTCCACCCCGCCTACATGGCCTTTAACATTCCGGGTACGCCGCGCCTGATCGCTCCGTCCTTTGTGGGCCCGTCCTATGCCCGCGAGGCGCCGCGCCCCATTACGGTCGATGAGATTCACGAGCTCACGCATCAGTTTGGCGACGCTGCCGTGCGTATGCAGAAGGCCGGTGTCGATGGCGTCGAGGTCCATGCGGCGCACGCCCACGGCATGCTCGGCGGTTTCTTGACCCCGCTCTATAACAAGCGTACCGATGAGTACGGCGGCTCGCTCGACGCCCGTATGCGCTTCTTGCTCGAGGTCATCGCCGAGATTCGCGAGCGCTGCGGCAAGGACTTTATCATCGACGTCCGCATCTCGGGCGATGAGTACACCGATGGCGGCCTGACCCTCAACGACATGATCTATGTCTCGCGTCGCTTGGAGAAGGCCGGCGTCGACATGATTCACGTGTCGGGCGGTACCACCATCAAGCGCGGTTCCGCAATTCCCGCCGCCGGTACTCAGCAGGCCTCGCATGCCGCCTGCTCGCGCGAGATCAAAAAGTACGTCAACATTCCCGTTGCCACCGTCGGACGCATTAACGAGGCTTGGATCGCCGAGGAGCTGATCGAGGACGGTGCCGCCGACATCTGCATGATGGGCCGCGCCAATCTGTGTGATGCCGAGTTCTGCAACAAGGCCGCTGCCGGCAACGCCGACGATATTCGCCCCTGCATTGGCTGCCTGCGCTGCCTGAACGGCATTATGTTTGGCAAACGCATCTCCTGCACCGTTAATCCGGATGTGGAGCGCGACGAGGCTGGCTACGAGCCTGCCGCCGAGGCCAAGAACGTGCTCGTTGTGGGCGCTGGTCCTGCGGGCATGGAGGCGGCGTTCATTGCCGCCAAGCGCGGCCACAACGTGGTGCTCGTGGACAAGCAGGACGAACCGGGCGGCGAGATGCGTATCGCGGCCGTTCCGCCGGCAAAGCAGGAGCTCACCCGCGTGATTAAGTATCAGTATCGTCGCCTGGCCGAGGCGGGCGTGAAGTGCATATTTGGCACCGAGCTTACTGCCGAGGACATTCAGCGCGACTACGCCGGCTACGAGGTTGTCCTGGCTTATGGCGCCGAGCCCATCGCTCCGGCCTTCATGCAGGGCTTTAAGCAGGTTATGACGGCCGACGACCTGCTGGGTGGCAAGGCTTTCCCGGGTAAGAAGATCGTCATCGTGGGCGGCGGCACCGTTGGCTGCGAGACGGCCGATTACCTGGCCCCGTTGGTCAACGACCTGTCGCCGGCCAACCGCGATGTCACCGTCATCGAGATGACCAAGACGCTCGCCGCCAACGAGGGCGGTGCCGGTCGCGCGGTGCTCATCACGCGCATGCTCTCCAAGGGTGTCCACGTGCTGACCGAGGCCAAGGTGACCGAAATCACAGAGGACACCATCAGCTACGAGAAGGACGGCGAGGTCCACACCATCGCCGGTGCCGATACACTGGTGCTTGCCATGGGCTATCGTCCCAATACCAAGCTGGCCGACGACCTTGCCGCTGCCGGTGTTGCTGTCCACGTGCTGGGCGATGCCCAGAAGTGTGGCAACATCCGCGACGCCATCGGCGATGGCTACAAGGTTGCCTGCGAGCTCTAGTCAAACCCTTTGCACCAATCGATTGCAAAAAGCGGCGGCTGCCCTGTGTGTTGGGCAGCCGCCGCCTGCGTTTTGCCAAAGAAAGATTATTGTCGGGCCCTAAATGCCTTTTGCTTCTGCTCCCTCCGCAATCATGTTGCGGTTATACACCAGGTGCAGATACATCGCGTCGTGCGCGGCGGTGGGATTGCGCGAGGCGATGGCGTCGGCCACATCGCGGTGCGTGCGGATAGTTTCCTCGACGAGCTTTTTGCCAGTCACGTCGATAAAGAGGGGGACGGATGCCTCGAGCACGCCCATCAGGCGGGGAACGACGAGGTTGCCGCAGCTTTCGGCAATGGCATTGTGGAACGCGGTGTCGGCGGCGGAGTAATCCTCACCGGCCTCGGCCAGGTGCTCGGATTCGTCGCAGAGCTCTTTGATACAGATGACCTGGTCGTTGGTTGCGTGCTCGGCCGCCATGCGTGCTATCTGCGGCGGTGCCACGGCCCTCTCGCACGTCAACGATGCCGGTTTTTGGATGTGCTCCTCGTTCCTGGAGATTGACGAGAAAACCACCCTCAAGTCCTGGACCATTATGGAGACGCTCATCGGCCTTTCGGGTCTTGCCTGCGCCCTGGTGATTTCGTTCTTCGCCTAGTTCGCGTAGCTAAGCATCTTTTGCCGAGTGCATCGCTCGGTACCCATTTACACCTGATTCATTAACCAACGATTGGTACAACCGTTCAAATCAAAAGAGGAGAGCATTATGGACGAGAAGACCAAGGCACAGATTCAGCAGGAGGCCGCCGACCTGGTTGCCAAACTGCAGCCGCGTTCCGGCAAGTTTCGCACCATCAGCCCCGAGATGGACCCGCTGCGTCTGGGCTCCGGCTGGACGATCGAGGATCTGGACAAGCCGCAGGTCATTATCGAGTCGACGTTTGGCGACTCGCACCCGGGTTCTGCTGGCCTGTTTGAGCTGGTCGAGGAGGTTCGTGCTGGCGTTGCCGAGGCTGGCGGTCACGGTGCCCGTTACTTCTGCACCGATATCTGCGATGGCGAGGCACAGGGCCACGACGGCATCAACTACTCGCTGCCCAGCCGCGACATGATCGCCAACATGATCGAGATCCATGCCAAGGCCACCCCGTTCGACGCCGGTGTCTTTGTCGCCAGCTGCGATAAGGGCCTGCCTGCGAACCTCATGGCCATGGGCCGCATCAACATCCCCTCCATCGTCGTTACCGGCGGTGTCATGGATGCCGGTCCCGATTTGTTGACCCTGGAACAGCTCGGCGCGATTTCTGCCCGCTACGAGCGCGGCGAGATCTCCCGCGAGGAGCTTGAGTTTGCCAAGCACAACGCATGCCCCAGCTGCGGTGCCTGCTCGTTTATGGGCACCGCGTCGACCATGCAGGTTACCGCCGAGGCCCTGGGCCTTATGCTCCCCGGCACGGCCCTGCTGCCCGCAACCAGCTCCGATCTGCGTGAGTTTGCGCGCGAGGCCGGCCGTCAGTCCGTGTGGCTCTCCGAACACAACCTGTGCCCGCGCGACATCGTGACCAAGGAGTCCTTCGAGAACCTCATTATGGTCCACGGTGCCATTTCGGGCTCCACCAACTCGCTGCTGCATATCCCCGCGATTGCCCGCGAGTTTGGCATCGAGATGTCCGCCGACGACTTCGATCGCCTGCACCGTGGCGCCCACTACCTGCTCAACGTTCGCCCCGCAGGTGAGTGGCCGGCGCAGTTCTTCTACTATGCGGGTGGCGTGCCGCGCATCATGGAGGAGATCAAGTCGATGCTTCACCTCGACGTTATGACCGTCACCGGCAAGACCCTCGGCGAAAACCTCGAGGACCTTAAGAACAACGGCTACTACGAGAAGTGCGGCCGCTACTTGGAGAAGTGGAACCTCAAGCGCGAAGACATTATTCGCCCGTTTGACCAGGCTTTTGGTACCGACGGCTCTATCGCCATCCTCCACGGCAACCTTGCCCCCGAGGGTGCCGTCGTCAAACACACGGTTGTTCCGCGCGAGATGTTCCGGGCCACGCTTAAGGCTCGCCCGTTCGATTGTGAGGAGGACGCTATCCACGCCGTCCTGACGCACGAGATCAAGCCCGGCGATGCCGTCATCATTCGTTATGAGGGCCCCAAGGGCTCCGGCATGCCCGAGATGTTCTACACCACCGAGGCTATCGCCAGCGACCCCGAGCTGGGCGCAAGCATTGCCCTGATCACTGACGGCCGCTTCTCCGGCGCCTCCAAGGGCCCGGCTATCGGTCATGTTTCGCCCGAGGCTGCCGTGGGCGGCCCGATTGCCCTGATCGAGGAAGGCGACCTGATCCGAATCAACATCCCCGAGCGCTCGCTGTCCATCGTGGGCATCGCCGGCAAGGAGATGGAGCCGGCCGAGGTCGACGCCGTCCTGGCCGAGCGCCGAGCCGCTTGGAAGCCCAAGGCTAATCGTTACACCTCCGGCACGCTCAAGTTCTTTACCGAGCATGCAGTTTCCGCCATTCAGGGTGGCTACATGGAGTAGCGCACGTACGCATCGAATTTCTCCTCTCATAGATGTGCGGCACAAAGAGCCCCGAGTTCATATGCCACGTCACCGGGGCGCGTTGTTCAGCGCCGCCGGGGCGCTCCACTCAAACGACAAGAGACGTCTTACGCAAGCGCCCGCGTCCGTGGATAAAACCACGGGCGTGGGCGCTTCACTTTATTCCCAGCCGCTTTATTCCCAGCCCTTCCACACGTCAGGCTCGTAGCCAACGGTTGCCTGGCGGCTGTTGCGAACGATGGGCTCACGAAGAATCTGCTGGTTATCGAGCACCTTTTCGAACTTCTGGTCGGCAGCAAGATACTGTACGAGCGCAACCGTGTCGGCATCTTTCGCCTTTGGATCGATCACAGCGTCGATCCCGCCGACGGCGCGCGCCACGCTTTCGAGCTCGCCTTCGCTCAATTCTCGTCCGTCCATGATACGACAAGGGAGCCGAGCAAAAACAGAGCAGGCGGAGATGGAGGAGGACGGCGACCGACCGTCGGCAAGAGTCGGCCGGATCGGACTGGCGCCCAGCGCGCGCCGGCGACACGCTCGCAGCTGCACACATAGCCGATGTACAAGCTCGCCGCGGCGTTCCCTCGCCCCGCGGTGTGGCGATAGAGAAGCACGCCACCCGTCAACGATGGCGCCTCGGTGAAGAAAATCAACGTCTGGGTTACATCCCTTGAAAGGGGCGAAGACGGCTGCTAGTATACCTCCCCGCTATGAAGGATTTGACCAAAGCATACATCGCAATTCGGCGGCCCCTGGTATACGGGGCCTCTCCTGTTGTTCCCCAAGTGCGCTCTGAGCAGCCGCTTTCTTCCTGTCGTATCTGATGCACGCATAGCACGTGCATGTTATTTCGCCCGTGGGCCGGCGCGCCTTCGGCGAAGAATCGAATAGATACGAAGGAAGCTTATGTCTGATAATTGTACGGTCGCGCCCGCCAATGGGCGCATTACCGGTACCCAGATCCGCATCGTCGCGGTCGTCGTCCTGGGTGCCTTCTTGGCGCTACTGAACCAAACGGTGATGTCGCCTGCGCTGCCGGTCATCATGTCCGATTTCGCCATCGATGCCTCGACTGCCCAGTGGATCATGTCCATATACCCGCTGGTGAGCGGCATCATGGTCCCCGTTTCGGCGTTCCTTATCGACAAGTTCAGCACCCGCGCGCTATTCTTCGGGGCGACGCTGGTGTTCGCGCTGGGCACGCTGCTGTGCGCCGCAGCCCCTGATTTCCTGTTCCTCATCATCGGTCGCGTGTTGCAAGCGGCGGGCTCAGGCGTGCTCATGCCGCTTGTCTCGGTGGTTCCCATGCTGGTGTTCCCCGTCGAGAAACGAGGAACGGCTATGGGCATGGCGGGCATCGTCATGTCGGCGGGTCCCGCGGTCGGCCCCGTCGTAGGCGGCGCGGTGATCGACACGTACGGCTGGCGCACCATGATCGGCGCCATCGTCCCCCTCGCAATTCTCGTGCTGGTGCTGGGCGTGTTCATGCTGAAAAACGTGGGCGAGCTGAAGAACCCCAAGCTCGACCTGCCCTCGGTCGTCCTCTCCACCATCGCCTTCGGCGGACTTCTCTACGGGTTCTCGAGCGCCTCGTCGATGGGTTGGGGCAACCCCGTGGTGCTCGGCTCGATCGTCGCGGGTGTCGTGTGCTTGGTGCTGTTCGTCGTACGCCAGGGCAAAATCGAGGACCCGCTGCTTCAACTGGGCACGCTCAAGACGCGCGAGTTCCGCGTGGCCGCCATCATCGTCACGCTCATCAACGCCGCATGCCTGGTCACCAACACGCTGTTGCCGTTGCTGCTGCAAACCTCGCTTGGCGCTTCGGCCTTCGAAACCGGTATGGCCATGCTTCCCGCCGCGGCGGTGGGCATCATCATCAGCCCTATCTCCGGCGTGGTGTTCGACAAGTTCGGTCCGCGTGCCATCTCGATCGTCGGCCTGGCCCTCATGACCGGCGCCCTGTTCCTGCTCTCGCTTTCGACGGTAAACACGCCCATCTTGGTGGTTGCGCTGTTCTGCATGCTGCAGTCCGCCGGCCAGTCGCTCGCGAACATGCCGGTGAACACATGGGGTGTCAATGCCTTGAAAAATGACATGATCGCCCACGGCAACGCCATCGCGAACACCGGCCGCCAGGTCGCCGGCGGTTTGTGCACGGCGCTCATCATCACGGTCATGACAAGCGTCACCGCGTCGGCCGGCGTCGATGCGAGCATCCAAGTAGCCACCGCCGTGGGCGCGGGCGTCGCTTACAAGGTGTGCGCGGCAATCGGTCTCGTTTCCCTTATCTGCGCCATATTCAGCGTGCGCACCAAGAAAACCGCACCGAAAACGAAGGAGGCATAAGCGATGTCCGAGATTCTGTCCGAGCGCATCCCGCTCGAGCTCGAGGGGACGCCCGTTTCGAGCATCATGATTGAAGAGCCGTTCACCTGCACGCAGGATTGCACGATTTCCGACGTGGTGCGCATGCTCGCCGAAAACGAGGTGAGCAGCATGCCCGTAATCGATGAGCGCAACCAGGTGGTCGGGTTCATCTCCGACGGCGATGTCATGGGAGCCATCGCGCAGCATCGCGCTCACACCATCTTCACGGGCGGCGACGCGTCCATGCTGTACTTCGACGATCAGAGCCTTGAGCAGCGCATCGAAGACCTGAAGGATCGCTGCGTCATGGATTTCGCGACGCGCCAGGTAGTGTGTGCCCGTCCCGAGCAGAGCATCGCCCGCGTCGCCGCGCTGCTGGCGAAGAAGAAGTTCAAGAAGCTTCCTGTGGTTGATGACGAGGGCAAACTCGTGGGGGTCATCCGCCGCTCCGCCATCACCAAATACATCTTCGGCATCCTTTTCCAATAGGGGCAGGTCGCACTTGAGGCGAACATCTCGAGGCATCGAGTCAGCAACTGGACCAGACAACCTTGACACGCACGCGCTTTCCCTCGATGCTTCGGTAAGGGGAGCTGCGAAAATCGCAGCACGGGTGATCGGCGCCGCGCCTCCGAAGGCAAAAGCGAACACGGGAGCGATACGATGGGAAAAGTCCTGGACGAAGATTTGGTTTATGAGATTCTCTCCGTCGTGGCAGAGATTCCGGCGGGATGCGTCGCCTCGTACGGTCAGATAGCGCGCCTCATCGGCAGGGAGAAAAACTCTCGCCTGGTCGGAGCGGTGCTGAGCGAGGCGGATCGCTACGGCGATTATCCCTGCCACCGCGTCGTCAACCACGCGGGACGCCTCGCGCCAAACTTCCCCGACCAGCGAGCACTACTGACGGAGGAAGGAGTCGCCTTCCGAGACAACGGCTGCGTCGACATGAAAAAGCACCAGTGGAACGAGTAGCCAGGCAGCGTAGCGTCGAAAGGAGCGACGCCACGGGGAACGACCTGCGCCCCGCCGCCGGACAACCTATGGCAAAGTGACACGTCCCACAAAGAGCGGCGCACCAGTACGAGACACGACCGCGACGTAAAAAGACCCTATGATACTCGTAAGCATCTATCTGATTGCCCGCCTCGAGGTACCCAAAGAACGAGAGATGCCGAAACCCCTAGACAAAGAAAAAGGTCGGGAGCTTTTATGCTTCCGACCTGAAGTTTCATGGTCGCGGGGGGCGGATTTGAACCACCGACCTTCGGGTTATGAGGTCGCTACGACGTTGTTTCATTCAGACATTTCGACCCAAATTGAAGTCAATATAACTCCAGGTCATTTGATGTTTTCATAGATTTACGAAAGAAAAGTACGCGGAATAATTCGACCCAAATTCGACCCACAACGAGCTTGAAAGCGGTCAGGCGGAGCATTACCCCTGGGGTGTGACCCCACGCAGGGCCCACCACCAAGGGTAATGCCTACCCGCCCCAGCCCTTTGCGCCATTCCGCGCAACCGAGCGCGATTCTCAGGCACTTCAGGCAAGGAACACGATGAACGACCGACCTCTCGTCATAGGCAAAGGAACGAAGCAACGCCGCGACAAATACACGTGACGCTACCGTCACAGCCTCGGCAAGGATCCGGTCACGGGCAAATACCGCTATTCGCCGTGGCAGACCATACATACCACCAAAAGCCGAGAGGTCGACGCCGCACTCGAAGCCTACAAGGCAGAACTCAACAGCGGCACCTACGTCCAAAAATCGAGGGACACCGTCGGCTCGTACGCAAAAAAGTTCCACGACAACCGCGAAGGAACCATCACGCCGCTCGCCTACTCGACATCCTACTCAATCGAGAACCGGACGCGCACATCACATGCGTGATGCTCATGCTCGACACCGATATGAGAAGGGCAGAAGCCCTCGGGATGACGTGGTCCGATGTCTCCGTCGAGAACAGAAGCATCCTCATTGAGCAGCAGTTCGCGGCCGATCGAAGCGTTCGCTCGCCCAAAAGCAAGAAAAGCGTGCGGAGGATCTCGATAAGCGAGACGCTGACGTCGTATCTCGAATTCTGGAAAAAGGAGCAGGCCCGCGAAATGGAAGCCTTCGGCCTGGAACAAGTCAAAGGCACTCCGCTCGTCCACTCATTCGAACGAACGAAAGACAGGCATCCCCAAGTCAACTTCATGGACCTGAATGGGTTTTCGCGCTGGTTCAGAAACTTCAACGTCGAGAACGGGTTCGGCAAGTTCGAAGGCGTTCGAACATACCATTATGTGAAGGAAACTGTCGACGGGGAAACGATTTCGAAGCGTTATGAGCATAAAGAGTGGCTCGAATTGAGGGATTACCTCAGGAAGCATCCCAAGGTTCGCGAGGCGAGGCATATCAGCACATATGAGAGCGAGCACCTTCCTTACGGATATTCGGGCCTATCGAGCCACACCGCTACTGCCGCTACTGCCCGCTACTGCCCGCTAGCTTCCGAACCAGCGGGCGGTAGCAGCACCCCGAACATCTCGCCGACAGCGCAGAGAGTCGTCGACCTGGCGGCCAAGGCCGACATCGAGGACGTGATGCTGTGCGACCTGCCCGGCGTCCTGTCCTTCCTAGGGCTGCCACCTGAGACGGAGATGCCGCCGGGCAACAAGGGGAAGACGAAGCTCAAGAAGCTCTACAGGAAGGTGGCGCCGAACAAGGCATACCACTCCGGCGAGCGCGCCAAGGATTTGATCTCGCACCTCGACATGGCAGAGATCAGGGCATCGGCGCCCGTCCAAGAATTGGGATGCAGTTCAATACGAGCTCGGGGCTCTTTTCGTCTAGATTGGGGACGCATGGCCGGACGAAAACAATTTGCGTCTGGTAATAAGCGTACGAAAGCGCAATTTACGTCTTAATTCCGTACGCAAATCAAGACGAAAATCGTTTACGTCTGCTTTAATCCGTACGAAAACGGTTTTCGTCTTGCAGGGCAGTTGCCGTTTCTACAGTTCAACTTCCAGTTCGGCTTTGTGCTCGTAGAGGTAGTCGCGCATGTAGGGGATGGCAAATGAGACCTTGCCGTACGAGGGAGCCTCGATAATCGATTCTCTTAACAGGCGGCTGCGGACGGAACTCACCTGTTGAGGCGTTTTGTTTAGGGCATCGGCAACCATGCTGGTCGAGCTCGTCTGCCCCAAAGACGCCATGCTCAGCAGATAAGCGATGCACGTGGGCGGAATGCGCCGCAGCGCGGGCTCAATCACCATGGCGCAGAAGCGTTCGCGTGCCGTTGCAATGCCGCGCTCGGCTTCTTCTTCTCCAATAATCGCTGTATGTGCGCGTCTCGCCAACTGCCATGCGTAGTATCCAACGAGTTGGATCATGAAAGGATAGCCTTGCGTTGCCTCGGCAAGTTGGCCGGCAATACCTGGCTGCAACTCCATGCCAGACGCTTCAATGGTTTCCTCGAGGGAGTACGACACTTCGGTTACTGCCACAGCCTTCAGGTCAAAGGGGAGGGCACGGCGCAAAAACGTAAGTGTCTTTCCGTTGATGATGCTTTCAATCATCGAAGGCAGCCCAGCAAAAACAAAGGCGATATCAAGGTCTTCGCCGATAACCTGCTGAATCGCAATGGAGAGCGTTCGGACCTCATCGAGCTCTGCGTCTTGAACCTCGTCGAGAGTGATGAGCAGGCCATTTCCATTCTTGGATATTGTCTGTCTCATGGCGTCGCGTAGCGATGGGCCGATTCGCTCAATATCTATGCTGCCGATGGATATGCCAGCTACGGTGGGCTCAAATCTGGCGTGTTTTGCCTGGAATTTGGGCTGCAGCTGTTCGAGAATGCGCTGGCAAAGTCCCTCGGTTGCGACCTCCTTTTATGACCGTCCAGCCACGCCTTTGCGCCAAACGTGAGCACTCGTCAAGGAGGACCGTCTTGCCCGTTCCACGGACGCCGGCTATGCGCATTAGGCGCCCAGGGGCACCAGGCCCGTTGGTGAGGCCTTCACTGAATTCTTCAAGTACATCTTCGCGGCCGATAATCGTGGGAGGTGTTTTACCTGCTGTGGGCTTAAAAGGGTTTGTTTGCATGTGAGCCACCTTTGCTCAAGATATAGCAAGATATAGCAAGATATAGTGAGATATAGCAACGTATAGCGCTGTTCGCGGGTTCTTACGGTGGTGCTATTTTCCGAATGCCGCGCGGATAAAGCGCTGGGCGAACAGCTTGTTGGCAACTCACGAGGGCTCGGGGTGCCAATTTGGGGTGCAGTAGTGCTGCGCCACGAAAAGGGCCTATCTACTACGTTTAAGCCGCAGGGGTCAACCATAGTCGGCTTTTTCGAAAATCGACAAGCTGTCTACCTGCGGTTTTGTTTTCGCACTTTTCAGCATGGTCTGGGCTCTCCGCGTTAACGTAGTAGATGGGCCCCTTTTGTGGCAAGGGGCCGACCTGCGGCTCAGGGTAGCCAAAAAAGCCACGTCCCAAAAAGACTGTTGGAAGTTGCGGTGGAATAGTTCCTGTTTTTGCTGCTGAAGGCTTTGAGCAGGAACTATTCCACCGCAACTTATGAGGGGGGCGGGGGATGCGATAGTATTGCATGGTGGTATTCGATTAACCGAGGCTTCATCCGAGGGCTTTATGGAACAGCACCAGCATTATCAGAGCCTGCAAGATCAGGCATACAACGCATTGCGCTCCAAGATCATCTATGCCGAGCTCAAGCCCGGCACGCGCCTTTCGGCGATTGGTCTGGAAAAAGAGACGGGAATCGGGCGCACGCCCATTCGCGAGTCCTTTGTGCGTCTGCGCGAGCAGGAGCTGGTGGAAACGCGTCCCAAAAGCGGCACCTACGTCTCTAAGATCAGCATGGAACGCGCCGAGAATGCTTGTTTCTTGCGCGAGAAGCTCGAGAGAAGCGTGCTTATTAAATGCTGTTCGGCCGCCTCGCCCGAGCAAAAGCAGCGGCTCGAGCAGATTCTTGCCGAGTCCGAGTCGCTCGACCATGGCGAAACGCGCCGTTTCTTTGACCTGGATAACCTGTTCCATGAGACATGTTTTGAGATTGCCGGTCGTCACATGTTGTGGGATTGGATGAAGAGCGTCAACACACATTTTGAGCGATACAACTGGTTGCGTATGGTGTCGCAGGACCTGGATTGGGAGCCGATTCGTCGGCAGCATCGCCGGATTCTCGAGGCCATTAAGAGGGGCGATACCGATGCGGCGAGCTATCTGGCAGAGACGCACTTGCACCTGATGCCCGAGGAGCAGGGCCCGGTTATCGCCTTGCATCCCGACTATTTTGAGCTGTCCAAAGACTCGGCCATCTAATCAATCCCCATATAAGTTGCGGTGAAATAGGGACTGTTTTGCGGCCTAGGTGGCGCAAACAGTCCCTATTTCACCGCAACTGCGTTGGGGCGTAACCGGGGCACAAAGCTGCGGCGCCGCTTGGAGGAAAAGACCAGAAGCAAGGGCCCATTCCTCCAGACGGCACCGCAGCTGTTTTGGTGGCTCGGCTTTTGTCGAAGTGGCTTAGTTGAGCGCGACGGCCAGCCGAGTAGGCAAAGCGGCTTGGAGGCGTGTCGCTTCCGTCACGTTCTATCAGCATACAAGACGTTTTCGGTTCTTGTTCGTGACGGAAACGGCGCGCTTCCGAGCCGCTTTAAAAGAAAAGGGGCGAGGTTTAGGGCACGCCCCCTTTCACGATAGAGAGCTAAACCTAGCCGCGGACCTTCTTGACGACGTCCATGGCCTCGTGGGCGATCTGCTCGACCTTGGAGAAGTCGCCGTCGGCAAACAGGGCCGGCTTGACCATCCAGGTGCCACCGCAGGCGATGATGGCGGAGGAGCTCAGGTACTCCTCGACGTTGGCGGTGCTCACGCCGCCGGTAGGCATAAAGCGGTGACCGACAAACGGAGCGGCGAGGGCCTTGATGGTGTTCAGGCCGCCATACTGGGACGCGGGGAAGAACTTGGTGACCTTGAGGCCCAGGTTCTCGGCTGCGGTGACCTCGGAGGGGGTTACGGTGCCGGGAAGGACAGGCAGGTCGATGTCGATGCAGTGCTTCACAACGTCCTCGTTGTAACCCGGGGAGACGATGAACTTGGCACCGGCTGCGCGGGCCTGCTCAACCTGCTCGACGGTCAGGACAGTGCCGGCGCCAACGCACATCTCGGGCTCGGCCTCGGCCATAGCGGCAATGCACTCGGCGGCGCAGGCGGTGCGGAAGGTGACCTCGGCGGACTTCATGCCAGCTGCCATAAGGGCGTGGGCGAGCGGAGCGGCGTCCTCGACCTTGTCGAGCACGACGACCGGCACGATGCCCAGGGACTCAAGCGTGGTGTAGAACTGATCGAACATAATGTTCCTTTCGATGTATGGCGCGCATGGGCGCGTGATTGCCAAATATGCTGGTCAGGAGCCGATTTTGGATTGGTTATCGGAGGCACTGCTTGGGGTTCAAGCAATTCCAAAACCAGCTGCTCGACCAGTCATGTAGGGAATGCCAGGCAAAACCGGAATGGGACTGGTGGTTTTGTCCGGCCGGAGGAATCGGGGAGCGGGCCGCAGGGGTATGGGATTGGAAAGCTGCGGCCCGCGGAATGGAGACGGACTAACGCGCGACGCGGGTGCCACCGTCGGCGGCGTTGGCCACGGCTGCGATCTCGTCTGCGGTCACTAAGTTGGAATCGCCCTTGATGGTGAGCTTGAGGATCGAGGCTGCAATCGCGTAGTTGACGGCGTCCTGCGGGTCAAAGTCGTTGATGAGGGCATGGACGAAGCCGGCGTTGAAAGCGTCGCCGGCGGCAACGCCCTCGAGCACGTGCACGTCGTGAGCAGGGGAGAACCAGTGCTCGCCGCTCTCGGCGTCAAAGAGCATGCCCATCCAGATGGAGCGCTCGACGCAGGAGATGTTGCGGACGACCGAGGCGACCTTTTTGCAGCCGTACTCGGCGCAGATCTGACGGGCCATCTCGACGTAGGTGTCGCGCTCCTCGATGCCATGGGCAAGGGAACCAGAGACGCAGGTCATGCCGAGGCCGGCGGGCGCATCCTCGTCGTTGGCGATGCAGATGTCGACGAGCGGCAGGAGTTCCTTCATGGTGGCCTGCGACTTCTCGGGCGACCACATCTTGCCGCGATAGTTCACGTCGCACACGGTGGTGATGCCCTTGGCGCGGCAGGCGGCGAGTGCCTCCTTGCAGGCGGCGGCCATCTCATCGGAGACGGCGGGGGTCACGCCGGAGAAATAGAAGACATCGATGCCCTTGAGGATCTCGCCCCAGTCAAAGACGTCGCGTTTGGCCATGTTGATGGCAGAGAACTTGCGGTCGTAGACGCAGCCGTTGCCGCGCTGCGAGGCGCCGACCTCAAACACATAGGAGCCAAGACGGTCGCCCTGACGCACGACGCGCGTTGTGTCGACGCCGTAGGCCTTCAGCGAGCGCAGCGCGCACTCGCCTAGGCGGTTGGCCGGGACAACGGATACGTAAGCGGCCTTGTCGCCTTGGTAGGCCAGGGAAAGAGCGGTGTTGGCCTCGGCGCCACCGTAGCGGACGTCAAACTCGGTTGCCTGCTCAATGCGCAGATGATCTTTGGGCGAGAGCCTCATCATGATTTCGCCGAAGGTAAGAACCGTTTTACCCATGGTCGCGCAGCTCCTTCTTGCTCGTGCGTACACCTTTGATATGGCGTTGGCGCGGAGGTGCCAAGACGGTAGGGTACATCTTTGCACCTCCGCGCCAACGCTTGCCGAAATCGGTTTACGAAATCGGTTTCGTTTCGAGTTGTAGTATACTCACCTACAGCGTTTTGCAAGTGAGATTTTTAAAAAAATGCCTAAAATGGCTCAGACTGCTGACAATTGGGAAACGGGGTGCGCCATGGCGCAGATGAGAATCAAGGACATTGCCGCCGAGGCGGGCGTGAGCCCGGCCACGGTCTCGCGCTATCTCAACAACCGCCCCGGGCAGATGACCGAGGAAACCCGCGCTCGCATCGCGGCGGTTATCGAGCGCACCGGCTATCGCCCACGTGCCGCCGCGCGCAATCTGCGCAGCTCGCGTACCAACCTCATCGGTGTGATCCTGGCCGACATCGCCAACCCGTTCTCTAGCGCCATGCTCGAAGGACTTTCCGCCAGCGCCGCCGCGCGCGGCTGCTCGCTTATGACGGCCATTAGCGGCAACGACCCCGCTAAGGAGGCCGAGTCGCTCGCCAGACTTATCGATGCCGGCGTGGACGGCCTGGTCGTCAACACCTGCGGAGGCAATGACGAGGCGATCGCCGCGGCAGCGGGACGTCTGCCCGTCGTGCTGCTCGACCGCGACGTTGCCGACGGCGGTGTCGATCTGGTGACATCTAACAACCGTGAGCTGGTCGCTGGCTTGGTAGACGAGCTCGCCGCCGTTGGCAGCGAGCGCCTGTGCCTGCTCACCGAGGCAAGCGACGACAGCCCCGTGCGTCGCGAGCGTGCCGAGGCCTTTGCCGACGAACTTTCGCGACGCGGCCTTGCGGGTGAGATCGTCACTCTGGCCGACGGTGGCGCCTCGGGCGTCGGCCGCTTGGACGAGACCATCCGCGGCTATGCAGGCAAAAAGCTCGGCCTCATTGCCGTCAACGGCCTGGTCTTCCTGCGTCTGACCGAGGCGCTGGCGCAGCTTGGTCCCTCGCTGCCGGCGGGGCTCAAAATCGCGACGTTTGACGACTACCCCTGGAACCATGTGCTCTTTGGCGGCGTGACCACGGCCGCGCAGGACACCCTCACCATTGCCGAGCGCGTGGTCGAGCGCCTTTCCGAGCGCATCGACGTCGTCACCACCACCGTGGGCGAGGCCGCAAAGCTCGCCCCCAAGCGCATCGAGATTCCCGGCCACATCGAACATCGCGCTTCGACCTCGCGCTAACCGCTCGTTCGCAACCGCCTGTTCGCGCACGTTTTTTGAGCGCTTGATACGCTTTAACCCTGCGGAAACATTTTTCTGCGATAGTATCTGCGATATAGACCAGTCGAAACCCGCCCGAAAGAAAGGGGAGCGACATGAACCAGCAGAACATCGATTACGTACTCCGCTCCGTAGAGCAGCGTGACATCCGCTTTGTGCGTCTGTGGTTTGTCGACATTCTCGGCCGCCTCAAGAACTTTGCCATTAGCCCCGAGGACCTCGAGGTCGCTTTTGAGGAGGGTATTGGCTTTGACGGCTCCGCCATCGAGGGCTTTGCCACGCCCGAGGAAGCCGACATGCTGGCGTTTCCCGATGCTTCGACCTTCCAGATTTTGCCGTGGCGTCCGAGCCATAACGGCGTCGCCCGCGTGTTCTGCGACGTGTGCACTCCCGATCGCAAGCCGTTTGCCGGCGACCCGCGCGATGCCCTGCGCCGCATGTTCTATAAGGCCGAGAAGGCTGGCTATCTGCTCAACGTGGGTGCCGAGCTGGAGTATTACTACTTCCCCGACGAGCACACGCCCGAGCCGCTCGACAACGTGGGCTACTTCGATCTTTCGGTGAGCGATGCCGCCCGCGACCTGCGCCGCAACACGGTCCTCACGCTCGAGAAGATGTCCGTGCCCGTGGAGTACACCTTCCATGCCGCCGGCCGCTCGCAGCACGGCATGAGCCTGCGCCACGCCGAGGCCCTGAGCATGTCCGACGCCATCACCACGGCCAAACTCATCATTAAGCAGCAGGCCTACGAGAGCGGCTGCCACGCCTCCTTTATGCCCAAGCCGTTGGCAGGCGAGGACGGCAGTGCTATGTTCCTGTGCCAGTCGCTATTCGACCACGACGGCAACAACGTCTTTTGGGGCGAGGACGACGAGAAGTACCACCTCTCCGATATCGCCAAGCACTACATGGCCGGCATTCTGGCGCACGCGCGCGAGATCAGCGCCATCACCAACCCCACGGTCAACTCGTACAAGCGCATCACCACGGGTGGCGACTCCGTGCCGCAGTACGCCACGTGGGGCCTGCGCAACCGCGCGAGTATGGTCCGCATCCCGGTCTACAAGCCCGGCAAGCAGCTGTCCACGCGCATCGAGCTGCGCAGTCCCGATCCCATGGCCAACCCGTACCTGGTCAACGCCGTCACGCTGGCGGCTGGTCTGGACGGCATTGAGCGCAAGCTGGAGCTCCCGCCCGAGGCAACGGCCGAGACGCTCAAGCTTACCGACCGTCAGATGGTCGAGGCCGGCTACACGCCGCTGCCGCGCTCGCTCAAAGAGGCGCTCGACGTGTTTGAGGACTCGCAGTTTATGAAGGATGCCCTCGGCGAGCATATCCACAGCTTCTTCCTCAAAAAGAAGCGCGACGAGTGGCATAAGTTTGAGTCTACGATCACCGAGTGGGAGATTAAGCACTACCTGGCGAACTCCTAATCGCGCTGGCTTGTTCCAGTACGATTGAGCTCATTTCTTTGGAGGCCGATATGTCCGAAAAGAGTGCCCTGTTCATGGCGCGCACGACGCGCTTCCACGAGTTTGCCCGCAGCTTGACGACCACCCTGGGTGTCGAGGTGAGCCTGGCCACCCCCGATTCGCCGACTGCGGCGCACGACTTTGACCTGCTGATTCTCGATTCCGATGGCATCCGCAGCGACCGCATCGATCAGATTGCCAAGTGGCTTGACGATCGTGGCGGCGTCCCCATGCTGGTGATCGTCGACGACGAGGCCCTTGGCACCCTGCGTCTGCCCAATCATGCGCATGCCGACTTTGTATGCCCCACGGCGACGCCCAACGAACTCAAGGCTCGTGCGCAGCGCCTGATGGGCGAGGAGGAGACCGTCGCCGCCGACGATGTGCTCAACATCGATAACCTCGAGATTAACCTGGCCACCTACCAGGTGACGCTCGATAACGAGCCCATCGACCTGACGCTGATGGAGTACTCGCTGCTGAGCTTTTTGGCGACGCATCCCAACCGCGCCTACAGCCGCGAGGTGCTGCTGCACCGTGTGTGGGGCTTTGAGTACTGCGGCGGCACGCGCACCGTCGACGTGCACATCCGACGCATCCGCTCCAAGGTGGGCCCGCAGATCGCGGCGCACATTACCACCGTCCGCGGCGTGGGCTATCTGTTTAAGGACTAGCAAGTAAATAGAGGAATGTGAGGGTACCGGAGATTTCTCCAGTACCCTTTTCTCGTTTAGGGCGAAGAGAAGACCTTTCACCGATTTAAAGTGTGTCAGTAAAAACAATATCAAACGTATAGCACTATCTCACGAATATCATTTAGTTACCGTATCTCCCTACTGCACGGATGGAGGAAGAAATGCGTTATTCGAGAAAGGTGATTGTCGGATTCATAGTATTGCTTGCCGCCCTGATGTCTCCAAGGTTGGTTTTTGGAGACGACGACTTGGTTCGTGTCACACCGCAAATAGCTGTGGAGCAAGCGCAAGCTTTCTTTGATGACGTATCGGATGAGCCGGTGACCGCTTGTGACCCAGTAAAAATGGTGAATTCCGATGGGGAATCAATCGGGTATATCGTTCGCGCGAAGCGGGATGACGTTAACTATGGCTACGTCGTATTTGATTCAGAGCGATCTTGGTGGATCAGCGAATACTGCTTGGCTCCGAACGCCCCTATGCCCATTGAGAATACAAGCGATGAAATAGCTCTTCTCGCATCCCAAGATGACATCGTTGCTTTGAAATTTGACGAGCTGTCTTTTGGTATTGCAGATCTGGATAATAACGTTGTTTTAGATGAGAAGGGATGCCGGTCAACAGCGGTGTTTTCTGTGGGAAATAGCCGCAGCGGATCTCCAGGCAGGTTCGAGGATGTTTTCGTATCGCCCAAAGACCTGTATAAGCAAGGATATGTCATTGACGCAAGTAAAACAATTTCAGGGATGATAACGCCTACACAATCAGAGGTTATTAAAGAAACGGGGACCTATGCTTGCGATGTGTCTGCAATGTTTGCGGTAAGCAGCCATTATGTAACGCTAAACCGGCTCAAATTGCCAGACTTATATCATGAGATTTGGCAGTTATCGGGAACATCCGGCGATCCAAATAAGTCATTCGATCAAGCTACGGGCCTTTACTTTACCCAAGGAAGGACTCCATCTCCAAATGCTGCCCCGGCTATTAAGGAGTTCTGTGCTAGGCGCGGGAAAAGGCTTGAGACATCATTTGCTTGGTATCCATCTTGGGATTCTTTCAGGGCAACTGCAGATTCTGGAAATCTCAGTATTTTTTCTGGGACTCTCAGGTCAAGCCATGACGCTCATGCGATGGCTGTTGCGGGATATGTGGCTATGCATAATACATATTCAAATGATAAGAAATATATGCTTGTTGTCTGGGACGGTTGGTTCAATCAGCTGCGTTTTCTTCCATATGACACAACGATTTATATATCGCATGAAGGGACGTATTGTGGAGAGTGACGGCGAAGATGATAGAAAGCGCATACGTAAAACGCTGGGGCTTCTTTGCGCATTTCTTGGGATATTGGTTGTCGCGGCCTATCAACCGAGTCCCTCGGTCGTTGGTGGAAAAGATGACGAACATATTTCAGTTGAAGTACAGACGCTGTCGGATATTCATAACGGGCAATTTGAGGCGCTTATGCCAAGTGGTTGCCGTAAGAAAATCGATATGCGCCGTAAGTCAAGTTCCGGATATGTCTCAGGGTTGAAAGCAGGTGATAAATGGATTCTAGTTTTTGTGGAAGATAAGGAACTTGACGGGACTGTTCTGTATCCCCATTCAGCTGAGAAAGTCAAATAAAGTAGACAAGGGGAATGAAGAATGATTGATAGAAAGCAGTTTTTAGGTCTGATGGCAGGGGCTCCTATTTTGATGCGAGCTGGGATGGCAGAAGCCGTGGAGTTGCCGGACGCTCGGATGCGATTGACGCTCGTGGTCGACACGGTGGTCAGAGATGAAAATGGTAATGAAAAAACGCGAACAAGAAGCAGAGAGACTATTTTCACGCCAGAGAGCGAAATTGTGTCTGCGGACGCTATGGCCGGTGATGTCATAACAATCCAGAGGGAATCAGATGAAACGTTGCCGCTGCTTGCCAAGATTGAGCTCACGGTCGCTTATTTTAACGATAAAACAGAAATTGAGATTCGTTCCGGAAAGTACTCGATAGTCCAAACCGATCCGCTTGTGATGTATGCAAACGCTTGGTACGCGCTCATGCAGAAGGATAAATACGTGATGAATAACTTCACGGAAAGCGAAGCATCATATGAAACGGGGTGGGGGCCAACGCCATACGACGCGGAGAAAGATAAGTGGACGTGCGGATCAGGCATGGGTGCGACGATTACGGACTTTATTAACGATTCAACATATAGTTTTGCTATCGACTGTTATATCGAATAGACATGACGGCATAAAACGAATTGGCTTAATAGCATGTCATTACTTAAGCAAAGCTGAAATCTTGGCATCTAGTGCTCGGGACTGCCCAGCTTGGGGTACAACTCAACGTGAACAATGATGGCCCGCCACATGTTTGGCGGGCCTTTGGTTATTTGACGAAAGGATCGCAGCTATGAGCGAGAACGATTCCCAGCACCCCCAGGATGCGGGCAACGCCGGCGAGACCCAGCAGCAGCCGCGCGTGCAGGTGGAGTCGACGCCTGCCGGCAGCAACATTCCCTACGTGCAGGCCTACGACACGCAGACCGGCAAGCCGCTGGGCAGCCAGCAGGTTGTAAACAAGCACACAGTGGTCAAGACCAAGACCAAAAAGCTGCCGATCTTTATTACGGCACTCGCCGGCTGTGCCTGCGGCGCCCTGCTGGTCATTGCGCTCATTATGAGCGGCACGCTCAATATCGGTGGCGGCAAGAATGCCGTGACGGCGGGCGCTTCGGGTTCGTCGACGCAAAAGATTACGATCGATTCCGAGGACACCACGCTGGCCGAAGCTGTTTCTGCCAAGGCCCTGCCCTCCGTGGTTTCCATTACCGCCACTTCGAGCGGCAGCCAGAATGGCTCGCTTTCGCAGTCTGCCGACGAGTCGGACAGCTCGGGCAGCGTTGGTTCGGGCGTGGTGCTCGATACTGAGGGCCACATCCTCACCAACAACCACGTGGTCGATGGCTATGACCAGTACGTGGTTACCATGGACGACGGCACCACCTATGAGGCTGAGTTCGTGGGCAACGATGCTTCGAGCGACCTGGCCGTCATCAAGCTCAAGGACGCCGACGCCTCCAAGCTCACGCCGATCGAGATCGGTGACTCTTCTAAGCTCAACGTGGGCGAGTGGGTTATGGCCATCGGTTCGCCGTTCGGCAACGAGCAGTCCGTCTCTACGGGCATCGTGTCGGCGCTCTATCGCTCCACGGCCATGAGCTCTACCAGCGGCAACACCATCTACGCCAACATGATCCAGACCGATGCCGCCATCAACCCGGGCAACTCCGGCGGCGCGCTCGTCAACGACAACGGCGAGCTCGTGGGTATTAACTCGCTTATCGAGAGCTACTCGGGCTCCAGCTCGGGCGTGGGCTTTGCCATTCCGGTCAACTATGCCAAGAATATTGCCGACCAGATCATCGACGGTAAGACGCCGGTGCACCCGTACCTGGGCGCCACGCTTTCGAGCGTCAACGCGCTCAACGCTCGCACCAACAAGCTGAGCACCGACAGCGGTGCGTATGTGGCGAGCGTCGTCGAGGACGGTCCCGCCGCCAAGGCCGGCATCCAGGAGGGCGATGTCATCACCAAGCTGGGCGACGACGAGATTACGAGCGCCGATGGCCTGATCATCGCGCTGCGCAGCCACGAGGTGGGCGAGAAGGTCGAGATCACGCTCATGCGCGGCAAGGAAGAGAAAAAGGTTACCGTCGAGCTGGGCTCCGACGAGGAGCTGCAGAACCAGCAGCAGGACGACAGCGCGACCGACACCGGCAACGGCGGTATTACCGACGAGCAGCTGCGCCAGTACCTGGAGGAGCTGCTGGGCCAGCAGGGCCAGGGCCAGGGCTACGGCCAGGGTTACTAACGAGCCGTTTCGCACATACCGATGCCAGAGGGGGCTGTCCCACTAATGCGGGACAGCCCCCTCTTTTCCTATTGATCCGTTGGGGACGGAGGAAAACGGGTCATTTGGAGCTGATAAGAGCATGGTTTGATCGTGCGATCAACCCTGGTCCGTCGGCTGCCGATTCGGTGCGGTTTGAGACCGCTATTCGGCCCCGTTGCGACCGGTGGTACTCTAGTATCCGTTTGAAATCGAGCGAAGGAGTGCCGCTATGGAGCAATCGAGCCTGTTTGGTGACGGTGTGGACATCGATACCGAAACTCCCGCGAGTGCGGATGCCGCTGCACCGGCCGATGCCCGTGCCCAGGCGGCAGCGCGCGCGGCCGAGCTGCGCCACGAGCTCGACTACCACGCCTATCGCTACTACATGCTCGATGCACCCGAGATCACGGACGCCGCCTTTGACAAAATGCTTGTTGAGCTGCAGGAAATCGAGGCGACCTACCCCGACCTGGTGACGCCCGACAGCTATACCCAGCGCGTGGGCGGCTACGTGAGCGAGCAGTTTACGCCGGTCACGCACATGGCGCGCATGTATTCCATGGACGATGCCATGGATCTGGACGAGCTCGACGCATGGCTCCAGCGCACTGAGGATGCCCTCGGTGCCGGTAGCGCCACCTATACCTGCGAGCTTAAGATCGACGGTCTGGGCGTGGCGCTTACCTACCAAAACGGCACCTTCGTACGTGCGGCCACGCGTGGCGACGGCACCACGGGCGAGGACGTGTCGCTCAACGTGCGTACCATCAAGGACGTGCCCATGCACCTGTCCGAGCCGGCGCTCGCCCACATGGGCGCCGACCGCGAGCGCACCATCGAGGTGCGCGGCGAGGTCTATATGCCCAAGGGCAGCTTTGTTCGTCTGAACGACGAGGCCGATGCCGAGGGGCGCGACCCCTTCGCCAACCCGCGCAACGCCGCCGCCGGCAGCCTGCGCCAAAAGGACCCCAAGGTCACGGCGCGCCGCGACCTGGCCACCTTTATCTATGCCATCGCCGATACCGATCCGCTGCACGTTCACAGCCAGCGCGAGTTCCTCGACTGGCTGCGCAGCGCCGGCTTTAGCGTCAACCCCAACGTGGCCCGTTGCGCCACGCCGGCCGAAGTCCACGAGTTCTGTGCCCAGGCGCTCGAACATCGCGGTGACCTGGACTACGACATCGATGGCGTGGTCGTAAAGGTCGATAGCTTCCAGCAGCAGCTCGACTTGGGCTTTACCGCCCGCGCACCGCGCTGGGCCATTGCCTTTAAGTTCCCGCCCGAGGAAAAGCAGACCGTCCTGCGCGAGATTCGCATCCAGGTGGGCCGCACCGGTGTGCTCACGCCGGTCGCCGAGTTCGACCCGGTGACGGTCGCCGGCTCCACCATCGCGCGCGCCACACTGCACAACATCGACGAGATCCGTCGCAAAAACGTGCGCGAGGGCGACATCATCATCGTGCACAAGGCGGGCGACGTGATTCCCGAGGTCGTGGGCCCGGTGCTCGATAAGCGCCCGGCCGATTCGGTTGACTGGCACATGCCCGAGGTCTGCCCCGTGTGCGGCAGCCCCGTGGTTCACGAGGATGGCGAGGTTGCCTACCGCTGCGTCTCCATCGACTGCCCCGCGCAGCTCAAGGAGCGCTTGCTCCACTGGGTGAGCCGCGGCTGCATGGACGTCGACGGCCTGGGCGACGAGATCGTCGACAAGATGATCGCCGCCGGGCTGATCCACGATGTCGCGGACTTCTACCAGCTCACGGTCGACGACATCGCCGGCCTGGACACGGGGCGCACTTATGCCAGCTCCAACAGCAAAAAGGGCGTCAAGAAGGGCGACCCCATTCCGGTGGGCCTCAAGACGGCCGAGAAAATCATCGCCGAGCTTAACAAGTCCAAGAGCCAGCCGCTCGGTCGCGTGCTGTTTGCCCTGGGCATCCGCCACGTGGGCAAGAGCGTGGGTGAGGTCATCGCCGAGCGATTCCTGTCGATTGACAAGCTCATCTTGGCGAGCGAAGAGGACATCGCCGAGTGCGAGGGCATCGGTCCCAAGATTGCGGCGAGCGTCAAGCAGTTCCTGGCCGTGCCCGAAAACCTGGCCGTGCTGGAGCGCCTGCGTCAGGCGGGTCTGTCGCTCGAGGTCGACTTGGGCGCTGCGCACGCGCAAGCCGCAGCCGCCGCTGGCGTGGCGGGCGAGCTCGCCGACGCACAACCACTCGCAGGCCTGACCTTCGTGCTCACCGGCACGCTCGTCAACCGCACGCGCGACGAGGCGGGCGCGGCGCTCAAGGTGCTCGGCGCCAAGGTTTCGGGCAGTGTGTCAAAGAAGACGAGCTACCTGGTCGCCGGTCCCAAAGCGGGCTCCAAGCTCACCAAGGCCGAGCAGCTGGGCGTGCCCGTGTTGGATGAGGCGGCACTTGAACAGATTTTGGCGACGGGTAGGGTCCCGGAGGCATAATGATTTGTTGAGGAACTGCGCAGAGGCTCAGTTCCTCAACATCTCCTTATAGTGTTTGCCTGTTCAATTTCGATATCGTTTCCCTCGTATGATCCAGATGCGTCTACCGACTCAAAGCGTGAGTAGGAAACTCTTGTCCCAACTTTGATTTGGGAAAGCTTGTCTTTGATTCGGCCAGATGAGGGGAATGTAATCCGGGTTTGCTTTCCAGCGTCGGTGTAGCGGGGACTGTTGTCTGTTTGGATTACGAGTTCCGTTCCCTCAATAGAATGAACGCTGCCGACTCCAAAGACAAGGTAATCATCTCCTCCGCTATAGCGGGCTCTATCTGTGCATGAAGAAACGGATGCAAACATAGCGAAAATCACCAATATCGTAACCAGGGCAAAGGCCGTGGTGCCATAGCATTTTGATGGTGCCATCCGGTTTACCAAAAGACTGTTCCGTTCAATTTGACCATATTGGGCGTTGCATAGTTAATCGCTCGGGGATAAGTGTTCCATCCGTCGAATACTTCGAGCCACTGCAGTTCGATGCCAGAGCTTCCATTATGCCCAGTAAAATAGCCAATTACCGTGACTGTATGACCTGATAGCTCGACGGATCCTTCACTGTTTCGGCTGTTGATCCACATATGATACAAGCCGATATTCCCTTGATCGATAGTTGCTCTGTACTGAGCGAATTGAGGCTGATAACCGAAAAATTGAGTATTAAGTGCTCTACCCTTTTGAGCGGCAAGACTTTTAAACGGAACAATTCCATCTGGGATGATTGTGCTTCCGTACTCGACGCCCTGATCATTGGTCTTATACGTTGTTGTGCCAGTGACGTTCCATATTTCTTTATAATAATCGGGATTAAATTGATTAGCGTTTGAACTGGTGAGACCGTAATGCATTGATACAGCGTACAAGGCAGAAACGACGCATGCATACTTATTAGTGCGGGCTTCAACTAATGATTCCGAGACTCCTCGGAACGGTATTCCGTTTAAATCGTCTATTTGGAAATGCAACATCAAGTCATCTTCATTGATAATGACTGCATTCCATGAAGTTGGGTTATTGCTTTGAGGTGTTATACCCTTTTCGGTGACAATCGGGACAGACCGTATATTGTTATAGTTGGTTACACAGTCTCTAGTTCCTGGCACCAAAGTTCCATATTCAATATCGTTGTACGAAATTAGTACGGTTGGGTTTGTGGCCTGTTGGCCGGAATAAGTTGAAATGGCGTTTGATAGAGAAGCTGAAATCGGAAGAATGGTATCGCCGAGGGTTATCTCCTTCAGAAGCCCAGGATATGATGCGTCAAGTACTAAATAACCGTAAGGGCTTCCTTCCCTTGTGACACTGATTTCATAGCCACAGATAAGGCCGATTTGTTGGCATACGGGAACGATTTGCTCGATCTCTAAGTTCGCGGATCCGTCGACGATGGGCAACAGGGAAAGCGCGTAGTCTTGTGCTAGGTCTGATGTAAAAGCGACGGATGAGTTTGAGTCGGCAGCGAATACTCTTGTTGGGCGTGACGCGGATAAGCCGATGATCGAGGCTAGGCCGAGAAGAAACGAGCGACGTGATTGAACTCTGGGCATAATGTCTCCTGCCTATGGGGGGCAATATGCTGTCATTTTATTTGCTACATAATACAATCTAATTCGGATTAAGGTAAATGGATGGAATTGCTCGATAAATGGTAGTGATTAGCGGACCGGTATCGCGATCCTCGTCACATACGCCCCCGGGTCGTCGCTGATGATGTCGTCGATGGGGGCGATTTCGCGCGAGGGACCGGCGGGGGACAGGTCGCGCTCGTGCATGTAATCGAGTAAGCGCTCATAGCGCGGGGCCGCCTGACCGTGCGTGCCGCGGAAGCTGACCGTCAGACACCGCGCGGCGGGGCGTACTTCGACATCGCCCAGGTAATCGTCCGTGCCATCCAGCAGCAGAAAGACCTCGTCGTAGCCATCAAAGTCGCCGGCGGCAAGGCGTTCGGGCGCGATCCCGACGCCCAAGTTGCCCAGAAAAACAAACGTCTCGTGCTGGCCCGTCTGCAGTTGACGAATTTGCCACTCCAGCGCATAGGCGTCGGTAGGGTTGACGCGTTCGCGCAGCACGGCGCAGCGAAGTTCGGGCGCATCGATTGTGCAAATGATATCGAGCTCGTTGTTCAAGGCATCGTGCAGCAGGGCAAGCCGGCTGTTAATCTTGCGCGACACGCGCTCCAGCTCTCGGCGCTTGCGCTCGATGAGCTCCTGCTGCTGAGCCAGCTGCCGCTGCATAAGGTCCACATCGCGCGTGGTCACAAACTCACGGATTTGCGTCAAGGGCAAGTTGAGAACACGCAGGTGACTGATGGTGTTGAGAGTGGAGAGCTGCCGCGATCCGTAGTAGCGGTACCCACTCGCCGGATCGATGTGCGCCGGGTCCAGCAAGCCCATCTGCTCGTAATGACGTAGCGTCCCCACGCTCAGGTTAAACAGGCGCGCCACCTCGCCAATTCGGAGCAGGCCCTCGGTATGTTCAGTTGGCGAGTCGGTCATGGGACCGCTCCTTTCGGCAAAAAGCAGGGGAGGGGCGTCAGACTCGCGTTGCCCCGCTACGCTGCCAACTTGTCAAAAGCTCCGCGCCGGTTGAGCACGGTAAACGCGACAACACAGATGACGGCCGACAAAATCGATCCGCACGGCGAAGCGATGCCCATGGGAAACAGCGTGTCGGAATAGGCGTTCGACAGCAGCCACGCGCCCGGCACGCGAATGAGCGCCACGGCCAGCACGTTGTGCGCAAAGCCGATGTAGCTCTTGCCGTATGCAGCGAAAAAGCCGCTAAAGCAAATGTGGATGCCGGCAAAGATTGCGTCGAAAATATAGCTGCGCATATAGCCGGTACCGGCGGCGACTACTGCAGTGTCCTTGGCAAAAAAGCCAATAAACGCTGGCGCCACCAGCCACATCAGCACCGTGATCAGGCAGCCGTACACCACCGAGATTGTCATGGCGTCCTTGAGTACCTGACGTGCGCGGTCGCCCTTGCCCGCGCCGGCATTTTGCGCCGTGAGTGCGCTGACGGTGGCGCCCATGGAACTCGGCACAATGAACAAAAAGCTGATCATCTTCTCGACTAGGCCCACGGCGGCGGCGTCGACGAGCCCACGGTGGTTGGCGATGACGGTGATAAACATAAACGCCACCTGGATGCAGCCGTCCTGCACGGCCACGGGCACGCCGATCTTAAGAATGCTGCCGAGCACCTCGGGCTGGGGGCGCAGGTCGCTGCGCTTTACGTGGATGTTCGTGCGGCGGCTCTTGAGCCACACGAGTGCGAGGGCAACGCTGGCCGTCTGTGCGGTCACCGTGCCGAGCGCCGCGCCCACGGGGCCGAGCCCCATGTGGCCGATAAACAGAAAATCGAGCGCGATGTTGATGATGCACGCCACGCCGATCACGTACATGGGCGAGCGCGAATCGCCCAGGCCGCGAAAAATGGCCGAGAGGATGTTGTATGCGGCGATAAACGGAATGCCGACAAAGCAGATGCGCAGGTAGGCGGCGGTGCCTTCGACCGCCTCGGCCGGCGTGCCAATGAGCGCCACAATCTGCGGGCACAGCGCAAGCAGGATGGCGGCCAGCACCACCGAGACGCCCATAAAGAGCGTGATGGTGTTGCCGATGGCGGTCTCGGCGCGGTCGAAGCGGCGCGAGCCCACGGCGTGGCCGACGATAACCGTCGTTCCCATGGCCAGGCCCACGAGCGCCACGGTGATCATATAGAGCGTCTGCGCGCCATTTGCCACGGCGGTGATGCCGGCAGCGCCGCTAAACTGCCCCATCATGTACAGGTCGGCCATGCCGTAGAGCATCTGCAAAAAGTACGAGAGCATATAGGGCAGGGCAAAGACCGCGATGGTCTTAAGGACATTGCCGCGTGTGAGGTCGTGTTCCATGGGCGGGGCTTTCTGGCTGGGTTCGTTTAGCTACCAGTGTAGTGAAAACCCTACAACGATTGTAGAGTCAAGGTTTGTGTCGACAGTGGGGCGAAAAAGTCTCGCGCACCATTATTCCGAGTGAATATGGACACACATCACGAGAACTCGCTGCCGGCGCTAACCTTGCAGAAAACGATTTCGGAATACTTGACACCATTATTCGGCGCGCAATAATACGTGCGTTTGCGAACAACGTTTGATGGGGGTTGA
Source organism: uncultured Collinsella sp. (assembly GCA_958353395.1). Taxonomy (GTDB): domain Bacteria; phylum Actinomycetota; class Coriobacteriia; order Coriobacteriales; family Coriobacteriaceae; genus Collinsella. Next base: position 124,494 of record CATWSG010000003.1, read on the forward strand.
ACCTGCGTGCGCAATCTCAAAATACTGTTTTCCTATCTAGGGGCATACCGTCGCGATGCCATCCTCGGCGTGTTCTTTGTGTCGGTCGAGACGGTGCTCGAGCTGTTTATCCCGGTCATCATGGCCAACATCATCGATGTGGGCGTGCCTGCGGGTGATATCAACTACATGCTGCTGCAGGGCGCGTACATGTTGGTGTGCGCTGCGCTTTCGCTGGTACTGGGCTTGGGTTATGCCCGCACGTCCGCCCGCGTTGCCTCGGGCCTAGGCACTAACCTGCGCGAGGCCGAGTACAAAAAGATTCAGACGCTCGCTTTTGGTAACCTGGACAACTACGACGCCAGCTCGCTCGTCACCCGCATGACCACGGACATCACCGTTATCCAAAATGCTGTGGGCAACGGCTTTCGCCCTATGGTGCGCGGCCCGGTGACGCTTATCGTCGGCCTTATCTACGCGCTGATGCTGTCGCGCCCGCTCGCCACCGTCTTTGCGATCATCTTGCCCGTGCTGGCAATCGTACTGGGCGTCATCACCTATCGCGTCAGTCCGCTCTACCGCCAACTCCAGACCTCGATGGACCACCTCAACGGCGTGGTACAGGAAGACCTCACCGCCGTGCGTGCCGTCAAGGCCTACGTTCGTACCGAGCACGAGGAGGCCAAGTTCGACGCAGTCAATACCGAGCTTGCGCGCACTGCGACAAAGACCTTTGGCAGCGCGGTGCTCAACCTGCCGGTGTTTCAGCTGTCGATGTACGTGGCTGCGCTCTCCATCCTGTGGATTGGCGGCCACATGATTCTCGCCGGCAAGCTGGGCGTGGGCTCGCTCACGGGCTTTATGAGCTACGTGCTGCTGATCATGAATTCGCTCATGATGATTTCCAACGTGTTTTTGCTGCTCACGCGCGCTCTTACGAGTGTGGGCCGTATCGCAGAGGTGCTCGATGAGGAGCCCTTTATCGCCAACCCCGCGGGAGACCTCGCGATTGCGGTGCCAGCGGACGGCAGTATCGAGTTTCGCGACGTTTCCTTTAAATACCGCGCGGATGCAGCCGAGGATGTGCTCGAGCATATCGACCTTCGCATCGAGAGCGGCTCGACGGTGGGCATCCTCGGCGGTACGGGATCGGGCAAGAGCTCGCTTGTGCAGCTGATTGCGCGCCTGTACGACGCCACCGAGGGCGCCGTGCTTGTGGGCGGACGTGACGTGCGTGACTACGACCTCGCCGCCTTGCGCGACGCCGTGGGCATTGTGCTGCAAAAGAACGTGCTGTTTACGGGCACCGTGCGCGAGAATCTGCAGTGGGGCAATCCGCAGGCGTCGGACGATGAGCTCCTCGCGGCTTGCCGCGCGGCGTGCGTGGACGAGTTCCTTGATCGCATCGGCGGGCTGGACGGCGAGTTGGGCCAAGGCGGCGCCGGCGTCTCGGGTGGCCAGAAGCAACGCCTGTGCATCGCGCGCACGCTGCTCAAGCATCCGCGCGTGCTCATTTTTGATGACTCCACCAGCGCGGTCGATATGGCGACCGACGCAAAGATTCGCGAGCACATCGCTCGGATTCCCGATGCGACCGTGCTCATCATCGCCCAGCGCATCGCGAGTGTCATGGATGCCGATCGCATTGTGGTGCTGGACGACGGTCGTGTCCACGGCGTGGGCACGCACGAGGAACTGCTGGCGGGCGACAACATATACCAGGAGATTTACGCCTCGCAGATGGAGTTTGCGGGGAACGCGGACGCCGGCGATGGCAACGACGGTGGCTGCGCGAATGATCCATTTTCCTCCGTCGCATGCGGATCACCCTTGGAAGGGGGTGAGCGCCATGCCTAAGACCGCAGCCCAAGCACGCCCGGCCGACTTCAATCGCACTGTGCGTCGCTTGCTCTCCTACATGGGGCATGCCAAGTTCTCGTTGCTCGCGGTGGGCGTGCTCGCCTCCGTCGCCGCCGTCGCGAGCCTCGCCGGCACCTACATGGTGCGCCCCATCGTTAACGGTTTGGCCACGGGCGGGGAGGAACTGCTCGCCAAGCAGGTCATCCTGACGGCGATCATCTACGCTGCGGGCGTGCTCTCGGCCCTGGGCTACTCGCAGATTATGGTGCGCGCGGCCCAACACGTGGTGTCCGATATTCGCCGCGACCTGTTCGCGCACATCCAGACGCTGCCGCTCAGTTATTTTGACAGCACGCGCTCGGGCGACATCATGAGTTTTTTCACCAACGACGTCGACACCGTCTCCGAGGCGCTCAACAACAGCTTTGCCAACGTGATTCAGGCCGCCATTCAGGTTGTGGGCACCACGGCTATGCTCATCATCCTTAACTGGCAGCTCACAATTATCACACTCGTGTGCGATGCGGCCATTGTGCTGTATGCGCGCTATTCGGGCGCGCGCTCTAAGCGTTTCTTTGCTGCCCAGCAGGCATCGCTTGGCGACCTGGACGGATATATCGAAGAGATGGTCTCGGGTCAAAAGGTCATCAAGGTCTTTAACCGTGAGGCGGCGAATGTCGCCGGCTTTGCCTGCCGCAACGACGAGCTTCGCCGCACCGGCACCGCCGCCGTGAGCTATGCCAACTCCATGGTGCCCATGACCGTCGTGATTGGCTACGTCAACTATGCCATCGTCGCCGTGGCGGGCGGCATGCTCTGCATCAAGGGGCTCGCCGACGTAGGTGCGCTCGCGAGCTACCTGGTCTTTGTGCGCCAGGCCGCCATGCCCATCAACCAGTTTACGCAGCTTGGCAACTTCTTGCTCAACGCGTTGGCCGGTGCCGAGCGCCTGTTTGCCGCCATGGACCTTGAGCCCGAGGTGGACGAGGGCTGCGTGGAGCTGGTGCAGACGGGCGACGCCGCGTGGGCGTGGAAGATTCCCGAGGGCCAGGGCGTGGGCGCGTACGGGCATTTGCATGATGTGGCAGCCGTTGATGAGTCGGGCCGCGCGGTGGCCGCCGACGGCACCGAGCTCACGTGCGGCTTGGTCCCGCTTGCTGGCGACGTGCGCTTCCATGCCGTGGATTTTTCCTACGTGCCGGGCACCCGCGTGCTCACGGACCTCAACCTGTTTGCCAAGCCGGGGCAAAAGATCGCGTTTGTGGGCTCCACGGGTGCCGGCAAGACGACCATCACCAACCTCATCAACCGCTTCTACGAGGTCGATGACGGCGAGATCACGTACGACGGCATCGACGTCAAGCACATTGCCAAGGCCAGCCTGCGCGGGTCGCTCGGCATTGTGCTGCAGGACACGCACCTGTTTAGCGGCACCATTGCGCAGAACATCCGCTTTGGCAAGCTCGACGCGACCGACGAGGAGGTACGCGCCGCTGCCGAGGCCGCCTGCGCCGACTCGTTTATCCGCCGTCTGCCGCGGGGTTACGACACACCGGTCACGGCCGACGGCGCCAACCTGTCGCAGGGTCAGCGTCAGCTGCTCGCCATCGCGCGCGTGGCCGTCGCCGATCCGCCGGTGCTCATCCTGGACGAGGCCACGAGCTCCATTGACACGCGTACCGAAAAGCTCATCGAGCGCGGTATGGACCGCATCATGCGCGGTCGCACCACGTTTATGATCGCGCACCGCCTGTCCACCGTCCGCGACGCCGACGCCATCATGGTCCTCGAACACGGCCGCATCATCGAGCGCGGCACGCACGAAGAGCTGCTCGCCCAGCACGGCGAGTACTGGCAGCTGGCGCATGGCTTAAAAGAGCTGGATTAACCCGTTCGAGCACGATGCTTTGACCCCTCCGTGCCCCTCGCCTCGTCTCAAACCATCACAACATTCGACATTTTTTGCCAAAATCGGGAAAAGCATCGAATGTTGTGATGGTTTTTCTGCCACTCGACCGGGTGGAATCGCTTTCTTGCGCACGAAGGTGTGCGAACCCGTGAGCAGGGGAATAAGGTTGGTTATCCGACTCCATTGGAGGGTTCATGGACCTGCCGATCGTCCTGTCCCATAAGACTGCCTGGCTGTACCACAACGTGGCGCGCCCGTCCGAGCCGCTCTCGCGAGCAAGCAGTCTATACGATGAGGACTCGCTTGCTAACGAGGCGGAGCCGACCGCGAGCCTGCCCAAATTGGGACTCGATGCCAAGGGGCTGAGGGCTTCAACGGCAGTTGGGATCGTTACCGACTATCTGGTTTCGCTCGGTATTCCACGAGAAGAGCTCGATCATATCGACACGCTCGTCAACTTCGATTTTGAGCGCTCGACGCCGGCTGGATTTAGGTGCCACGCGTTCGGCGCGCCGGTACCTCCAGGCCATCTTATCGAGGTGGCAGAGGGCCTTCTGGTGGTTGATGAGGCCATGTGCTTTGTCCAAGCGGGTTCGTGGATGAACGAGCCCGAGCAGCTGGAATATGGCTACGAAATCTGCGCCCGATACCATTTGAATCATCTGTCGACAGGCGATTATATCGAGATGGGGCAGAGGTATACCGTTGCCGACTTGATTGCCTATTGCAATGAGAACCGATCTCGTCAGGGGGCTATACGCGCGGCCGCCGTGCTCAGGCGCGTGCACGACGCCGCACGGTCGCCCATGGAGACGGCCGCCGCAATCATGGTCGTAGCAAAACGTTCCCAGGGCGGGCTGGGATACGCCAAGATCGAGCTCAACCATCGGGTCGATGTTCCCAGCGAGTTCAAGTATCTCGCAAAGGCCGGGTATTTCGAGATCGACGTATATGCGCCGGCGAGCGGTACGGGGATTGAATACAACGGTTCGGACCATCTTGACAAACAGCGCAGCGCGTCGGATGCGGAGCGTATGACCGTGCTGAGCGCGCTGGGCTTTAGGATGATCGTTCTCACCGGGACTCAGTTTGCCCATCAGCTGCAATTGCATCGGGCGATGAACGCCATCGCACTCGCTATGGGTCTTAAGTGCGACCGGAGCGAAGCGTTCCAGAAACGTCAAAACGATCTGCGAGAATTCGTGATTCGGCACTGGGACGGCGGCCTTTAGGGGCGTCCCGGCCCTTCTACGGGGTGCTGTGGGCACGCAAACCATCACAACATTCGACGTTTTTTGCCAAAAACGGGAAAAGCATCGAATGTTGTGATGGTCTGTGCTAAGGATGGGCTTGGAAAGTCCGTTTTGCTCGAAGCGACCTGTCCTGTCGTACGGGTGTCGGCATGATTCTCTCGTGGGGTATTATGTTTTCCGAAGAATAAAACGCCGCGTGAGGGGAGGGCTGCGTGGACGGGCACGTGCAACATGACGGCTTTGGCCGCGATATCAACTACCTGCGCATTGCCGTTACCGACAAGTGCAATTTCCGCTGCATCTACTGCATGCCGGCCGATGGCGTGGCGCCCCGCGCGCACGACGAGCTGCTCAGTGCCGAGGAAATCGCCCGCTTTGTGCGCTTGGTGGCGGGGGAGGGCATTCGCCGCGTGCGCCTGACGGGCGGCGAGCCGCTGGTCAGCCGCCGTATCATTCCGCTCATTCGCGACATCCGCGCGATTTCGCAGATCGAGGACATCTCGCTCACCACCAATGGTGCCCTGCTGCCCAAGCTGGCGCCGCAGCTCAAAGATGCCGGGCTTAACCGCGTCAACATCTCGCTCGACACACTCGACCCCGAGCTGTTTGGAAAGATCACGCGCCTGGGTCGACTCGAGCAGACCATGGCCGGCATCGACGCGGCGCTGGCTTGGGGCTTTGAGCCCGTTAAGGTCAACTGCGTTGTGGTGCGCCGGCTCAACCAGGATGTGGCGGCCCTCGCGCGCTTGACCGTCGATCGCCCCATCCACCTGCGCTTTATCGAATACATGCCCATCGGCGACGAACACACGAGCTCGCATTGCGCTGTGGATCCGCATGCGCCCGCGCTCAATCCCGAGCTGTGGGACGCGAGCGATACCGTGCCGAGTGACGAGCTGCGGGCGCGCATCAATGCCGGGGCCGCCGCGGCGGGACTGGGCGAGCTCGAGCCGCTCGACATCAACGACGCTCCTGCCGGCGCGGGCCCTGCGCGCTATTGGCACTTTCCGGGCGCGGCGGGAACGGTTGGCTTCATCAGCGCCATGTCCAACCATTTTTGTGCGAATTGCAATCGTCTGCGCCTGACGGCCGACGGCAACGTGCGTCCGTGCCTGTTTAGCGATGCCGAGTATTCGGTGCGTGAGGCGCTGCGCCGTGGTGATGATATGCAGGTACTTTCGATTTGGCGCGATGCCGTGGCCCACAAACCGCAGGAACACGCGATAATTGAGGGCACGCAACGATTTATGTCCCAAATCGGAGGATGATCATATGGCCAAGAGCAGGTACGCCGACGCCACCAAGGCCGCTCGCAGGGCCGCGATGTCTGCCCATAAAGCCACGGCTGCGGCGAATGCTGGCAACGCCGACGCGTCCGCGCAGCCGTCTGCCAGTACTGCCACCGAGCCCGTCCGTGACGCCCGTCGCGACGAGCTGACGCATGTGGACGCCAAGGGCGAGGTACGCATGGTCGACGTGTCCGACAAGGCCGAGACCCATCGCATCGCCATCGCCGAGGGCACCATCCTCATGCACCCCGAGACGCAAGCCATGGTGCTGCAGGACCGCGCCAAAAAGGGCGACGTGCTTGCCTGCGCACGCGTGGCGGGCATCATGGCCATCAAGCGCACGAGCGACATCATTCCCATGTGCCATCCGTTGCTCATTACCAAGAGCAAGTGCGATATTGCGCCCATCGCCCCGGCGGGGACGCCTGTCGATGACGTGCCCGAGGGCTGGGCGCCGGCGCGCGCGGACGGGCAGGTTGGCTTTCACGTACTGGTCACGGCCGGCGTGACGGGCAAGACGGGTATCGAGATGGAGGCCCTGACCGGCGCGAGTGCCGCGTGCCTAACCATCTACGACATGTGCAAGGCGGTCGATCGCGGCATGGAGATCGTCGACGTTCGCCTACTGCACAAGGAGGGCGGCCGTTCGGGCGTGTGGGATCGCGCAGAACGCCAGGCCGCTGCTGTTGAGGCCGTGGGAGCCGCGGGCAACGCACCCGCGAGCGCACCCGTCGCCGTCGCGTCCGCAGCTCCGACACCGGCCGTTCCCGCGATCGCGTTTATCGGCTACCAGAACTCGGGCAAGACCACGCTCGTCGAGAAGGTTATCGCCGAGCTCACCCGCCGCGGCCTGCGCGTGGGTTCGCTCAAGCATCACGGGCACCACGGCTTTGATATCGATGTGCCCGCTAAGGACACCTGGCGCCATCACCAGGCCGGATCCAAGCACGTGGGCCTCATCTGCGCCACGCGCTGGGCGGAGTACGCCGACACGCGCGAGGAGGACGAGATGCCCGCGCGCGAGCTGCTGTCGCGTTACAACGATGTCGACGTGGTGATCATCGAGGGCTACAAGACCGAGGGCTTCGACAACATCGTGGTTGCGCGCTCCGGTGTCGACCGTCTGCGCGGCAAGAGCTCGCTCGACCTGGTCGACGGTCACACGCTGGCCCTTGCCTGCAACGAGGCCCTGGCACGCCAGGCCTTCGATTCCGGCTTTGCGACCCGAGCCATCAACATCAACGACGCCCGAGCCATCTGCGACCTCATCCAAGACCATCTGGCCTAAAACCTGCCAAATAGGGACAGGTTTATTTCGGCAGGTTTATCTGGGCAAACGCCATTTCCACCACAAAGGGGTCAGGCACCTTTGTGGTGGTTTTTGCTTTGGTAGATGTGTGGGACATGCCTTACAATCTACCAAGTAGTTCATGATGGGCGAAAAACGGAGAGAAGGGGCTTGATGCGTCCTTAATGTTTCATGCGAATAGATTGATTTGACAGACGGTGGCGAATGCCCTCCGTCCGCATTCGTATGAAACAAGGAGTCTTCATGCTCGCATCTCTTCTCTCAAAACCTCAACCTTCGCTGTCCGTGCAGGCCAAGCGCCTGGTGGCAATGCGCTTTCTCATCTACACCGGTTTTCAGACCAGCTACTTTATCGGCGTCATCGGAACGCTCACCTATGCAGACGATGCCTCGGTCGTGGCGACATCGCTGGCCGTACTGTTTATGAACGTTTTCGTGATCCTGGGGTCCTTTGCGGGCGGCGCGGCGCTCGACGCTTGGGGCCCGCGCCGTCATTTCTTGCTGAGCATCGTGGGCGCGCTGGCAACCGGCGCGGCAATCATCGCCTTTGGTAGCGCGACCGGCGTCGTCCTGCTCGGCGCGGTGTTTCTGGGCTTTGTGATGGGATTCGCCCAGCCCATTGCCACGTCCTATCCGGCCTACCTCACCGATGATCCCGTCGAGCTCAAAGACATCAACTCCGCCATCGCCATGTTTTCAAACGTGAGTATCATCGTTGGCCCCACGCTGGGCGGCTTTGTCGCGGCGGCTGCATCGTCGCGCGCGGTGTTTGTGCTCATGATGATCTTTACCGTACTGGCGCTCGTCGCCGGTTGGGGCTTTAGGCCACAAGCAGGTCGCGTCGCCGCGCGCGAAAGTACTCCCGCGGATAGCAGCACAACGGCAAATACTGCCAGTCAAAGCTCCGACTCCAGTAAATCCACCCGCGCAACCTTCGCGACCAGCATCAAGACGGTCTTTACCAACAGCGTCCTCGCCTTGCTGTTCTGCATCATCTTCCTCTCGAACTTTGGCTACGGTGCCTTCGATCCGCTGGAGTCGTTCTTCTACCGCGATGTCCTGCGCGTCGGTGTTGAGTGGATGGGCTGGCTCTCGTCGGCCAGCGGTGTGGGCGCGGTGCTGGGCGCCGTCCTCGCGCTCCGCTTGCCACCGCACCTGGTCAACCTTAAAACGCTGCTTGTGGTGCTTATGTCCGTGGGCCTGGGAAGTTTGCTCTATGTGGGAACACCGTACGTGGGTGTAGCCCTTGTCGGCCAGATTGCCCTGGGCGTGGCCTGGGGCGTCGTCAACCCGCTCCACAACACGATCGTGCAAACGACGGCCCCGCTCGAGCAGCTCGGTCGCGTGAACTCGGTCATGGGCTTTGGCAACATGTTTGCCGGCGTGGCGCCGCTGGCGATTGCCCCGTGGCTGGCGGCGACGTTTGGCGTGCAGCAGACGCTCGTAGGGGCGGGCATGGTCGTGACGGCGGTTCCCGCGGCGTTGCTGCTGTTTGGCCGCCGGCATTTTGATCGTGCCGCGAGGCGGTAAAAACCATCACAACATTCAGCGAAAATCGCGATTTTGCCGAAAAACGTCGAATGTTGTGATGCTTTGCGCCCCGGGCCAGGTCATCCTGCGAGTCCGGCCACCACAAAGGGGCCAGGCACCTTTGTGGTGGTTTTGCGCCAAAGCGCCCCGTGTGCGCTTTGGTATACCATGAACGCCACTTCCAGATACACCCCAAATCGCCACACAACCCAGAAAGGCCCCCATGGACACCACCTTCAGCCACATCAAAGCCGTGCTCTGCGATCTTGACGGAACGTTGCTCACGAGCCAGCACACGGTGTCCCCGCGCACCGTGGCGGCGATCCGCGCCCTGCGCGAGCGCGGCGTGCTGTTTGGTCTGTGCACCGGGCGCGACGCCCAGGCGACCGAAGCCATGTTTGGGCTCTGGGGTATTGACGGCCTGGTGGACGTGCTGGTGGGCTGCGGTGGCGCCGAGGTCGTCGACCGTGCACACGGCATCAACGAGCTGAGCTACCCGCTGCCAGGCGAGACCATCGCGCGCATCTGCGAGCACATGGCAGGCCTGCCGGCAACGCCCGTTTGCCCTCGGGATGGCGTGCTCTATGTGCCCGAGAGCAATGCATGTGTCGAGCACCTGTCGCGTGTCGACGGCGTGCCCTACAAGGTGGTCGACTTTGCCGAATTTTTGCGCGAGCCACAGACCAAGGTGATGTTTACCATGGCGCCCGAGGTAATGCCGCGGGTGATTGAGCGGGCGTCGACATTTGCCGATGACACCGTTAAAGCGGCGGCTCTGCAAACCACGCAGCGACTCTACGAGTTCATGGATCCGCGCGTGTCCAAGACGCGCGGCCTTGTGCGCGTGGCGGAGCTCAACGGCATGGAGCTTCAGAACATCTGCGTGTTTGGCGATGCGGACAACGACACCTGCATGGTGGCCGACGCCGGCGTGGGCGTGGCTATGGCAAACGGCAGCGACGCCACCCGTGCCGCCGCCGACTTTGTAACCGCCAGCAACGACAAAGACGGCATCGCGATCTTTATCGAGGAACATCTGCTGTAGCGTCGGGGGAGAGCCACCGCAAAGGGGACAGGCTCCTTTGCGGTGACCTCAGACGATTTGGGCGAGTTGATGCCTACAATTTGCGCGCAAATACAAATATGGTTGTCTGAACATTACGCTTCTAACCACCGATGAGTTAAAGATATTCTCATCAGTTTGGTAGGGTATTCCTCCCGGTAAATGACCTACTGCTCACGGTCGATTTCGACCGTTCACAGGATGTTTGTTCTTGAGCAAAATGTTGTGCAAATAAATCTAATGCCATTAAAAAATAATAGGCAACTAAATTACCAGCAGAAACAAAAAAATAGATAGCGAATAAACGAAAGCAAATCTGAGCAAATGTCAAGAGAATTGAAAACTTGCTACAAAAATGCCGGTTTTGTTACTCATAGGTTTAAACAATAGTTACAATAGCTTTACTAAACGAGCGCAATTGCAGATTGCGCAGATATGTTTGATAGTGAAAGAGCAAGATCGCGGTCTCTTGGGGAGGAGACATCGATGAAAGCAAATTCAGACAAATCTAAGCAGAGTAATAAAGCGACGCGCCGTGTACTGGCGGGCGTTTTGTGCGGAGCCTCCGTTTTGAGCCTGGTACTGTCGCTCGTCATGCCTCCGATCTCGCAGGCCATTGCCAACGATGCCCAGACGGTTTCTACCGAAGAAACTGTGATGGGGGGGGGTTCCTCAAGTGAGTCTACTGATGTAGAAAACACCAACAATGGGGACACCGAAAACCAGAATAGTGACGAGATTGAGGGCGACGAGACTGGCGACGATAGCCAGCCTGAGGAGCAGCCCGAGGAAGAGCAGCAGAACGAAGGCACAACGACTTCGGATGGTGAAACCGTTGCTGCGGTTGCGGAAAACGAGCAAACTAGAGCGGCTGCCGAGGGAATAACTAGCACAGACGAACTTCGCAGTAAACTTGAGGGTGTTCAGAAGGGTAAGTCCGCCAGTTTCATGCTGATGCAGAACATCGAGTACAACGGCGAGATTTTTCTCGGGAATAGCGGAAGCAATATCACCCTTAATCTTAATGGCTTCAAAATAAAGCACTCGAGCAATGATAAACCGCTTTTCAGCGTAAGCAATGGTGCCGAGTTCACAATTACGGATAATCCTAATCACTCTGGTGATAGGCCCTTATCAAGCGTGGAGCTGGATGATCAAGGCCAGAAGTTCACTCCCGATTATTATGGCAAAAATGGCGAGGTCGGCTATGACAACGACATCCCGAACAAGCTCACCTATTACGTAACCACGTCGTCCGTTAACGGTACGGGTACGGGCACGACGGAAACGCTTGAAACATATGAGGTCAACATCAAGGGTGCAATTGTCTCAACTGCGCCCAAGGATTCCACATTGAAGCTCATTAACGTCTACGCGGGCGGCAAGTTTAACCTTCAGGGCGGTACGCTCACGCAGGCAAAGGATTGCAACGTCGGGCATCTCATCTATGCCGAGAACGGTTCTACCGTCAATATGAGCGGTGGCTATGTTTGCGGTGCTTCTACGAATACTTGGGCCAACGGTGCAGGTGTCATGGTGTCTAATGAAGGGGGCAGCGCTTCGGCCCTTAATCTGATCGGTGGCGTAATTGCTGGCAACTGCGCTTCGAGTGGCGGCGGTGTATATGCCAAGGGGTCTGCAGTCAAGGTGACCAGTGGCGTAATCTCCGGTAATAGCACACTCGGCGCGGGATTCGGTGGCGGCATTATGGCCGAGGGCGGCACCGTGACCGTTTCTGGTGGCCATATCACGAATAATAGAATGGCTACATTCTGTGGCAGGGATGGCGATGGTTGTCATGGCGGCGCTGGGCTTGCTGCCAATAACGGCGCCCATGTCACCATTTCCGGTGGCCAGATTACTGGCAACCATTCCGAGGAAGCTGGCGGCGGCGTTTACGTTACCAATCTTGGTCAAGGAGGTATGGCATGGCTCGACATTACGGGAGGATATATTGCCTCTAACGTGAGCTACCGATCTGAAGGTGCCGGCATCCGAGTGGGCCAGAAGGTTGACGCGCTGATTAACGGCCCTAAAGATAGTAACGGCACTAAAGAAAGTATAGTCTACATCACAAACAATCACTGCATGTCTCGCTTTGACTGGGGTGGCGGCGGCATCTTTGTTCAGGGTGATTCGAATAACGCGGTTAACGCAGGCAGACTGTTTGTATACAACTCGTATATAAGCAGCAATACCGCTGGCGGCTATGGTGGCGGCGTTGCGGTCTGCCCATCGGGTAAGACCTTGGTAACGAACACTGAAGGCACGGCAATCTTTGGCAATAAGTCTGCCGGTGCTGATGATCATGGCGAAGATTATCCTAAACCTGCTTACGACAAAGCGAACAATTCCGGCAATAACAATGCGCCCCATCTTTCTGCCGGCAACGACGGTAAGGATCAAGACAAAGCCGCCTATTTGAAAGACGTTTTTCGTAACAACGGTCATGCCGATTTCTTCCTCGCAGCGCATGATCACAATACGCCGATCGCAGTTGTGACTGGTGAGATGCTTGGTGGTGGAGACGCCCGGTACTCGGGAAGCATCGAACTTGAAAAAGCTATCAACATCCCCGCCAACGGTGCTGTTGGGGTAAAAAATAGCATCGGCCTGACCTCGGGTGTTACGGCCGGGGATAAGGCGGCGATTAAAGCGCGGAATGATGCGCAGAATGAAGCGACAACTTTCATCACGGGCAACTATTCCTGGGACCATGGTGGCGGCATCATGTCGAATGGCAACTTGTACCTAGGCGTGCCTGCGGATACGTACATCTTACCGAGCCTTAAGTTGAAGGCAACCAAGGCGCTGATAAATCAGCAGGCCAATCAGCAGACCAATCAAAACATGAAATTTGACAAAGGCAAGTTCTCCTTCTCGGTCTACCGTAAGGATTCGGATGACGCGACGGATCCCTCTTGGAATGACAAGACATTCAAAAGTGGCGGCTGCACCTTGGTCGGAACTGCCAAGAATGATGAGAGGGGTAACATCACCTTTGACCTTGGCGAACAGTATATTGATAAGGCTGTTAAGGCTAATGAGATTACATACTACTTGGTCGAAAATGCTGGCAATGATCCCGACATCACGTACGATCCCGACATCACGTACGACCCAGCCGTGTACAAGATTGTGGTGAAGGTTAAGGACAACAAAACGCCACTCATGGATGTGCCTAGCAAGGAAGATCCAAACTCGGAGGTTCCTCTTTGCGTTCACAACTACACGATCACAAGCGTGAGTCTGGGAGATTCAACTAACTCGTTGGAAAAGAACGAGCAAGGCTATTATTCGATTGTCGGCCCCGACGGGGGAAAGACCTTCACCAACAAGTACACTCCGTACACCTCCAGAGGCTCCTGGACTCCTAAGGCGACTAAGGTCGTTAAGGGTGGTGAGATGAAGGAGTTCACGCTCGAGTTTGCGGATAACGAGTACTTTACGGGCGACAGCGTCAAGACCGTCTCGACCACTGCCGGTGGCGGCAATCCTCAGACCCTGCGCTTCGTCGATGAGATTACGTACACACTTGCCGATCTCGCCAAGGGCACGGATCCCACGGGCCGTGGCGCTTCCAAGACCTTCACGTACTATGTGCGCGAGAAAGGTAACAGTTCGCTGTTCTCGCACTACAAGTTCGACAAGTCGGTCTACAAGATCACGGTCAAGGCAACTGATCAGTCTGATAAGACGATTAAGTGCGAAGTGACCTACACCAAGATCGTCGATGCCGATGGCATTGAAATCCCCGCAAATAAGCAGATTCCGCATGAATATGGTGAGGACGCCAGCGCTGGCCAAAGCCTTCCCACCTTCACCAACACCTACTCCACCTCTTTACCCCTTTCTGGTATGTCGGGCGTCACTCTGACGTACCTTGCCGGCGCGGCGGTGCTTTGCGCTGCTGCGGCCTGGATGCACATTCGTCGTAAGGCGAATGCGAAGGGAGGTAAGCGTCGTGAATAAGAAAGTTTGCTCCTTCCCGATCTTGTTTGCGCTGCTTGCCCTCCTGATCGGCACCTGCGCGGTTGTGTTCCCCGCTTCCGCGCAGGCCGCGCCGACCTCGACCGGTTCCATCACGGTGAGCGGCACCGTGGCGCGCAGCTACGATGCCTACCAGATCTTTAGCGCCAACGTCGTCGACGGCGACAGCGACGCCAAGATCGCTACCGACCTCGCCTGGGCAAGCGACGCCGTGCGCGACGCCGCGCTGCCCGTGCTGCACAGCGCTGGCATGCCCAAATCCCAGACCACCGCGCAGGAAGCTGCCGAGTGGCTCAACACCGATTCCCACCTTACGAGCGCGCTGAGCGCACAGCTCGCTCGTTCCCTCCAGAGCTCTGGCGCCGTGCCCGTGGCCCTTAACGCGGGCACAGCGGCCGAGCTGTCCTGCGGCTACTGGCTCATCGTCGCCGACGACAATGCCATCGCCCAGGGCGAAGCCGGCACCGCGCCGATCATGGCCCTGGTGGGCGGCAGCGCCGTTACCGTCAAGCCCAAGGCGGCGACGCCCAAGGTCGCCAAGCATGTGCTGGAGGACAGCACCGCCGCCTGGCAGAAGGCCGCCGACGCCACGGTCGCCGACGACCTGTACTGGCGCCTCTCGGCCACGGTCCCGGCGGGCCTCACGGCCTACGACACCTACACGGTGCGGTTCGTCGACACCATGAGCGCGGGGCTCGACCCCTCCAAGGTCGCCGCGAGCATGCACGTGTACGTGGCGGCGGGCGCGGACGGCGGCTTTGCCGCGGTCCAGACCGACAAGGACGGCCGCGTCGGCACCGGCCCCGCGAAGGGCTGGACCGATATCACGGCCCAGTGCGCCACCAAGGTAGCGGCCGACGGCAAGACCTTCACCGTGCGCACCGGCGACCTCATCGCCGCGCTCGGCGGGGCCGACGCCTTTACCGTGGGCGCCCGCGTGGTCGCCGTGTACAACGCGCCGCTCAACAGCACATGCAGCCACGGCATCGCGAAGGGCAACCCCAACGAGGTCTACCTGCGCTACCCGCGCTCTCCCTTTGCCGACCAGTCCGGCGACGCCGGCTTCACCCGCACGCCGAGCGATGACGCGTGCGCCTACACTTGGGATCTCGCGCTCACCAAGCGCGGCAGCGACGGCGACAAGCCGCTGCCCGGGGCGGTCCTGAGCATCGCCGACGACCGCGGTCGTACGCTGGCGGCCGACGGCACGTGGGATGCAGAGGGCAAGGCCACCGTCACCACGGGCGAGGACGGCCGCGTGACCGTCTCGGGCGTGGACTCGGGCAAGCTGGAGGTCCGCGAGCTCAAGGCGCCCAAGGGCTACACCGCCTTTGGGGGCACGCGCTCCGTGACAGTCAAGGCCGAAGGCCTGGACGTCGACCAGGTGGCCGCCGCCAAGCCCAAGCTCACCATCACGGCCGAGTCGCCCCTGCGCGCCGACAGCGCGGACGGGTCGACGGGCAGCCTGGAGGCGTCGCTCATTAACACGCCCACCGGCACACCCCCTAGCATTACCACCGGAGGCTTTATGCCCTCGACTGGCGATATGGCAATGTACGCCGCGGCCGCCGCAGCGGTCGCCGGAGCCGCGCTCATCGTGGTCGCGCTCCTGGTCAAGCGGGGAGGTGGCAGCCATAAAGAGTAGCTGGCAGCCCCACAGAGAGCGGGGCGAGACGTAGCGAAGTAGATGCTAAGACACAGACAGATGATGACCGATCGAATGAGTTACGAAGTAGAAAGCAGAGGAAAGAAGATGCACATGAACAAGAACATCGCACGCCTGGCAGTAACCGCCGGCCTCACAGCAGCGCTGAGCTTCGGCGGCGTGATGGCCCCGGTCACGATGGCGTTTGCAGCTGAGGGTGCGACTACTACGACCAATACCATCACCATCAGCAATATTGGCGACAACAAGGACGTCAAGTACAAGGCGTATCAGATCTTCAAGGCTACGGTGACCGACACTGAAAACGGCGGCAAGACCGCTCAGAACATTACGTGGGCGGACAATGCGCTTGGAGAGACGGTCGTCAACGCCATCAAGTCGACGTGGACTGGCTATGAAAAGTTGACGGATGATGAGAAACTTTCCGGTAGTCCCACGCCCCAGGAAGTCGCCGACTTCCTCGTGGCGCATGCGGGTCCCACTACTGCGGGATCAACATCGACTGATGGAACGCGAATCGATACTGGCAACATCCTCTACGCAGTTGCGAACGCCGTAAAGGATAAAGTTCCGACCGAATCTAATATCACAGCTGGACAGCCCTGGACTGCTACCGCCGGTTCTGGCTACTACCTGTTTGTGACCAGCGATCTCGATCCGAACAAGCCGAACACCGGCACGTCTCCGATTTTCGCCCTCGTGGGCGGCGGAGCCGTGACTGTAACTGAGAAGACCAGCATCCCCACGGTCGAGAAAAAGATCCTCGATGATTCTAAGGTGAAGGGCGCTGACATTACCAGTGAGACTGGCTGGGTGGACGCTGCCGACTTCCATAATGAGCAGGAAGTGAACTATAGGCTTACCGGTACGATTGCAGATAACTACGCCAGCTATGAATCCTATTCCTACACGTTTACCGACACCCTTACTAAAGGTCTCTACTATGATTTCGAACAACCTAAAGTGTATGCTGTGAACAAAGATTCGAACAATGGAGATACATATACCGACATTTCCGAATACTTTGATGTGGAAAAATCTCAAAATAACACTGTCTTGACTGTTAAAGCTAAAGAAGGGGAGCACCGTAAGTACCTCAAGGAGATTTCAGATTTAGTTGTAAATGCCAACACCAAGATTGTTGTTTTCTACAAGGCGAAGCTCAACTCACACGCGGTTATTGCAGGGGCCGACAACGAGTTGAAGGGCAATTCTAACACCGTTACGCTCGAGTATTCCAACAACCCCATGTCTGAAGGCACTGGCACTTCGGAGTCCGATACGGTTGAGGCCTACACCTACGGCATCAGGATCAACAAGGTTGACCTTGGCACTGAGGCGGCCCTCGACGACGCCACGTTCACTATCCAGGCAACCGGGGCGGATGATGACGCGTCTCAGAATCTCTACGTCCAGCAAAATGGTTCCCTTGGCATAGATAAGTATGAGTTTAAGACCAGGAATGGCGGTGTCATCAAGGTCACCGGTCTCGATGCCGGTGTCTATACCGTCACGGAGACTTCTGCTCCCTCTGGCTACACTAAGGTTGACCCCTTCACCTTCGAGATCAAGCCGACCATGACCGCCACTGGTCCGGGCGCCGGCCTTACTGAGCTTACTGGCACGCTTGATAACAAGAATCAGGGTGACAAGGTCATCGTTGGCCTTACCAATAAGGATGCCGGAGATAACAAGCTGACGGCGCAGACCGGCTCGGAGAAGGACACCGACGGTACCTTTAACATCACCGTTGGCGATACCAAGCAGGTTGGCCTTCCTCTCACCGGCCTTAACGGTGTGACCTTCACTTGGATCGCTGGTGGCGCGGTGCTGTGCATCGGCGTGGCGCACCTCATCCGCAGCCGTAAGCAGGCCGAGGAGTCCGAGCAGGAGTAACGCTCGCTCACCCATCCCTTTGGCAGTTGGGATGTGATGGCCATGAGACTTGCGGACACTTTTCTCGTCCATCGACGTTCTTGCTTTGCCATTCTCTTTTCGGGGCAGACTCCGCACTGGAGTCTGCCCCGTTCTTTTTGGGATAACGCAGCCAGCCTCCATCGTCCGATGAGGGCACGTTCGTCATCGCGTTTCTTGACTCGTATGAGGTTCGGTTTAAGGTCCGTAGGCGCACGCGCGGTGCGGACGGTAGAAGGCATTTGCGCCGAAAGCGCAAATAAGAATGCCCGGGGGTCGGATCCCGGGCATTTAACAAAAGCTGAAAACTAGGCCGCCCGCGCTCTCGTACACTTACGCGGGATGCGTCGTTTTCTATCGACATTGTATCCCGAATCGCCCCGCCGATCCGGGACATTCTGAAAACTCAAATGCGGGCCCATACTCGCGCTGCGCAATGCTGCCAGGCTGCGTTGTCCGGCGCATGAGCTCGCTAATCGGCTATTATTTGTTTAGACAACCTGAGCTGTAAAGGAGTGACCGGTGATGGTGCAGGGCGCCAAACATATGAAGGGCAATAACGCTGCGGACAACGGCGGCTCAAGCCCTCAGCTCAAGCCTCAACCAAAGCCCAAACGGCGTCGCAAGCGACTGCCGCGCTGGGCCGACCGGCTCATCACCATCGTCATCATCCTTATTGGCGTGGGCCTTATGACCTGGCCGTGGATCTTGGACCGGCTCGAAGCATCGGGCGTGTTTAACCAGATCAGCACGGTGTCCAGCACCGTGGACGCGCTGTCTGCCGAGGAGCGCGAGCGCATCCTGCTCCAGGCGCGCTCCTTTAACGAGCAGCTGGCGGGCGAGGCCACCGAGCTTCCCGCCGACCAGATCGAGCCCTACGCCCAGCAGCTCATCTTTGACCGCGACCCCATGATGAGCTGGGTCGAGATCCCCTCCATCGACGTGAGCATGCCCATCTACCACGGCACGAGCGAGGAAGTCCTTATGGCGGGTGTTGGCCACCTGGAGGGCACGAGCCTGCCAGTGGGCGGCACCTCGGCGCATTGCGTGCTCACCGCGCACTCGGGCATGCGCAATCTGAGCATGTTCGACGACATCCACTCGCTGGAGCCCGGCGACCTGGTGCTGCTACACACCATGAACAAGACGCTCGCCTACAAGATGGTGGACTCCGAGGTCGTGCTGCCAGAGGAGATGGAGTCGCTGACCATCGAGCCCGGCGCCGACAAGGTGACGCTCGTCACCTGCACGCCCTATGGCGTGAACGACCATCGCCTGCTGGTGCATTGCGTGCGCACCAAGTACAACAAGAAGGACGTCGACAAGCAAAAGTCGCTGGCCGGTCGCCACTGGGGCAAGCGCGAGTTTGCCGTGCTTATCGTGGTCGTAGCCATTGTGCTGTTGCTGCTGGACATCGTGATCCACGCGGTCCGCAAGCGCCGCAAGGTCAAGGCCTCGGCATAAGGCATCGATCAGAACCACCACAATGGGGACAGGCACCTTTGTGGTGGTCGGGGCTTTCAAACCATTACAACATTCGATGAAAATCGCGATTTTGACGAAAAGCGTCGAATGTTGTGATGGTTTCCGCTGTGGGCGAGACGGTTTTCGCTATGGACGGTGCGGTTTCGCTGCGGAACCGCCAGCCCGTCGCCTGCCAACCGTCGCCCTCGTTACGTTTTCGCTGCATTTAGGTAAAGCACCTGCTCCAAGCGGCGTTGCCTTGTATACTAGAGCGGTTTAACTGTTATGCGGAAGGGAGCGCCTATGGCACTCAGCGAGAAAGACGTGCGCGGCATCGCCGAGTACGCAAAGATCGCACTGACCGATGACGAGCTCACCCAGATGACGTCTTACATGAACGACGCCGTCCAGATGCTCGAGCCCGTCTTGCAATATGACTTACCCGACGTGGAGCCCACGTTCCATCCCATCGGAAGCCTGTCCAACGTGATGGGCGATGACCTGCGCGAGCCCGAGCGCGACCTGCCGCTTGACGTTGCGCTCGAGAACGCCGGCAGCGCGCGCGACCGCTACTTCCGCGTGCCGTCCATTTTGGGAGAGGGGGAGAGCGAGTAATGGCGCAGAGCTTCGATTCCCTTACCGCCGCCCAGATTGCCGCGGGCGTTGCCGCCGGCGACTTTACCGCCACCGAGGTGGCCCAGGCCTCCCTTACCGCCATCGAGGCGCGCGAGGGCGGGGTCCAGGCATTCCTGCAGGTGGCGCCCGAGCTTGCGCTCGATGCCGCCGCGCGCGTGGATGCCGACCGCGCTGCAGGCAAGCCGCTGCCCCCGCTCGCGGGCGTGCCGCTGGCCATCAAAGACAACATGAACCTTGTGGGCACGCGCACCACCTGCGCTTCCCGCATGCTCGAGGACTACCAGAGTGTCTACACCGCTACCTGCGTCCAGCGCATGCTCGATGCCGGCTGCCTGCCCATGGGCAAGGCCAACATGGACGAGTTTGCCTTTGGCAGCTCCACCGAGAGCTCGGCGTTCCACCGCACCAACAACCCCTGGGATACCGAGCGCGTGCCCGGCGGCTCCTCGGGCGGCTCCGCTGCCGCCGTCGCCGCGGGCGAGGTCGCGCTCTCGCTGGGCTCGGATACCGGCGGCTCCATTCGCCAGCCGGCGTCGCTGTGCGGCGTGGTGGGCTTTAAGCCCACGTACGGCGCCGTAAGCCGTTACGGCGTAGTTGCCTTCGGCTCGTCGCTCGACCAGGTGGGGCCCTTTGGCCGCACGGTCGAGGATGTCGCGCTGGCCATGAACGCGCTTACCGGTGCGGGGCACGATCCGTATGACTGCACCAGCCAGGATTGCGCCGTCGACTTTACCGAGCACCTCAACGACAGCATCGAGGGCAAGCGCGTGGGCATCATCCCCGCGTTTATGGAGGCCGAGGGCCTGACGCCCGAGGTTAAGGCCGCTGTTCAGCGCGCCGTCCAGGAGCTGCAGAACCAGGGTGCCGAGCTGGTCGAGGTCGACCTGCCGCACCTGGACGCCGCCATCGCCGCCTACTACGTCATCGGCCCGGCCGAGGCGTTCTCCAACCTGGCCCGTTTCGACGGCATTCGCTACGGCTATCAGGAGGAGGGCTGCGCCAACCTGTCCGACCAGAGCTCGCTTTCGCGCGCCCACGGCTTTGGCGCCGAGGCCAAGCGCCGTCAGATGCTCGGCGCCTACCTGCTGAGCTCGGGCGTGTACGACAAGTACTACTACGCTGCGCAAAAGGCCCGCACGCTCATCACGCAGGACTATGATGCCGCGTATGCCAAGGTGGACACCATTCTCATGCCCGCCTCGCCGCGCACGGCCTTTAAGTTTGGCGAGATCAGCGACCCCACGCAGATGTACCTCTCCGACCTGTACACCATCTCGCTCAACATTTGCGGCAACGGTGGCATTTCGGTGCCGCTGGGCCTGGGCGAGGATACTCAGTTGCCCGTTTCTGCCCAGCTGGTTGGTCCGGCCTTTAAGGACCGTCAGCTGCTCACGTTTGCCCGCGCCTTGGAGTGCGGCTTTGCCGATGCCGCCACGGGTGCGCCCGCGCTTTCCGTCGCGCCCGATTTTGCCGGGAAGGGAGGCGAGCTGTAATGAAGGAGCTTTCCGAGGTCCTGCAGGATTGGGAGGCCGTGATCGGCCTGGAGATCCATACCGAGCTCACCGCACTCGATACCAAGATGTTCTGCAACTGCAAGCTCAGCCACGATGACGAGCCCAACGCCAACGTGTGCCCGGTGTGCCTGGGCCTGCCCGGCGCCCTGCCGGTGCCCAACAAGCGCGCCATCGAGAGCATCGTCAAGGCCGGTCTCGCCACCAACTGCGAGATCCAGCGCCACTCGATGTTCTATCGCAAGCACTACTTCTATCCCGACATGGCCAAGAACTTCCAGACCACGCAGGGTCCGGTCGCCTTTGCCATGTACGGTCACCTGAATCTTGACGTGACCGGTCGCGGCGCCGCCGAGCGCCCCGACTGCGCATTTGGCGAGGCCGAGGCTCAGAGCCTGGCAAGTGCTTCGGCCAATGCCGAGGGCCTGTCCACGTCCATGACGTCGACCATGCGCGAGGGCAACCAGCGCGCCGGCCACCTGGCCAGCTACGACGCGTCCAACCTGCAGATGCCCGAGCGTCGCGAGGACGGTTCCTACACGGTGCCCATCCGCATCCTGCGCATCCACATGGAGGAGGACGCCGCCAAGATGGTCCACGTGGGCGGTGCCGAGGGCCGCATTACCGCCGCGACCGAGTCGCTCGTCGACTACAACCGCTGCGGCACGCCGCTCATCGAGCTCGTCACCGAGCCCGATCTGCGCACGCCCGAGGAAGCGCGCCTGTTTATGGAAAAGCTCCGTCGCATTTTTGTGACGCTGGGCATTTCGGACTGCTCCATGGAGAAGGGCTCCATGCGCTGCGACGGCAATGTGTCGCTGCGCCGCCGCGGCGAGACCAAGCTGGGTACCAAGACCGAGCTCAAGAACCTCAACTCGTTTAAGAGCCTGCACGATGGTCTCGCCTACGAGATTTGCCGCCAGGCCGAGGTGCTCGAGGAGGGCGGCATTATCTACCAGGAGACCCGCCACTGGGAGCCTAGCCGCAAGCGTACCGTTGTCATGCGTGTGAAGGAAACGGCCGACGACTATCGTCTGTTCCCCGATCCCGACCTGGCGCCGTTCGATCTGGATGACGAGTTCATTGACCGCTGCCGTGGCGAGATTCCCGAGCTGCCCGATGCCAAGCGCGCCCGTTTTGAGGCCGACTTTGGCATTAAGGCCGCCGATGCCGAGCAGATCGCCGGCGATCCGGAGTTTGCCGAGTTCTTTGAGGCCGCTGCTGCCGGTATGGCTGGCAAGGAGGCCCAGACGGTCGCAAACCTGCTGGTGAACGAGATGATCGCCTACCTTAAGAGCGCGGGTGTGTCGCTCACCGAGTCCGGCATTGCGCCGGCTCAGGTGGCAGCCCTTGCCAAGCTGCTGGCGACCGATGCCATCAGCTCCAACCAGGCGCACGAGGTCTTTGAGACCATGGCCCAGACCGGCGACGATCCCAACAAGATCGTCGACGAGCGCGGCATGCGTCAGGTGAGCGATGCCGGCGCGCTGCAGCCGATCGTGGACGAGGTGCTGGCGAACTGTGCCGATCAGGCGCAGCAGTATCGCGACGGCAACCAGAAGGTCATCGGCTTTTTGGTGGGCCAGTGCATGAAAGCAAGCCGCGGCAAGGGCAACCCGAAGCTCTTCAACGAGTTGCTGAGAACGTCGCTCTCGTAAGCGGGAACCGAGGGGCCGGGCGCAGGGCCTTGCCTCTCAATTTCGGACAGTCCTGCGCAAGACGAAGGCCACATTAAGTGGCCTTCTTTGCGTGCGGAACTCATTTTGAGCAAGCACCCGCCCTGCCGGGGCTCCCGGGTTCTGCAACGACTCGGCCGTTCGGGCCAGGTGGGGCTGATATAAATAGAGTGAATGGGCGCGCCGTTGGCGCGTCCATTTTTGTGCGGGTGACAAAGGGACTGTCCCTTTGTCACATTGCAATAAATGTGATGGAAGTGTGGAGAAATGAGCTTAAAACTTCCGTAAATGTGATAAATGTCACGTTTTAACTAGGGTAAAATGTGGGAAATATCACGTTTACGGAAGTTTCTTTGCGGGAGGTTCGGTCATGCAGCGAGATATCATTGCCAAGCTTAACGCTTGGAAAGCGTCAGAATATCGTAAGCCGCTTATCCTTAAGGGGGCGCGCCAGGTTGGAAAGACGTGGGCGCTTAAGGAGTTCGGCCGAACCTCGTACCTCAATTTTGTGTATCTGACGCTCGAGGAGCCGTCACCTGGGGTACAGAGCGAGTACGCTCAGTTTTTCGAAGGTACGCGCGATCCTCGACGGATCATCTCAAATCTTTCCCTGGCACTTGGACAGCCTATCGATCCCGGCGAAACGCTGCTTATTATTGATGAGATCCAGGATTGTCCTTCTGCAGTCGGCGCCCTTAAATACTTCTGTGACGAGGCCCCCGAGTATCACGTCGCATGCGCAGGGTCTTTGTTGGGCGTTCGCTTGTCCCGTGAGACCAGCGCTTTTCCGGTGGGAAAGGTCGAGTTCATGGAGATGCGCCCCATGAGCTTTTCCGAGTTTCTGAAAGCCGAGGGCGCTGCAAACTACGACGAATACCTTGGCGGCCTGGATCAGATCGAGACAGTGCCCGATTTCTTCCATGTCCGTCTCGTCGAGCATCTTCGTCGTTATTTTGCATGCGGCGGCATGCCAGAGGCTCTTGGCCGGTGGGTGGAGACGGGCGATATCGTTCAGGTCGATAAGGTGTTGTCTGA
Source organism: uncultured Collinsella sp. (assembly GCA_958353395.1). Lineage (GTDB taxonomy): Bacteria > Actinomycetota > Coriobacteriia > Coriobacteriales > Coriobacteriaceae > Collinsella. Next base: position 148,578 of record CATWSG010000003.1, read on the forward strand.
TCTCTTGGATTCCTACGAGCGCGATTTTGCCAAGCATGGTGGCCGTGCGCAGTTCGCCAAGCTTTCACAAATATGGAACTCGATTCCAGCTCAGTTGGCGCGCGAGAACAAAAAGTTCGTTTGGGGTGCGGTGCGCGAGGGGGCTCGTGCTCGAGAATACGAGGATGCTCTGGAATGGCTTGCCGATGCTGGGCTCATCACGGCGGTTCGCCTTAATGCTGCCGGTGGTGTGCCGCTCTCTGCGTACGATGACCTCAAGGCATTTAAGGTCTACTGTCTTGATGTCGGCTTGCTGCGCCGCATGGCAAGGCTGGATGCGTCCGCTTTTGCCATCTCGGATGCGCTATTTTCGGAGTTCAAAGGTTCGTTCGCCGAGAACTATGTGCTTCAGGCATTACTTTCACAGTTAGATGCTGCTCCGCGTTATTGGACAAACGAGAAGCCGAAGCACGAAGTCGATTTTTTGATTCAAGTCGGAAACGAAATCGTTCCCGTCGAGGTCAAATCGGGAGAGGTCGTTCATTCCAAGAGCCTTAAGTACTATGCCGACAAGCATGCGGAGACGACTCCATTGAGGGTCCGCTACTCACTTAAGAACCTAAAGCTCGACGACGGGGTGCTCAACATTCCGTTGTATTTGGCTGATCGATCTGTCCCTCTTATCAAAAAGGCGCTTGATCGTGCACATCTTGACGTTTAGATCCTGGGTGAGCTGACGGGCGGCGGCTAATTAATCGCTCCGTTACGGCCAGGGAGCCTGGGCCTTAGCGATGCTTGCTTCGCCAAGCCGTGGGTGTCATGCCGGTGTATTGTTTGAAGGCTTGGGTGAAGGCGGCCTGCTGAGGGTAGCCTAGGCGCTCTGCTACCTGCGCTATCGTGAGCGCGCTATCGGCCAAAAGGTCCTGTGCTCGCTCCATACGGCGTCTGCGAATGTAGGCGCCCAGGGACTCGCCAGTTTGGGCCTTAAAGGTGGCGCATAGTTTGGAGCGGCTTGTGTAGAGCCTCTCGGCCACCTCGTTGATACCCACATGTCTGCCTTTGTCGAGCGCGCGCTCAATCATTGCCGTTGCTTCTTCGGCAATGGTTATGCTGACGCGTGTGTCTGCCGCCTGCCGCGCCTGCTTGTGGGCCGCGCACGAACAGGCGAGCTCCGCGACCATGGTCTCCACGATGCCCTGCATATAGACGTGTCCGCCTACGGTGCGGGCGCGGTCCTCGTTAATCCGGCGCAGCGTGTGGCAGATGGCAGACGTCGCTTCCTCGTGCCATGGCTCGGCAAACGCCTCAAAGATTCCCGCGAACTCGGTGGGATAGCGGTGCTCCAGTTCGTCAAAATATCCAGGCAAAAAGAGCACCGAGCGCGAGTGATAAAGCTCCCCCGCAAACAGCGGGCTTAATTCTTCGCCACAGCTATCTTGGATAAAGCTGCAAACGGCATTGTTTGGCCACGGTCCATGCAATGGTTTGAGGTTCGCGGGCGTTATGCCAGCCTCGGGCATGCATGTAAGTGTGGGCGCGCTGACTTCGCTCACGCAGGCGTATGGCTCGGGTGTGTATTCGGCCAGGTACATATCGTGCGTCGGGGTGATGAAATGCTCCATGACGATGCAGGCAGGGGAGAGAGGCATAATCCATGCGCGGCCGTGCGCCCGGTCGTTTGCCACCTCGCCGGTAAAGACGGCGCCCTTGCCGGTAAGCTCCAGGCCAAACTGCTCAAATTGCGGTGCGTAGAGCTCGGTTATGTCGGTCGCTGCCCGCCGTATTTGCAAAAGCGTTCCTTTCCTTTGCAGAAACGTCCACGCCTGGCTTGATTGTGAGCCATGGCTAACACAGCAATGATAAGTTCATTACGGTTAACTCTCAAGCCGTTAGAAAGGAATCTCATGGCAAAGGAATCAAAAAGGGAAGGTGGAGGCATCGGCGAGCTGCTCGCGTATGCCGGCGACCGCAAATTCCTAACGTATTTGGGCATGGCGCTCTCGGCGCTCTCGCAGCTGCTGAGCTTTGGCCCGTACGTGTGCATTTGGCTTGTCGCGCGCGACCTGATCGCCGTGGCGCCCAACTGGAGCGAAGCCACTAACATCGCGATGTACGGTTGGTGGGCCGTGGGGTTTGCGCTGGCAAGCATCGTAGCTTATTTCGTGGGGCTCATGTGCACGCATCTGTCCGCGTTTCGCTGCGCGTCCAATATCCGCAAGACTACGAGCGAGCACCTGCTTAAGCTGCCGCTCGGCTACTTCGACACGCATGCCACCGGCGAGCTGCGCCGCATTGTAGACGGGTGCGCCGCCTCCACCGAGACTTTGCTCGCACACATGCTGCCCGATATCGCAGGCGCCGTCGCCATGGTCGTGGGCTTGCTCGTGCTGCTTTTCGCCCTCGATTGGCGCTTGGGCGCGGCATGCCTCATCTCGGTGGCCATTTCGTTTGGCGCCATGGCCGCCATGATGGGCGGCAAGGGCGGCGAGTTTATGAAGGCCTACATGGGAGCGCTGGTCAAGATGAACAAGACCGGCACCGAATACGTACGCGGCATCCCCGTGGTCAAGGTGTTTCAGCAGACGGTCTACTCCTTTAAGGCTTTCCACGATGCGATCGCCGAATACGCCGACATGGCACAAAACTATTCGGGCACGTTCTGTCGAGGTCCGCAGGTACTCAACCTTACCGCGCTCAATGGTCTTGTGGCATTCCTGTTGCCCGTGGCGTTGCTGTTGGCGCCGGGCGAGACGGACTTCGCGCATTTTATGGCCAACTTCACGTTTTACGCGATATTTTCGGCCGTGGTGCCGACGGCCATGACCAAGCTCATGTTTGTGGGCGAGGCCTCTCAGATGAGTGCCGATTCGCTGGCTCGTATTCGAAGCGTCATGGATTCCAAGCGGCTCTCCGTGCCCGCGCAACCCAAGCATCCTGCCGGCGGCGACGTGCGATTTGAGGACGTGAGCTTTACGTACGAGGGTGCCGAAGCACCTGCCGTTAGCCATGTGAGTTTCAGCGTTCCCGCTGGTAGCACCCTCGCCCTGGTGGGTCCCTCGGGTGGCGGTAAGTCAACCTGCGCAAGCCTGATCCCGCGTTTTTGGGATGTCTCCTCGGGTCGAGTGCTCGTAGGCGGTGTGGACGTTCGCGATATGGATCCGCACGAGCTTATGGACCAGGTTGCCTTTGTGTTCCAGACCAACCAGCTGTTCCGGCAAACACTTGCCGATAACGTGCGCGCCTCCAAGCCTACGGCCACTGACGACGAAGTGCGTGCGGCCTTCTCCGCAGCTCAGTGCGACGATATTGTGGCCAAGCTCCCACAGGGTATCAATACCATGCTCGGTGCCGGCGGAGCTTATCTTTCGGGCGGCGAGGTCCAGCGCGTGGCACTCGCCCGCGCGATCCTTAAAGACGCGCCTATCGTGGTGCTCGATGAGGCCACGGCGTTTGCCGACCCCGAGAACGAGGCGCTCATCCAGCGCGCCTTTAGCAAGCTGGCGGCGGGTCGCACGGTCATTATGATTGCGCACCGACTCTCGACTGTAGTGGGCGCAGACCAAATCGTGGTGCTCAACCAGGGCAGCGTGCAGGAGTCGGGTACCCATGCCGAGTTGCTGTCCCAAGAGGGTCTGTATGCCAAGATGTGGGCCGAATACGAACAGGCCGCGAGCTGGAAAATCACTGCAGCGACCGCGGATGCCGTCGTCACGAAGGGAGGCGAGGCCTAAATGTTCGCCTCATTCCAAAAGAAGTATTTCCTATCCGATAAAGGCGTCGCCGGCGTAAAACGCGGCATTTTCTGGACCACGCTCACTAATCTCATTACCATGGCCGGCATGGGCTTTTTATTCCTGGTTATGGCCGGTTTTGTCGAGCATCTCGCCAGCGGGGCTGACCTGCCGGATGCCCTGCCGATCGTGGGCGGGCTCCTGGTCTTTTTCGTGTTGCTCTTTGCCTCTAACTGGCAGCAGTATTACTACACCTACTGCATCTTTTACGAGGAGTGCGGCAAGCAGCGTATGGAGATTGCCGAGCGCTTGCGCAAACTGCCGCTGTCGTTTTTTGGTCGTCGTGATCTGGCCGATTTAACCGAGACCATCATGGGTGACGTCCAGGCCATGGAGCACGCCTACAGCCACGTGCTGGGAGAGCTTTGGGGCGCCATCATCGCAAGCGCCATTGTGTTCGTGGCGTCGCTGTTCTTTTGCTGGCAGCTGGCGATCGCGGCGTTTTGGAGCGTTCCCGTGGCCTTTGCCGTGCTGTATCTAACACGCGGCCCCATGACTCCGGTGTTCGATCGCGTGCGTGCCGAGAAGGTCAAGGTTACCGAGGCTATTCAAGAGACGCTCGACTGCGTTCGCGAGATCCGCGCCACCAACCAGGAGGCCCATTATCTTGAGGGGCTCAACGCCGTGATCGATGCCGAGGAGCATGAGACCACCAAGGGCGAGCTCGCTAACGGGCTTTTGGTCAACTCCGCCTTTGCCATCCTGCGTCTGGGCATTGCCACCACGCTGGTCACGGGCGCCGCGATGGTCGCCTCCGGGCAGGTCGACTTTTTGGTGATGTTTGCCTTCCTGCTTATGGTGAGCCGCATCTATGCGCCTTTTGACCAGGCGTTAATGTTAATGTCCGAGCTGTTTGCCGCCGAGTCGTCTGCCAAGCGCATGCGTTCCATCATGGAAGAGCCCGTGGCGCGGGGCAGCGAGAAATTTGAGCCCGCGGGCCACGATGTGGTGTTCGATCACGTGGCATTTGGATATGGTGCGGGCGAGGACGGCCGCGCCGGCGAGAAAGTTCTTACCGATGTGAGCTTTACCGCCAAGGAAGGCGAAGTTACGGCACTGGTCGGTCCTTCGGGTTCCGGTAAGTCTACGGTGAGCCGCCTGGCCGCGCGCTTTTGGGATGCCACCGCGGGCAAGGTTACCGTGGGTGGCGTGGATGTTGCGAGCGTGGATCCCGAGGTGCTCCTGCGCGACTACGCCATTGTGTTCCAAGACGTACTGCTCTTTGACGACACGGTGATGGGGAACATCCGCCTCGGGCGTCGTGATGCCACCGATGAGGAAGTGCTTGCGGCTGCGCGTGCCGCCAGCTGCGACGAGTTCGTGAACCGCATGCCGCAGGGCTACGACACCATGATCGGCGAGAACGGCTCCAAGCTGTCTGGCGGCGAGCGCCAGCGCATCTCCATCGCTCGTGCGCTGCTTAAGGACGCCCCCATCGTCCTTTTGGACGAGGCCACGGCGAGCCTGGACGTCGAGAACGAGACCGTGGTTCAGCAGGCGCTTTCCCGCCTGCTCGCGGGCAAGACGGTTATCGTTATTGCTCACCGTATGCGTACGGTGGAAAATGCCGACAAAATCGTTGTACTCAAGGATGGTGTGGTTGCCGAGCAGGGCGCTCCGGCGCAGCTCAAGGCAGCAGGTGGAGAATTTGCCCGTATGGTCGCACTGCAAAAGGAGTCGGCGGACTGGCAGCTGTAGGAATGTGACAAAGGGGCAGTCCCTTTGTCATATTGAGTTCACCCCCATAGTTTCCAAAAAGTTAACCTTTGTTGACCTTAATAGTTAGATAAACTAAACTATTTTCCAAAAGTGTGCTCGAGCAAACTTGTTTACTCGGGTGCTGAGGCACCGTGCCGCGTCCAATGCGGCAAAAGGGAGAAGCAACATGAAGAAGTCGACGTTCAATACCCTGCTTGTCGGTGGCGGTTTTCTGCTTGGCACGGCCGGCATCAAGCTGCTTACCAGCGCTCCGGTCAAGAATGCCTGCGTGCAGGGTATCGCGTGCGGCATGCGCATCAAGAACGGCTACCAGGACATGGTCGAGCAGGCCAAGGCCAATGTCGATGACATGGTTGCCGAGGCTGCTTACGTCACCCAGAGCGAGGCCGCTGCTGACGAGGCAGCTGAGTAACGCTCCCAGGCACAAACTATGAGATTCTCGATTATTAGCGAGATCCCCGGCAGGACCCGTCTTCAATTGGCGGGTCCTGTGCCAGAGAGCGATCTCGATGCACTTCTTAAGCTTGGCGGCGACATCGATGGCGTTCACAAGGTGCGCGTGTATGGCCGCATTGGCCAGATGGCGCTGGAGTACGACGAGCCGCGCCGCGCAAGCGTGCTCGACGCCCTGGGCGCACTCGATGCTCAAGCTATCGCCGATGCCAAGTCGGGCTACGTGATGCAACTCGAGCCGCGCAAGCACAAACTCGTTATGGACCTGGCGACACTCGTCGGTGCCCATTACGCACGTCGCTGGTTCTTGCCTACGCCGCTGCGTGCGGTATTTGTCGTGGCCGGTTATATGGCATTTTTGCGCGCTGCCCTTCATGAGCTGGCGCGGCCGCGCCTGACCGTTCCCGTGCTCGACGCTTCGGCCATCGGCATCTCGTTCGTCAAACGCGACGTCGACACCGCGGGCCAGACGATGTTCCTACTCAACGTGGGCGAGCTGCTCGAGGACTACACCCGCGCCATGAGCGAAAACGAGCTCATCAACTCGCTGCTCGATGTGCCCGACAAGGCGCAGAAGGTCGTCGGCGACACCGAGGTAAGCGTTGCCGCGACCGAGCTTGAGCCCGGCGACCTGGTCGCCGTGCGCACTGGCATGTCCATTTGCATCGACGGTGTTGTCGAGCAGGGGAGCGCTATGGTCAACCAAGCGACCCTGACCGGCGAGCCGCTGGCCGTCGAGCGCAGCGTGGGCGACGACGTGTTCGCCGGCACCGTCGTGGAAGACGGCGGCATCTTGGTGCGTGTGCGCGCCAATACGGCTCAGACCAAGCTCCGCTCGATCGTCTCGCTCGTGCAGACGGCCGACTCGCTCAAGTCCGAGGGCCAGTCGCATATGGAGGACCTTGCCAACAAGATCGTCCCGTGGAACTTCCTGCTCGCGGGCCTGGTTGCGCTTACCACCCGCAGCCTCATCAAGACCTCGGCGGCGCTGATGGTCGACTACTCGTGCGCACTCAAGCTCACGGGTTCCGTCGCCGTCATGACCGCCATGAGCGATGCTGCCAAGATGGGCGTGATGGTCAAGGGCGCGAAGTACTTTGAGTCGTTTGCCAAGGCCGACACCATTGTGTTTGATAAGACCGGTACGCTGACCGAGGCGCAGCCGCGCTTGGCTTGCGTGCTCACGACCGACGGCTGGAGCGAGGACGAGGTCCTGCGCCTTTCTGCCTGCCTGGAGGAGCATTTCCCGCATCCGGTGGCGCGCGCCGTCGTCAACGCTGCTCGCGAGCGTGGACTCGAGCACCGCGAGCGTCACGCTGCGGTCGAGTACATCGTGGCACACGGCATCGCTTCGTCCATTGAGGAGCGTCGCGCCATCATCGGCTCCGCGCACTTTGTATTCGAGGATGAGGGTGCGCAACTCGAGTCCGACATTAAGGAGCAAATCGAGCTCCAGATGCAGGGGCTGTCGCCGCTGTATCTGGCGGTCGACGGCACCGTTGTGGGCGTGCTCGGTATCGAGGACCCGCTTAAGCCCGGGGTCCGCGAGGCCATCGCCGACTTGCACGCGTTGGGCGTTAAGCACGTGGTCATGCTCACGGGCGACTCGGAGCGTACGGCCGAGCGCATTGCTCGCGAGGCAGGCGTCGACGAGTTTAAGGCCGAGCTGCTGCCCGAGGACAAGTACGCCTATGTGGAGCGGATTAAGCGCGAGGGGCGCCATGTTGCCATGGTGGGCGACGGCGTCAACGACTCACCGGCGCTTGGTTTGGCCGATGTGGGTCTGGCCATGGGCGGTGGAAGCGACATCGCCAAGGAGGTCGCCGATATCATCCTGACCGACACGGATCTCGCCGCGATCGTGCGCCTGCGCCGCATGAGCCAGGGGCTTATCGACCGTCTGACGAGTTCGTATTCCAAGGTGATGCTCACCAACTCGGCGCTGTTGGCATTGGGTATTACCGGCATGATTACTCCGCAGGCGTCGTCACTGCTGCACAACGGCTCAACGATTGCCTACAGCCTGAGCAATGCGAAGGCTTACCTGCGTTAGCGTTTTCGATTGAGTATATGGCCTGCATTCGGGTGGCACCGCAGCCGCCAGGGTGCAGGCCTTCTTTTGTTTGACGAGATGTTAGCTCGGATATATGCTTGTGCTAGCACTGCTAGCAAATGCTGAAGGTGAGGTTGAGATGGCTACCGTTGGCGGCATGGCGCAGGTGAACGTTCGCGTAGATCGCCAGGTCAAGAACCGTGCCGAGGAGGTGCTACGGCTTTCGGGCGGGTCACTGCCCGAGCTCATCAAAAAAGTCGTGGCCAAGGTCGCACAGGGTGGCAGGCAGTGCGAGGAAGTGCTTGCGGCCGTCGACGACCGGCAGCAGACCGTCGCGCCCGATACGCCGTTCGCCGCGTCGTGGGCAGCGGCAGACCGGCTTTATGCAGATTTGGGCATCGCTGCGTCGCCCGTATCCGACGATCGCGGTTGGGACACAATCTATTCCGACGCCATGGATGAGCATTATCGCCAAAAGGGGATGATCCAGTGAGTGGAGCGCCTCTCAAGATCATGGTGGACGCTAACGTATGGGTCGATTCGTTTTGCGCCGACCATGCCGAGTCGCTTGCCGCGCGTGCGTTTATTGGGCGGGCGACGGAGACGGGGGCGTTGCTGTTCTTTCCGGTGCATATCGCCAAGGACGTGCTGTACGTTGTCCAACACGAGCTGAAGCGTAGAGTTCTTGCCAGCGGGGGAGCGCTCGACGAGGCATCTGCCCGTGCAATTGGCGATGCGGCGCTGGCGTTTGTGCGGAACATGACCGAAAACGCCACGGCCGTGGGTGCAGATGCGTCGGACCTTTGGCTGGCCGACAAATACTTAGCGCTTCATCGCGATTACGAGGACAATTTGGTGCTCGCCGCGTGCAAGCGCGCACAGGTCGATTACTTGGTAACTAACGATCGCAAGCTGCTCGAACATGCCGATCTTGCAGCAAAGACCCCGCGCCAAATGATGCCGATTCTGGCTTTGGCCGAACGTGGTGGCGCGGCTATCGGTTGACGCGAACTGTTTGCGGGCCTCTTGGACGACGATGCGCCAAGGGGCCCGCGTCTGCTATTTACAAAAGCTCGGCCTTGATGGCGGGACTTTCTGCGAGCTGCTCGGCTGCCTTTTCGTCGGAGCTGTCGAGTGCTGCCAGGCTGCGGTAGACCCACTCGTTGACCTGGGTGTTCTTGACGCCTGCGGTCTGCATAAGGGCGCCTACCTCGCGGATTGCTGCGAGCAGATCGGCTTTGGGGCCCGCGACCTCGACCTCGATGCTGTGGTAGGCGGACACGCCGCGGTTCTCACTCACGTGGTCGATAAAGCCCTCGACGGTCTCAAGCTGCTGGGCGAGAGCTGCATCATCGTCGGCGTCCAGCGCGACGAGTGCGTTCGATACTGTGAGGGCGGGATGTCCGCAGGGGACAAAGCCCTCGATGACATCCATAGCTTCGGTAATGGTTGAGCCCAGGCCTGCGAGGGCATTGACGAGCTGCTGCTTGGTATCCATAACGGTCCTTTCGACGGGTCAATTTTGCTTGGCGAAAATATACGTTACGCGATCGGTAGCAAAAGTGCGAAGTGCGGCGCACATTGGGGTCTTCACAGCTCGTGCATAGAACAGCTGTCCGCTTTCAGAACGTGGTAAGATAACACTCCACAAGCGGGGCTCGCCCTGCATGTTCCTTGAAAAGTCGACGGGTGTTGGGTATTCGTGCCCGATACCATCCAGACTTTCCCGACATTCGGGGGCGACTGGTTTCGACACGATAGCTCTGAGAGAGGAAGCAAGCCGAGGTCTCCTCGCCTCGTTAAACAGGGGTACCGTCAAATTGAATTGACAACAACTCTTCTTTTGAGCCTATGGCTCTCGCTGCTTAGTTTATAGCGGCGCGTCAACCCGGTGATTTCCCCGACACCGGCGCGACGTCATGTTAGGGGAATGCTCCTGCGCACGTAATCGGTATGGCGCAGGCTAAGACCGAACCGGTTAGGACGCCGCGAGCGTGTCGCTGCGCGCAAAGCGTCCGAGACTAAACCAGCGACTGAGCTTGGAGATGCCAATCAGGGGGCTTTCGTGGACCGGAGTTCGATTCTCCGCGCCTCCACCA
>CATWSG010000004.1 GCA_958353395.1 uncultured Collinsella sp.
CATCGACCTGCGCCGATGCCCCCAACGTGGACACACATTTTGTCCTATAAGCCCCAAAATAGCGATTCTGATAGCACAAATTTATTTTTAGAATCACTCTTGGTTTCAAAAATAAAAAAGGTCAAAGGCTCTAAACCTCTGACCTGATCTTTAGATGGTGGGCGATACAAGATTCGAACTTGTGACCCCATCCGTGTGAAGGATATGCTCTACCCCTGAGCCAATCGCCCGTCGCCTTTCGGCAAAAGAGATACTAACATAGCCGCGCCCGGTTTTCCAAGAACTTTTTGCCTTCGATTTTAAATTCGTGACCATTCGCAACGACTCGTTGGCTACATCCAACTTTTAACGCATATCCACCCTGCAGACGTCATCGAACGTTTTCCCCAAAATGATTACGTTCATTCGTTGAATTATTCACTCTATTAGCGAGCAATTATGGAGACAGGGACCCTCAAGCTCTGAGCAAACACCTGCGGTTTTGCTGCACACTTCATCTATTTAGCAAAACCCGTCAAGCTTTTGGTCAGTATTTGGTCAGCTCCCGGTACTTACCCGCATGAAGTGCACCTAGATAATCGGACTCGCAAGCCGCATGGCTCACGCCCGATACTAGGGAGGCCCATATGGACGAGATCATCTGCGCAAACACCGCATTCCGCTACTGGCGCTGCCCACCGCAGGTGCGCGACCTCTACCCGCGCCTGCCCAACTCCGATGACGGCTGGCGTGCCCTGTCCCGATCACCCTTCGTAACCGACGTCCTCAAGACCCCGATTACCGCAGTTGCTTCACCAGGTTGTTGTAATCACCACTCGGGATTGCGCTCCACTATTCGCTGGGAAGGGGCATCGGATGCCAGCACAACAATCGACACTCATTTAGGCTTTAGTGTCACTAATCCGCTTAACACGTTATTTACTATGACACGCTTTGTGTCCCCAATAGATCTCGTACTAGCTATGTACGAACTTTGCGGTTGTTTTTCTGTTTTCGAGCCGACTCCCGCCGCCGAAATGCAATTAAAAATGGCGGCAAAAGAGATTCACCAGAGCAGTACGCAAGATCTATTCGAACTTGATGAAGGCGAAGACCAGGCACCTTGGAAACGGGTTTATGCCCATGTAACCGTAAAGGCCTCGGAAAACGAAGGACAAACGGACCGGCATGAGGATAGTAGAAAGGTTACGAAGCTTAAAGGAACTTCTCTCTGGATGAGAAAGCCACTCATCGAATTAAGCGACTTGCATCAATTCGCCGACAAGGTCAAAAGTCAAATGTGGGGAAAGCAGTTCTATGATGCCGCTCAGCAGGTTATCGGCATTGCCGCGTCTCCGCTCGAGGTTGCAGGAATCTTGCTTCTAAACCGTCCGCGGCGTCTTGGCGGCGCGGGCTTCACGAACGTTTATGCCAACGACTTGACCCCACTTTCCATATCGGCGCAAAGCATTGCAGGTCAAAAGGTCTGCTACGGCGATATCGTGATCGTAAATCCGATTCTTATGAAAGGTGCAATTATCGAAATCCAAGGTGAAGTCATTCATGGCTCGGGTGCAATACTTGACCACGATGCGGAGCGCATGACTGCGTTGCAGAGCATGGGATTCGATGTATTCTTGGTGACTCACGATATGCTCAACGATTCAAAGCAGCTAGACACCATAGCCAGAAGCGTCTGCGACCGTTTAGGGATTCGCTATAAAGCCAAAACTGAAGCAATGAAGTCCGCCGAGACGCGACTGCGAGCAAATGTTTTGTGCAACTGGTTAGAAATCGGAAATTAGCTGCGACAAGGCATTGGAACAAGCATATTTGCCTGTTAGTGAATTAGTGTCATTTCAAAACCATGCCGGATTACGGGGCTCAACCCAGACCGGCCGTCCATGCCCTGCATTTAACTAAATGCACAAGCCTTCTACCTGCGGTTTTGTTTCCACTAATTCCGGCATGCTCGGTGGTCCCCGGTCTAGCCCCGTAATCCGGCATGGTTTTGAAATGGCCGAGTGGGCGAAAGCGCGATCGGCACCAATAATGGGACCGTCGCCGGTGGAGTAGCAGCCCGGCGCATGGCGGACCGCACTCCGAGAGCGAAAAGCGGCGGACGGCGGAACTCGAGATGTCCCGGGGGGGCGCTGGAAAGGAGGGCGGCGCTGCCGCCGCCCTCCCGCGGGGCGCGCCCCGCGGGCTCAGCCGGGCATCGAGGGGCCCCGACGCCCTGGGCGCGCGCCCGCACCGGCCCCGCGGGCACTGGCCTCCGCCGTCGCGACCCCGCGGGACCCCGGCGCCCGCCCCCCGGAAAGTTTTTCCAAAATTCTCCTTGCATCGGCGGGGGAGTTCCCGTATAGTACTTCTTCGCACGGGGGCGTAGCTCAGCTGGGAGAGCGCTTGACTGGCAGTCAAGAGGTCAGGGGTTCGATCCCCCTCGTCTCCACCCGAGCATTGAATGAGGCTCCAACGCAAGTTGGGGCCTTTTTTCATATCAATCGTCCTGCAATTTATCTTTGCTTAGCGGCGGTTGAAGTAAACCCATCCCAGATTGCAACTATGAATGAAATTAATGCCCTACGCCTTTGCAAGCCAAAATAAGGCGTCAACGCAATGTAAAGAGGCCAGGCGTGTTGCCCGGCCTCGAAATACTCTGGTGGGCCCTCCGGGATTCGAACCCAGAACCCAGGGATTATGAGTCCCCTGCGCTAACCGTTGCGCCAAGAGCCCTTATGTACTGTGATTATAATTTCAGCAATGGAAATTCATTTCCCATAGGGTTAAATCACGATTTGAAATACTACCATGCGCAAGCAAGTCGCACAACGCACGATCAAGCCATGTTTTTAACACTCGGTATTCCCTGATAATCATGATTCATCAGAAAAAATAGCAATAGAGGGGATAGTTCAAGCCATTATCCCAAGACTGCAAATAGATTTAACCATCAGCGAACCGGTGCCATTTCAAAACCATGCCGGATTACGGGGCTCAACCCAGACCGGCCGTCCATGCCCTGCATTTAACTAAATGCACAAGCCTTCTACCTGCGGTTTTGTTTCCACTAATTCCGGCATGCTCGGTGGTCCCCGGTCTAGCCCCGTAATCCGGCATGGTTTTGAAATGGCCGAGTGGGCGAAAGCGCGATCGGCACCAATAATGGGACCGTCGCCGGTGGAGTAGCAGCCCGGCGCATGGCGGACCGCACTCCGAGAGCGAAAAGCGGCGGACGGCGGAACTCGAGATGTCCCGGGGGGGCGCTGGAAAGGAGGGCGGCGCTGCCGCCGCCCTCCCGCGGGGCGCGCCCCGCGGGCTCAGCCGGGCATCGAGGGGCCCCGACGCCCTGGGCGCGCGCCCGCACCGGCCCCGCGGGCACTGGCCTCCGCCGTCGCGACCCCGCGGGACCCCGGCGCCCGCCCCCCGGAAAGTTTTTCCAAAATTCTCCTTGCATCGGCGGGGGAGTTCCCGTATAGTACTTCTTCGCACGGGGGCGTAGCTCAGCTGGGAGAGCGCTTGACTGGCAGTCAAGAGGTCAGGGGTTCGATCCCCCTCGTCTCCACCCGAGCATTGAATGAGGCTCCAACGCAAGTTGGGGCCTTTTTTCATATAGGCACACAAGGTCAAAGGCGGCACCATGATCCTCCTGGTCGACAAGATCGAAAAAAGCTTCGGCGCGCGCGTCCTCTTTAGCGGCGCGTCCTTCCAGATCAACCCCGGCGAGCGCTTCGCGCTCGTGGGCCCCAACGGCGCCGGCAAAACCACCATGCTCAAAATCATCATGGGCATCGACAGCCCCGACGCAGGCCAGGTCCAGTATGCCAAGGACTGCCAGGTAGGCTACCTAGAGCAGGAAACCAACCTCGAGCACAAAGACACCACCATCCTCGCCGAGGTCATGGCCGCTGCCAAGGAAATCCGCCGCATGGGCGAGCGCGCCAACGAGCTGCAGGCCCAAATCACCGAGCTCTCCGAACAGGGAAAGGACGTCGACGCACTCCTCAACGAGTACGGCCAGGTCCAGGACCGCTTTGAGCATCTGGGCGGCTACGAGCTCGAGAGCAACGCCCGCAAGATCCTGTCCGGTCTGGGCTTTAAGGTCACCGACTTTGAGCGCCCGTGCTCCGAGTTCTCGGGCGGCTGGCAGATGCGCATCGCGCTGGCCAAGCTCTTCCTGCGCCACCCCGACCTGCTGCTGCTCGACGAGCCCACCAACCACCTAGACCTCGAGAGCGTCCAGTGGCTGCGCGGCTTTATCGCCAACTACGACGGCGCCGTGCTCATCGTCAGCCACGACCGCGCCTTCATGGACGCCTGCGTCGATCACGTCGCCGCGCTCGAGAACCGCCGCGTGACCACCTACACCGGCAACTACAGCAGTTACCTCAAGCAACGCGAGGACAATCTGGAGCAGATGCGCGCCAAGCGCGCCGCGCAGGAGCGCGACATCGCCCACATGCAGGTCTTCGTCGACAAGTTCCGCTACAAGCCCACCAAGGCCGCCCAGGCTCAGGAGCGCATCCGAAAGATCGAGCAGATCAAAAAGGAGCTTGTCATCCTGCCCGAGGGCCACAAGCACATCGACTTTAAGTTCCCTGACCCGCCGCGCTCCGGCGACATGGTCGTGGGGCTCGAGGGCGTCTCCAAGTCATACGGCGATAAGCACATCTACAGCGACATCGACCTCAAGCTCTACCGCGGCGAGCATGTGGCGCTCGTCGGCCCCAACGGCGCCGGCAAGTCCACCCTCATGAAGATCCTCGCCGGCCTGGAGCCGCCCACCACCGGCACCCGCGACCTGGGCACCAACGTCGGCGTCGCCTACTACGCCCAGCACGCACTCGAGGGCATGACCGAGTCCAATACCGTCCTGCAAGAGATCGACACCGTCACGCCCAAGTGGACCGTGCCGCAGCAGCGCAGCCTGCTGGGCGCCTTCCTGTTTAGCGACAACGACGCAATCGAAAAGCAGGTACGCGTCCTTTCCGGCGGCGAAAAGGCGCGCCTGGCCCTGGCCAAGATGCTCGTGGCGCCCGAGGCACTCCTGTGCCTGGACGAGCCCACCAACCACCTGGACATCGACTCGGTGGACATGCTCGAGAACGCCCTGCAGAACTTCCCCGGCACCATCGTGCTGATCAGCCACGACGAGCACTTGGTACGTGCCGTGGCAAACCGCATCATCGACATCCGCGACGGCAAGGTCACGGTCTACGACGGCGACTACGACTACTACCTCTACAAACGCGAGGACCTCGCTGCCCGCGCCGCTGCCGAGGCGGCAGGGGAGAGCGCGCCTGCCGCGGCCAAGTCCACCAAAGCCAGCGTCGCCCAGGCCAGCAGCCCCGCCGCGGCCCCCAAGCCGGCCGAAGGCAAAAAGACCAAGGAGCAAAAGCGCGCCGAGGCCCAGGCCCGCGCCGCGCTCAACAAAAAGCTCAAGGGCGTGCGTAACCAGCTCAAGAAGATCGAGGCAGAGCTCGACAAAAAGCGTGCCCGCTATGACGAGCTTATGGAATTGATGGCAAGCGAAGAGCTTTATGCCGATCAGGATAAGTTCAACGCCGCGCTGGGGGAATATAACGGCCTTAAGCAAGAGCTGCCCAAGCTCGAGGACGAATGGCTGGAGCTTTCCACCCAGATCGAAGAGGAGACCGCGCGTGAACTCTCGTAAGGCCGCTGCCGTGGCGATGAGCATCATCGCCATCGCTTGTCGCATCTGCGGCATCTTTATGAGCGCGATGACCGTGCTGCTGTGCTTTAGCGGCCTCACCGCCAAGCTGCAGATCGTGGGCTTTGTCGTTGAGCTTTCGCGCGCACTGCCGAGCGCCATCGCCGGCTACGGCGTCATCACATCGCCCTTTGGCGGTGTGTTCCGCTTGGATTACGCCATCGTGGCCGTCATCCTGTTTGTGGCCGATTACCTGCTCACGCGCGCCTCGCGCCGCGTCCGCTAGGGGAGTGACATGTCCAGCAGCTACCTCATGAATCTGCTCGCGAGCGCCGTCGCCGTCATCGTGGGTATCGTGATCCACGAAAGCGCGCACGCCGCCGCGGCCTGGGCGCTCGGCGACAAGACGGCCCGTTCGCGCGGCCGCGTTTCACTCAACCCGCTCAACCATATCGACCCGTTTGGCACCATAATCCTGCCGCTGTTGATGCTCGCCGCCGGAGGCCCGGTGTTCGCCTTCGCCAAGCCCGTACCCGTCTACCTCAACAACCTCAAGCACCCCAAACGCGACGAGGTCCTGGTGAGCGCGGCCGGCCCCGCGTCGAACATCGCCCTCGCGTGCCTCGCGGCCGCCCTCATGCACGCAACGTACGGAAACCTCTACACCAGCATGTCCTTTGCCTTGGCGTCACAGATCATGAACTTCGGCGCCACGTTTATCGTGGTCAACCTGTCACTCGCGTTCTTCAACCTCATCCCGATCCCGCCGCTCGACGGCTCGTCGATCGTCGTCCCGTTTCTCAAAGGCAAGGCGCTCGCCAACTACTACCGTCTGCAGCAATACGCCATGCCCATCCTCATCCTGGTGCTGTACCTATTGCCCATGTGGACCGGCATCGATGCGATCGGCCGCTATTTCGACGTTACCGTGTATCCGCTGGCCGAGCAGCTGCTCAACTTCGCAATCGCCGGCATCTAAGGTAAACTAACAGGTCGACCATACAAAACGGTCGAAACATGCACCCAAACCGCGCCGCGAAGGCGCCGTCAAAGGAGGTCGAAGATGTCGTATCGCGTGTCGACGCAGGTCTACAGCGGACCGTTCGACCTGCTGCTGCAGCTGGTAACCCGCCAAAAAGTAGATATCGGCGCCATCTCCATCAGCGAGGTGGCCGAGCAGTACCTTGCCGAGGCCGAGCGCATCGAGGCGCTGGACCTGGACGTGGCGAGCGACTTTTTGCTGGTCGCGGCAACCCTTTTGGACATCAAGGCTGCCTCTCTGGTGCCGCAGGAGGCCCCGCGCAAAGTCGATGACGACGATGACGAGTTCGACGAAGACCTCGAAGAGCTCAGCACGCTCGACGGCGACGCGCTGCGTGAGGTCCTGATCCAGCGCCTGATTGCCTACAAGCAGTTTAAAGGCGCGGCTGCGGCCCTCGGTGCGCGCATGCAGGCCGAAAGCCGCATGCATCCGCGCGTGGCCGGCCCCGACCCCGAGTTCTTGGGGCTTATGCCCGACTACCTGGCCGGCATCACCCTGCGCGGCCTGGCCGTTATCTGTGCCGACCTAGACGGCAAGCGACAGACCTTCCTGCTGGAGGCCGAGCACGTGGCGCCGCATCGCGTGCCGCTCGACCTGACCGTGGCCTCAGTCGACCGCTTTACCATGGCACACCAAACCTGCACCTTCCGCGAGCTGTTGGACGGCGACGCCACCACCGAGCAGCTCGTCGTCACCTTCCTGGCCATGCTCGAGCTCGCCAAGCGTGGCTCGCTCACGCTGAGCCAGGACGAGATCTTTGGAACCATCTGCATCAACCGAGTCGAGGGCGCCGAGGCATACGTGCCCGGCGAGGGCCCCGAGCTCACCGAATAGGAGCCGCAACCATGTCAACCCTTTCCACGCTGGAGGCAAACAGCCTCAAAGGCGCCCTCGAGGCGCTGCTGCTGGTGTCGAGCGACCCGGTGAGTGCGCCCGCGCTGGCCGGCGCACTGGATATCGCCCCCGGCGAATGCGCATCGCTGCTCGCCGAGCTCAAGGTTGAGTACGAGGAGGCCAACCGCGGCTTTCAGCTGCGCGAGGTCGCCGGCGGCTGGCGCCTGTTTACGCACCCCGCCTACCACGACGTGGTCGAGGCCTATGTGTTGAGCTGGGACACGCAAAAGCTGTCGCAGGCGGCGCTCGAAACCCTGGCCGTCATCGCATACCACCAGCCCGTGACTCGCGAGGTGGTCAAGGGCATCCGCGGCGTCAATTCTGACGGCGTCATCGCGTCGCTCGTGGACAAGGGCCTGGTGCGCGAGCTCGGCCGCGACCCCCAGCGCGGTCAGGCCATCATTTACGGCACGACCAACGCCTTCTTGGAAAAGTTCGGTCTTCGCTCCACCCGCGACCTGCCCGATCTGGAGCAGTTTGCCCCCGACGAGCAGTCGCGACAGTTTATCCGCGAGCGTCTGAGCGGCCGCAGCATTCAGTCCACGCTCGAGGAGCAGGCCGAGGACCTGGACGAAGAGCGCGAACTGATCGTTACCGATGTTGAGGACACCGATGCTGAGGAGCTGCTGGTTGCCGACGATACCTCGGAGGATATGCATGACGAGAACTAATGAAGCAGAGGAGACGCGCGCCGCAAGTGCCACGGGCGCGCCCGCGTCCGTGGCCCAGCCCGTCTACCCGCACACCATGCGCCTGCAGCGCTTTTTAGCGCGCGCGGGCGTGGCGAGCCGTCGCGGCTCGGAGGACCTGATGACCGCCGGCCGCGTGACCGTCAACGGCCAGGTCGCGACCGAGCTGGGCACCAAGGTCGACGTCGACCACGATCACATCGAGGTCGACGGCATGCCCGTCAAGCTCAACCAGGGTGCCGTGTACTTGATGCTCTACAAGCCGACCGGCTACCTCACCACCATGAGCGACCCGCAGGAGCGCCCTTGCGTGGCCGACCTGGTCCCCCGCGACCGCTTTCCGGGCCTGTTCCCGGTGGGCCGCCTGGACCGCGACACCACGGGCCTTTTGCTCTTTACCACCGACGGCGACCTGTCGCAGGACCTGCTGCACCCCAGCAAGCATGTCTACAAGACCTACCAGGCACTCGTGGACGGGCAGCTGACCGACCGCGATCTCACGCCGCTGCGTCGCGGCATAGAGCTCGACGACGGCCTATGCCAGCCGGCGATCTGCCGCGTCATCACCGCACGCGAGGCCGAGGCCGTAGCTCCCCAGGGCGTCAGGCCCGGCACCACCGCCGTCGAGGTCATCATTCGCGAGGGTCGCAAGAATCAGGTTAAGCGTATGCTGAGCAAGATTCACCATCCGGTAATCCGTCTGCATCGCTGCAACTTTGCGGGCTTGGAGCTCGAGGGCGTGGCCAAGGGCTCGTGGCGCGAGCTCACCGACCGCGAGGTGCAGATTCTCAAAAGCGGTGGCATCCCGCCCAAGCAGGCGAGCGCCAAGCGCAACGGCGGCAAGCCCCAAGACACGCCCGCCAGCCGCACGCGTCACCACGGCAGCCACGGCTCCGCACCCAAGCGCAACACCTACCGCGAGCGCTACACGGGCTAGGCAACCCGCCGCGCCCCAACGCCCGCGAACCATACCAGAACGTCAATCATCGAAAGGAAGCATTGCATGATCGTCGCCATCGACGGCCCCGCCGGATCCGGCAAGTCCACCATCACCAAGGAGATTGCCCGCCAGCTGGGCTTTAACAAGCTCGACACGGGCGCCATGTACCGCGCCGTCACCTTCGCCGCGCTCGACCGCGGCATCGATCTGGACGACGAGGCGGCCATCGACGCCCTCGCCGAGCAGATCGAAATTCGCTTTACCAACGGTACCGGCGAGGACACGCGCCTGACCATTGACGGCCAGGACGCTTCGGCCGCCATCCGCACCCCGCAGGTCGACGCCAGCGTGTCCAAGGTCTCGGCCTATCCGGGCGTGCGTGCCGCCATGCTCATCCACCAGCGCCGCGCCGCCGAGGACCGCGATATCGTGGCCGAGGGTCGCGACATCGGAACCGTCGTGTTCCCCAACGCGCAGGTCAAGGTCTTCCTGACTGCCGACCCGCGCGAGCGCGCCCGCCGCCGCGTGCTGCAGCGTCACCAAAACGACGCCCAGCCGCTCACGTCCGAGCAGCTCGAAGCCGAGGTCGACGAGACGCTCGACGCCCTTAAGCAGCGCGACAAGCTCGACAGCAGCCGCGAGGTCGCCCCGCTCGTGCCCGCCGAGGACGCCGTGCACGTTGACTCCACCGCCCACACCATCGATGAGGTCGTCTCGATAATCGAGGACCTCATCAACCAAAGGAGGTAGCCCATGCGCCTGTTTAAGCAGACGCCCGAGGACTATTACAACGCCCCGTATGCCGAGTTTCCCGCGCTCATCCGCGGCACCGTCTTCGTGGTCATGGCAATCCTTTGGGCTTTCTCCAAGCTCATGTGGCGCTGGAAGGTCGAGGACGCCGATCTGCTGTTTGAGCGCCAGGAAGGCCGCGGCAGCGTGGTCATCTGCAACCACACCTCGATGGCCGAGCTCTTGGCCGTGGAGACGGCGCTGTTCTTTGGGGGCCGCCGCATTCGTCCCATCTTTAAGTCCGAGTTCGCCAAGAGCAAGATTGTGCGCTGGGCCTTTAGCCGCATAGGCGGCATCCCCGTGGAGCGTGGTACTGCCGATATGAAGTGCCTGCGCGCCGCCCAGCATGCGCTGCAGCGCGGCGAGGACGTTCTGATCTTCCCCGAGGGCACGCGCATCCGCTCGCGCGAGATCAAGCCCGAGGTCCACGGCGGTTTTGCGCTCATCGCTCAGATGGGCAAGGCGCCCGTTAACCCGCTCGCCATCTGCGGCTGGTCTGACATCACGCCCTCGGGCAAAAAGATCATGCGTCCCAAGAAGTGCTGGATCCGCGCCGGCAAGGCCGTCTCGCTTTCCGACGCACCGGCTGGGCTTAAGCGCACGGAGCGCCTGGCATGGTTTGAGTCCGAGGCCATGAACCGCGTCTACGCCATGCGAGACGAGCTGTGCGCCGAGCATCCGGGCAGGTTCTAGCCATGAGCGAGAACGTGACGAACACCACCGCGACTGTGTCCGGCCAGGCAACCGCGCCTACCATCGAGATCGCCGCCCACGCCGGCACCTGCTACGGTGTGCAGCGCGCCCTCGACATGGCACTTGCCGCCGCGCCACAGGCAGGGGAGTGCACTCAGGTCCATACCTTGGGTCCGCTCATCCATAACCCCATCGTGGTACGCGAGCTCGCCGAGGCAGGCGTTGGCTTGGCCGAAACCCTGGACGACGCCGCAACCGGCACCGTGATTATCCGCGCCCACGGCGTGGTGCCGCAGGTCATCGATGCTGCCCGCAAGCGCGGCCTTAACGTCGTCGACGCCACCTGCCCCTACGTGAAGAAGGTCCATATGGCGGCCGAGCGCCTGGTGCGCGAGGACTACCGCGTGGTGGTCGTAGGCGAGCCAGGTCACCCCGAGGTCGAGGGTATTCTGGGCCACGCCGGCACTGATGCGAAGGTCGTGAGCTGTGCCGCCGACGCCAACGCCTTGTCGTTCAAGGGCAAGGTAGGCCTCGTCGTGCAGACCACCCAGACCGCGCAGAACCTCGCCGAGGTCGTGGCCGCTATCACCCCGCGCGTGCAGGAGCTGCGTGTGATCAACACCATCTGCGCCGCCACGAGTGAGCGTCAACAGGCAGCGGCCACACTTGCCAACCGCTGCGACTGCATGGTCGTCGTGGGCGGCAAGAACTCGGGCAACACCCGTCGCCTGGCACAGATTTGCGCAGACGCCTGCGAGCGCACGTATCACATCGAGGAAGCTTCCGAGCTCCAGGCCGCTTGGTTTGCCGAGGCGCGCCACATCGGCATCACCGCTGGAGCCTCCACCCCACAAGAACACATCGAACGCGCCGTCGCGCGCATCAAGGAGCTTTGCCGCTAACCATGGACCAGACCGTACCCGCATACGCCGCCGAGGTGGCCGATTACGGGCGCAGCCGCGACCCCGAGCCGGGTGAGGGCGCGCTCGTTAAGAACGTGCGCCCCGAATCGCCCGCATGGGATGTGGGTATCGAGCCGGGCATGCGCGTGCTCACGGTCAACGGTGAGGCGCTCACCGACATGATCGTATGGCTTTGGGAAGCCGACGACGACACCGTTGATTTGGAGGTATTCGACCCGCGCGACAACACCGTCACGCCCGTGGAGCTCGACCGCTTTCCCGGCGAGGATTGGGGTTTGGAGTTCGATGGCCCCATCTTCGACGGCATGCGTACCTGCGTAAACGCCTGCGTGTTCTGCTTTATGACCATGTTGCCCAAGGGCGGCCGCTCCACGCTCTATATTCGCGACGACGACTACCGCCTGAGCTTTTTGCAGGGCAACTTCGTCACACTCACGAACCTCTCCGACGAGGACGTGCAAAACGTCATCCAACGCAACATGAGCCCCATGAACGTATCGGTCCATGCCGTGAGCCCAGACGTCCGCCGTCGTATGATGGGCCGCAACGCCCAGCGAGGCATGGACGTGCTCGAGGCCATCATGGCCGCCGGCATCGAGATTCACGCGCAGATCGTGTTGTGCCCCGGCATGAACGACGGCGAGGAGCTGGAAAAGACCCTGCGCTTTTGCGAGGAGCACGAGCAAATCACAAGCCTGGGCATTGTGCCGCTCGGTTTTACCAAGCATCAAAACCGTTTTAGCTGGTCCTACAGCGACAAGCCCGAGCTAGCGCGCGAGACCATCGCCATGATCAGGCCCTTCCAGGACCGCGCCTATGAGCGCTTTGGCCGCCACACCTTCCAGATGAGCGACGAGTTCTATCTGGACGCCGGCATCGATCCTCCCGAGGCAGACTTTTACGACGGTTACCCGCAGTACTACGACGGCATCGGCATGATCCGCTCGTATCTGGACGAGACCGACGACGTGCTCGCTGCCGATGCCGAGCGACTGGCCCGCGTCCGCGAGGCCATCGCCGCCCGCAGCCAACACCTGCTGTGCCTCTCGGGCGCCAGCGCACGCGACACGGTGGCCCGCTTTGTGGAATCGCCCAAGGGACTCGCCGGCACTGTCACGGCCATCAAGAACCGCTACTTTGGCGGCAACGTGGACGTGACCGGCCTCATCGTCGCATGTGACATTCTGGAGCAGCTATCCCAAGATCTGTCGGGGGTTATGCTCTTTGTGCCTAAGCTCATGTTCAACGCTGACGGCATGACGCTTGACGAGTATCATCGTGACGATTTACTCGCAAGCCTTACCAGTCGCGGCGCCGAGGTTCATGTGGTGTCGACCATGCCGCATGAGCTGCTCGATACCCTGGAGCGCATCCTTGGCATTGTGCCCGCAGACTCTAACACTTCCACTGACCCTACCCATTAAAGGAGAGCAGATGAAACCTATCGTCGCCGTCGTCGGACGCCCCAACGTGGGCAAGTCCACGCTCGTTAACCGCTTGGCCCAGACCTCGGACGCCATCGTCCACGAGTCCCGCGGCGTCACGCGCGACCGCTCGTATCACACGGCCGATTGGAACGGTCGTGAGTTCACCATCGTCGACACGGGCGGCATCGAGCCGCTCAAGAGCGATGACGTGTTTGCCACGTCCATCCGCGATCAGGCGCTCGCCGCCGCCGAGGAAGCCGCCGTCATCCTGTTTGTGGTTGACGGCCGCACCGGCGTCACCGAGGAGGACGAGTCGGTCGCTCGCATGCTCAAGCGCTGCGACAAGCCGGTCTTTCTGCTGGTGAACAAGCTCGACAACCCCGATCGCGAGAACGACAGCATCTGGGAGTTCTATTCGCTCGGCATCGGTGAGCCCACGCCGCTCTCGGCCCTGCATGGTCATGGCACGGGCGACCTGCTCGACGATATCGTGGCCCTGCTTCCGGAGGAAGAGGACGAGGTCGCCGATGAGTTCCCCGACGCGCTGAACGTCGCCATCATCGGTCGCCCCAACGCCGGTAAGTCCTCGCTGTTCAACCGCATCCTGGGCGCCGACCGCTCCATCGTGTCCAACATTGCCGGCACCACGCGCGACGCCATCGACACGGTCGTCGAACGCAACGGCAAGCACTACCGCATGGTCGATACCGCGGGCATCCGCAAGAAGAGCACCGTGTACGAGAACATCGAGTACTACTCCATGGTCCGCGGCCTGCGCGCCATCGACCGCGCCGACGTGGCGCTGCTCGTCGTCGACGCCTCCGTGGGCGTCACCGAGCAGGACCAGAAGGTCATGGGCTTGGCCATCGAGCGCGGCTGCGCCATCGTGGTGCTGCTCAACAAGTGGGATCTGCTCGACGACGACCGTAAGCGCGAGGCCTGCATGCAGACCATCGACCGCCGTCTGGGCGTCATGGCTCCCTGGGCCCAGTACCTGCGCATCTCTGCCCTGACCGGCCGCAGCGTCGAGAAGATCTGGGCGATGGTCGACGCCGCCGAGAAGACGCGCTCGCAAAAGATCAGCACCTCGCGCCTCAACACGTTCCTCACCGACCTGCGCGAGTTCGGTCATACCGTGGTGGACGGCAAGCGCCGCCTGCGCATGCACTACGTGACCCAGACGGGCGTCAACCCGCCGACGTTCACGTTCTTCGTCAACCACAGCGATCTGGTCAACGACACCTACCAGCGCTACGTGGAGAACCGCATGCGCTCGACCTTCGACTTTGCCGGCACGCCCATTCGACTCTTCTTTAGAAAGAAGGAGCAAAAGGATGCATAATCCGATTCTGCTGACCGCCATCTGCGCCGTGGTCTCGTTCTTTATCGGAGCGATTCCGTTTGGCCTGATCCTGGGTCGCGTGTTCAACCACACCGACATTCGCAAGGCGGGCTCCGGCAACATCGGCACCACCAACGCGCTGCGTGTGGCCGGCCCCAAGGTGGCCGCGCTCACGCTGCTGCTCGACTGCCTTAAGGGCGCCATCTGCGTTGTCATCGCCCGTCCACTCATCGCGAGCGTGGGCTATGGATTTCCGCCGAACATCATGGCGCCCGGAGCCCCCGGCGACTGGATGCTCGGTGTCATTTGTCTGGCAGCCGTATGGGGCCACATCTTCTCGCCCTACCTCAACTTCCATGGCGGCAAGGGTATCGCCGTGGGTCTGGGCGTTATCCTCGCCTGGTACTGGCCCATTGGCCTGTCGCTGCTGGGCATGTTTATCGTGGCCGTCGCCATCACCAAGTTTGTGTCGGTGGGCTCGCTTGCCGCGGCCATCGGTCTTCCCATCGCCGCCTGCGCGGTCTTTCCGTACAGCAGCCTAGGCCTTAAGTTTTGTATGGCGATGATCGGCATCACCGTGGTGTGGGCCCATCGCGCGAACATCAAAAAGCTCATGACCGGTAAGGAGTCCAAGCTCTCGTTTACCAAGCGCGTCACCGAGCCCGACGATCAGTAGGAGAGAGTCATGAATGTTGCGCTGATTGGCTCTGGCTCCTGGGGAACCGCCATCGCCGGCCTTGCCGCCGCGCGAGCCGAGCGCGTGACCATGTGGGCCCATAGCGAGCAGACGGCCGCCGGCATCAATGCCGAGCACCGCAACCCCCGCTACCTTGTGGGCTACGAGCTGCCCGGCAACGTCGTCGCCACCACGGACCTGGTGCAGGCGCTCGACGGTGCCGAGGCCATCATCTTTGCCGTTCCTTCGACGCACCTTCGCAGCGTGTGCCACCAGGCCGCGCCCTTTATCGCCGCCGATACCCCGGTCCTGTGCCTCACCAAGGGCATCGAGCCCGAGTCCGGCCTGCTCATGAGCGAGGTCATTGCCAGCGAAATCGGCAACGAGCGGCGTGTGGCGGCCCTCTCGGGTCCCAACCATGCCGAGGAGATTTGCCGCGGCGGGCTCTCTGCCGCCGTCATCGCCAGCGAAGATCCACAGATAGGGGAGACCTTTAAGGACCTACTCCTGTCCACGGCCTTCCGCATCTACCTGTCGCAGGACATGACCGGCGTCGAGGTATGCGGCGCCATGAAAAATGTCATCGCGATCGTATGTGGCATCTCCGCCGGCACCGGTGCGGGCGACAACACGCTTGCCCTCATCATGACGCGCGGCCTGGCAGAGATCAGCCGTCTGGTGCACGCCCGCGGCGGTCAAGCTATGACCTGCATGGGACTTGCCGGCATGGGCGACCTCATTGCCACCTGCACCTCGGAGCATTCGCGCAACCGCACCTTTGGCTACGAGTTTGCCCACGGCGTGTCGCTCGACGAGTATCAGACGCGCACGCATATGGTGGTCGAGGGCGCCGTCGCGGCCCGCAGCGTCAGCGAGCTTGCCCGTTCACTGGGCGTAGACATTCCGCTCACCTTTGCCGTGGAACAAACGCTCTACAACGGTGTTACTTTGGATAGGGCGCTCGAGATTCTTACTGACCGCGTCCCTTCTCAAGAGTTCTACGGACTCACCGACTAGCGCAGAAAGGCTTCTACCATGGGTTCCATCAAAATCGCTCCGTCTGTCCTTTCGGCCGACATGGCCAACCTCAAGGGCGAACTCGACAAGATCGCCGGCGCCGACTACGTGCACTTCGACGTTATGGACGGTCACTTTACCGGCAACCTCACCTTTGGCGTTGACATCCTTAAGGCCGTCAAGCGCTCCACCGATGTACCGGTCGACGCGCACCTGATGGTGTCGAACCCCGACGAGACCGTTGATTGGTATGCCGACGCCGGTGCCGACATGATCACCGTGCACTACGAAGCTTCCACGCACCTGCACCGCACGCTCACCCATCTGCAGCAGCGCGGCGTCAAGGCTGGCGTGGTGCTCAACCCCGCCACCCCCGTGTGCGTACTCGAGAGCATCATCGACGTCGTCGATATGGTGCTGCTGATGAGCGTGAACCCGGGCTTTGGCGGTCAGAGCTTTATCCCGGGCACCATCGCTAAGCTCCACGAGCTCAAGGCCATGTGCGAGCGTCACGGCGTTTCGCCCCTCATCGAGGTCGACGGTGGCATTTCTTCCAAGAACATTGCCGAGGTCGTCAAGGCCGGCGCCAACGTGCTCGTGGCCGGTTCTGCCGTATTTAAGTCCGAAGATCCCGCTGCCGAGGTTGCGCTGCTGCAGAAGCTGGGCAACGAGGCCGCACAGGAGGCATAAACCCTTATGACCGCAGGTCAAAACCGCATACCCTTGAATCTTGACTATGCCGCCTCGACGCCCATGCGCGCCGAGGCGCTCCTTGCGCAGCGCGAGTACGACGACAGCGAGCTTGCCGGCGTCAACCCCAACTCGCTGCACTCGCTCGGCCGCAAGGCTGCCGCGCGTCTGGAGGTTGCACGTCGCGAGATCGCCCGCAGCTTTGGCGCGCGCGTTCGCCCGTCTGAGATTGTTCTGACCAACGGCGGCACCGAAGCCAACCAGCTGGCGCTACTCGGTCTTGCCGAAGGTGCACGTCAGCGCGACCGTAAGCGTAACCGCGTGATCGTATCTGCCATCGAGCACGATTCGATTCTGGACAACCTGCCGCTGCTGCGTGCCGCAGGCTTTAGCGTCGACCTGGTGCAGCCCTGCCGCATGGGCTACATTGAGCCAGCCACGCTTGTCGAGCTACTAGGCGACGACGTGGCGCTCGTGAGCATCATGGTTGCCAACAACGAGACCGGCGTGGTACAGCCTATCCGCGAGCTTGCCGCGGCCGCGCATACCGTGGGCGCTCTGTTCCACACCGATGCCATCCAGGGCTATCTGCACATTCCGCTCGATGCCGCCGAGCTGGGCGTCGATGCCATGTCCGTCGCCGCCCACAAAATTGGCGGTCCCGTGGCATCCGGCGCGCTTTACGTTAAGACCCGCACGCCGCTGCGCCCCCGCATCTTTGGCGGCGGACAGGAAGCCGGACGTCGCGCCGGCACGCAGGACCTGCGCACGCAGCTGGCCTTTGCCGCTGCCGCCCGCACGCTGGCTCCCCATGTGGCTCAGGAGCGCGAGAAGCTGCAAACCCTTTCCAACAAGCTCTACGCCATGCTTACGGCCCATCCGCGCATTCACGCCACCATGGGCGACTATGCGCATGCCGACCGTCTGCCCGGCATGGTGTCGATCTACATTGACGGCATGGACTCCGAGGAGCTCATCATCAAGCTCGACGCCGCCGGCTTTGAGGTATCGGCCGGTTCTGCCTGCTCGAGCGGCAGCATGGACCCGAGCCATGTTCTCAGCGCCATGGGCATTGGTCGCGAGCAGGCATTGGGCGCTCTGCGTATCTCGTTTGATGACCGTGTGAACTCTGCCGACCTGGACGACTTTGCCCAGACGCTGCTCTCGATTGTGGGTGCCGCATGATCGTCGCCGAGCTTGAACGTGAGCTGCTGGCGCGCTACCCCAAGGCGGACGCCGAGGGCTGGGATCATGTTGGGCTATCTGTGGGAGATCCCGCTGCTGAGATCACCGGTGTTGCCTGCGCACTCGATGCGACCGAAGCCAATGTGCACCGCGCCCAGGAGGCCGGCGCCAACGTGCTGCTGACGCATCACCCCATCTATATCAAGGCGCCCGAGGCGTTTTGTCCGGCGGATTCAGCACACCCCCAATGCAGTGCGGCGCTCTACGAGGCAGCGCGTTGCGGCGTGAGCATTATCTCGCTCCACACCAACCTGGACCGCTCGCACGAAGCCCGTGTCTGCCTGAGCAAGCTGCTGGGTGCCGCACCCGTGAGCTCACTGGAGCACGTGGACGACCCCGAGGCCACCGGCCTGGGCGCGCTTGCAACGCTCAACGACCCGTGCACGCTGCGCGATCTTGCCACCCGTGCCGCCACGGCCTATGGCAGCGACCCGCGTGTGTGGGGCGAAGCCGATCGCCCGTGCCGCACTGTCGCCATTTTGGGCGGCTCCCTGGGCGACTTTGGAGAGCTCGCTATTGCCGCGGGCGCAGATGTTGTCGTGACGGGCGAGGCGGGCTACCACGTGGCGCAAGACCTTGCCTTGCGCGGGCTGCCGGTGATCTTGCTCGGCCACGACCGCTCTGAGGAGCCGTTCGTTGATATATTGATGAACTCTGCTGTTGACGCCGGGATCGACCCCCGTCATGCGATTAAAATACTGAACCCTTGCCAATGGTGGACTGTGACAAAAGGAGAGAACTTATGAGCGCCGGCGCTACGCTACTCAAGCTGCAACAGATCGATTTGGAGCTCGCCCGCAACAAGAGCGAACTTGCCAATATGCCGGAGCTCAAGGAGCTCGCTTCCAAGCGCAAGACCTATGTGAAGCTCAAGTCCGAGATGACCAAGCTCTACGCCCAGCGCAAGGATCTGGACATTGAGCTCGACGATCTCAACACCACCGAGATTCAGACCAACAACGCCATCGAGGCTGCCAAGAAGCGCCACGTCGACGGCTCCGACTACCGCGAGGTTCAGGACCTGGAGAATGAACTCGCCACCCTGGCCAAGCGTCTTGACAAGATTGAGCACACCCGCAAGGATGTCGTTATCGCCCATAAGGAGGCGCTCGACCGCGAGGCACGCGCGCAAGCTATCATCGCCAAGTTCGAGGAGGGCGTGAAGGCCGATACCAAGGCCGCCCGCGCCAAGGCTGCCGACCTGCAGGCTCAGATTGACGCCGCCACTAAGGAGCGCACCGCGCTTGCCGCTACGCTGCCGGCCGACGTGCTCACCGACTACGAGCGTCTGCTCAAGCAGTTCCGCGGCCTGGCCGTCGAGACCATCCAGGGCAACATCCCCACGGTTTGCCACACCGCGCTGCAGGCATCGTCCATGAGCGACCTCAACCACGATGGTAGGTCAATTACGCACTGCCCGTACTGCCACCGCCTCCTGGTACTCCCGAGCAAGGAAGCTTAAACGATGGCGGCGGCATCCAACAATTCAATGCAACTTGAGGGAAAAACGATCCTGCTGGGCATTACCGGCGGGATCGCCGCCTATAAGTCGTGCAATATCGTGCGCTTGCTGCAAAAGCGCGGCGCGCGCGTCAAGGTCGTTATGAGCGAGCATGCCACCGAGTTTGTGGGCCCGCTCACCTTCCGTGCGCTCACCAACGAGCCTGTTGCCGTGGGCTTATTCGACGATCCCTCCGACCCCATCCACCACATTTCGCTGGCGCAGGAGCCCGATCTGGTGGTCGTGGCGCCCGCGACGGCCAATATCATCGCCAAGATGGCCACCGGCATCGCCGACGACCTCATCTCCACCACGCTGCTTGCGACGCCGCGACCCATCGTGATCGCACCCGCCATGAACAACGGCATGTGGAAGGCGCCTGCGACGCAGGCCAACATGGCCACGCTGCGCGACCGCGGCGTCCATGTGGTGGGACCCGGCAGCGGCTACCTTGCCTGCGGCGACGTGAACACGGGACGTATGAGCGAGCCCGAGGACATCGTCGAGGCTGTCTGTGAGGTGCTCAACCCCGCGCCTCAGGACCTGGCAGGTAAGCACATCGTGATTACCGCCGGCCCCACGCACGAGCCGATCGACCCGGTGCGATTCATTGGCAACCGCTCTTCGGGCAAGATGGGCATCGCCCTGGCGGGGGAGGCTGCTCGCCGCGGTGCTGCGGTCACGCTCGTGCTGGGACCGGCATCGCTCGATGTTCCCCGCGGCGTGGCGTGCGTACGCGTGCAGACCGCCGCAGAGATGCTGCAGGCGGCGACGAGCGCCTTCCAGACGGCCGACGTGGCCATTTGCGCCGCCGCCGTCGCCGACTACACTCCAGCGGCCCCAGCGGACCATAAGCTCAAAAAGTCCAACGAGCCCTTGGATCGAGTTGAACTGGTCGAGACCGTTGACATCTTGGCCGAGCTTTCGCGTCAAAAGGGAGAGCGGCGCGTGATCGGATTTGCGGCCGAGACCGATAACGTCGTGGAGTACGCGCAGCGTAAGCTCGCCCGCAAGGGTTGTGACGCCATTATCGCCAACGATGTCTCGCGCGCCGATTCGGGCTTTGGAACCGACACTAACAAGGCCTGGATCGTGAGCACAGCGGGCACGCAAGAACTTCCCGTGCTAACAAAGCCCCAGCTCGCAGATACAATTTTGGACTTGCTTCAAAATTTGTAAAAAAGTTCTTGCACAAGTCTAAAGTTTCGGGTTAATATACTCCCTGTTGCGAGCGAGAGCAGAGCAACAGACAAAAGCTTCGGGACGTGGCGCAGCTTGGTAGCGCACTTGACTGGGGGTCAAGGGGTCGCTGGTTCGAATCCAGTCGTCCCGACCAGAAGTTTGCAGGTCAGGCACCTAGTGCCTGACCTTTTTTGTTTTAAGCAATTGCTTAATTTTGATTAAGCAACAGGGTGCCAAAAATCTACCTACGCGATAATCGCTTTTTGCGGCTACTTGTGCGTTTTGCACACGCCTGAGCCGATTTATTAACGCGATATGAATCTACATACGCGTAGCTGGTATACAGCCGAGAACGGGCTGAATTTATCGCAGCGAGTTACATAGATATAGCGACTGTAACGAACAAGCGTGTCGCTGTATTTATTCCAGTAGTTCACTTGATCGGTGGGCAAGTGGGCTGTTGCAACGAAACGCCAACCAGGATGGGCTCTATACGAGAACACCGCAGAGGTAATGGCGGGGGAGCGCAACAGGAGCTCTGAGAGCCGCTGTATGGCCCCATTTCTCCTCTAACCGCATTATCCGTGCCACGAAACTCAAACCGTTCGTTCGGCAGCAAAAAGAAAGGCCCGCGCGGGGTAGAGCGGGCCTTTCATCCAGAAAACTAGAAGCACCAGGCGGGGCAGACGCAATACGAGTTCGACGCGCCACCGTCGTATGACGCATCGCTGCCGGGGAGGGCAAGGAGGAAGGAAGTAGAGTATTCCGGATACACCGAACGCTCCCACCACCAGCCGCCAACCCTCTGGTAAGCGTTGCCCGAATAGTTATTCAGCACCTTGCTCTTGAAGGCCTCGTACTGGGTACCCTCCGAGGAAGTCCAGGGATAGTCGGATGCCCAGCGGGAGGTGTGGACAATCTCGGAGTAGCTGAGCAGGAACAGCTTGTCCGAGGTCGCCGTCACGGTGGCGTTCTTGTTTTCGCTCCCGCCGCCGACGTTGTTCGTGAGCTTCCTGACCGATTTCACCTTGTTCTGGAAATCGGACGGCATGAGGTTCCAGACCTCGCCCGAGTTCATCTTCTGACGCAGCTCCGACTTTTCCCAGCCGCCGGCGTTGTTTTTCGTGGCGTTCATGCGGGACCTGATTCCCTTCGAGGTGGTGAGGAACGTCAGGCCCGCCTTTCCGGATCCGTCCGCGAGGTCATCGTGGTTGATGCCGATAATTCGGTACTCGAGCGTCTCACCGTTAGTCAGCTTGACGGACCATTCCGTCCCCGCATCCATCGCCGCCATGGCTTTGGCGTAGGCGGGAGATGCCTCGCCCTTGGCGGCGATGTCCTCGGCCACGGCCTTCTGCTCGTCGAGCGTCCAATCCTCCGCGTCCTTGGCCACCGCCGCTTGGACGGTCGCGGAGTCGGCTCCCGTTGAGCCGCCGGAAGCGCCACCCCCGAAACCGCCGTCCGTCCCGCTGTCCAGAGTGGTCGAGACTTGGTTGAACTGGTTGCGGATGGCGCTGGAGACCTGCGGTCCCGCGAACACCACCACCAGGCCGATGACGGCCGCGATCAGGACGTACTCGATAAGTCCTTGCCCACGGAGGCGGGTCGTCTTAGGAGCGACCCCCCCCCCGAGGCGAAATTGCCGCTGCGTGCATTTGCGGCTCCCTTCGCTCAGGGTTTGCAATACGAGCCGAGCGTAGGGCTATTCCAAATATTTGCACCGGTCTTGCCGCTGCGGCAACGATGACGGTAGGGAAGAAAACCGAGTGTCTTGAATGCGGTCAATTGCCCTCTCGAAGCCCTCGCACGGCTGCACCTTGACGATATAGAGACGATTGTGGGTGCCCGCTTATACCGCCAATGTCTGACAATCTCGCTCGAGTTTCCATCACCGGGTTTGGCAGCTGAACCAAAGGCATAAAAGCGCAAAGTTATAATGGCTCTCGTATGAGAAACAACGCGATTCGTACTGCCTGTTCGCCCACGAGAAAGAATCGTCCATGAGCATATTCGACAAAGGCTTCGACCCGCTGCAGGAGATTCAGAGGGCCACTAAGACTGCCGGCGAGGCGACGGCCAGGATTGCCGAAGGGGCATCTGGGATGGCGGTAGCGGCAGGCGCTGCGGTCGTGGACGCGGCGACAACGGCGGGCGCGGCGGTCGCAGGGGCGGCGGGCGGCGCGAAGGCCGTCCTCGACGAAAAAGAGGCCGAGAGACTCGATGTGGAGAAGGCGGTGTACGCGCCCAAGGTACAGGAAGCCTTGAGGGCGATTGAGGGCTCCCGTGCACAGGAGCTACTCGACTCATTCCAGGAGTCTCCGCTCCCGTTGACGGAAGCCAATGCCGCCAAGGTGAAGTCAGCCTTCCCGATACCGAGGGAACAGACCGTCGTCTGGGCCGACGCCGAGTTCGACCTCAGGCCCAGCGGCATCGCCATGACCGAAAAGGGCGTCTACATCAAGGCGGACGCCGACGCGCTCGCCGTCCCGGGGAAGGAAAAGAGGCAGTCCCGCCTCTTCTACTTCGAGTGGGCGTACTTCGACCCCGGCTCCTTCGCCTCCGACGGTGAAAGCAACCTCGCGCTCACCGTCGACGAGGCGTGCCGGAGCCAGTTCGTATCCCGCTGCCAGGCGCTCCGCGGCCTCGAGGATGACCGCGCCGCCGGCATCGACAGTGAGCTTGCCACGGTGGACGATACGGCGGTCAAAGCCGCGGCAGTCGCGGCGGCGGCGACCATCAACAGCAACGGGGAGGTCTTCGTCGAGCAACGGGCCGCGGTCAACAACCCTGCGGGCCACGGAGAGCTTGCCGAGGAGGCGAACAGCATCATCGACAGGCTCCAGGGCCACCAGGCCGAGATTCTGGGGAGGGACAACGTGAAGAACGGCCCCGACCGAAGCGTCGACGGCGTTCTGATCCAGACCAAGTACTACAAGACGGCACGCGGCTCCCTCGAAGCATGCTTCGATCCGAGCAGCCATCAGTATCGCTACCTCGCGAAAGACGGCACGCCGATGCAGCTCGAAGTCCCGAAAGACCAGTACCAGCAGGTGCTCTGCGGTTTCGAGAAGAAGATTAGCCAAGGCAAGGTTCCCGGCGTCAGCGACCCCAAGGACGCCGAGAAGATCGTCCGCAAAGGCAAGCTCACGTACGACCAGGCGGTGAACCTCACCAAGCCGGGAACGGTGGAATCGGTGAAGTATGACGCCGCGACCGGCGCGGTCACATGCTCCTGCGCGTTCGGCCTGTCGTTTCTGGCGACGACGTTCATGGCGTACAGGGAGACCAGGGACATCACCGGTGCCGTCCAGGCGGGCATCGCCGCCGGCGTCCAGGTGTTCGGCCTGTCCTTCGCCCAGCATATGGTCGTCTCGCAGATCTCCAGAGCGGGGCTTTCCAACGCTTTGGTGGCGCCCAGCCAGGCGGTGGTCGGCAAGCTCGGATTCAAGGCGTCCGCCACAATCGTCAACGGCCTGCGCGCCCTCACGGGCAAGACCGCCATCAGCGGAGCAGCCGCCTCCAAGCAGCTTGCGAAGATGCTAAGGGGCAATGCCGTCTCGGCAGCGGTGACCCTCGCCGTGTTCTCAGTCCCCGAGACCTACAAACTCCTCCAGGGCAAGGCAAGTGGCGCCCAGTACGCCCAGAACATGGCATGCCTCGCCACCTCGATCGCCGGGGGAATCGCCGGCGCCGCTGCAGCAGGAGTCGCGGCGGCGAAGGTCGGCGCCGCGGCCGGAACGGCGGTGTCGCCCGGCGTGGGGACCATCGTCGGCCTCGCGGGCGGCATGGTCGGCGGAACGGTCGGCACAGCGGCCGCGGGCGTAGTCGGCGGGATACTGTTCGAGGGCGACAGCGCGTCTTTTGGGCGGTACTTCAACGCCATGGTGTCGTGCATGGCGGTCGAGTACCTGCTCGACGGACGTGAGATGGACGAGCTGCTTGCTGTCCTAAACGGCGTAAAGCCGGAAGAGTTCAAGACACTGATGGAGGAAACGCTCCCATCGCAGTTCCAAGAGGCGAAGATCCGAGCATTCCTTGTCCCGATGTTTGATGAGATCGTGTCGCGCAGAGAGCGCTTCGCGCTTCCCACCAGCAGGCAGATTTCCGACGCCCTTGTCAAGTTCGAGCAGGATGCCGAGGAGAAACCGACGGCTTAGCACGTTGCGGTCAACGGAATCGACGAGTTTGGCATTCCTTGTATTCTTCCAGTTCCTCGAATCGCTTTCCGGGGAGTCGGAGTTGACTGCGATCTCGCACATCGCTATGGTCGCTCCCGTCAACGCCGTCATCGAGGTGAGTCCATTATCCACGCACCGCATACTCCCTGAGCTCGAAACGCCAACCAGGATGAGCTCGTAATGGCAGGAGAGCGCGGCAGACCCTTGAATATCAACTTCACCCGAACACCTCCCGCATTCATACGAACATGTACGGATGAATGCGGGAATCCGATACCCTGAGGGCCGGATCGGCCGGCCCACTGAGCACGAGCGAGACACGGTCCAGAGGATGCCGGAGCGCAGAACCCCGTGTAGGGAGATCGCGAGGGAGCCGGGCAGGTCGCCCTCGACGGTGAGCGCCGAGGTGCCGCGCACGGGTTCATCGCCGCGCCCACCCATGAAAAGAGGGTTCCCTCGCAGGCGCCGCATCCGCACGCCCCCGCAAAGAAACCCTCGCACTCGCATCTCTACCTGCGAACCCGTATGCAGCCTCGCGCGTGTGTTCCGCAGTTGCTAGTCGCGGTAGAACGAGCCCATGTAGCGGATGTACTCGTCCTCGGTGTGGTTTGCCTTCCAGTCGTGGACGGAGTCCTTGTTGCGCTGGCCGGCGATGACGGAGAGCTCCTTACCCAGCTTCTCAAAGGCCTCGTCGACGCACTCCTCGGGGGTGAGGGCGATCTTCATGACGGCCTCGCCCTGCGGGCCGCCGGGGAGGTTGGACAGCAGGCTGGGGGTTAGGGTGGTGCCGAGGGTGATGACCTCGACGTCGACGCCGGTGCCCTCGCACTCGCAGGCCACGGCCTCGGTCATCTTGAGGATGAAGGCCTTGCCCGCGCCGTACTGGCCGTTCCAGGGGCTGGAGCTGATGCCGGTCATCGACGAGACGTTGATCACGGCGCCGCGGTCCTGGGCGGCAAAGATCCGCATGTAGTGGTGGAAGCACTTGAGGAAGGTCACGACGTTGACGTTGATCATGGCCTCGTGCTTCTCCCAGGGGGTGTCCTGGATCTTACCGAAGCTGTGCAGGCAGGCCACGTAGCTCATGAAGCCCATGTCCAGGCCCTCGGTCGCGGCGAAGACGGTCTCGGCAGCGCCGGGCTGGCTAAAGTCGGCGCGCACGACCTTGGTCTCCACGCCGTAGGTCTCGCGGAT
This sequence comes from uncultured Collinsella sp., assembly GCA_958353395.1. Classification (GTDB taxonomy): domain Bacteria; phylum Actinomycetota; class Coriobacteriia; order Coriobacteriales; family Coriobacteriaceae; genus Collinsella. The sequence goes on from CATWSG010000004.1 coordinate 26,073, forward strand.
CTCGCCTGCGAGCACGTTCAGCTTCTCCTCGCGACGGCCGACCATGACGACGTTCATGCCGCCGGCGGCGATCTTCTCGCAGAACGCCTTGCCGACGCCCTCGGTCGCGCCCAGGATCAGGCCCCACTCACCGTACTTCTCCCTCAGGTTCATGCTGCATCCTCTCTCTCGATGCCCATGCGGGCACATCTCCTTTAGCGTGCGACCGCACAGCCGCACACGGTGCACCATTATGCGCTGAACAAGAGGGGAGCGTGTTCACGACTTTGCGAACGAGCCCGTAACAACGATGAACGGTGTCGGTCTATCACCACGAAGAAACCCTTGCGGCATCGAGAGAGGAGGTGCTGGCAGGTGGAACCAAAAGGTGAACGCCGTCATCTCTAGCTCCACCTTATCGGGTTTCCCGTCGCAAGCGATGCTTCAAAGAGCTTGCGCAGCGAAACGTTGGCGAAGGTCCAGGACCACGCTTTGCTGCTGCCCACTGTGACTCGGCCCTCGGCTCTGCGTAGAACCCGAAGCCGCTTTTGCAGTCGATGCGATTGACCCCGTCGAGGTCGGTGAGGGTGTAGCTTTCGCCCTCTCCATCCTGGCTCGAGCGTCCCTTGCGCTCGAAAGCAAAGTGACTTGACGCGAAGAGCACCTCACCAGCGCCGTTATTTTTTGGCATCTTTGGGGGCTGATGTACACAAATGCGACTCCACGTGCCGACCAGCAACGTCCTCCACATGTCTGGACTCTCTATGCTTGCGCTGGATAGACATCGCAGGAACGGGTATAGTATCGAAAGTTTTGTCGTTAACCAGCGGGGGAGTCCTGTGGGCATCAAAAAGAAGATCAAAAAGGAGCTTATCGGCACTTCCGATTACCCGTCGAATAAGATCTTTACGATCTCCAATTTCATCACCTTTACGCGCCTGATCCTCACCCTGGTATTTCTGTACCTGTTTGTGACGGACAACAACCGCGTCATCGCCATCGTTATCTACGCCGTTGCCGCCTCCACCGACTGGATGGACGGTCAGATCGCCCGCATGACTAAGACGGTCTCATGGCTCGGCAAGGTCATGGATCCCATCTGCGACCGTGCGCTGCTGTTCACCGGCGTCTTGGGACTGGTGGTCCGCGGAGAGCTACCCATCTGGGTCTGCGTGCTCATTATTGGCCGCGATATCTATCTGGGCATCGGCACGCTTATCGTGCGTCATTATCACCGTCGCCCCATCGATGTCGTCTTCCCCGGAAAGATTGCCACAGCGCTGCTCATGACCGGATTCTCGCTCATGCTGCTCGGGTTCCCCGTTATTGACGGCCTGCAACTTTTACCTTCAACCCTCACGGCCTTCCCGGGCCTCAACGGAAGCTCGGTGCCCCTCGGCATCTTCTTTGTGTACGGCGGCGTGATCTTCTCCATGCTCACGGCTGTCATCTACTCCATTAAGGGCGGAGCGGCCATTAAACAGGCTCTCACGCATCCCGAGGACGAGGACATCGACTTTCTGAACCCTGAAATCGAAGACTGATTCGTTGGGGTATGATTACGTACGGTTCATTATTTGCGGCACGTCCGCGATAAGTTAGGGGTTGTCATGGACAACATGGTTAACAATATGCCTCAGAATGATAAGACTGCTGACGCTACCTGCGTATTCCGCGTGCCTTCAAGCGACGTCACCGTTCCCGACCTCATGGCCAACGTGCGCATCACTGCCCCCGTTCTGTCCATCGTCAAGGGTCCGCAGACTGGAGCCGCCTTTGAGCTCGAGGACGACGTGACCACCATCGGCCGCGATCCTGCAAACGGCATCTTCCTCAATGACATGACCGTTTCGCGCAGCCATGCGCGCATTATTCGCGAGGGCCTCGGCGCTCGCATCGAGGACTTGGGCTCGCTCAATGGCACCTGGGTCGACGGTGCCATCGTCAATGCAGCCCCGCTGCACGACGGTTCTTCCGTCCAGATCGGTACGTTTACGCTCATCTACCACGAAAGCACGCCGGAGCGCATCGAAACCGGTGAGTAGGGCATGGCCGAACGCAACTATCTGAGTATCGGCCAAGTCGTCAACCTACTTCGAGGCGCATACCCCGATCTTTCGAACTCAAAAATTAGATTTCTAGAGGATGAGGGGCTCATTACCCCTCATCGTACGCCTAAGGGATACCGTCAGTACTCTAAGGAGGACGTTGATCGCCTGGAGGTCATCCTGCACTTGCAGAAGACCCGCTACATGCCGCTCAACGTGATTAAGCAGCGCTTGGAAAACGCCACGGACCTGTCAACGCTCGCTTACGAGGTGGGCTTGCTGTCCGATGTTCCACTCAAGACGGAGCCCAAGGAGACTAAGCAAAAGCTGCATCCCATTGAGACCATTCCCGATATGCTGGGTGTCGAGATTTCGTTTATCCGCTCGCTCGCCGAGAACGACCTCATTCGCATCATCAAGAGTCCGCAGAATCGTGAGCTCGTCGATGGTCGCGATTTTCCGATCATCCGCTACTGCTCCGAGCTGTCACGCTTCCATATCGAGCCGCGCAACCTGCGCCAGTACGTGTCTTCCGCCAACCGCGAGTCCTCGATGTTTGAGCAGGTGCTCGTGAGCATGCTCGGAATGGATACCTCCGATGACGAGCGCGACGCCAAGCTCGAGCGTGCGTTTAAGAAGCTTCACGACCTGACGGAGGGCGTGCACACCGCGCTGCTCAAGAACCGCGTTTTTGAGTCGCTCAACGCCGTGGTCGAGGACGCCGACATCGATGCACTCGATGAGGAAATCACTCGCTCCGAGTCCACCAAGGCCAAAAACGAAGAGACAGCCGCTCCGGCTTCGCACGAGGATTCTCTCGTAAAGCCGCTCAAGGTCGTAGCCCCTTCGCACTCCGGCACCGCCACCGCGGGCAAATAACAGCTGCTGAAATTTAGGCAACCCATTGAAAGGTCATGCAATGTACGACTTCGAATCTCAAATCGTCGACATCCCCGACTATCCCGAGCCCGGAGTCATCTTTAAAGACATCACGCCGCTCTTTGGCAATCCCGAGGCGCTCAAAGCCATGACCGATGCCCTCGCCGAGCACTTTGCCGGCATGGGAATCACCAAGGTCGTGGGTCCCGAGGCTCGCGGCTTTATGGTTGGCGTACCGGTGGCTGTAGCCCTTGGCGCTGGCTTTGTTCCCGCACGTAAACCGGGCAAGCTGCCGCGCGAGACCGTAAGCCAGAGCTACGAGCTCGAGTACGGCACCGATTCAATTGAGATCCATGCCGACGCTATCAGCTCTAAAGATACCGTGTTGATTCTGGACGACTTGGTCGCGACGGGCGGAACCGTCGAGGCAACAGGTAAACTGGTGCGAGATATGGGCGCAAAGCTTGTCGGTTACGGTTGTATCCTTGAGCTTGCGTTTCTCAACCCGCGCGAGAAGCTCACGCCGTCTAATGACGATGTGGAGCTCTTTAGCCTGGTGACGGTGGACTAGTCGTTACCCTTAGTTACTGGAAAGGAAGCTACATGCGCACAGCAAACACGCACAAAAACATGGCACGCTGCGCTGCTACGGCAACCCTCGCTTGTGTTTTGGGCTTGGGCCTCGCGGCTCCTGCCTACGCCGATACCGCATCCGACCTTACCGCTGCTCGTACGAAGCTCGAGCAGATCGGTACCCAAACCCAGCAGATTTACGATGAGCTCGCAACGCAGACGCAGGCGCTCGATCAGACTGCTGGCGAGATCACGCAAAAGCAGCAGGAGATCGCCGATGGTCAGGCCAAGCTCTCGACCTATGTCGCCGGCGAGTACAAAACCGGCGGCCTAAGCCTACTTCAGGTTCTGACGGGTGTCGATGACCTGAGCGATATGCTCAACCGTCTGTTCTACTACGGCAAAGTTTCCGATAAGCAAGCTCAGACCATTCAAGAGGTCAAGGAGCTTAAGCAGCAGCTCACCGATAAGCAGGCCGAGCAGGAGAAGAACGTCGCCGCCACGCAAAAGAAGGTCGACGAGCTAAATGCCCAGCAGGCTGAAGCCCAGAGCGTCGTAAATTCCCTGGATTCACAGCTGCAGGCCGAGCTTGCCGCCGAGGCCGAGGCTAACGCCGCGCTGCAGGCCGGCATCAACGCCAGCACCGCCGAGAAGGCCACGGTGAGCAACGAGACTGCCGGCACGACCGAGAACACCAACAACGGCGGCCAGACCAGCAATAACAACAACCAGGGCGGCAACACTCCGGCTCCTACGCCGGCACCTGCTCCGACGCCGCAGCCCTTCACGCCTGCTCCGGCTCCGACGCCTTCTGCTCCGAGCCAGTCCGTCGACGGCGGTTCTGTTGTATCGCGTGCATACAGTAAGCTTGGTTGCGCTTATTCCTGGGGCGGAATTGGCCCGAACAGCTTCGACTGCTCTGGTTTTGTTAGCTATTGCCTCACTGGTCGCTATTGCCGCCTGGGCACCACGGGTACCTTTATGGGCTGGACGCGTGTGTCCGATCCGCAGCCCGGTGACGTTGTGGTCAACTCGTACCACACCGGCATTTACATCGGTGGTGGTCAGATGATTCATGCTTCCGACTACAACACGGGTGTTATCATCAGCTCCGTTGCCGCCGGCATGAACAATAACTACATCTTTGTGCGCTACTAAGTCATCTTACACAGCGTATGAATGTGGACCTCGTGGCTTTAAGCCGCGAGGTCCATTCTATTTCTCTCTCATCTTGGACGGCTATCTAGTATTCAAAACTAGATAGCCGTCCATTCGGTTTGCAAGAAGGCTATAATTGTTGATGAACAATTAGAAAGGACCCTCTATGAGCTGGGCACTTATCTCCGATTCGAGCTGCAACCTTCGCGATTGGCAACCGACCGCGCCCCATACAACGTTTGCATTCGCGCCCCTCAAGATTCGAGTGGGGGAGCGTGAATTCGTCGATGACCTTTCGCTCGATGTTCATGAGCTCAACTGCGCTGTTCAGGCGGAGACGAACGCTTCTTCGAGCGCTTGTCCCAGCGTAGGGGAGTGGGCCGAGCTCTTCAAATTGGCAGACAAGACCATCTGCATGCCGATATCTGAGGGCGTGTCGGGCAGCTACAACGCGGCAGCCACGGCTCGCGATATGGTTCTTGCCGAGGAGCCCAACCGACAGATTCATCTAGTCAATTCACGCGCAGCTGGCGGCAAAATGGACCTCATTTTCTTGCTGTTCGACCGCTATCTTGCAAGCAATCCGGATGTCTCATTCGAGGACGCTTGCGCATACTTCGATAGCCTTGAACAGAACAGCAAAATCCTCTTCAGCTTGTGCAATTACGAAAATCTCGCCAAAGCCGGACGTATCCCTAAGGCAGCCGGCGTCATTGCCAACAAGCTCAATATCCGCATTTTGGGCACGGCGAGTGAGGTCGGTAAAATCGAACTCGTCGGGCACACGCGTGGCGAAAAGAAAATGCTCAACAAGATCATCGACACCATGGAAGCCGAGGGTTTTACGGGCGGCGAGGTCGTCATCGATCATGTGGAAAACGTATCGAGCGCCCAGGCGCTGGCCGATCGTATTATTGAGCATTGGCCCGGCTCCAAGACCATCATCATGCCCTGCAACGGCCTGGATTCCTATTACGCCGAGATGCATGGCCTCATCATCGGCTACGGCATGGGCGTAGCTTCGGGCAAATAAAGTCCAACCAAGCAAAATACGGGCGGGACAAAGCGACAGATGGCTCTTTGTCCCGCCCGTTTTATACGTCGGCTAGCTATTAAACCCGTTGAACTTGAGATAGCTCATCAAGTAAGCCTTCGAAACGAAGGACGATACGGCACTGCGTACAAGCAGCGACTCACGCGTTACCTGATGCGCGGTATCGGGAACAGGCGCCTGCTCGACGGAAAACGCCGAACGAATCGATGCCTCGAGCTGATCGACCACATAATCGAAGGCCGTCGGGGCATCGTAGCTCAAACGCTGAATGTTAAAGAGTGCCTGCACCGCAGCAATAGGTAGCACCTGCTTAAAGATGCAGATAGCGATCAGGCGGGCAATCTGCTCGCGGCCATATTGCTTTTTGACCGGAGCAGGCACCAGGCCGACCTTCACGTAGTTATTGATCATCGATGGCGTAATGATAGGCTGCTCAACGCAAATGGACAGCGGCTCCATCCACAGCGCAACATACTCAATGACCTGGTCGCGGTAGAGCGTCACATTGGGCAACTGGTCATAGCGCGGCAGACTCAACGTATTGAGTTTGCGCACGATATCGGACTGAATAAATGCATCGGGCAGCACAGTGGGCTGAATATCCTCAGGCTTAATGCTGACCGACGAATCGGACATCGGGATAACGCGTTTGGCGTGGTTCATAAGGATCCTCCGTTCATTAGCTATATTGTATTCTAGGTTATCTAGTTTTGCATACTATATAGCAGTAAAGTAAAAGTGGTTGGACAGCACATTGATGCACCGTCCAACCACTTTGTTTTAAAGATAGCAACCTTACATAAGATATATTATCGTACTTATCCGCGGAGAAACGCGTATGCGCTCGTTGCTGCTATTGCTCCGTCAGAAACGGCGGTCACAACCTGACGTAAGCGCTTGGAACGGATGTCGCCAGCAGCAAATAGACCTGGCGTGCGGGTCGCCATGGATTCATCAGTCAGAATGCCGCCATCAGGCGTCAGATCGACTAAATGCTCAACAAGCTCGGTATGGGGTTGCGTTCCGGTAAAGACAAAGATGCCAAACGAGCCGGGCTCAAATGACTCGGAATGAGTCTCACCGGATGCATTGTCCTTAAAGGTGATCGTCGTTGGCATCGCTTCACCAGAAAGCTCAACAACACTAGTTTGGTACCTAACTGTAATATTGTCCTTTTCGAGTACTTTCTGAACAACACCATCAGGTGCACGGAACCGATCGCGACGCAAGACGATGGTCACGCTGCTGGCGATTTCTGACAAGAACAGGGCTTCCTCACAGGCAGCATTGCCGCCGCCAATGACAAAAACCTGCTTGCCACGGAAGAACATGCCGTCACACGTCGCGCAATACGAAACGCCACGACCGCGATACGTATCCTCGCCAGCGAAACCAGCAGATCGCGGCGTGGCACCCATGCAAGCGATAACGCTCGAGGCCAGCGTATCGCCCATATCGTGATGCACCGTAAACAGCGCTGCATCGGCATCGTAATCGATGCCCGAAACCATGCTCCATGCGACCTGTGCTCCCAGGCCCTCTGCATGCTGCTGAAAACGCTCGCCGAGTTCGGCGCCGCTCAAGAGCGGAATGCCCGGATAGTTCTCGACTTCATTGGTCGTGGCGATCTGTCCACCCGACATGCCCTGCTCAATCACGGTCGTCGTCAGGTTGGCACGCGCAGCGTAAATGGCGGCAGCATAGCCCGCGGGGCCTCCACCGATAATCGCAACATCAATCGGCTGATCGGTAGTCATGGAATATCCTCTCGTCGATACATTGACGTTCTTTGCGCTCATACCCAAATTTACGTGAACATGACACTCATGCACTACAATGATAAATCGCGTAACAAAGCTGAAGGGGAGTTATCGATGGATCAAACGCAGACGGGCAATAGCGCTCCCCTGCCCATGCAAGCCACTCCCCAACCGGAGCAAATGACCGTTTTACCTGCACAAAAACCCCTGGTAACCATTGTGCACGCATCGGTTGGATCGGGCCACAAAGCCGCCGCCAACGCGATTGCACAAGCATTTGACCTTATCCGCGGCACCAAGGGAATCCCTGAGGATATTGAAATTGAAGTGCTCGATATCCTTGATTTTGGACGTATTAAATTCGACGGCAATAAGACCGCGGCTTCTTTTACGGGAGCCACACGCCCCATTTACGACCTGACCTGGCGATATACGCTTACAGGACATCTGCTCTGGGGCGGCGGCACAGCATGGTCACGAATTATGTTCCCCGCCTTCAACGAATACGTCCGGACCCGCAGGCCCATAGCCGTGGTCGCAACACACATTACGGCGGCCAACGTCGCTGTGGGCGCCCGCGTCATCACGGGTATCGATTACCCGGTCATCTGCGTGCCGACCGATTACGAAGTCGAAGGCTTTTGGCCCCACAAGGACACCGATCTATTCTGTGTAGCCAACGAGTTTATGGCCGAAACGCTGCGCCCGCGCAAGGTTCCCGAGTCAAAGATCCGCATAACGGGCATCCCCATCCGAGCCGGTTTCGATTCAGATTACAAACGCGAAGATGAGCTCAGCAAGTTCAATCTCCCCATAGACAAAACCGTCGTATTGGTGATGGCCGGTGCCAGTTTACCCCAACCATACGTGCGTTTCCGCGCCGCGATGGACCACACGCTCCCCTTCTTACGCAGCTTTGAGGACATGCACTTTGTCTTTTTACCGGGCAAGGATAAGGAATACGCCACCCGACTCAAAACGCTCTTCGACGCCATGAAGCTCGACAACGTCACGGTTCTGGACTACGTGGACGACATGGCGGCCCTCATGCACGGCTGCGACCTGGCAATCCTCAAATCGGGCGGACTCACCGTCACCGAGTGCCTGTGCGCTCATCTGCCGATGATCCTGCTGGGCAAATCATACGGTCAGGAAAAGGCCAACACCACAATGCTCACCGGCATGGGCGCCAGCATGCATGTCACCACCGCACGAGAACTCATCGTGACGCTTCGTCACCTGCACGACCACCCTGAGTCGCTCAAAGCCCTACTCATCAACGGCGAAGTCCTGCGCCGTCCACGCGCAGCGGAGGACATCGCCATCGCAACCATGGAACTCATAGGCAAACCCCAAAAACGTAAACGAGCCTTCTGCCGCTTCTACTGGGGCGGAAAACCCGCTCATATCAGGTAGACGAAGGTCCGCCGCTCAGCGGGAGCCGCCCATATATCATTCCATGCTCAAACATTCTCGCTGCGCTGCGAAACTGCGCGTGGAACGATATATGGGCGGCTCCCGCTGAGCGGCTACGTTTACTTACTAGCAGCTACTTCGGTATCCCCTCCATTAGAACCTGCAAAGGTAAAACAGGAAAATATAAATAGAGTTAGCCGATGCGACAAAGGAGGCATCCCTTTATCGCATCGGCTAACTAGAAAGATTGTTTTATGTCAAGCATGTAGCCCTTTCGCCTGAGCCCCATACATATCGTCCCGCGCGCAGTTTCGCAGCGAAGCGAGAATGTTTGAGCACGGGATGATATGTATGGGGCTCAGGCGAAAGCGGGATCCGTGCGCCCCTGCGAAGCGAGAATGTTTGAGCATGGAATGATATAGGTAAGCGCCAGGCGGGAGGGATACGAGCGTCCCTAGGCGACGCCGCTGGAGCCGAAGCCTCCTTTGCCTCGGTCGGTTTCGTCTAATTCTTCTACTTCTATGAGGTTGACCGTGGGGACTTCTTGGATGACGAGTTGGGCTATGCGGTCGCCTTTGTTGATTTGGATGTTGTTGGAGGGATCCAGGTTGATGAGGATAACCTTGAGTTCTCCTCGGTAGTGGGCGTCGATGAGGCCCGGCGTGTTGACTATAGACAGGCCCTGCTTGATGGCCAAGCCGCTACGGGGCTGGACGAAGCCGGCGTAGCCATCGGGCAGGGCGATGGCCAGCCCGGTAGAGACCAGACGGCGTTCGAAGGGCTTCAGGACGCAGTCCTCGTTGGAGCGCAGATCCAAGCCGGCATCGGTGGGATGGGCGTATTTGGGAAGCTCGACGGTGGGATCGAGACGCTTTATGTTGAGGGTAATGTTGGACATGGAATCACCTTAGCTTGTCGAGCTCTTGCAGAAACTCATCGACGTCTTTGAAATCGCGGTAGACCGAGGCAAAGCGGATGTACGCCACCTTGTCGATCTTGGCCAAGCGCTTGAGTACCATGTCACCCAACTCATGGGACGTAACGGCCGTCAGCGTGCGAGAGCGCAGCTCGACCTCGATGTCATCGATAATCTCATTGAGCTTCTTAGTGTCGATATCGCGCTTGATGGTGGCGCGCATCAAGCCGACGAGCAGCTTATTGCGATCGAACCGCTGCTTGGTTCCGTCCGACTTAATGACCTCGATTGGGTCTTCGCATCGCTCGAACGTTGTAAAGCGATAGTTACACGAGCAACATTCGCGACGGCGCTTAATGGTGTTGTTTGACTCCTGCATACGGGAATCAACGACGCGGGTATGTGCCTTGCCGCATTTGGGACAGCGCATGGTACCTCCTCTTAAACGATAACAAGGGTACCATGCGCAGCGCGATAATGATTACGAACGAGCAGGAACCTTAAGATACGCACCGGCGGCGAGCGAACCATGCTCCAGATGATTGACGTTACGGATCATGTCGGAAGTCTCTTGCGTGGAAAGACCTTCGATTGGATATTCCTCGGCAAGCGACCAAAGAGAATCGCCAGGCTGAACGCGAATGGTCTCGTAGGTAACGTTGGAAACGGACTCGGCATACGCGGCGTGACGAGCGCTAAAGACCGACGTAGCGAGGACAAAGAAGAGTGTGAGCGCAACGGCAACGGCGACAATCGTCGAGACCTTCAGAGCAACGGGAGTCGGCGCGGCAACAGCATGCTGATTACGAGCAGACTTTACGGGCAAAGGCTGATAACCGGAACGACCACCCTTGACAACAGTAAAAGCGGGCGCGGCAGGCGTCTCGAGCTTAAGGGCGAGGTTTCCCTGGACCATATTCGTTGCGTTCATCATGTTCTCCTCTCGCGTGTTTTGCTGAGAACAGTTTTATCAAGCCGCGCGGACAAAAATGTCTAGCGCGAGAACGAATGTTCGGTTATTATTATCTTCGAACAGTTGTTCCTGTCAAGCAAAATTCGAACATTTGTTTGACATGGGTAGAGAGGATGCCCTGATGGCTCGCAAAATTACCAAGCGTCAGCAGCAAATTTACGACTTCATCAAGGAATATCAGCAGGAGAAGGGTTATCCGCCCAGCGTGCGCGAGATGGCTACTGCCGTGGGTCTTTCCTCCCCCAGCACCGTGCACGCCCATCTCTCTGCCCTGGAGGCGCGTGGGCTACTCAAGCGCGATGCCACCAAACCGCGCGCCCTGGAACTCTTTAACGAGGACGGTTCCTCGGTCTCAATTTCTAAATCTGACGAGCCCACCTCACCTCGCGGAACGGTCTCGCTACCGCTCGTTGGTCGCGTCGCGGCTGGGATTCCCATTCTGGCCGAGCAGAATATCGAAGACACTTTTACTATCCCGACCGAAATCGCCACTGATCAGGGTTCCTTTATCCTTGAGGTGCATGGGAGCTCAATGATCAATGTCGGCATCTTCAATGGCGATTACATCATCGTCCGTGAACAAAAGAGTGCCATGAACGGCGAAATTGTCGTGGCCATGATTGATGGTTCAGCGACCGTCAAGACGTTCTACAAGGAGCAGGGACGCGTACGCCTGCAGCCTGAGAATGACACCATGGAGCCTATCTATGCAACGAATCCCGTTATCCTGGGCAAAGTCGTCGGCTTGATGCGCCGGTTCTCGTAATGCAAAAACGCATCACCATCTTTGACACCGTCCGCGGGTTTACGATGATTTCAATGGCAGGTTTTCACGCTTGCTACGATCTCGCCTACCTGTACGGTTGGGATATGCCCTGGTTTACACAGACCGTCTTTCAAGACATCTGGCGTGCCAGCATCAGCTGGGTATTCCTGTTTATCGCGGGTTGGATGTGCACGCTCTCACGCAACAATGCTAAACGAGCGGCCAAGTACGCTGCCGCAGCTTTGGTCGTCTGGATCGTAACAACGCTCGTATCGGTCGACGATTCAGTAAACTTTGGCATCATTTATTGTATGGCGGCGTGTACCGCTGTGGCAGCCGTAGCACGACCGATGCTTCAGAAAGTTCCCAGCACATGGGGCATTGCGATATGCCTCGCTCTCTTCGCAGCGACATGGGGCATTCCGAAATCGACCTATTCATTCCCCTATTTGGCGTGGCTAGGATTTCCCGACCCCAGGTTTGTTTCAGGCGACTATTATCCAATCATCCCGTTCATATTCATGTACCTCACAGGATATTTTGCTGCGCATACCGCTCAAAGATATGAACATCCCGCACCAAGCTGGGCCTACGCCAATCCCGTCCCGGCGCTCGCCAGCCTTGGACGTCATGCACTCCCCTTTTATCTGCTGCATCAGCCCATCATTCTGGGTATTTTGGAACTCGTCTACTCGGTGCGATAACGCTCGAGCCGCGGCGCGATACGGGCCGGCAGCTTCGCCACAATACGAACGCCGTCCTCAAGATATTCCTCGTGCAAAAGGGTTCCCTGCTCATGCACCAGCGTGATGAGGGCGCCCTCGCGATACGGGATATCAGCAGAAAGCAACACATCGGTAGCAGCCGCCTCACGAGCAATACGGTCGACGAGATCGTCGAGCCCCTCGCCTGTCTGGGCCGAGAACAGCACGGCCTCGGGATAGCGACGACGGAAGCTCAATCGATCAACACTATCGAGCAGATCGATTTTATTGAACACCGTAAGCGTCAAACGCTCGCCGGCACCGATCTCGTCAAGAACGCGATCGACTGCCTCGAGCTGGCGCTCGTAGTCCTCGTCAGAGGCATCCACAACTTTAAGGATCAGATCGGCACCAAGAACCTCAGACAGCGTGGACTTAAAGGCATCAACGAGACCATGCGGTAGCTTTTGAATAAAGCCAACGGTATCGGTAATCGTCATGCCGCGACCGCCGGGCAGGCGATACGAACGCGTCGTCGGGTCGAGCGTAGCAAACAGCTTGTCCTGCGAAAGTACCGTAGAGCCGGTCAGGCGATTGAGCAACGTCGATTTACCGGCATTGGTATAACCGGCTAACGCGACGCGAAACGCCGGTGACTCAATGCGGCTCTTGGACTGGACATCGCGACGCTGTTCAACCTGCTTGAGCTCACGACGAAGCGCGGCAATCTTATTGCGAATCAAGCGACGGTCAACCTCGAGCTGGCTTTCACCCTGGCCAAAGCGCGAACCGATGCCGCCGCGCGTCTGCTCCTTGGCAAGATGGCTCCACATGCCACGCAGACGAGGCAACAGATATTGAAGCTGCGCCAGCTGTACCTGTAGGCGTCCCTCACGCGTCTGAGCATGCAGGCCAAAGATATCCAAGATCAGTGCTGTACGATCGATAATCTTTACCGGCTCGCCCACGGCTTTCTCCAAATAGGATTGCTGCGAGGGCGTCAGGTCGTCGTCAAAAATAACGACATCGGCATCCATGCGATGCACCAGGCCGCACAGCTCTTCAACCTTACCGGAACCGATAAACGATTTTGGATACGGCTTAACCAGACGCTGTGACAAACGCGCCACGCACTGGGCGCCAGCCGTATGGGCCAGGCGCTCAAGCTCGTCAAGCGAACGATCGAGCGGCCACGCATTGTCGCGCCACTCAACACCAACTAATATGGCACGCTCGGGCTCGGGTGCCGTGGGAACAAGGGGGAAGCGGGCCATTAGGCAGCCTCAATACAATGCAGGATGTCCTCAACGACCTCATCGATCGTAAACTCGTCCATATCGAACCACACGATGCGGTCATCGCGTTTAAACCACGAAAGCTGACGTTTGGCATAGCGACTCGAACGCATCTTGATGAGTTCGCGAGCCTCATCCATGCTTATCACGCCATTGAAAGCATCGATGATCTCTTTATAGCCAATTGCCTGCATCGAAGTCAGGGCATCTCCCAGCCCCTGGTCCATAAGACCGCGAACCTCATCAACAAGACCCTGTTCAAACATCAGATCGACACGCAGGTTAATGCGCTCGTAGAGCACCTCGCGATTACGCGTCAGACCAAACCATAGAGCATGATAATGCTCGCGCGGAACACTAAACTGACTTTTTTGCTGTGCATAGGAGATACCATCATCATGCATCTCGAGCGCACGAATCACACGGCGCACGTTATGGGGATGAATAACAGCAGCAGATTCTGGGTCGCGCTCGGCAAGCAGGGCATGCAGTTCTTCCTCGCCAATACGCTCGGCAAGCTCCTGATAGCCCGCACGGCGATCGTCCTCAAGTTCACCCGAGGGAAAGTCCATCTCATCGAGGGCGGCCTTGAGATACAGCCCCGTACCCCCGCAAAACACCGGTAGGCGGCCCTCGCCAAGCAAGCGCTCAACATGCGCGCGAGCGCCAGCCTGATAAAGCGCAGCAGAATATGCCACACCCGGCTCTACAATGTCGACGAGACGCAGCGGCGCCGTACACTCATCGGGCGCCATCTTTGCGGTACCGATGTCCATGCCGCGATAGATTTGCATCGCATCGCACGACAGCACTTCGGACGAAAGACGAGCTGCCAAACGGTCGGCAACATCACTCTTACCAACCGCCGTCGGACCGACGATCGCAACGGCGGAAAGTCCTGCCCTGGGAGAAACCATTAGCGCGGCTCGCCCACAACGGAGCCGGACAAATACCAGGTCTTGGCAACGTCAACGTCAACATCAACGATCTTGCCAACAAGCTGATCGATGCTGTAACCCTCGGGGATAGGCGCATGCACGGTCTGATTCTTGGGACTCTTGCCCAGCAGGACCGCGTCGTTCTTTTTACTCGTTCCCTCAATGAGCGCCGGCACCACAGTATGAAGCTCACCCTGGTTATACTCGTGTGCCGTAGTCTCGATAACCTTAACCAGGCGGTTGAAACGCTCGAGAATAACCTCATGCGGCGTAGGATCGTCAATCTCTGCGGCCGGGGTACCGGCGCGCTTGGAATAGATGAAGGTATAGGCCTGGGCATAGCGGACCGTCTCGGCAAGTGAGAGCGTCTGCTCAAAGTCTTCTTCAGTCTCGCCCGGGAAGCCAACGATGATGTCGGTCGAGAGCGCGATATCGGGCATCCGGTTGCGAATGCGATCGACCAGGCCCAGATAGTCCTCGCGTGTATAACGGCGATTCATTTCCTTGAGAATGCGCGTCGAGCCCGACTGGACGGCCAGGTGCAGCTGCGGCATAACAGCAGGCGTCTCGGCCATGGCGTCGATGGTCTCGGGCAGCAGATCCTTGGGATGCGAAGACGTAAAGAAGATGCGCTCCACGCCCGTATCGCCCACGGCACGTAGCAGATCGGCAAAACGCGGCTTGCCAAACAGATCGCGACCATATGAGTTAACGTTTTGGCCCAGCAGCGTAATCTCACGCACGCCCTGGCGCACCAAACCGGTCACCTCGTCGACAATCTCCTCGAAGGGGCGGCTCTTTTCGCGACCGCGCACGTACGGAACGATGCAATAGGTACAGAAATTATTGCAGCCCGTCATGATGGGCACCCAAGCGTGATACTGGGTCTCGCGATGCCACGGCATGCTCATGGCATCCGTATCCTCATGCTCATTGGTGCGGATATGACGCTTGCCATCAAGGAATGCCTCGGCAATGAGCTCGGCCACATGTGCGATGGAATGCGTACCAAAGATGACATTGACGTTATCGACGTTGGTGAGCAGGCCCTCGCCATC
Source organism: uncultured Collinsella sp. (assembly GCA_958353395.1). Taxonomy (GTDB): domain Bacteria; phylum Actinomycetota; class Coriobacteriia; order Coriobacteriales; family Coriobacteriaceae; genus Collinsella. The sequence continues at coordinate 41,590 of CATWSG010000004.1, forward strand.
GCGCTGCGCGATGCAACCACCAACGGCAACCACACGCTTGCCCGAAGGCGAAGGCGGCAGGCTTTTACAGGAATTGCACTGGCCGTACAGGCGAGTATCGGCGGCCTCGCGCACGCAGCATGTCACGAAGACAACAATATCGGCATGCTCGGGATCGAGCGCCATGAGGCAACCATACGAATCGAGCAGACCGCTCACGCGCTCGGAGTCGTGCTGATTCATCTGGCAGCCAAAGGTGCGGATAAAGTAGGTTTTACCGGCAAGAATATCGCGTACGGAACGCTGGTCCATGTGCATAAGTCCTAACGATGGAGAGGGGGGCGAATCGAGGCAAGCAGAAGCTATGCCACAGGCTTAACATCATCCATGACGACGTTATCCATAGCAGCTCGATTGATCTGGTGAACGTAAATAGAAAGACGGATGGCCGTGCGCGACTCCCCGTTAATGAGGATGTCGGAGAACACGGGCGCGCAGGAAATATCAAACCCGGTTGGAATCAAAAAACCGCGCGCAATAGCCACGGCCTTTATGGCCTGGTTGACCGCACCGGCGCCGACACACTGAATGTTGACGGGCACACCATCCTTGACCATGCCGGCGATGGCGCCGGCAACGGACGCGGGCGATGATTTGCTTGATACCTTCAGGCAATCCATGAAGAAACTCCTGCGTTTAAAAGTACGTTTTAACTGCAATAACTGTATCGTACCGAGTGGACTCGGTAAAGGCACTATTCCTCTTTGGCAAGATCGAAAGTCACAGTGATTCGATCACGCGAAACACGAATCTTTGGGTCGCCGCAAAGGTTGAGATAGTACCGGGCGGCAAGATCATTAAAGTCGCGCTCCACAGCACGCGAAAACTGTGCCATGTCATCTTTGGCAATACGTAGCCCGCGACGATCCTTCGCGAGATCGACAGGAGCCGGCGCATGCGAGGACGAATCACGCTCGCGCAGCAGACGCGCGGTCACACCGCGAACGGGCTTGATCTGCCCTGCCAAAATACGATGGGCCGTGCGCTCGGACATCTCAAGACCCAAACCCGAACAGATACGGATAAAGTCCTCGGCATCAGAGGCAAGGCCTAAACGGTCGACAACCGGAAGCTCGCTCTCATCATCAATGAACAGGAGACGCGACGTATCGAGCCGACTGGACGCCTGAGCATAAAGGGTCGCGGCAATCTCAGACGGAGAACCAAGATAGACATCGCAACCACGCAACTCCTCGAGCGCAAACTCACAAGCAGCGCGAATAATATTATGCGGGCCGCGAGCACAGACATAACGTCCGTCCTCATCCTTGACGGCCTGGGGCCAGCTGGACTGATCGGCACGCTCACTGAGGCGGTCGGCCGCAACGCTCACCTTAAAGGCCGAGCCAAGGTCGACACCTGACGTGACCACACGGGCCTCGTCGGTGTTCTGCTTGATCGAAAACAATGCCATGCCACGACCGTGAACGCCCCATCGGTCCATCTTCATGCTCTCGAGCTTGGAGGTAACGCGGGCATCGAAGATTCGCTCTTGCATATCCTGCGGAACGCCCGAACCGTTATCCAGAAAGACAAGCGTGCGGACGCCATCTTCCTTGGTCGTGGCGAGATAGACTTTGTCGGCGCCGGCATCGCGAGCATTACGGAGCATTTCGATGACGATATCCTCGACATGCTGAATGTCGTGTTTTGCCTGGCGCCGCTCGGCCTCCGAAACGCGGAGGCGGACATACCCCTCGCCAAGGTTCTCCTCGACGCGAAGGTTGCCCTCCCCCGACATCGACGCGATAAATGAGATGAGCTCGTTCGCGTCGCTCATGTTATTTAGCGATATCGACAGCGCGGCTCTCGCGAATCACGACGACGCGCACCTGACCGGGATACTCCATCTCTTCCTCGATCTGATGGGCGATATCGTGAGCCAGGACCGTGGACTGGGCATCGGAGATCTTGTCCGGCTGAACCATGACGTGGACCTCGCGACCAGCCTGCATGGCATAGGTACGCTCGACGCCTTCATGGGAGTTGGCGATCTCCTCGAGCTTCTCAAGACGCTTGATGTAGTTCTCGGCAGACTCGCGACGGGCACCGGGGCGAGAGGCAGAGACAGCATCGGCGGCCTGTACCAGGACATCGAGCACCGTGTTGGGGTCGACGTCGGCATGGTGAGCCTCGATAGCGTGGACGATAACGGGCTTCTCGCCATAACGGCGGGCAAGCTCGGCGCCGATGACGGCATGCGGGCCCTCGACGTCATGGTCGATTGCCTTGCCCAGGTCGTGCAGCAGGCCGGCGCGCTTGGCGGTCACAACGTCCAGGCCAAGCTCGGAAGCCATCACGCCGCACAGGTCAGAGACTTCGAGGGAGTGCTGAAGCACGTTCTGACCAAACGAGGTACGGTAGCGCAGGGCACCAAGGGTCTTGACGATCTCGGGGTGCAGGTCGTGGATGCCGGTATCGAAGGCAGCCTGCTCGCCAGCCTCGCGCACGCGCTGCTGAACCAGGTCGGCAGCCTTGTGATACATCTCCTCGATGCGGGCGGGGTGAATGCGGCCGTCGGCGATGAGGTTCTCGAGGGCAACACGGGCGGTCTCACGACGGACCGGGTCGAAGCTCGAAAGAACGACGGTCTCAGGCGTGTCGTCGATCACGAGGTTGACGCCGGAAACCTGCTCGAAGGTCCGGATGTTGCGGCCCTCGCGACCGATGATACGGCCCTTGAGGTCATCAGAGGGAATGTGCACGGAGGTAACGGTGACCTCAGCTGTGTGGTCGGCAGCGCAGCGCTGAATCGCCAAGGACAGAATCTCCTGGGCGGTCTTGTGGCACTCGGCGCGAACCTGCTGCTCGGACTCGCGAATGATCGTGGCAGCCTCGTGGGTGACCTCGCCGCGAACCTTATCGAGGAGCTCCTTGTGGGCGTCCTCACGGGTCAGGTCGGCAATACGCTCGAGCTCGGAGGTCTGCTTGGCGCAGAGCTCCTCAAGCTCGCGGGAGCGCCTCTCGACCTGACCGGCCTGGCTGGACAGCTGGTGCTCACGCTTGTCGAGAGCGTCGTTGCGGCGATCGAGGGACTCCTCGCGCTGCATCACACGGTTCTCGAGCGTACGAATCTCGCTCTTACGCTGCTTGTCCTCGGCCTCGGCGGCCTGTTTGTTCTTGATGATCTCCTCTTTAGCCTCGAGCAGAGCCTCTTTTTTGAGGGTCTCGGCCTGACGCTTAGCATCACCGATCAGGGACTCAGCCTGTGCGTGTGCCGACTGGATCTTTTCGTCGGCCTCGTGAAGACTACCCTGCTTGGCGGTGCGCATGTAGGCAATGGCGGCGATGGCACCCAAAACGATGCCAACGAGCGCTGCGATGATAGGCATGCTCACTCCTTTTTATGGATTCGTTACACAACAAAGCGAACCGTCCTTACGAACGGCTCGCGACATTTGAGTAATATGGGCGCAGCTTATGCGGGTCGGATACAGATAAACATATAAACAAACTCATCACAAATGAGCACATATCACAAAGCAAATGACAGTGTTTATCGTACGTTGAACCACAACAACTGTCAAATTAATGGCCCCGACACGGCGGCTAAAACGCGGTGAACGGCAGGGTCACAAAACGCATACGCCTAAACCGCACATTCCTCGCGTTCGGCATCGAGACGTGCCTTAACGGCATCGGCGGCGATGTGATACGAGAAGCCCTTGCCCATCAAAAACCGAACCAGTTTTTCGAATCCGCGCGTCTCTGGAACACGCCGCTTGGCGAGCAGGGCTGACGCACGCGCCAAATCGTCTTCGACGGCAAAATAATCCTCGGGATAACCGGGAATGTCATCGAGCGCGACATGACGGCGCTTGAGCTCGGTCTCGATTTTGCGCTGTCCCCAACCGCGCCGCTTGCGCTCCTCGATAAAGTACGAGCAAAAGCGGTTCTCGTCTAAAAAGTGATACTCGGTGGCGCGCTCGACGGCGAAATCGATCGCGGGCTGGTGAAAGCCGTAGCGAGCCAGCTTGTCACGGACCTCACCCGTCGCATGGTCGCGGCGCGATAGCATCTCGGTCACCATGGTAAGTGCACATTTACGCTCGATGAACTGCACCGCCTCACGAAAGTTGTCCCAATCACAGGGAAGATCGGGGCGGTTTTTGACATACAGCCGCGCGACCCGCACGGGAATCCAAATGGACCGCTCAAAACCGCCCTCAAGCTCACAATCGATATGTGCGCAAGGCTTTTTGGACGCATACCCGCTCGAGAACGAGGAAGCCGCCTTCTTATCGGGAAAGACGGCCGTGGCCTCGGTCACCGTATACGACATGAGCGTAACCGCTACTCGTCGTCATCATCGAGCATGGCGGAACCATCGATGGCGTAAAGCTCGTCAAACTCCTCAGGCGCAGGCTGATCGGTCAGCTCGACCTCGGACGGAGCATCGTCATCAAACTCAAGTCCACAGGCAAGGCGGACCTTATGCTCAATCTCGTCGGCACAATCGGGGTGTTCGCGCAGGAACGCCTTGGCGGCCTCGCGACCGTTGCCGAGCTTATCCTCGCCATAGGCAAACCAGGAGCCCATCTTCTTGCAGATGCCGCACTCGACAGCCATGTCCAGAATCGAGCCCTCCTTAGAGATGCCCGTACCGTACATGATGTCGAACTCAGCAGAACGGAACGGAGCTGCCACCTTGTTCTTAACGACCTTGGCGCGCACGCGGTTACCGATAACCTCGTCCTTAAGCTTAATGCTGTCGATACGGCGAATGTCGATACGCACCGAAGAGAAGAACTTAAGGGCGCGGCCGCCCGTCGTAGTCTCGGGGTTGCCGAACATGACGCCGATCTTCTCACGCAGCTGGTTAATGAAGATGCACGTCGTGTTGGACTTGGACAGCGAGCCGGCGAGCTTGCGGAGCGCCTGGCTCATCAGGCGAGCCTGAAGACCGACCGTAGTATCGCCGATTTCTCCCTCGATCTCGGCACGCGGGGTCAGCGCGGCGACGGAGTCGACGACGATGGCATCGATGGCGCCGGAACGCACGAGCATGTCAACGATTTCGAGCGCCTGCTCGCCCGTATCGGGCTGGGAAATGAGCACCTCGTCGATATCCACGCCGATGCGCGCGGCATACGTGGGATCAAGCGCGTGCTCGGCATCGATAAATGCCACAACGCCACCCATTGCCTGGGCCTCGGCCAGGATCTCGAGCGAAAGCGTCGTCTTACCGGAGGACTCAGGACCGTAAATCTCGACGATACGGCCGCGCGGCACGCCGCCGATACCCAGCGCGGCATCGAGGGCCAGGGCGCCCGTGGGAATGGCCTCGACCTCGAGCTCGGGGCCACCGTCGCCGTACCTCATGATGGAACCCTGGCCGAATTTCTTCTCGATCTCGGCCTTGGTGGTGGCGATCATCTCATCGCGCTCTTTACCCGTCGTGCGAGCATGAACGGTACGTACGGGACCTGAATTCTTGGCCATGAATAGCCCTCCTCTTAACAACCTGCATCGATAATAAACGAACGGCTGTTCGTGGTCAACCGTTCAGGCCAATCATATGCAGGCGGTCTTTCCAAAACCCAACCAAACGCCGACCAAACACTGACCAAATGCTTGACCACAAAGGACCAAATATGAACAAGGCAGGCAAAAATACATCTACAACCAGCACATACGCTAAATTTGTCAGAGGTCCCTATCTCCACAATTAAGGGGCCCTAAGGCCCCTTAAAACATGTCTATTCCATAGAGTTGAGCACAAGGGCAATGCGCCCCAATGCCTCCGCGACCGCATGGGCACGAACACACGAACGGTCGCCCTCATAATGGCAGCGCACAGAGTCCACGACCGGCACGCCCCCATCGGCGGAACGATGCGCCCAGCCAATATAGAAAGTGCCCGCCGGATCGTCCTCAGTGCCACCGCCGGGGCCGGCATAACCCGTTGCGCTCACTGCAATATCGCTCTGGTACAGCTCCAGCGAACCCACCGCCATCTCGCGCGCGGTCTGATGCGACACCGCGGTATAGCGGTCGAGCGTCTCCTGCTCAACACCAAGAACGCGATGCTTAATCTCATCGCAATAGGTCACCGCACCGCCACGCAGCACCGCCGAGGCGCCCGGGATATCGGCAATCGTCGAGGCGATCATACCCGCCGTCAGCGACTCAGCCGTCGAAACCGTCACGCCCCGAGCGCTCGCGCGCTCGACAATATCACGCGCCAGCTCCTCGTTATGTGCGGAAATCTGCTCAAAAGAGTCCGTCATACCCACCAGGACCTAGACCGAAAAGACGATCTTGCGGCAGTTCCAGAAGTACTGGGCGCCCGAGATAACGGTCAGGACAACGGCAACGGCATACAGGAAGCGCGACACCGAGTAGATGCCGAGCGTCAGCGCCACCGGGCCAAGGTGCAAGCCGGCCATAGCAAAAACGCACAGGTAACCGCAGATGGAGACCATCGTGGTCGCCGTCTTGTACTTGCCGAGCTTATCGGCCGCAACGACCACACCGGCCGCACTCGCGACCATGCGAAGGGCGCTCACCAGAAGCTCACGGAACAGGATAATGAACACGGACCACACGGTCACCGCGCCAAAATCCAAGAACAGCAGCAGGGCCGAGAACACGAGCAGCTTATCGGCGATGGGGTCCAAGAATTTACCGAAGTCGGTGATCTCGTTGCGCGAACGCGCCAGATAACCGTCGACCTTATCGGTGCACGACAGGATCACATACAGAATGAAGGCAGCGGCGGCGAGCGGGCCGTCGAAGGTGCTCCAATCCGTACCGGCAACACTCGTGTGAGAAAGCGCCGACACGATCATGAACACCGGGATAAAGACGATGCGAACGCACGTCACGATGTTGGCGGGCGTCCAGACACTCGTCAGTTCCTTATTGCTCTCGTTTGCCACGATGCTCTCCTACTCCACAACATGGCCGATAAGCTCATAGCAGAAGCTATCGGTAAACTCGACAGTCAGAATATCGCCCACGGACGCCTCACTGGCGTCCAAGTGGACCGCGCCATCGGAATCGGGCGCCTGGAACCAGGCATGGCCGATCAGCTCGGTGCCGTCCTCGGTTTCTTCGATACCGTCGACGATCACCTGGGCGCGCTCGCCCACATGTGCGGCGGTGGCGGCAAAACCGAGCGACTCGGCCAGGTCCATGGCCTCCTGGGCGCGCTCGAGCTTGACCTCTTCGTCGACCTGACCCTCCATCTTAGCGGCCAGGCTGCCCTCCTCCTGCGAGTAGGCAAAGACGCTCGTGTAGTCAAAGCCGACGGTGTCCATAAAGTCGATAAGGTCGCGGAACTCGTCGTCGGTCTCGGTCGGGAAGCCGACCATAGCCGTGGAACGGATCACGATGCCGGGGATACGCTCACGCAGATCGCGGAACAGGTCCTCGAGCTCCTGGCGCGAACCGGAACGGCGCATAGCCTTGAGGATGCGCGCGTCGCAGTGCTGCACGGGGATATCGATATAGGGCAGCACCTCGGGCGTATCGCGAATCGTATCGATGAGTTCGTCAGTCATGCCCTCGGGCTGCAGATAGAGCACGCGGACCCAGACGTTGTGCGGGCGCACGGCCTCGGCGACGGCACGCAGCAGCTGCGCCAGATTGCGCGGCGAGCCCTCGGCGACATCCTCGTCAGTAAAGTCGGTGCCCCAAATACCCGTGTCCTGGCCGATCAGCACGATCTCGCGCACACCGCCGGCAACCAGGTCGCGTACCTCGGAGATAATGCTCTCGGCATTGCGCGAATGATAGCGACCGCGAATATAGGGGATCATGCAGAAGCTGCAGAAGCGGTTGCAGCCATCGGAAATCTTGACGTAAGCAACGGCGCCCTCGACGGTACGCTTGACCTGAGGGATATAGGCCGCGATCTCACGCTCGACACCCAGTACGCCATCGATGACCGCCACGATGCCGTCCTCCTCGTCGGCCTTCACAAAGGCAGCGACCTCGGGCAGCTCGTCGGGCAGGTCGTCGCCATAGCGCGACGGCACACAGCCGCACATGACGATGGGGCAAGAACGAACGCCGTCCTGAACCTCATTGGCGAGCTCGAGCGTGGTCTCGATGCTCTCGGACGTTGCGGAGGCGAGGAACGAACATGTATTGACGATGGCGATATCGGCATCCTGCGGGTCGAATGCCTCCTCGTAGCCCGCGGCGGTCAAAAGAGAACGCATGCGGTCGGTGTCAACCTCGTTCTTAGCGCACCCGAGGGTGATGTAGAGCACGGAGCCCAACGGTGTATCCATGTTGGAGAGCGGTCCTTTCGAATGATATTAGCGGTAGTTGGTGAACTGTAGCGGCTGGCCGTAATCCTGGTCGCGCAGGAACTGGATCACGGTCTGCAACGCGTCCTTCGAAGCAGAGGAAACACGCAGCTTGTCGGCCTCGATGGTCACCTTAACCTTGAGCTTTTGGTCCTTGATGTCCTTGTTGATCTTCTTGGCGGTCGCCTGGTCGATACCCTCGACGATATGGCCGAGCACGCGCACGGTGCCGCCCGATGCCGCCTGCGGCGCATCCCACGAGACAGCCTTGAGGTCGATGCCGCGCTTGATGAGCTTGGAGCTCAGCACGTCGACAATCTGTTTGGAGACAAAGTCGGCCGGGGCGTTGATCGTAAAGAGCTTGTCGCCCTTCGAAAGCTCGATCGTGGCACCGGAATCCTTAAGGTCATAGCGCTGGGAAATCTCGCGCGTGGTCTGCCGGAAGGCGTTGTCGACCTCTTGCATGTTGACCTCGGACACGACGTCGAAGCTGGAATCTTTAGCCATGATGTTTCCTTTCGCGTACGAGAGGCTTAGTAGCTATCGTACGAATAGTCGGTAGAATCGCTGGGCGTCTGACCGTCAGTTGCGGTATCGGCGCCATCCGTGGACTGGGTATCGGTACCGTCGGTGGTATCGGTACCATCGGTGGTGTCGGTACCATCAGAACTTTCACCATTCTCGGAATCAGACGTCTCCTTCTTGGGAACGGTGATCGTCACACGCGCCACGCCCGAGGTCTTGGTATCGTAACGAACCTTTTCACCGTTCCTGGTAACGGTGACATCGGAAGGCTTGGACGTGGTGATCTCGATCGAAGACTCGGGCGTGTACTCCTGCTCAAAGGGGCCAGTCGCCTGGGCGCCATAGACCGACTTGCCGTCGACCTTGACCTCAATCCACGCGGTCTTTCCCTTGGCAACGGAGACTTTGACCTTCGTGACCTCGTTCTCTTCCTTCTTGGCCGTCGTCTTGGTAGCGTCCGAATCAGTCGACTCATCCGTCGCCTCATCGGTGTCATCGTCCTCGTCGACCGTTTCGGTCTTCTTAGAAGACTTCTTAGTCGTCATCTTGGTAGCAGTGGGCGTCTCGGGCGTGTTCCCGGGCGCCGAAGATGCGCAGCCGCGCAGAAGCACCACGATGAGCACAATCAACAGCAGCACAACGGCACCGATGCCGGCGTAGACGATACGCGGATCGAGCCCGTTGTTTTGAGGAGTACGTGATCCGCCGCGTCCACGACCGGAACTGCCGCGGCCGCCTCCCTGAGGCATACGACCGCGATTGCTATCGGAACGGCCGCGATAGCCGCCCTGGCCCTGAAGGCTGCGCTGACCCGAGCGGGGCGCAAGCTCACCGCGGCCTTGATAGCCACGCTGGCCCGAACGCGAAGCCGAAGAGCGCTGGCCATACGGCTGTGATTGAGAGCGAAGACGCGGCGTCACCTGCGTGGTATCGGCATCCGCATAGCCACCGCGAGAGCGTCCCATAGAGGCACCACGGTAACCGCGATCGGAATAGCCGCCGTCGCCGTAGCCGGCACGAGGGTCACGCGCCACGCCGCGGGCAGCGGGAAGTGCACGGTCCTCGGGCATCGGCGTACTGCGGAACCGGTCACGCTGTGAGCGAATCTCCTCGCCCGAACCCGTCTCGGTAATATAACCGGCCTGCTGAGGACGCTGTCCATAGCGGGTCGAACGACCGCCCTGAACCATCAGGAAGCGCCCGTTATCGACCGAGGAACGCGAATTGACGTAGCCGGCGGCGTCCTGAAAACGACCGCCCCGCTGGGACGTCTCGCGTTCGTATGCCATCAGGTCGTCAAAGTAGGCATTGACGACCTCGCGCGGATTGAGGCCCAAAAAGCGAGCATAGCTCGAAATCATGCCCTGCGCATAGCCGCGCGGCGGCATCGAAGCAAAGTTACCGGTCTCGAAAAACTCGATGATCTGCGGCCTGATTTTGATGGTGTTGGCGACCTGCTGAATGGAAAGGCCCATTCGGCGACGCTGCTCGAGCAGCATGTCACCAAAGCGTGCAGCCATCAGAATCCTCCAAACTCACGATCTTCACGTGCCATCTCGGCGTCGACAGACTCCAGCGCGGCAAGCCCCTCCTCGTCCAACAGGACCTCGCGCGGCTTGGAACCGTCGGGCGGGCCGACGACACCCTTTTCTTCCAGCATATCCATAATACGCCCGGCACGCGCATAGCCAACCTTCAGACGACGTTGCAGGCCAGATGTGGAGCCAAGCTGCGATTCCACCACAATATGGGCGGCTTCCCAAATGAGCGGATCATCGTCTTGCGGCTCGGCGACTCCGGTGCGGACAATGCCGCCGCCACCCGCCATGGACATGGAAGCGGGCGCCACGGCAGACAGGATCTCCTCGTGGTAGTCGGGCTCGCTCTGCGACTTGACGAACTCGACAATCTCGTTGATTTCGTCATCCGAGACAAAGCAGCCCTGGATACGGCGAGGCTTGCCCCAGTCGACCTTGGAGAACAGCATGTCGCCCAAACCGGTGAGCTTTTCGGCACCCATCTGGTCGATAATGACGCGCGAGTCGATGCCCGTGGCGACGTTAAAGGCGATGCGGTTGGTGATGTTGGCCTTGATGAGGCCCGTCACCACGTTGGAGCTGGGGCGCTGCGTGGCCACGATAAGATGAATACCGGCGGCACGGCCCAGCTGTGCAATACGTACGATCGAGGCCTCGACATCCTTACCGGCGACCATCATCAGGTCCGAGAGCTCGTCGATGATAATGACCAGATAGGGCATCTTTTGCGGCGGGTTATCGTAATGCTCAAACTCGCCGGCGGCCTGCTTTTCGTTGTAGGTCGAGATCTTACGCACGTTAAGGCGCTCGAAGACCTTCAGGCGACGCTCCATCTCGGACACGGCCCATTGCAGGGCGCTCGCGGCCTGCTTGGGTTCGGTAACGACCGGTACGTAAAGATGCGGCAGGCCGTTATAGCCCGCGAGCTCGACGCGCTTGGGGTCGACCATGATCAGGCGAACATCCTCGGGAAGGGCACGCATGAGCAGGGTCGTGATGATGGAGTTGATCATGACCGACTTACCGGAACCCGTGGTACCGGCAATCAACAGGTGGGGCATCTTGGCGAGGTCAGCGACGACTGGAGTGCCCTCGGCGTCGCGGCCGATGGCGAGCTCGAGCGGACCGCCCTTCACATAGGGCAGCACGTCGCCCAGGTTGACGTTCTGGCGCTTGCGGTTGGGAATCTCGATGCCCACGAGCGAGGTGCCGGGGATCGGGGCAAAGATACGTACCGACTGGGCAGCGAGCGAAAGCGCGATATCGTCCTCGAGGCTCGAAATCTTGCTCACGCGCTCGCCCTCACCAGGCTGCAGCTTAAAGGTCGTCACCGTGGGGCCGGCGATCCAGCCGACCACGCGGGCACTGCGGCCAAACTCAAGCAAGGTGGATTGCAGTGACTCAGCGGTCTGCTCCAACTCCTTGTCCGAAGACGCGGCGGAAGCCGACTGCGGGTTGGCATGCAGGATTTCGAGCGGCGGAAGCTTGAGGCCGTCCTCTTCTTCGCCCTCGTTATCTGCGGCGCCACCGTCCGCTCCCCCATCGCTAGCCGCAGCCGATTCGACGGCACTCGAGGCAGGCGCATCGGCAACCTTGGGATGCTTCAAGAAGTCGGGAATCTGAGGTGCTGCCGAGACAGGATTCACGGCAAACGGCGGCTCGGACTCGTCGATCTTATCGGGGTCGTCTTCCATCGAAAGTTGACCGGTTACCTGGTCGCGCTTTGCATGGCGACGCGGCAGCAAAGTTGTCTTTGCGGTCTCAATCGGAGCCTCGTCGTCCTCGTCATCGCCCTCGGTAAGCTCAATCTCGCTATCGGACCAGGACGGGTCGGGCTCACTCGTATTGAGCTTAGGCGTGGCCTTGCCCTTCTTGGCATGGCGGCGCGGCAGCAGCGTCGTCTTAGCGCGCTCGGCCTCCACGGCATCGGATACGTCGACAAACGGATCCTCGTCCTCGTCGTCATCGTCCAAAACCGGGTCCACATCGTTGCCCATGACCGTGGTCACGGCAGCATCGGAGCCCTTTTGACGAAGAATGCTCAAGTGCGGACGGGCAACGCCGGGCACCGACAGGGCTTCGTCGTCACCCCACGGGCTCGCGTTGACGTCGGAACGACGGCGCTCGGCAAAATCGGCCGCACGGTCGCGAGCAGAGCGCAGCACGCCACCCACCGAAAAGCCGATGATGACAAAACCAACGACGGCCAGACCCAACAGGACCACCATCGCGATAGGCTTACCCAGTGCATTCTGCAGCGCACTCGCAATAAACGCACCGATGTAGCCACCCGAGGCGGACAGATTTTGCGGCGTAAACATAAGGTCACAAGAGACACTCGTACCCGGCACCATCAGCGAAAGAATGGAGACGACGGCGATAAAGACCACGGCTCCGCCCGCGACCGAGCGAATGTTGAGCGGCGAGTCCTCACCTAAAAAGAGCGTGGCGGCAAACAGCAAAATGACGATCGGCAGCACGTAGGCGCCCAGACCAAAGCCTAGGTGGTAGAAACCGGCAACCGCAGCCGTCACGGGTGCGGTCGCCGGCGAAATCACGGCAATGAAGGACGCAATCGCCAAAACGGCGATGACCACGCCGGCGATATCGCGGTTGGCCGAGGGCTCCACCAAGGGCTCAAAATCGTCGAAGTCCGTCTCGTGGCCCTTATTGGCACGCAGATGGGAACCGGCACCCTTAGCAGATGCCGGTTGGTTATTGGCCTTATTGCCTTTGGCGTTTTGTGCAGATCCGCGCGCCAAACTAAACCTCCATGACGACCGGGATGATCATCGGACGGGTGCGCGTACGGCTCCAGATAAAGTTAGAGAGCGAATCGCGCACGGCCTTGCGAATGGCATCGGAACCGCTGCTCGTAAAGCTGAACTTGCCCTTCTCAATCGTCTTCATAATGGACGCGGAGGCATCCTCGGAGAACTGGTCGTCGATGGCAAACGAGACGCCGCGGCCCGAGAACTCGATGGCCTCGATCTTCTTGTGCTTGAGCGAGACGATGGCAACAGCGGTAACCATACCGTCGTTGGCGAGCTTCTGGCGATCGCGCAGGACGATGGGGTCGGTATCGCCGATACGCAGGCCGTCGACGTAAACGACGCCGGACTCGACGGGCGTACCGCGTTTGACGATACCGCCGCGCATCTCGAGCGTGTCGCCGTTATCGAGGATAAAGATATGATCGTCCTTGATGCCCATCTTGCGGGCCAGCTGGGCATGGGCGCGCAGATGCACGGCCTCACCGTGAACCGGCATAAAGTACGTGGGCTTGGCCATGGCCATCAGGAGCTTGAGCTCCTCCTGGCTACCGTGACCCGAGACGTGGACGAGAGCGCGGTTCTTATCCCACACGTCGCAGCCGAGCTTGGCCAGACTGTTGACGACCTGCTGGACGGCCTTCTCGTTGCCAGGAACGGGAGTTGCCGAGAGGATGACGGTATCGCCCTCGTGGATAGAGAGCGTCTTGTGCTCGCCATTGGCCATGCGGGACAGAGCCGACAGCGGCTCGCCCTGCGAACCGGTGCACATGACGACGATCTTATCGTCGGGCAGGTTATCGATATCGAAGGCATCGATGATATCGGCATCGTCGATGTTGAGGTAGCCCAGCTCGCGCGCGACGCGGGTGTTGGTGAGCATGGAGCGACCGGTCACAACGACCTTACGGCCGCACTTGCGGGCGGCATCGCAGATCTGCTGCAGGCGATGGATATGGCTCGAGAACGACGCGACGAACACGCGACCCGGGGCGTTCTTGATGGCATGCAGCAGGTTGGGACCAACCTCGGCCTCGGACTTGGTGAAGCCAGGAACCGTGGCGTTGGTGGAGTCGGAAAGCAGCAGGTCGATGCCCTGCTTGGCAAAGCGGCTGATAGCGGCATAGTCGGGCGTGACACCATCGATGGGCGTCTGGTCGAGCTTAAAGTCGCCGGTGTGCATAACGGTGCCCTGGTTGGTGCGGATGAACACGCCCAGAGCGCCGGGGATGGAGTGCGTCATCGAGAAGAAGTCGAGCGAGATGCCACCGAGGTTGACATGGCTGCCGCCCTTGACCTCGCGGAACTTGGGTGCGCGGATGCGGAACTCAGAAAGCTTGCCCTCGATAAAGCCAAGCGTCAGCTTGCTCGAGAAGATGGGCACCCTGTTGTTGAGGTCCTGCAGCAGGTACGGAAGCGAACCGGTGTGGTCCTCGTGGCCGTGGGTGACGACGATACCGCGGAGCTTCTCCTCGTTCTCCAAAACATAGGTGTAGTCGGGAAGCACCAGGTCGATACCGGGCTGGGAGTCATCCGGGAACATGAGACCGGCGTCGACGAGCACCATGTCGTCGCCGCACTCGAAGACCGTCATGTTCTTGCCGATGCCGTCAAGGCCGCCGAGCGGAATGATCTTCAAGGGAGATGATTTTTTAGCTGCCATAGGTGAGTGTTGTTTCCTTTCTTCGAAACGGGTCTGAAACAACCGACGGGGCGCTTCTGGCAAACCGACCGTCGGGCACATACAACAAAGCATCGCAGAGTCGATGCAATAACCACAGTATGATACCCATTTGCACAACAACAGACCACCCATGCGTCAAAGCCCCATCTGAACTGGTCTATCCCGCCGGTTTCCCGTGGGGCGGGCACTGATGAAGTTTCCTGCTCTACAGTCCTGCTCACGACGGAGGCCACATTAAGTGGCCTCCTGTTCGTGCGGAACTCGCGATAAACTTCATCAGTGCCCGCCCCACGGGAAATCTGCCAATAAGGGACAGGTTTATTTTGGTCGGTTTTATCTGGGGAAATGCTGCTTCGTCTATCTACAAATCTGGAATCTGACTACCGAATAGACTGTCTAACTCAATAGCAAGCGGCACTAACCAGCCCTTTTGCTTGCGCCCGGGAGGGACGCATATGAAGTTTATCGCGAGTTCCGCACGCAAAGGAAAGCACTTAATGTGCTTTCCGTCTTGCGCAGGACTGTAGAGCAGGAAACTTCATATGCGTCCCTCCCGGGCGCAAGCAAAAGGGCGACCCCTGTCCGGAGTCGCCCTTGTTGAGCTGCTTATGTGTAGCTGTTACTCGGCGTCGTGGTGACGGCGGGGCTTGCGGCCTCCGTTGTCGCCGGGACGGCGCGGACGGTCGCTGCGCTCGGAGCGCTCGCGACGCGGACGCTCACGGCGCTGGAAGTGCTCGCCGTAGCCCTCGGAGGCACCCTCGGCGCGAGCCGGGGCCTCGGGTTTGTCAAGACGATCGAGCGAGATCTTGCCGCGATCGTCGACCTCGATGACGACGACCTTGACCTCGTCGCCCACGTTGAGGACGTCCTCGACCTTCTCCACGCGGCCCTTGGCGACGCGGGAGATGTGCAGCAGGCCGTCCTTACCAGGCAGCAGGTTGACGAAGGCGCCGAAGGGCTGGATGGAAACCACACGACCGGTGTACTCCTCGCCCGGCTCGGGAACCTTGATGATGAGCTTGATGCGCTCGACAGCCTGGTCGACGGACTCGCCGGTGCCGCCGACAAAGACGGTGCCGTCCTCCTGGATGTCGACCGAAGCGCCAGTCTCGTCCTGGATGCCGCGGATGACCTTACCGCCGGAACCGATGACGTCGCGAATCTTATCAGTCGGAACCTGGATGGAGACGATACGCGGAGCGGTGCTGCGCGTGGTGTGGCGCGGCTCGGGGATCACATCGAGCATCTTCTGCAGGATGAAGGCGCGACCCTCCTTGGCCTGCTGCAGGGCGCGGGCCAAGATGTCGAAGGTAAGGCCGGTGGCCTTGTTGTCCATCTGCAGGGCGGTGATGCCCTCGGTGGTGCCGGTGACCTTAAAGTCCATGTCGCCCAGGAAGTCCTCGAGACCCTGGATGTCGGACAGGACCACGGTCTTGCCCTCCTCCTGGATCAAACCCATGGCGATACCGGAGACCGGGCGCTTAATGGGCACACCGCCGTCCATAAGGGCGAGAGTGGAGCCGCAGGTCGAAGCCATCGAAGAGGAGCCGTTGGACTCCATGACCTCGGAGACGACGCGGATGGCGTAGGGGAACTCGTTCTCGTCGGGAAGCACCGGAAGCAGAGCGCGCTCGGCCAGATTGCCGTGACCGATCTCGCGGCGCTTGGGGCTGCCCATGCGGCCGGTCTCGCCGGTGCAGAACGGCGGGAAGTTGTAGTGGTGCATATAGCGCTTGCCCTCGGTGGGCTCGATGGTATCCAGACGCTGGCCCTCGTTGAGCATGCCGAGTGACAGGACGGAGAGCACCTGGGTCTGGCCACGCTGGAACAGACCGGAGCCGTGAACGAGCGGCAGGTAGTTGTCCTTCACCATGATGGGACGGATCTCATCGGCGGCACGGCCGTCGACGCGCTCACCGGTCTCGACGACCATGGTGCGCATAGCCTTCTTCTCGAGCTTCTTGAGCGCCACGGGAATCTCACGCTCCCAAGCGGCCTGCTCCTCCTCGGTAAACTCAGCGCGGATGGACTCCTTCAGAGCCTCGACCTTGCCGATACGGGAGAGCTTGTCGGCGTCGCGAAGGGCGGCTGCCATCTCGTCGTAGTGGGCGAAGATGCGCTCCTGGACCTCCTCGACGGGCTGGTCGAGCGGGTACTCCTTCTTGACGATGGGGCCGTTGACCTGCTCCCACTCGGCGACGAACTCGTCCTGAGCCTGGCAGAAGGCAGCAAGGGCCTCCTGGCCAAACTTCATGGCGGCGAGCATGTCGTCCTCAGAAATCTCCTCGGCACCGGCCTCGACCATCGAGATGAAGTCAGCAGAGCCGCCCAGCTCCAGGTCCAGATCGGAGTTCTCGCGCTCCTCGTAGGTGGGGTTGACGATAAACTCGCCGGTCTCCACGTTACGGCCGATGCGCACGCAGGCAAGCGGGCCCTCGAAGGGCACGCCGCCAAGCGTCATGGCCAGGGAAGCACCCATGACGTTGATGACATCGAAGGGGTTGACCTGGTCGGCGACGAGCGAGGTGGCGACGATGTGCACCTCGTTGCGGAAGCCGTCCGGGAAGCTCGGGCGAATCGGACGGTCGATCATGCGCGCGGTGAGCGTGGCCTTCTCGCTGGGACGGCCCTCACGCTTGAGGTAGCCACCCGGGATGCGGCCGGCGGCGTACATCTTCTCGTTGAAGTCGACGGTCAGCGGGAAGAAGTCGTAGTTCTTACGCTCCTTGGAGACGACCACGGTGTCGAGCATCGTGGTGTCGCCCTGCTTGACCAGACAGGCGCCGGTGGCCTGCTTGGCAAGCTCGCCGGACTCAAAGGTGTAGGTCTTGCCGTACAGCTCAAAGGTCTTGGATACGAGTGTCATTGTTCTCCTTTACCCCACAGGCCCCTTGCCTGCGGGCTTCTCATGTGACGTGGGCCCCCTGCCCCCGCCACGCTTCAGAGCGTGATTGTTCACGCCCTTACACAAAAAGAGCGCCCCGCTGCGCAGGACGCTCTTAGCATGTACAAATCCTTACTGGATGTTGTCGCGGATGCCCAGAGCCTTGATGAGCTCACGGTACTCGACGATGTCGCTCTTCTTGATGTAGGAGAGAAGACGACGACGACGGCCGACGAGCATGAGCAGACCACGACGGGTGTGGAAGTCCTTCTGGTGGGACTTCATGTGCTCGGTCAGCTCCTTGATGCGCTCGGTCAGGATGGCGACCTGAACCTTGGGGTTGCCGGTGTCGACCGGGGTGTTACCGAACTGGGCAGTCAGCTCCGCCTTGCGCTCTTTGGAAACAGTCATTGTTTCACCTTTCGTTTTACGTCGCCCTCGGGCGACTCGATTCGCCTCGGACTGGGAAGCCGCCGGTGGAGCGAGCAACCAAGGTCGAGGTACCAACAGGTCGGTATGTTACCACAAGCAACCCGCGCCTGCGCATCATCACCGACCCAACATGAATTCCATCGCACGGAGGCGCTGATCGGTGTGCGTCGCAGCCCAAACATGCGAAAGCCCCAACAAAAATGCAGCGGTATGGGGATCGATCCTCTCGACCATGAGCGCATCGAAAGTCATGGACATGAGGGCGCGCAGCCACGCGACCTCACCGGTCGACACCAGTTCGGCACCCGGAACGCTCGACGCGCACGACCCGCACATGAGACCGCCCGCCTGTGGTGAAAAATACGACAGCATGGGGTCTCCGCACAGCACGCATGCCGAAAAATCGGGTCGGTAGCCAACGTGCGACAGCAGTTTAAAGACAAAGGCCGCCACAAGTAGATCCATATGCGCCGCATCGAGCCCGCTGCCCACCAGGGCAAGCGCTCGCTGCGTGATGGCAAAGGTAAACGGGTCCTCGGCGTCCTCGAATGAGCACACGCGCGCGACCTCGGCAATCGCGCTTGCGGCGCATGTCGTCTCGTAATCGGGTGCAACGCCGAGCGGAGCCTCCATAAGCTCAGCCTGGGAAACCACGTCAAGCGACCGTCCATGCGCAAGCAGCATATCGACGGTGCAGAACAGCTCGCAGCGCGCAGCCAGACGCCCACCGGGTTTGCGGGCACCCTTTGCCACAGCACGAACCTGCCGACCCCGCTCGTCAAGCATCGTCAGGATCAGGTCCGTCTCTTTGAGCTTCGTCTTGTCGAGGACAAGCGCTTTCGTGCGATATGTGCGAGAACCTGCCATTCGCGCCGCGTGTCCCTAATCTTCGGCATTGTAGCCAAGGCGGCGAATCTGAGCCTCGTCGTCACGCCAGCCGGCCTTGACCTTCACGTCCAGCTCCAAAAAGACCTGGGTGCCAAAGATGCGCTCAAGGTCGCGACGGGCGTCGATACCGATATGTTTGATCATCTCGCCGCCCTTGCCAATGATGATGCCCTTCTGCCCCTCACGCTCAACGTAAATGGTGGCGTGCACGCGCAGCACCTTCTTGGTCTGCTCGAGCGCATCGCAGATCACGCCCACGGAGTGCGGGATCTCATCACGGGTGCGGCGCAAGACCTTCTCGCGCACAAACTCGGCAACGAGCGTCTCATCGGAAGCGTCGGTACCCATGTCCTCGGGGAACCAACGCGGACCCTCGGGCAAAAAGTGCGCAACGGTCTCGATAAAAGCATCGACGTTGAAGTTCTTGACCGACGACGTCACGATCTCGTCGTCATATTCCATGAGCTCATGGGCCGCCTTGAGCTGCTCCATGACCTGGGCGGGATCGGCCTCATCGGCCTTGGTGAGCACCAGGACCTTCTTGGAACGGGCGCATCTGACGCGCTCGGCAACCCAAGCGTCTCCCCTGCCGATCGGCTTGGTGGCATCAATCAAAAACGCGACGACATCGACATCGTTCAGCTCGAACAACGCGCTCTTGTTGAGCTCGGATCCCAGACCGTCCTTGGGCTTATGAATACCCGGGGTATCGACAAAGACCAGCTGGTAGCCGGGACGGTTGACGACGGCGCGCATGCGGCGGCGGGTCGTCTGGGCCACCGGTGAGGTGATGGCGACCTTTTTGCCATAGCAGGCATTAAGCAATGTGGACTTGCCTGCGTTCGGGCGTCCGACCAGGGCCACGAAGCCGCTGCGGAAACCAGGCTCAACGTCGCCAAAGCCCGCGAGGTTCTCATCCTCGTCGCACAGGGCGTCGAGCTCCTCATCGCTCATGCCCTCAAACGGGTCGAACTCCTCGACTTCCTCGAGCTCCTCGGTATCCACCGCGTCCAGGGACTCGTCGTCCAAAATCTCATCGGCAGACTTCATATTGTCGGACATGGGAATCCCTTTCTAAATAAAGCCGAGCGCGTGGGCAAATACCAGCACGCCCACAATCGCGGCGGTGATGGAAAGAATGTAAACAGAGGCGGCGGCGATGTCCTTCGCACGCTTGGCCAGCGGATGGAGCTCCTGGGTCGCTAGGTCGACGATAGCCTCCATAGCGGTGTTGCACAGCTCGCCGTGAATCACCAGGCCACAACAGATGATAATCGTAGCCCAATCGGCAATGTCGAGGCCCACGATACAGCCGGCAATGACAGTGCACACGCCCGCCACGAGCATGACCTTGATGTTGCGCTCGGTCTTGACGGCGGTGACGAAGCCCTCCATGGCGTAGGAAAACGACTTTAAGAAGGACGGATGATCCTTGTTCGATCCGGGAATCATAGACGGCTCCTAGTCGTGGGCGTGGTTGGTGATGGGGCCGACGTGGACTAGCTTGGGGTCCTCGCCGCGCTCGAGCGCCAGATCGCGCAGGATGGCGTCCTCGCGGGCCTCCATGACCTCGGCCTCGTCGTCCTCGATATGGTCATAGCCCAGCAGGTGCAGCATGCCGTGTACGAGCATCAGACGACACTCGTCAGCGGGGCTATTGCCAAAACCGGGGGCCTGACGGGCAATAACCTGCGGGGCCAAGATGATATCGCCGAGCTCGAGCGTCTCGTCGGCGGGAATATCCTCGTCAAAGGCCGAGTCGCATTCAAACGAGAGCACATCGGTGGTGCGGTCGATACCGCGCCACTCGTGGTTGAGCTCGTGCATCTCGTCCTCGTCGACATACGAAAGGGAAATCTCGACTTCACGCTCAACGCCCTCGACGGCAAGCACAACCTCGCAGATGTGCTCCACCTCCTGCGCGTCGAGCAGCGTATCGAGCTCGGCATCGTTGCTGATCAATACACTCAACGGGACTCCTTTCGGTCACGTACGCGCTTCTCGCGCACATCATCATAAGTATCGTATGCCTCGACGATACGTCCCACCAAGGCATGGCGCACCACGTCGGCACGCTCGAGGTGCGAAAATGCGACATCATCGACACGGCCCAAAATCTTCTCGACATCCGCCAAGCCACCACGACGACCCACCAGGTCACGCTGGCTCAGGTCGCCGGTAATCACGAACTTGGAGTTGAAGCCCAGGCGCGTCAGGAACATCTTCATCTGCTCGGGCGTGGTATTTTGCGCCTCGTCGAGCACCACGAAGGCATCACTCAGCGTGCGACCGCGCATGTAGGCAAGCGGGGCGATCTCGATCACGCCGCGCTCCATAAGCTCATCGGTGCGCTCGCGATCCATCATGTCAAAAAGGGCGTCGTAAAGCGGACGCATGTAGGGATCGATCTTTTCCTCGAGGGTGCCGGGCAAAAAGCCCAGATTCTCCCCCGCCTCGACAACCGGACGCGTCAAGATCAGACGGCCCACCTCGTGACGCTTGAGCGCGGCAACGGCGAGCGCCATAGCCAGATAGGTCTTACCGGTACCGGCAGGACCCAAGCCAAACGTGATGGTATGCGAGCGGATGGCATCCACATAGCGCTTTTGCCCGAGCGTCTTGGGGCGAATGACGCGGCCGCGATACGAAAGCAGCACGTCATCGCGAAGCGACGTAGCCTCGTGCTCACCGTCGCGCAAGACGGCCAGGCAGCGAGAGACATCGTCGGCAGACAGCGTGCGCCCGGCGGCCGCCTCGCGAAAAGCGTGCTCGAAAAAGCGCGCCACGAGTTCGACCTCGTCCGGGTCGCCGCTCACGGAGATGCTATCGCCACGGGCGACCACATGGGCGCGAACCAAGCTCTCAAGCGCACGAAGGACGCCGTCGCCGGCGCCCAAAACGCGCGAGGGATCAATTCCCTCGGGAACGGTAAGTCTAATCTTCGAGGCTTCCATGAACCTCCCTGCGTGCATGGACCAAGCCGGAATCATCGACTCCGATGATAGCAACATCGAGCAGGCACGGGGCTGTAAGTCCACAGGTATCGTCAAGACGGGCATGATGGAACGAGCCGAGCGTCAGGTTGTCACCATACTCGAGCACGGCACGCTCGACCGTGCCCACGCGACGACGAGCGTCGGCAATAGCGAGCTCCTGTGCGGCGGCCCGCATACGGCGGCTGCGCTCGGCCATAACCTCGGGTGGCACCTGGTCGGGCATGTCGGCAGCAAGGGTACCGGGACGCTTGCTGTAGCGGAACACGTGCATACGCGAGAAACCCACACGGCGGCACAGCGCCAGCGATTCCTCGAACTCCTCGTCCGTCTCACCAGGAAAACCGACGATGACATCGCACGAAAGGGACGCCTGGGGCAAGATGGCACGAATCATACGCACCGTGTCCTCAAAGGCCTCGGCGCTATAGGGACGGCCCATGCGATGCAGGGTCGCCGTGCAACCGGACTGCACGGGCAGGTGCAAAAACGGGGCGATACGCTGCGGATAGCGCGCCATAACCTTAAGCAGGCGCTCGGAGATATCCATGGGCTCGACCGAGGAAATGCGCACATGCGGAATAGACGTGCGCTCCATGATGGCCTCGAGCAGCTCATCGATTTCGACGTGCTCGTCGGTCGCGCTCTTGCCATCGTAGGCACCCAGGTTCACACCGGTCAGCACCACCTCGGGCACGCCGGCCTCCTGGGCCTCGCGAACTTGCTCGAGCACGGACTCGACGGGCACGGAGCGCTCGGGGCCGCGTGCCTTCCACACAATGCAATAGGTGCAGCGATGGTTGCAGCCATCCTGAATCTTCACGCCCAGGCGAGAGCGACCGAGCGCATCGACCACCTCGCCATCGCTGCAGGCGGGAACGCTATCGGACTCAACACCCAGCACCTCGCAAACACGTTCGGCGACATCTATCTTGGACGGCTCGGCAATCACGCGATCCGAAAGCTCCGACAGCTCCTCGGGATGCAAATTGACCACGCATCCGGTCACGACCACATAGGGCTCGTTTGGATGGGCCAGCGCATGACGGACGGCCTTACGGGTCTTAGCCTCGGCCTCGCCCGTAACGGCACAAGTGTTAATGACGATCAGATCGGCATCCTGGGGCTCCACAATAGCAAAGCCCAAGCGCATAAGATCGGCAGTGATACGGTCAGACTCAACCCGGTTGACACGGCAGCCGAGGTTGACGACGGAAATATGGGGTGCGAGCACGCGGGCTCCTTAATCGAGGATATCGTCGAGGGCACTCTTGATACGGTCGGTCACCGACTTCTTACCAGAAGCGACGTCATCGCCCATCTCATCGGCAAAAGCACGGAGCAGCTCGCGCTGCTTATTGGAAAGATTGGTGGGAACGACCACGCGCAGTTGCACGATCAGGCGGCCACGCGAACCGCCACCGCCAATGCGCGGCATGCCGTAATTATTGACGCTCACGGTGTCGCCGTACTGGGCGCCGGCGGGAACCGTCACCTTAACGACCTCGTCGGGCATAATGCCCTCGACCTCAATCTCGCAGCCGAGCGCAGCCTGCGCAATCGAGATATCGCTCACCAGGTACAGGTCATCACCGTTGCGCTTAAAGCGCTCATGGTCGGCGACGCGCACGTTGACAATCAGGTCGCCCGAAGGCTCGCCGCGAAGGCCGGCCTCGCCAAAGCCGCTCACACAAAGCTGGCGACCGGTCGAAACGCCGGCGGGAATATCGATGTCGATCTTTTCGTGCGAAGGCGTGCGGCCTTGACCGTCGCAGGTCTCGCAGGGATGATCGATAACCGTGCCCTCGCCATGGCAGTCGGGGCAAGGCGAGGAAGACTGAACCTGGCCCAAAAACGATCGCTGAACCGTCGTGACGTAGCCCGTACCGTGGCAGCGGCCGCACTGCTTTTCCTGTGCGCCCTCTGCCCTACCGGTGCCATTGCAGTCCTCGCAAGGAGCAAGGCGGTCATAGCTGATTGTCTTTTTGCAGCCGAGCGCCGCCTCCTCGAGCGTCACCGAAAGCGAGATGGCCATATCACGTCCGCGACGACGCTCACGACGGCTGCGGGCGCCACCGCCGGCACCGCCGCCAAAGAACGACGAGAACAAGTCGTCCATGCCCATGCCACCAAAGATATCGTTGATATCGACGTAGCCGGAGCCACCGGGGCCGTCGGCAGTGCCGTAACGGTCGTAGTTAGCACGCTTCTGCTCATCGGAAAGAACGGAATATGCCTCGTTGAGCTCTTTGAACTTAGCCTCGGCCTCGGGGTCGTCCGAAACGTCCGGGTGTACGGTACGGGCCTTCTTTAGAAACGCGCGCTTAATCGTCCGCGCGTCGGCATCCTTGTCGACGCCAAGCACCTCGTAGTAATCCCTATTTTCCGACACGACCGAATCCTTCCGACTTTCATTATTGTCACAGTGCGTCCTATACCCAAGCTGGGCCGGCCGCAAACAGAGGGTTTGATGTTATTGCATTGCGTAGGGCGAAAGCATGGCACGTTGCGAGCAGCTCGCAAACCAAACCGACACGAGCGCAAACATAAATCCGTTGGCAAAACCGTTGGCAAACTGCATCGCGCCGCGCTTCCACCACAGCAGGCTGCGGTGCAGCACGCCGTCCGAGAGCACCATGAACAGGCCCATGGCAAACGGAATAAAGCACATCACGGCAAAGGCCGAGAACACGCCCGAGATGGCCGATAGCACCAAAAACGGCGCCACGATGCCCATCAGGTAAAAACCGGTACGGGCCTTGCCTTCCAGGCGCTCGGCCTCAACATGGGCCCGACCGACCAGATCACCGCCAGAGGCGCCGTTGGTGCCGGCGTGACCCATGCCGCCAATACGGACCTCGTCGCCATCGTGCGTGCCGGCGGGAAACTCAATCGTCTGCTCGGAGGTCACACGGGTTCGCCCGCTGCCGCCGCAATCGGGACAGGGGTCGGCGACGACCTTACCGGAGCCACCGCACTCAGGGCAGACAGACTGGAACGTGCCGGCACCAAACAGAAAGGACAGGTCGACATCGATGTGGCCGCGACCGCCGCAGCTCGGACAGGTATGTGCATGCTCGGACGAAACAGAGCCCGAACCGCCGCAGTGACCACAGGTATCGAAGCGCGTATAGCGGACGGTCTTGCGGGCACCGCCCTTGGCCTCCTTGGCGTCGAGCTTAATATCGACGACCACGTTGGCGCCGTTCTCGGGATTATAGGCAGCCTGCCCGCGACGCGGCTGACCCCAGGCGCCACCAAAGGGAAAGCCGCCCTCAAAGGGATTGCCGTAGCCCGCGCTGCCGGCGTAACCGCCGCCATAGGGCGAAGCCGTGGGAGCGCCGGCAAAGGGATTGCCCGAGCGCATGGCGTCGTAGCGCGCACGCTTCTGCTCGTCCGAAAGCACAGCATAGGCCTCGGAAACCTCTTTGAACTTTTCCTCGGCATCCGGTTCTTTGTTGACGTCCGGATGGAGCTTGCGGGCCTTTTGCTGGAAGGCTTTCTGTATATCACGCGAGGTGGCGTCCTTGGAGACACCCAAAATCTCGTAGTAATCTTTTTCGTTCATCGTCGCCATGCGCGGCAACCTCCTGCTCACAGCAGCGTATATATTGCGGTAATTCTACCCGAGCGGCCTAGGCTAGACCCCAAAACAGCTCGAACAGCACATTTCCATCGAGCCAGCCCAAGTGAGTGGGCGCTAAACGAGCACGGACGCGACCTGCGATAACGTCTTTCGAGGTGACGCGCCCCGCATGTCCTTCAATATGATCGGGCACCCAGGTGGCAAGGCCCAACTCGACCGCACGGTCGCAGGCCGCCGCCAACTCATCTGCAGCGATCACGCTTGCCGAGCGAACCAACAGATCGGGCCCAATGCCACGCGTCATGCGACAGGCAAGCATCAAATCCTCGGCCGCCGCCTCGCGCTGCGACAGATACTCGGCATCAAACGTCGTCGCGGCATCGTCGCGTTGCACCAAGCGCACGCGATACGCATCGCCGCGAGCAAGCACGTCGGGAAACAGCCCGGCCAAGCGATCGAAATCCTCGGCGTCGAGCATACCGGCGGCAGAGCGGCCCAAACCCAGATAGCCCTGTCCGGTCCAATAGGCAATGTTGTGGGCGCACTCATGGCCGTCGAGCGCGTAGCTTGCCACCTCATACGGGTGATAGCCGGCCGCACTCAGGCGCTCACGCGCCGCATCCATGCATGCAGCCTGAAAATCCTCGTCGGGCTCGAGCGACTCGTCGCGACACGCCATGCGATAGAG
This sequence comes from uncultured Collinsella sp., assembly GCA_958353395.1. GTDB lineage: Bacteria > Actinomycetota > Coriobacteriia > Coriobacteriales > Coriobacteriaceae > Collinsella. Next base: position 67,876 of record CATWSG010000004.1, read on the forward strand.
CGGCGTGCCCTCCTCGAGCGTGAGCGGGTACACCGACACATGATGCGGCGCCGCCGCCAACACGCCATCGAGTGTGCGCTGCCAGCTTAGGTCGGTCTGCCCGGGAAGGCCGCACATCAGGTCGCACGACACGACAAGCCCAGCGTCCTTGACCGTCGTGATGGCAGCGAGCGCCCGATCGGCATCGTGAATGCGGCCGATGGCGGTAAGTTCGGCGTTATCGAGCGTTTGCACGCCCAGAGAGACGCGCGTGACACCCACCCCGGCAAGCGCAGTGGCAAGCTCTGCGGTCAGCGATTCGGGATTGGCCTCGCAGGTAAACTCAACAGGCTTGCACCACGCAGAGATACGCCGGGCAAATTCTACCAAACGCTCCCCCGCCAGCGACGGCGTGCCGCCGCCAACATAGACGGTGCGGATCTGTGCAAGCGCGCCTGCGTCGCCAAAAGCATCGAGGCGCGCATACAACTGCTCAAAATAGGTATCGAGCGCAACGCTCATGTTGCACGGAGCAAAACTGCGTGAGTCAAAGTCACAGTACCGGCATTTTTGGGCGCAAAACGGCACATGCACGTACAGCGCGGTAACGGCCACCGTTAGGCCTCCAACGGATGAGCGGGCACCGACTCGCCGGCGGCAAGTGCGGCCTCACAGGCCACCACATCGTGCTCGATATCATCGACCAGTGCCATGAACTCCTCGTATGTGGAGCAACGCACCACCTGAGCGCGCCAGGCGGCAGCATGGGGCATGCCCTTTAGATACCAGCTTGCGTACGTGCGGGCACGCGACATGAGCGGCAACAGCTCGTGCGTGAGCGTCAGGTGCTCGCGCAGGGCATCCAGGCGCTCAACCGAGGAGCGAGAAGGAACCGGCGTGCCATCGAGTGCAAGGGCTCGGGCATCGCCGAACACCCATGGATTGCCGTAGATGCCGCGCGCGATAAACACCGCGCTGGCACCCGAGCTTTGCAGATGCTCAGCAGCGTCCTCTGCCGAGAACACATCGCCCGAACCGATAACGGGAATCTCGACGGCGTCGGCCACCTCATCGACGACCGACCAATCGGCCTGGCCCGTATAGAGCTGCGTGGCGCAGCGACCATGTACCGCCACCGCGGCGGCCCCTGCTCCCTCAAGCATCTGGGCAAACGTCGCGGCGTTGCGGTCTTCGGCGTAAAAGCCCTTACGGATTTTTACGGTCACGGGCACATGCGCCGCGCCCACCGCCGCCTCGACGATCTGCTCGGCCAGATCGGGAGTGCGCATAAGCGCCGAGCCCTCGCCCTTGGTGACGACCTTGCGAGCCGGGCAGGCCATGTTGATATCGATCAGCGACAGGCGATCGCCCACACGCTCCTCGACGGCAGCAACAGCGCTCGCAAACTGATCGGGCTTGGAGCCAAAGAGCTGCACGCAGATCTGCTGCTCCTCATCGGCCGGCAGTACCAGGCGCCACGTCTTATTGCTGGCATAGGCAAGGCCCGCCACGCTCACCATCTCGCTATAGGCAAGATGGGCACCGCGACGGCGGCACATGATGCGATAGGCGGGATCGGTCACGCCCGCCATGGGAGCCATAAGGAACGGCTGCTCGGCATAGGCGCCAAGCAACCGCTTGCTGTATTCAGAAAGTGCCATGGACCTACTCGTCCACCTTGAGAATCGCCATAAAGGCCTCCTGCGGAACCTCGACCGAGCCGATGGCCTTCATGCGCTTTTTGCCCTCTTTCTGCTTCTCGAGCAGCTTGCGCTTTCGCGAGATATCGCCGCCATAACACTTGGCCAGCACGTCCTTGCGGCGCGCTTTGACGGTAGAGCGGGCAATGATCTTGTTGCCGATGGCGCCCTGGATAGGCACCTCGAACAGCTGGCGCGGAATGATTTCCTTGAGCTTGTCGCACAGACCGCGGGCCAGGCCATAAGCCTTATCCTTGTGCACGATAAACGACAGCGCGTCCACCTCGTCGCCCGAAAGCAGGATGTCGAGCTTGACGAGCTCGGAGGGGCGATATTCGTTGAACTCGTAGTCGAGCGAGGCGTAACCCTTGGTGCGGCTCTTGAGCTGGTCAAAAAAGTCCAGAATGAGCTCGGCAAGCGGCATGTCGAAACGCATCTCGACCGATTTGCTCGTGAGATGGATCATGTCGGTTGTAATGCCGCGATGCTCGATAGCGAGCTGCATGACGGCACCCGTATACTCGGGCGGACAGATAATCTTGGCCTTGAGGTAGGGCTCCTCGATGCGCTCGATGCGCGTAGCCTCGGGCAGATCCTGCGGGCTGCGAACATCAATCATCTCGCCATCGGTCTTGTAGACGTGATAGTCCACCGAAGGGCTCGTGGCAATCAGGTCCAGGTTGAACTCGCGCTCCAGGCGCTCCTTGACGACCTCCATATGCAGCAGGCCCAAGAAGCCAACGCGGAAACCAAAGCCGAGCGCCACCGAAGTCTCGGGCTCCCACACCAACGACGGGTCGTTGACATGCAGCTTATCGAGCGCGTCACGCAGGTTCTCGTAGTCCTTGTTATCGATCGGGAACAGGCCCGTATAGACCATGGGCTTAGCCTCGCGGTAACCGGGAAGCGGCTCGGGGCAGGGGTTCGACGCCCAGGTAAGGGTGTCGCCCACGCGAACGGCCTCGGGGTCCTTCAGGCCCGTGACCACGTATCCGACCTCGCCGACCGTCAGCGCGTCGACCGGCGTCTCGGCGGGACGCTTGACGCCCACGCCATCGACCAAAAAGTCGCCCTTTGCCTGCATCATGCGCAAGGTATCGCCCTTTTTGATGGAGCCGTCAAAGATGCGCACCGTGGCGACGACGCCACGATACTCGTCGAAGTATGAATCCAGAATGAGTGCCTTGAGCGGCGCATTCGCATCGCCCTTGGGCGGAGAGATCAGAAAGACAATGGACTCCAGCAGATCGTGGATGCCCTCGCCGGTCTTGCCCGAGACACACACGGCATCATCGGCAGGGATCGCCAGGTCATCCTCGATCTCGGTCTTAACCTCGTCGGGATGAGCCGAGGGCAGGTCGATCTTGTTGATGGCCGGCACAATGTCCAGATTGGCGTTCATGGCAAGCGTCGCGTTGGAGACGGTCTGTGCCTCGACGCCCTGTGTGGCGTCGACAACGAGCACCGCGCCCTCACAGGCTGCCAGCGAGCGCGAGACCTCATAGGTAAAGTCCACGTGGCCCGGCGTATCGATCAGATTGAACTGATACGTCTCGCCATCGTCGGCGTCATAGGACACGCGAACGGCATTGGACTTGATCGTGATGCCGCGCTCGCGCTCGATATCCATGGTGTCGAGCAGCTGCGACTCCATGTCGCGCTCGTCGACGGTATGGGTGAGCTCGAGAATGCGGTCACTGATCGTGGACTTGCCATGGTCGATGTGCGCAACAATCGAGAAGTTGCGGATGTGGGAAATGTCAATTGAAGTATTCATGCGGACTATCTTACCCGAGCGGTACAAAAAATGGAGCCTGTTCCATAAAACAGGCTCCATTTATGCGCGTAATCTGTGTGGTGTGAAATTTACAACTTAAGCGTTGATGCTGTTCACGAGCTTGGCAAGACCGGACTTGCGGTTGGAAGCCTGGTTCTTGTGGATAACATGCTTGGCGGCAGCCATGTCGAGACGCTTGGTGACGGTCTTGAGGGCAGCCTGGGCCTTCTCGGCGTCGCCCTCGGCGACGGCGGACTGGACGTGCTTGGTCAGCGTCTTGAGCTCGGACTTGACAGCCTTGTTACGCATGCGAGCTGCCTCATTGGTGCGGATACGCTTCTTCTGAGACTTGATGTTTGCCACTTCTGGAGTTCCTTTCGAGTTCCTTGCAAAAAATGTATGACACCTCTGAGACACGGTGAGGTCATGCAAGCGCCTACTATAGCACGCTCCCCCTCAAAGGGATAGAACGAATTTGTCAAATAGGCAGGTATCATCACGATTTTCTCAAGATGTTCGTAATCCAGAGCAAAAGCGCGGCCTCAGAATCAGCCGAACCCTTGAGCGCGAGCTCTACATCGACCGCCCCCTCGAGCGCCGCGACGAGCTCTGCCATCGAAAAGCGACGTGCCCAGGTCAAGTGATTCTTGACCTGCCAGGACTGGAGCTTGAGCGTTGCGGCCAGCTCACGACCCTGTCCGCGCGCATCGAGCGCCTTGGCGACGATAAGCTCGCGGATGCGGCCGCACAGCAACGTGTAAGTCCACACGTAGCTCTTGGCGGGCAATAGATTGAAAAGCTCGAGCGAGCGTCGCATGTCACGTGCCGAGACCGCATTGAGAAAGTCCCAGGGTTGAACCTCGGCCGTACGTACAATCCAGCGCTCAACGTCGGCAAGCTCAATCTGGGGCGCCTCGACCATCTGGGCAAGCTTAGCCAAGTCGTTATCGAGCATGCGAGTGTTCTCGCCCGAACGCGAGACGAGCTCCTCGGCGGCCGCCGTCGAGATCGACTTGCCGCGCTGCGTCGCCATCTGCTGCACGCGACGCGGTAGCTCCCAGCGCTTGGTGCCGGAGCAATCGATCACGGCCTTCTTATCGATCTTGGCGATCGCCTTATACAGGCGTGTGTTCTTGGCAAGCGAGTCGGCAATGATGAGGCAGACCGTCGTGGGGCTGGGACTCGCCAGATAGTCGACAAGCGGCTCCGAGACCGCCTTAGCAAGCTTTGAGCAGCCATCAAGGATTACCAAGCGAAACTCGCTGCCCATCGGAAAGGTGTTAAGCGATCCGATAATGGACTCGATATCGGGGTCCTTGGTCATGTCGCGCTCGTCGAGGTTGAACTCGACCATTCCCGACTTTTCCAGACGCGCCTTCATACGCGAGACGGCGTGATCGCGCTTGACGCCGTCGGTACCGACGATCAGATATGCCGGCAGCAGACCGGTTTCGGACATTACGCTCCCCTCCCGCAGGCCTTCGTATTCGTTCCGTGCCATTCTAGCCCAGGGGCCCACCACACGCCAACGACGTCGTCACGGTCGCTGGCATCGCATCGCAAAGCCCTTTGCGGTCGGGCTGATGGTGATATCACCGTGTTCGATGGTGCATGCGAACGCACCGCCCGCTTCCTGAACGGTATCGATGCAGGCATCCGACGGATGACCGTATCGATTCCCCTTGCCGGCGCTCGCGAGGGAAAGCTCGGGTCTCAGGACGTCCAGCAACTCACCATCGACTGAAACCTTGGAGCCGTGATGCCCAAGTTTAAGGACATCGATATCCCCCACCTCCTGCACGAATTCCCGTTCTTGGTCGAGCTCGGCATCACCAGTGAGGAGCATACGCAGGCTCTTGCCTTCCTGAACATAAGAGAGTAGCAGGACAAGCGAGTCCTCATTTCCCTCGCCATCTACGGACTCGAACGGCCACATCACGCGGGCACAAAATGAGCCGATGTCGACCGTATCCCCACGGCGCACCTGCCGATACTCAACGCCAGGTCGATTCAATACCTCGGCAGGAGCATCCTCCAACGCATCCGCCGCCACGGCAATCGTTCCGACCGAAAACTGTTCGAGCACGGCAGGTAGACCACCCCAGTGATCCTCATCCCAATGCGTCACAAAGACGGCATCGATATGGTGCACGTTATTGCGAACCAACGCCGCTACCACGCGCCCATCGAGCCCGCAGTCGACGAGTGCTAATGCGTCGCCCTGGCGGATAAGAATCGCATCCGCCTGGCCCACATCGAGCACCGTCACCGAAGGCGGAGCGAATCGATCCCAGTAGACGTACGGAATCGCAGCCAAGAGCACCAGGCATGCAAGCCCCACCGCCATAGGACGTGCACGGGGACGCGGCCACCAGACCAACAGAACCGCCAGCAAACACGGCACTAGGTAAATCCACATGCTTTCGGGCGGCACACTCACAGATGCACCAGGCACGGCGGCAAACAGCTGCTCGAAGAACAGCGCGCAACGGGCGGCAATCATGGGCACAACGAGCGCCCAAGTCCGCAACGGTCCCACGAGCGAAAAGGGAACCAGCACGATGGACACAGCAAGCAGTACGCTCACCACCGGACCGATGACCGCATTTGCCAACGGAGCAATGAGCGAGAACGTACCGAAGGCGGGAATGGTAATGGGAAGAGTCGCCAGTTGCGAGCACAGCGTGACGGAAAGCATGCTGGCAACGCCCGATGGCACACCCAGCTCACCCAAAGCGTAGGTCGCATAGGGGCAAAAGCACAGAATGGCAAAGACGCTGGCACATGAAAGCTGAAAGCCCATATCGAACAGCACCGTCGGTCGCAGTAGCACAAAGATGGACATGGTTACGAAGAGTGCCGATGCGCCGTGCCGGCGACGCTCCGCGCCGTTTACGACAAGCGTCGCGAACACCATGCAGCACGCGCGCACGGCCGAGGGAGACGCGCCCGTAAAGGCAGCGTAGCCCATAAGCGTTATCGCCAATATCGCCCGGTGAAGACCACGTGAGCACCGAGTCTTTTGCAATACACCCTCGATTACAAACCCCACGATAGCCAAATGGCTGCCCGAGACGGCGATAAGATGCGCCGTTCCCGTCACCGAAAACCAGTCGCCCGCCGGCTGGGCGCGCAGCTCGGCCGAACGACCGCAGATGACACCGGCTATGAGCGCACGCGCCGGGTCGGTCGCAGGCGCGATGGACGCAAGCAGCCCATTTCGCAGCCGAAGCAGCGGCCCCGGAGAGCACTCGTCGACCGACACAATCCGAACGGCTTGAACCTTGCGCACCTCGCCTCGGAGCACGCGCGATCGTCCATATGCATCGTTCTCAAAACGTGAAACGCGACCGATAACACGCGCGTGCGCCCCGACCTTGAGCTCGAGGTCGCACGATAGGCGAACCGTTGCCAAGTTCTTACCGTCCGCACGTGCCTCGCAGGTATAGGAATACACGTCGTCGTTTATGGATGGATCGCCCTGCACGACAAACTCGAGGCCGCTTGCCGCTCGAGCGTCGAGCGCCTTCGAGGCGTTGAGCGCGCCCGCAGCCCACCACGCCGAGACGACCGCTCCCGCCACGAGACCGACGGACGCGGCATACAGCCACCGCTTCCAAGGAGCAAGCGGTGCACAAAATTGAGCCAGCACAACGAATACCGCCGCCGCAACGGGAATGGCCCATAGCAGCCCGACCGCCGGCGCCTGCTCCCTCAGCAGCACATCAGCGGCCACGTTGAGCACCAAGGCGCAGCTCATGCACACGCCGGCACACAGGGCCATCGTCCACGGCATCAGGGGCCGCGGAGGCATCACATGCTCGCGCTCGGTCGCACTCATACGCAGATGCAATCTTTGATTTTGGCAAGCTTCTTCTCGCCGATTCCCGACACACGCATCAGATCGTCAACCGAGGCAAAAGCACCGTTCTTTGTCCGCTCATCGATAATCGACTGCGCCATGGAGGGACCGATGCCCGAGAGCGTCTGCAGCTCTGCCGCGCTTGCCGTATTGATGTTGACTAGGCCCGTTGCGCCACTCACGCCCAATGATGCGGAAGCCCCACCATCAACACCGGCTTCCGCAATGGACGCCTGCTGCTCCCCCACCGTTGGAACGTGGATTTTTTGTCCATCAGTGACCTTGGATGCCCGGTTAAGCCCCGTAACGTCTGCCTCGGGCGTAAGCCCGCCGGCGGCATCAATCGCCTGAGCCACCCGCGCGCCGTCCTTGAGACGATATACACCGGGCGACACAACGGCGCCGTCGACATCGACATAGACCTCTGCCGCGGCAGAAGCCTTAGCCGAAGAACCTTCGGATGTCTTTCCGCTCGAGGCATCACCGGATCCCGGCTCCACCAACGAGCCTGAACCGTCAGTGCGCTCAAACGACACGCCACCGGCACCGCCGCCAAGGTTCGCCATCGCCAGTCCACTCGCCATCGCAATGACGACCAGTATCGCCATCACCACTGCCTTATGACCGAACAGCTTGTCCGCCAAGCGGTCCATCCGTTTGACTCGTTCGTGTTGTTCGCGCTGCGCCATAGCAAAACCTCCCAACACCATCGTGTCAGGAAAGGAGCTCCACAACAGCCACGCTCCAAAACCGGTTTTAACGGTCAAACCAAAAACCGACCAAAACCTTGCACAAATCTGTCCATTTATTCAGGCACACGTCAGCAAATGAACACTTAGCCGCAAAATGCCCAGATAGCAAAAGGCCGACGATGCAGGCGCATCGTCGGTCTATGCACAAATTTACTCGTGATCTTGGTAAATCTCACGCGGAGCAAGCTCCGAATGTTTGCGTTTTAAGGTCTTAGGGGCCTTATACGTGTTGCTGGAGAAGTCAATGTACTCGGTCTGCTTAAGCAGACGCTCGATCATCTCCTCGTGGTCGAACAGCTCCCAGGCCTCGTGCACGGCATCGAGTTTGGCGTGCGTCTCGGGACGACGCGGCATAAACAGCGTGCAGCAGTCGGGCGCCGCCTCGGTGGAAATATCGAACGTGCCGATCTCCTGAGCGCGCGCAATGATCTCCTGCTTGTCGGACCCGATGAGCGGACGGAACACGGGAATCTTCACGGCCTCGTTGACGGCCATGATATTCTCGAGCGTCTGGGAGGCAACCTGACCGAGCGACTCGCCGGTCACGATGGCCTTGGCGCCCTCGATATGCGCGATACGCTCGGCAACCGAATACATGATGAGGCGATACATGATCACGCGCAGGTTGCTGGGACAGGTGACCGAAATCTCACGCTGGCAGTCGCCAAACGGCACCACGTACAGGCGGCCGATCTGGACACCCGGCTCAAGCGCACGAATGATGTCCTGCACCAAATACTCGCTCGTGTCGGGCGTCTGCGGACGACCTGAGAAATGTACCGGCACGCACACCGCGCCGCGACGCGCGAGCATCCAGGTTGCCACCGGAGAATCAATACCCGACGACAGCAGCGTCACGACCTTGCCGGCAGAACCCACCGGCAGACCGCCCACGCCGCGCTCGGAGCGCGCGTACACATAAACGCTACCCTGGACCACCAGTACGTGCACCATCGCATCGGGGTCGTGCATTTGAACCTTTTTATCGGGGAAGGCCTCGCACAGCACCTCGCCCACCTGACGATTGATGTCAATCGAGGTGAGCTCATAATCGGTATTGGAGCGCTTGGCGTGCACCTTAAACGAATCGAAGGAACCAAACTCGCGCAGCGCCTTCACGGCGGCGGCACAGTACTCCTGAGGGTCGCGATTGGTGTGATACGCCAAAGACACACGAGCAACGCCGGGAACGGTGCGAATGACACGCGCCGCCTCGTCGGCCTGATGCTCGTTAAAGGTCACGAGGATATAACCGGAAATTCGAGACACGGCATTCACGGAAAAGGCGGCCAAGGCCGCCTTGATGTTATCCATGAGGATATGCTCAAAATGTGCGCGGTTCTTACCCTTCAGTCCAACCTCGTGATAGTGGACCAGGCAGACGCGAGCCGCCATTTAGGCTTCAGCAACCTTGTGGCCGAGCGCCTTCTCGTAACGGGCCTCGTCGTAAGAGATGTCGCCGTCGACAATCTCGTCCATAGCCATCGAAATGGTATCGGCACCGGAAAGCCCGATGGTGATGTCATCGACATCCTGGACGGCAAGCACGCGGTTGTGCTGGCCACGCAGCATGCTGTTAATATCGCAGGCGCGCTTGGAGGCAAGCGAAGCGAGCAGGAAGCGGTTGTGATCGGTCTTCTCCAGAAGATCGTCAATGCAAGGCTTTACAACGGACACGGACCTCAGATCCTTTCATGCATATCGAGAACGCGAACGAGCTCATCGGTCGCGCGGTCGAGATCGTCATTAACCACGACGTCGTCGTAGCGGTCGGCAAGAGCAAGCTCATCGGCGGCGTTTGCCATACGCAGCTCAATCGTCTCGGGCGTCTCGGTACCGCGACCGACTAGACGCTCGCGGAGTACCTCAAGCGAAGGCGGCTTGATAAAGATCAGCACGGCCTCGGGAAAACGTTCCTTCACCTGCAGGGCGCCCTGGACATCGATCTCCAAAATCAGAGACGCGCCCGAGGCGAGCTTGGATGTGACCTCGCTCACCAACGTGCCGTAGCAGTTACCGTGGACCTCGGCCCACTCAACAAACTCACCGTTTGCCACGCGGCGGTCGAACTCCTCGCGCGTCAGAAAAAAGTAGTTGACGCCGTCGACCTCACCTTTTCGTGGTGCTCGCGTGGTAGCCGAAACCGTCAGGCCCAGGTTCGAGCGGCGCTCGCGCACACGAGTGACGAGCGTACCCTTGCCTGCGCCTGACGGTCCAGAAATCACAAAGAGCTTGGAATCCTGAGCGCTCACTTATTTGGTCAGCTGCTCGAGGAGCTGCTCGCGCTGACGGACGCCGAGGCCCTGGACGCGACGGGTAGCGGAGATACCGAGCTCCTCCATGATCTTGGCGGCCTTGGCCTTGCCATAACCAGGGAGAGACTCGATGAGGGTGGAAACCTTCATGCGGGAAGCGATGGGGTCATCGGAGTTGAGCACGGACTCGAGGGACTTCTCGCCCTTCTTGATCTGCTCGCGAAGCTCAGCGCGGGCGTGACGTGCGGCAGCAGCCTTCTCAAGAGCCTGCTTGCGCTGCTCATCGGTAAGCTGAGGGAGTGCCATTCGAACCTCCAAATAGTTGGGTTATATCTGATTCAATAATTGGCATTTTAGCACGTAGAACGTACAAAATGCCCAATCGCGGCTCCATAGGTTAGACGATACCCGCAAAAAGTGCAATATACTGCGCCCAAAGTTAAGCCCCTGGCCTGCGATTCCACACAAAGGATGGGAAAGTTTACGCAGGCACAGGGGCTATTTTGTGCTAATAAGACCCAAAAGTGGTGACTTAGGGGAATCTTTTACGCGACGTTTTCAACCAGCTCGGCGACGATGGCGTCAAAGGCGGCAACCGGATCGTCGGCACCGGTGATGGGACGGCCCACCACAATGTGGCTTGCGCCACGCTCGATAGCCTGGGAAGGCGTCGCCACGCGGGACTGGTCACCAAGGGCGGCACCCACCGGACGCACACCCGGAGTCACGATCAGAGCATCAGGACCCAGCAGTTCACGCATGTCGTGAGCCTCCATCGGCGAGCACACGATGCCATCGATGCCGTTGGCCTGAGCGAGCTTTGCCAGGCGGGCGGCCTCCTCGGCCACGGGCGACTCGACGCCGATCTCGCTCAAGGCATCCTGATTCATGCTCGTGAGCACGGTGATGGCGACGAGCTTGGCGCGGTCCTCGCGCGCCTCCTCGGCACCCTCGCGGCAGGCAGCGAGCATGGCGCCCGAACCCAAGCCGTGAACCGAGAGCAGGTCGGCACCGGCAAGCGAGGCCGAACGGGCGGCACCGCGAACCTGATGCGGAATATCATGGAACTTAAGGTCAAGGAAGACCTTAAAGCCCAGGTCCTTAAAGGTCTTGACGATCTCGGGGCCCTCAGCGTAATAGAGCGTCATACCAACCTTAAGCCAGGCGGCATGGCCCGAAAGCTCGTGGGCGAGCTCGAGCGCACGCTCACGATCGCAGTCGAGGGCGACGATTACGCGGTCGCGGGCATCGGTCTCTAGCATTCGAAAGCACCTACCAGCTCGTTGATGTCCTTTACGCCCTGGGACTCGGCCCAGGCCTCGAGCTCATGCGCGATCTTGAGCGAAGCGCACGGATCGACGAAGTTGGCCATGCCGACCGACACGCAGGTGGCGCCGGCCAGGATAAACTCAGCCGCATCCTCGCCGGTCATGACACCGCCGACACCGTTGATGGGGATATCGACGGCCTGGGCAACCTCCCAGACCATGCGCACGGCGATGTGGTGGCACAGCGGGCCCGAAAGGCCGCCCTTGGGCTTGGCCACGCGGGACTTGCGGGTATGGACGTCGATGGCCATGCCCTGAATGGAGTTGATGACCGAAAGGCCGTCGGCGCCGGCAGCCTCGAGGGCCTTGGCAATCTCGGCGACGTTGACCGGCGCCATCTTCACGAACAGCGGCTTATCGGTCACCTTGCGGCAGGCAGCCATAACGGAAGAGGCGCCCTCGGGCGTAGAGCCCATGGCGGCACCGCCGGCGGCGATGTTGGGGCAGCTCACGTTGATCTCGTAGCCGGCAGCCCAGGGGCATAGCTCGACATACATCTCGAGCGCGCGCACAAACTCGTCAACGGAGTGGCCGGCAACCTGACAGATGACCTGGCAACCGTCCTTGGACAGTTGCTCGAGCCACGGGCCGGACTCGCGGGCAAAGGCGGCCACGCCGGGGTTCTGAAGGCCCACGGAGTTGATCATACCGCCGGGGATCTCGGCCATGCGGGGCGCGGGGTTGCCGGGCCAGGGCTCGGCTGCGCAACCCTTGGTGGTGATGGCGCCCAGCTGGGAAACATCAAAGAAGTTCTGGAACTGCCAACCGTAGCCAAAGGTACCGGCTGCGGTGTTGATGGGGTTCTGCATCTTGACGCCGCCGAAATCGACGGCCATGTTCACGGTACCCACTAGAAGACCACCACCTTGGAAGCATCGAACACGGGGCCGCACATGCAGGCGCCCTTCATACCGTCGACCGTCTCTACATTGCAGGTGTTGCAGGCGCCAAAGCCACAGCTCATCATGCGCTCAAGCGACACCTCGCAGTACGCACCGGCCTCGGCGGCAGCGGCGGCGACTTTCTTCATCATGACAGCGGGGCCGCAGCTGGCCACATAGTCGTAGCCGCCCTCGCCGAGCAGCTCGGCTGCCGGGTCGGTGCAAAAACCGTGCGTGCCCAGCGTGCCATCATCGGTGCACACGTTAACCGTGGCGCCCAGCGCGCGGAACTCATCGACACCCACGGCCTTGGAAGCGGTGCCAAAGCCCAGGCACACATCCACGTCAACGCCCTGCTCGGCAAGCATGCCGGCGAGGCACAGCACGGGCGGAACACCGATGCCGCCAGCAACGAGCAGCGCCTTCCTGGTACCCTCGGGCACAAGCCAGCCGCGGCCGCCAGGGCCCAGCAGATTAGAGGTGGAACCGGGGGCCATCTGCGACAGACGACGGGTGTCGTCGCCCACGACGGCGTACCACAGCTCGACGGTGCCGGCCTGGGCGTCGGCGCGATAGAAGCTCAGCGGCACGCGAAGCAGCGAGGACGCATCGCCGGGCACGGCAATGTTCACAAACTGACCGGGCTTGAGCGCACTTGCAAGCTTGGGGGCCGAGATGACGAGCGAGAAGATGCCGTCGGCGATCTCCTGGTTCGAGACGACCTCGAAGTCGTGCATGCGTGCAGTGGAAGGTGTGGGCATAGACGCTCCAATCCCCCATGCGGTTGCATGGTCAAAACGAACAGAAAGCGCGGCACCGCAAGGGCACCGCGCACAAAAGCGATAAGGCTATGCTAGCAGATGCAGCCGTCGGCAAGCGTCTGCTTACCGCCGACAAACACATCGGTGGCACGACCGGTGAGCGTGCGGCCGGCAAAACCGGAGTTCTCGGCGCGCGACTCGTAACCGTCCTCGCCAACCGTCCAGGTGGCGGACGCGTCGAACACGGTCAGGTCGGCAACGGAGCCCGCCTTGACCTGAACCTGGTCGAGACCCAGGATCTCACGCGGTTTGATGGCCATGAGCTCGACCATGCGGCCCATGCTCATCTTGCCCGTGTTGACCAGCTCGGTGAGTACGAGCGACAGCGAGGTCTCGAGGCCGATCATACCAAAGGGCGCAAGCTCGAACTCGCGGGCCTTCTCCCACGGGGTGTGGGGAGCGTGATCGGTGACGATAGCGTCGACGGTGCCGTCGATGACGCCCTGACGGATGGCCTCGGCATCCTCCTCGGTACGCAGCGGCGGGTTGACCTTGAGCGAGGTGTTGTAGGTCTCGTCCAGGTCGTTCTCGGTCAGGAACATGTGGTGCGGGGTGGCCTCGCAGGTAACCTGAACGCCGGCGGCCTTACCGGCACGCACGAGCTCGAGACCGTGAGAGGTGGAGATGTGCTGGATGTGCAGCTTGGCACCGGTCAGCTTGGCGATCTCAATGTCACGGGCGATCTGGAGCTCCTCGCCGGCAGCCGGCCAGCCCTCGAGAGCCAGACGGGTCGAAACCTTGCCCTCGTTGATCTGGCCGTGGCCGACCAGGTCCTCGTCCTGGCAGTGGCTCATAAAGACCTTGCCGAACATCTTGCCGTAGTCCATGCAGCGACGGAGCATGCCCGCGCCCTGCACGCCACGACCGTCGTCGGTGAAGGCGACGGCGCCGTGGGCGACCATATCGCCCATCTCGGACATGGCCTCGCCCTTAAGACCGCGGGTCATGGCGCCCGACGGATAGACGCGGCAGTGACCGACCTCGGCAGCACGGGACTTGACGAACTCCACAACGGTGCCGTTATCGGTGACGGGATCGGTATTGGGCATGGAGCACACGCCGGTAAAGCCGCCCTTGGCAGCTGCGCGGGTGCCGCTCTCGATGTCCTCTTTGACCTCGTAGCCGGGCTCGCGAAGGTGAACGTGCATATCCACCAGGCCGGGGACGAGGTACTTGCCGGAAAGGTCGCGGACCTCGGCTCCCTCGACGGCGAGATTCTCGCCGACCTCGGCGATCTTGTCGCCGTCAATCAGGACGTCAACGACACCGTCAAGCTCGACGGACGGGTCGACGACGTGGGCATTCTTAAGAAGCAAGGCCATTATCGGCACCTCCAAGCAGCAGATACAGGATAGCCATACGCACGCAGATACCGGCGTAGACCTGCTCCAGGATGACGGAGCGTTGCGGGTGGTCGGCCATATAGGAGTCGAACTCGACACCGCGGTTGATGGGGCCCGGATGGCAGATGATCGCATCGGGCTTCATGAGCTTCTCGCGGTCCTTGGTCAGGCCGAAGAGCTTGTGGTACTCGCGAATGGTCGGGAACGGGGCACCCTCGAGACGCTCCTGCTGCACGCGCAGCATGTAGACGACGTCCAGCTCGGGCAGGACGGAATCGAGGTCGCTCGTCACGTGGTCGCAGCCCAAGACCTCGGGCGACGGCGGCAGCAGCGTGCCGGGGGCGACGGCGTAGGTCTCGCAGCCCATGAGCTTAAGGGCGGGGATCAGCGAGCCGCAAACGCGGGAGTGGGCGATATCGCCGACGACGGCGACCTTCAGACCGTGGAAGTCACCCTTGTGCTCCCAGATGGTGTACAGGTCGAGCAGGGCCTGCGTAGGATGGTTGTGCTTGCCGTCACCGGCGCAGATGACGCTTGCGGGCGAGTTCTGAGTGACGATGTAGGGAGCGCCGGCGTGCTTATCGCGCACGACAATGCAGTCGATCTTGTAGGCGTTGAGGGTCTCGACGGTGTCGACGAGGCTCTCGCCCTTGACCGTGGAGGTCGAGGAGCCGCCAAAGTTGAGGCTGTCGGCCGAAAGACGCTTCTCGGCGAGCTCGAAGGAGCTGCGGGTGCGCGTTGAGGGCTCGTTGAACATATTGACGATGGTCTTGCCCTTGAGCGTGGGGACCTTCTTGATCGCACGCTCGTTGACCTCGGAGAACGCCTTGGCGGTCTCGAGGATGAGCTTGATGTCCTCTTCGGAGTACTCGGTAATGTCGATCAGGTGCTTATGGTTGAACGCCACGGTACTACTCACCTCCCAGCGGCGCGGAGCCCACGTGGGAACCCGGCGCGACGTCGTTAATCTCGACGGCGGTGTGGCCGTCGACTTCTTTCATATATAGGTGCACGTTCTCCTCATGCGACGAGGGAACGTTCTTGCCGACAAAGTCCGGCGAGATGGGGAGCTCGCGGTGACCGCGGTCAACGAGAACTGCCAGCTCAATACGGCTCGGACGGCCCAGGTCCATGACGGCGTCGAGAGCGGCGCGAATGGTACGGCCCGTATACAGGATGTCGTCCACCAGCACGACGCGCTTGCCGTCGACGCTAAAGGGAATGTTGGTGGCGTGGATCGCGGGAGCGAAATTGGTAGCGTAGTCATCGCGGTAGAAGCTGATGTCCAGGCTGCCGAGCGGAACGTCGACGCCCTCGATCTCCTTGATCTCCTCGGCGAGCTTCTTTGCCAGAAGGTCGCCGCGCGTGACGATGCCGACCAGAGCGAGGTCTTCACAGCCCTCGTTGCGCTCGAGAATCTCGTGCGCGATGCGGGTCATCGCTCGATTGACGGCGGTCTCGTCCATGATGACCGCCTTGGGGGAAGTCGTGCCCATCGATCTCCTTCCTCACATGTCTTGACTGCTGACACAGTCAAAAAAATAGATGCCCGACCGCTTAAAGCGGACCAGACACCCACAGGAAAGTCTGCTCTTTGGCAGCTATGTAATTCCATGTGGGTATCTCGTACCCCTTTAATGGTCAAGGGATAGTGTAGCCAACCTCGAGCTTAATTGCGAGCATAAATACAGAGCAATCCGTAAACGGAGCCCAATGCTCCATAAACCTATATATATATTTGTGGGACGAGCTTGAAAACGCACGCACGAGCTGGCATAATCCCCTCTGCTGCACGCAAATCGGATCTACGTCCAGGGCCGTGGCGTGAGCACTATCGCCAAAAGAGGAATATCTCTGTGTAGATTGCGCACAGGGAGCGACTTCTGTGCTATAGTTCAGGCTTGTTTGTTAACGCGACATGTTCGTTTGTCGCCCAAGGAGGGTCAGTTATGTCCAAAGTTTGCGAAGTTTGCGGTAAGCACCCCGTTGCCGGTCGCTCCATCAGCCACTCTCACCGCGTCACCAACCGTAAGTTCCGCCCCAACATCCAGCGCGTCTACGTCGTCGTCGATGGTCACCGTCGCAAGATGAACGTTTGCTCCACCTGCCTCAAGTCTGGCAAGGTTGCGCGCTCCTAAATAAGGTCTTACCAACAAGTACCTCGGACTCTCCGGGTCAAAGACCTCGCGTTCACATAGAACTTACCAAAGGCGCCCTCCCCTACGGAGGGCGCCTTTTTGCACTCATTGGGGACAGACTTATATGAGGGTTTGCAGATGTCAAAGGGATCATAGCGCAGCTGGTATGCCTTGTAACTAACGGTACGCCTCGAGCGAGTCGGACGCACCTTACACGGGATTGAAATGGATGTAATCGAGTAGCTGCACCGCCTGTATGTCCGACTCAACCGCGACCCGCGAATAGCGATTATCAAACAGATGTCCCGTTTTCCCATTGAAATACTCATGAGAGTCTGTCCCCAATGAGCGAGGCGATGCAGCAGGCAGATAGTTTTTGTTAAAACGCTTCATTTTATTGAAGCGTTTTAGTGTGCCTTTTAGAGGAATCTTACCGTTCGCCGAATAATTTCTTGCTATCATGCAAGACGTAGGGTAAATCTCCGATCGCAAGGAGACACAAATGGTGAAAAAGTCACCGAAAAACACTACTCCCGCAATTGTGGACAACGTAGAGGCGCTTGAGGCTAAGCTCGCTCAGATGCGAGAGGCCCAGGCGCTTTTTGCTACGTACACGCAGGAGCAGGTCGACAAGATCTTCTATGAGGCCGCCATGGCCGCCAACAAGGCTCGTATCCCGTTGGCGAAGATGGCCATCGAGGAGACCGGCCGCGGCGTTCTTGAGGACAAGGTCATCAAGAACCACTACGCCGCAGAGTACATCTACAACGCTTACAAGAACACCAAGACCTGTGGTGTCCTGGAGCGCGACGAGGCTTACGGCATCACCAAGGTCGCCGAGCCCATCGGCATCGTGGGCGCCGTCATCCCGACGACCAACCCCACCTCCACCGCGATCTTCAAGACGCTGATCTGCCTGAAGACCCGCAACGCCATCATCATCTCCCCGCACCCGGCTGCCGCCAAGTGCACCATCGCCGCCGCCAAGCTCGTGCTTGACGCCGCCGTCAAGGCCGGCGCCCCCGAGGGCATCATCGGCTGGGTCGATGTCCCCTCCATCGAGCTGACCAACATGGTCATGCGCGACGTCGACATCATCCTCGCCACCGGTGGCCCGGGCATGGTCAAGGCCGCTTACTCCTCGGGCAAGCCCGCCCTTGGCGTTGGCGCCGGTAACACCCCGGTCGTCATCGACGAGACCGCCGACGTGCTGCTCGCCGTCAACTCCATCATCCACTCCAAGACCTTCGACAACGGCATGATCTGCGCTTCCGAGCAGTCCGTGACTGTCATCGACAGCATCTATGACCAGGTTAAGGCCGAGTTCCAGAAGCGCGGCTGCTACTTCGTCAAGCAGGGTGCCGAGATGGAGGCCCTGCGTGCCGCCATGTTCAAGAATGGCGCTCTCGATCACCGCATCCCCGGCATGGCCGCTGCCAAGATCGCCGAGCTCGCCGGCATCGAGGTTCCCGCCAAGACCAAGATCCTGATCGCCGAGGTCACCTCCACCGACCCCGCCAAGGAGGAGTTCTCCCACGAGAAGCTCTCCCCGGTCCTGGCCATGTACCACGCCAAGGACTTCCAGGAGGCCGTCGACAAGGCCGAGCACCTGGTGCTCGCCGGTGGCCCGGGCCACACCGCCTCTCTGTACGTGCACCCCGCCCAGGCCGAGAAGATCAGCCTGTTCGAGCACGTCATGAAGGCCTGCCGTATCGTCATCAACACCCCGTCCTCGCACGGTGGCATCGGTGACCTGTACAACTTTGGCATGAAGCCGTCTCTGACCCTGGGCTGCGGCTCCTGGGGCGGCAACTCCGTCTCCGAAAACGTTGGGGTGAAGCACTTGATCAACGTTAAGACTGTGGCCGAGCGCCGTGAGAACATGCTGTGGTTCCGCGCTCCCGAGAAGGTCTACTTCAAGAAGGGTTCCACGCCCGTCGCCCTCGACGAGCTTGGCAACGTCATGGGCAAGAAGCGCGCCTTCATCGTCACCGACCAGTTCCTCTTCAAGAATGGCAACACCCGCGCCATCGAGGCCAAGCTCGACGAGATGGGCATCGCCCACGACTGCTTCTACGACGTCGAGCCCGATCCGTCGCTGCAGTGCGCACGTCGCGGCGCCAAGCAGATGGCTCTCTTTGAGCCGGACGTCATCATCGCCGTCGGCGGTGGCTCCGCTATGGACGCCGGCAAGATCATGTGGATGATGTACGAGCACCCCGAGTGCAAGTTTGAGGACATGGCCATGGACTTCATGGACATCCGCAAGCGTATCTTCACCTTCCCCGAGATGGGCAAGAAGGCCTACTTCGTCGCCGTCCCGACCTCCTCGGGTACCGGCTCCGAGTGCACGCCGTTCGCCATCATCACCGACAAGGAGACCGGCATCAAGTGGCCGCTCGCCGACTACGCGCTGCTCCCCAACATGGCTATCGTCGACGCCGACAACTGCATGACCGCCCCGCGCGGCCTGACCGCTGCCTCCGGCATCGACGTCATGACCCACGCCATCGAGTCCTACGTCTCCATCATGGCTTCCGACTACACCAAGGGCCTCTCCGAGCGCGCTGCCAAGCTCGTCTTTGAGAACCTGCCCTCCAGCTTCACGAACGGCGCCAAGGACCCGCACGCCCGCGAGGAGATGCACAACGCCTCCTGCATGGCCGGTATGGCCTTCGCCAACGCCTTCCTGGGCCTCAACCACTCCATGGCCCACAAGCTCGGCGCTTTCCATCACCTGCCCCACGGCATCGCTAACGCCGTCATCCTGACCCGCGTCATGCGCTACAACGCCGCCGAGGCTCCCGTCAAGATGGGTACCTTCTCCCAGTATCCTTACCCCAACGCGCTGCACAACTACGCCGAGATGGCCAAGTACTGCGGCATCGAGGGCAAGGACGACAAGGAGGTCTTCGAGAACTTCATCACGAAGCTCGAGGAGCTCAAGGACTTCATCGGTGTCAAGAAGACCATCGCCGACTACGGTGTTGACGAGCAGTACTTCCTCGACACCCTCGACGAGATGACCGAGCAGGCATTCAACGACCAGTGCACCGGCGCTAACCCGCGCTACCCGCTCATGAGCGAGATCAAGGAGCTCTACCTGGACGCCTACTACGGCCGCGAGCCCCAGGACTACGCCGTCTGCTAGTTTTTAGCACGGTTTTTTGCGGCGGGGGTGCACGGGTGTTTCACACACCCCCGCCGTCGCTTCTATCGCATCGTTGAAAGGATGCAACCATGCTGCTACCCGATTCCAAGACCGAGCTCGTCCGCCGTGGCAACAAGGTCGTTTACGACCTGGGCGACAAGATCGTCAAGGTCTTTAACGAGACCAAGCCTGTCTCCGACGTGTTCAACGAGGCTTTGAATCTTGCCCGCATCAATGAGTGCGGCATCCGCAGCCCCAAGGCTCTCGAGGTTTCCCAGCTCGAGAACGCCAACGGCTGGGCGCTCGTGACCGAGAAGGTTCCGGGCACCACCCTTGCCGAGAAGATGACTGCCGAGCCCCAGCGCTTTGGTGAGTACCTCGAGATGTTCGTCGACCTCCAGATCGAGATCCACGGCTACACCTCCCCGCTGCTCAACCGTCAGCGCGACAAGTTCGCCCGCATGATCGACAGCCTTGATCAGCTCAATGCCACCACGCGCTACAACCTTCAGGAGCGTCTGGACGGCATGACCAAGGAGTTCAAGGTCTGCCACGGCGACTTCAACCCCTCCAACGTCATCGTCGGCGACGACGGCCAGCTCTATGTGTGCGACTGGGCACACGCCACCCAGGGCTCCCCTGCTGCCGACGTTGCCACCACCTACCTGCTCTTTGCCCTCAACAGCAAGGATCAGGCCGAGGCCTACCTGGAGCTCTACTGCGACCGCGCCGACATGCCCATGCAGGTCGTGCGTCAGTGGACGAGCATCGTCGCCGCTTCCGAGCTCGCTCGTAAGCGCAACGTGAACGATGAGTTCCTGAAGAACTGGATCGACGTCGTCGATTATCAGTAATATCTGAGCGATTTATTTCGCATCGGAGGCACAATGGAAAACCCCGCAGTTCGCATGGGCTGTGGGGTTTTCCTTTTAGATATCAAGGATGCTAAAAGATAAAAGGACGGCCCCACATCTCCCCGATCTGGAGAAATGCGGGGCCGTCCCACATATCGAACTACAAGCGAAATCGTCAATTAACGGCGGGCTGCCTTCACAAGCTCGGCGACCTTGGCGACGACCTCGTCGATCGCCACATCCTCGCGCTCACCCGTGGCACGGTCCTTGAGCTCAACGGTGCCATTCTTAAGGCCACGCTTACCCAGAACGACCTGATACGGGAAGCCCATAAGGTCGTTGTCGGCAAACTTAAAGCCGGGACGCTCGTCGCGGTCGTCGACGACAACCTCGATACCCTCGGCGCACAGGCCATCAACGATCTGCTCGCAGACGGTAGCGCACTCCTCCTTCTTGGGATCGAGCGGAATCACCGCGACCTCGTACGGGGCAACGGAGACCGGCCAGACGATACCGTGCTCGTCGTTGTGCTGCTCCACGACGGCAGCGAGCGAGCGGGACACACCAACGCCGTAGCAGCCCATGATGAGCGGCTTCTCCTTGCCGTCCTCATCCATAAAGGTGGCACCCATGGCCTCGGAATACTTGGTGCCCAGCTGGAAGACCTGAGAGACCTCGATGCCGCGGGCAGCGGAGAGCGGCTTGCCGCAATGCGGGCAGGGGTCGCCGGCGACAACAGTGACCAGATCGGCCCACTCATCGACGGTAAAGTCGCGCTCGGGGCAGGCACCGGTAAAGTGATAATCGACCTCGTTGGCACCGCAGGCCCACTGCTTGGAATCGCGCAGGCTCTCGTCGCACACCAGACGAATGCCATCGGGCAGGTTAACCGGTCCGATAAAGCCCTTGTGCAGACCGTTCGCCTGAAGCTCCTCGTCGGTCATCATGCGATACCCCTTGCCAAAGACGTGCTCGGCCTTGCAATCGTTGAGCTCGTGATCGCCCGGAACAATGGCCACGACCGGTTTGCCCTCGGCGTCGATGAGTGCCAGCGACTTGCGCGTGCCGTTCTCGGGGAAGCCGAAGAACTTTGCAACGGCCTCGATGGTGCCCATGCCCGGAGTCTCGACCTTGGTAAGCGTACCGTCACCAGGACCCTCGGTCACGACGACCTTGGTGCTTGCCGCCTCGTCATCGGCAGCAAAGCCGCAATCGTCGCAGTAGACGAGCGAAGCCTCGCCGGCGTCGGCCAAAGCCATGTACTCGACGGAGGTATCGCCACCGATCTCACCAGAGTCGGCAACAACGGGCAGGGCCTTGATATAGCAGCGCTCGCAGATGTTAGCGTAGGCCTGCTTCATCTTGTCATACTCCTCCTGCAGGCTCTCCTGCGTGGCGGAGAAGCTGTAGGCGTCCTTCATGATGAACTCGCGACCGCGCATCAGGCCAAAGCGGGGGCGGAACTCGTCGCGGAACTTATCCTGGATGTGGTAGAGGTTGACGGGTAGCTGCTTATAGGAGCGCAGCTCATTGCGCACCAGGGCCGTGACGGTCTCCTCGTGCGTGGGGCCCAGGACGAACTCGCGACCGTGACGGTCGTCAAAGCGCACAAGCTCCTTGCCATAGGCGTCGATGCGGCCGGACTCACGCCACAACTCGGCATCAACCATGATAGGCATCATAAGCTCCTGGGCGCCGGCGGCGTCCATCTCGTCGCGCACGATGTTCTCGATCTTGCGAATCGAGCGCCAAGCAAGCGGCAGGTAGGAATATAGACCGGTGGCCTCCTTGCGGATCATGCCGGCACGGAGCAGCAGACGGTGGCTGGCGAGCTCAGCGTCCGCCGGATCCTCTTTAAGCGTCGGCGCATAAAGCTTAGACATATACATTGCTCGGGTCATTTATTTCTCCTCAATAAGCTTGTCGACCTCGGCCATAAGCGCGTCGACAATTTGGTCCTCAGCTACTTTACCAATGATCTGGCCATGCGAAAAGAGCAAGGCCTGACCACGTCCGCAAGCAACGCCCAGATCGGCATCAGAAGCTTCGCCGGGGCCATTAACGGCACATCCCATCACAGCGATCGAAAGCGGCGCGGAGTAGTTCTTAAGCCGCTCGGTAACCTCCTCGGCAATGGGAATCAGGTTAACCTGGCAGCGGGCGCATGTGGGGCACGAGACAATCTCGGGGCCACGGCGACGCAGGCCCAACGACTGCAGAATACCCCAGGCAACCGGCGGCTCCTCAACCGGATCGGCTGTGAGCGACACACGCATGGTGTCGCCAATGCCTTCGGAAAGCAAGATACCCAAGCCTACAGAGCTCTTGATGGTGCCCTGGAGCTTGGTCCCCGCCTCCGTCACGCCCAGGTGAAGCGGAACGTGGGGAATCTCACGCGACAGGGCTCGATAGGTATCAAGCGTCGTCTGTACGCTATGGGCCTTGGCGGAAAGCACTATGTTGGTAAACCCACGATCCTCAAAGTGCCGCACAAAGCGCTCGCTCGACATCACGAGCTTCTCGGGCTGCGTGAGGTCTTCGCGCTCGGCGATATCCTGCTCAAGCGAGCCCGCGTTCACGCCAATGCGAATCGCGCACCCAGCGGCGCCCGCGGCATCGATCACGGCATCGACCTTGGCCCAATCGCCAATGTTGCCGGGATTGATGCGGAGCTTGGCGGCACCGGCCTCTACGGCGCCGATGGCGAGCTTATGGTTAAAGTGAATATCGGCGACGATCGGCACCGGAGACTCGGCACAGATGGTGCGGAAACCCTCAAGCGCGGCCTCAGTGGGCACGCTCACACGCACGATATCGCAGCCAGCCTGCGCCAACGCGCACACTTGCGCAAGCGTTGCCTGGGCATCAGCGGTATCGGTGCAGGTCATGGATTGGACCACCACCGGCGCGCCGCCACCGATCTGCACACCGCCCACATGCACGGGGCGCGTCAACTCGCGAGGCAAAGGATGGGATAAAGACAATCCAAACACTCCCCTACAGAATAAATCGAAGGATGTCGGAACGAAGCATATAGACAAACAGCAGCGCAAAGAGCGCGATGCCCACATAGCTCACAATCGTCTGGACCTTGAGCGGAAGCTCGCGGCCCACAATCTTTTGAATGATCTCGATGACCAGCTTACCGCCATCGAGTGGTGGGATGGGCAGCAGGTTCATAAAGCCAAGCGAGAACGAAATGAGGGCGGCAAACGAAAGGAATGTGGCAGGGCCGGCAGCAGCAGCCTGTGAGGACATAACGCTAATTCCCACAATCGAGGAGGACTGATCGAGGATCTCCATCGTATGCTGCGGCTGGAGTAGGCGCATCACGCCCTCCGCTGTCTGCACGACATAGGAGAACGACAGGCGAGCCGACGTGATGGGGTCTAAACGGACCACCTGCGTAGAGGCATACACACCTAGGCGCTCGTCCTCTTTGAGCGCAACCGTGGTCGAATGCTGCTTGCCGTCACGCTCGTACTCGATGGCGATATCGTCCTTACCGGCAGCCTTGCCGATGGCATCGTAAACATCCATCCAGGTAGAGCACGATACTCCGTCAACCGAAAGAATCGCGTCGCCGCCCTCGATACCCGCCTTGGCGGCAATAGACCCCTCGTCAACCTGACCGATCACGTTGGTATCCATCGGCACGGTGACACCCGCAATAGAGTAGATGCTCATAAGCAGCAAAAAACCCGTCAGGATATTGACGAGAATGCCCGCGAGCAGCATAAAGGCGCGCTTGAGAAAGCCCTGGCCAAGATAAGTGTGCGAGCGCTCTTGCGCCAAGAAATCAGCCTCGCCGCACGGCAGCTCCCACACATCGCCCTCGGCAGTCGCATGCTCTCGATCGAACCGGCGGCCGTCAAAGGTGGTGTAACCCGCCGCGTCTCGCGGCAGCGTCTGATACTTGGTGGGATAGTAGCTCGGCGAGGGTTTCTCCCCTTCCTCATACCAGGGAGCGATGGAGCCCCAGCCCAGCAACAGAGCACAAGCCTCGAGCACATCCTCCTCGGAAAGCTCGAGCTCGACAGCAAGGTCGGCCACGGTCACGCGACCATGACGGTAGATAGCCGCGAGCACGCGATCGGCGCAGGAGACATCGGTCGGATCCATACCGCAGATGGCAGCGTAGCCACCCAGCAGCAGCGGGGTCACGCCAAACTTGGTTCCAATGCGACGCGACGTGTAATGGATGTCAAAGCGGCACGGCAGGCCCAAAAAGAACTCGGTCACACGGACGCCGCAGGCACGCGCCGCCAAAAAGTGGCCGCCCTCGTGCAAAAACACGAGGACGGAAAGCATCAGCAGGCCCCAAAAGACCGATGAGAGAACGCTCAGAACAGTATCCATAAAACGAAAAAGCAATCCTTATGGGTTAGGAACGGGTTGCGGCGAGTACCTGCACAGCCTTTTCACGCGCCCACGCATCGATGTCGCGAAGCTGCTCAAACGAATCGACCGCCTGCATATCGTGGGCATCCATGCAGGATTCCACAATGCGATCGATATCGGTAAAGCTGCAGCCATCGTGCAGGAAGGCATCGACGGCGACCTCGTTGGCGGCATTGAGCACGCACGGCATGGTGCCACCCGTCTTGCCGGCACGCTCGGCCAGTGCCAGACAGCGGAAGGTATCCATGTCGGCAGCATCAAACGTGAGCTGCCCCAGCTCGCGGAAATCGATACGAGGCGCCGGGGTATCCCAACGCTCGGGATACGAGAACGCGAACTGGATGGGAATACGCATGTCGGAAGCACCGAGATGCGCCATCACGGAGCCGTCGGCAAACTCGACCATAGAGTGAATCTTGGACTGACGCTGCACGACCACGTTAATGAAATCGAGGTCGCAGTTAAACAGATGCATGGCCTCAATGCGCTCCAGGCCCTTATTCATGAGGGTGGCGGAGTCGATGGTGATCTTAGCACCCATGGCCCACGTGGGATGTGCGAGGGCATCGGCACGCGTCACGCGATCTAGCTCGTCGCGCGTGCGGCCAAAGAACGGACCGCCCGAGCAGGTGAGCCAAATACAATGAGCCTCGCGCGGGTTCTCCCCCAGATAGCACTGGTAGATGGCGGAGTGCTCAGAGTCGACTGGAATAAGCTGGCCTGGTTGCGCCAACGGCATAAGCAAGTCGCCACCGACGACGAGGGACTCCTTGTTGGCAAGGGCAAGACGCTTATTCGAGGTCAAGGCCGCATGGCTCGCCTCGAGACCGGCGGCACCCACAATAGCGACAAGCACGCAGTCGGCATCGTCGCGACGCGCGAGCTCGCAAACCGCCTGCGCGCCAACGCCGAGCTTCGTTCCCTCGGGCAACTCCTGCAGCACGGCGTCATCGCCATGAGCGACATCGGCCACGGCAACCGCCGGAACCGAGAACTCGCGGGCAGCGGCAACGAGCTCGGAGGTACTGGAGTTAACGGATAGCGCCGTCACCTGCAGGCGATCGGCATGCTGGCGGCACACATCGAGCGCCTGGGTGCCGATAGAGCCCGTACAACCCAGGATGGCAACACGGAGACGTCCATCGGGGCCATACGTCGTCTGGAAGGACATTACAGCACGCCTCCGATCATCAAAAGCAACTGCGCGGTAATGCAGCCAAAGATAAGCGAATCGCTACGATCGAGCATGCCGCCGTGGCCCGGGATAAGGTTACCGGAATCCTTAACGCCCACACCGCGCTTGATGCGCGACTCGATGAGGTCTCCGATAACGCCCAGGACGGACACGACCACGCCGCACAGCAGCGCATAGGGCAGGCTGAGCTTGTAGAAGTGCGTCGCCCACAGGATGAGCCAAATCAAAACCGAGCCCAGGATGCCGCCGACAAACCCCTCCCAGCTCTTTTTGGGAGAGATCTTGGGAACCATCTTGTGCTTGCCGATACGGCTACCCACGATGTAGGCAAACGAATCGGAGACCCAAAGGGACGCGCAAACGCCCACCGAAAGCAGGGCGCCGGCAAAACCGGGCACGGCATCGCGCAGCAGCACGATAGCCGACAGCATAAAGCCAGTGTAGATGGGACCCATGAGCGTCACGGCCACATCAGAGATGCGGGTACGCGGCGACCAAACATACCAAATGCCCACAGCGAGCATCAGGGCAAAAAGCAGGGCATTCAGCAACATCGAATCGCCCAACGCCGACAGCGGAAAGAGTACGGCGGCAGCGATACCCATGCGCTCGTTAGCCATCTTGCCATCGAGCCTCGTCATACGGAAAAACTCATAGCAGCACAGACCGCTCATGACAGAAACAAAGATGGCCGTGGGCACAATACCCAAAACCAGGCACAGGATAAAGACAACGGCATAGACGATACCGGCGGCGGCACGGGTGATAAAGCCGGCAAGCCACGAACCGGTGCCATTCTTCGCTGCGGGCGCTCCCGCAGCGACAGCCTTGCGCTCAGATGTCTTGGGAGCAATTGCCTTGGGACGATCGGACACGATTAAGCCTCCTCGGTCTTGCTCAGACCACCAAACCTACGGTCACGGCCCTGATAGGCCAAAATGGCGTCGACAAGGCCCCAACGATCAAAGTCGGGCCAATAGGTATCGGTGACGTAGAATTCGGAATAAGCCACCTGCCACAGCAGATAGTTCGAAAGGCGCAGCTCACCAGAAGTGCGAATCACAAGCTCAGGATCGGGAAGGCCAGCGGTATAGAGGTGGGAAGCCACCATGTCGTCATCAATTGCGCCAGGATCGATCTTACCGGCGGCAGCGTCGAGTGCGATCTGACGGACAGCGCGGGTAATCTCGGCACGCGCGCCGTAGTTGACGGCAAGCGCAAGCGTCATACCGGTGTGATCGGCGCACTCGGCAAGACCGCGTTCAAAAACATCGCGGGTCTTCTTGGGCAGCGCGGAAATGTCACCCAAAAAGACAACGCGCACATTTTCGCGCTTCAGAAGCGGCAGCTCGTCGATGAACGTCTTGGCAAACAGATGCATCAAGACGTTGACCTCATGCTGCGGACGGTTCCAGTTTTCGGTAGAAAACGCATAGGCCGAAAGCACGTCGACGCCCAGACGCACGCAGGCGGTAATAATCTCGCGAAGGGAGACGATACCCGCCTTGTGGCCCTCGGTGCGCGCAAGACCGCGCGACGTGGCCCAACGACCGTTGCCGTCCATGATGCACGAGATATGGTGCGGAATGTTATTGAGGTCAAGGTCGGAAAAACCGACGCCCGCAGGGGCGTCGGCAAAGTACTCGACCAGTTTATGCTCGTCGTATTGCACCTTAGATCTCCATGACCTCGGCTTCTTTTTCCTTCAGAAGCTCCTCGACCTTGGCGACATACTCATCAGTGTGCTTCTGGACCTTGGCCTGCTCGCGACGGACATCGTCCTCGGTGAGCTCCTCATCGCGCTCGAGCTTGTTGTTGAAGTCGCGACGGATGTTACGGATAGACACCTTGGCCTGCTCGGCGTACTCGCGGCACTCCTTGACGAGCTCGCGACGGCGCTCCTCAGTGGGAGCCGGGAACGGAAGACGAACGACGGTGCCATCGGAGTTGGGGGTAATACCCAGATCGGAAGCGCCGATGGCCTTGACGATAGCATTGATGAGTGCCTTGTCCCACGGCTCGATGAGCAGCATGTGGGCCTCGGGGGTCTTGACGGCGGCAACCTGCGTGACCGGCGTGGGAACACCGTAATAATCGACGGTGATGTCGGACAGAATGTTGGCATTGGCGCGGCCGGTACGGACCTTGGAGAAGTTATGCTTGAGGGACTCGAGCGACTTGTCCATATGGGCGGTGATGTTCTCTGCCATGCTTAATCCTCCTGATAGACGAGCGTGCCGACGGGCTCACCCGAAAGCGCGCGCTTGACGGTGTCCTCGCCATCGATGTTGAGGACCAAAATCGGCATACGGTTATCCTGGCACAGTGCCGTAGCCGTGGAATCCATAACCTGCAGACCGCGGACGAGCACCTCGTGATAGGTAATCTTGTCAAAACGGACAGCATCGGCGCACTTGACGGGATCCTTGTCGTAGATGCCGTCAACCTTGGTGGCTTTAATCAGAATCTCGGCGCCGATCTCGCACGCACGAAGAGCCGCAGCGGTGTCGGTCGTAAAGTACGGATTGCCCGAACCGGCGGCAAAAATAACGACGTTACCCTTGGAAAGGTGGTTGATGGCGCGACGGCGAATATAGGGCTCGCAGATCTCGTTCATCTGAATAGCGCTCATCACGCGGCAGGGAACATCGTTATGCTCGAAGGCATCCTGCAGGGCGAGCGCGTTCATAACGGTTGCCAGCATGCCCATGTAGTCGGCCTGAGCACGCTCCATGCCACCGGCAGCGCCTGCCATGCCGCGGAAAATATTGCCGCCGCCGACAACGACGCCGACCTCATGGCCAACGGCGAGCAGCTCCTTGACCTGCTTAGCAAGATGGTCGGTAACCTTGGGGTCGATGCCATATTGGCCGTCGCCCATCAGCGCTTCGCCGGAAAGCTTAAGAAGCACGCGTTTATATCGGATGTCGGACAAAGCGATCCTCCTTTAGATTGAACTCTCAACATTCTATCAAAGGCTCTAAGAAGAGCCATGAAAAAGCAGGCTGTGAGTAAAACCCACAGCCTGCTCATTACCAGCTACAAGAGCTTATTTACTCGCCACGGACCAGACGGTCAAAGGCAACGACGGTAATGGTGTCGCCGAGCTCCTTGGAGACCTGCTCAGCGTACTTCTTGATGGTGAGGGAGCTGTCCTTGATGAACTCCTGCTCGGTGAGCACGGACTGCTTGTAGAACTTCTCCAGACGGCCGACAGCCATCTTCTCCTGGATAGCCTCGGGCTTACCGGACTCGGCAGCCTGAGCCATGTAGATCTGCTTCTCGTGCTCGACGGTCTCGGCAGGAACCTGATCGCGGGTAGCGCAGATCGGGGCGACGGCGGCAACCTGAAGGGCAACGTCGTGAGCGAAGGTCTTGAAGGATTCAGCCTGAGCGGTCTCAGCCTTCTCGAAGGCGAACTCGACGAGGACGCCGATCTTACCACCCATGTGGATGTAAGAAGCGAGCGCGCCGTTCTCGGCCTTGCGGGCAGCGAAGCGGGAGATCTTCATGTTCTCACCCATGATGTGAATCATCTCGGTGAGCTCGGAGGAAACGGTCTCCTCGCCCATCGGCTTCTCGAGCAGAGCGTCGACGTCAGCAGGCTCGGTGGTAGCGACAACCTCAGCGACCTTGGAAGCAAAGCCGGTGAACTTGGCGTTAGAGCCAACGAAGTCGGTCTCGCAGGAGAGCTCGAGCAGAGCGCCGGTCTTGCCATCCTCGGAGACGAACGCGGCGACAGCGCCCTCGTTGGTCTCACGGCCAGCCTTCTTGGCAGCCTTGGCAAGGCCGTTCTTACGCAGAACGTCGACAGCGGCGTCCATGTCGCCGTCAGCCTCGACGAGAGCCTTCTTGCACTCCATCATCGGGGAGTCGGTCATCTCGCGGAGCTGCTTGACCATAGCGGCGGTAATCTGGGCCATTGTGGTTCCTTTCAAAGAGATGAAAAAGAATTAACTAAGACTGATTTACTCGGCCTTGGGCTCAGCGGCCATCTCGGCCTCGGAGACCTGCTCCTTGCCGGAGCCAGCGAGGCAGGCGTCAGCCATGAGCTCGCACATAAGGGTGACAGCGGAGATAGCGTCATCGTTGCAGGGGATGCCGTACTCGACCTCGTCGGGATCGGAGTTGGTGTCGATCAGGGCGACGACGGGGATGTTCAGGCGCTGGGCCTCCTTGATGGCGTTCTCCTCGCGCTTGGTGTCGATGACGAAGAGAGCCTGGGGCAGACCCTTCATGTCGCGGGCGCCACCGAGGTTGGTCTGGAGCTTAGTGAGCTCCTTGCCGAGAACAGCCTGCTCCTTCTTGGGCAGAACAGCCATGCGGCCGTCCTCGACCATGGCCTCGAGCTCCTCCATGCGGTTGATGCGGGAGCGGATGGTGACGAAGTTGGTCAGCATACCGCCGAGCCAACGCTGGTTGATGTAAGGCATGTTGGCGCGCTCAGCAGCGTTCTTGACGGCCTCCTGAGCCTGCTTCTTGGTGCCGACGAACAGCACGTTGCCACCCTTGGCAACGTTCTTGACGAAGGTGTAGGCCTGGTCGGCGTCGAGGATGGTCTGCTTGAGGTCGAGGATGTAGATGCCGTTGCGCTCACCGAAGATGAACGGCTTCATCTTGGGGTTCCAGCGACGGGTCTGGTGACCGAAGTGGCAGCCGGCCTCGAGCAGGGTGCGGATATTAATCTTGGTAGCCATGTTAAACCTCCTGTGGTTTGCCTCCGCGCGGGGTCATCCTCCAAAACCAACCCGGACATGTGCTACCAAAGCCCGGGCACCACGGTATGAAGTAGCCGCGCGTGCGTGATAAAAACATGTTGCCGTGAAGCAACCCGATGAATGATAGCAGGAATGCCTCTTCCTGCCAACCCGCAATCAAAACCACACACCTGAGTGCGGCGCGGGACGTCCCAGCCACTATTCGCCGCGGGGATGGGCTTGAGCCACGGCACGTTTGAGCCGATCGGGTGTGAGATGCGTGTAGATCTGCGTCGTGGACAGGCTCGCATGACCTAGCAGCTCTTGAACCGAGCGCAGGTCCGCACCGCCCTCGAGCAAGTCGGTCGCAAAGGTATGGCGCATCGCATGCGGGGCGATGTCAGCCGGAATGCCGGCGAGCGTCGCCAGCGTATGGAACCGCCGCCGGAGCATCGCGGCGCTCATGCGATTGCCGCGCGCCGATATAAGCAGCGGATGCGGCCCGGTAGCGAGGTCGCGGCGCTTTGCCCGAGCGAGCAACTCCGGCCTCCCCTCTTCAATATAGAGACGCGTCACATCGAGCGCACGACAATACAGAGGAACGATGCGCTCCTTGCTTCCCTTGCCCCACAGGCGCAGCGTGCGCTCGGACCATGAGATGGATTCCACATTGAGCGCCGCAAGCTCTGAGATGCGGGCACCCGAGGCATAGAGCAACTCAAGCATCGCCGCATCGCGCAGTCCCGCGGGCGTCGAGGTATCAGGCGTCTTGAGCAGCGCCTCAACCTGCTGGGTCGTAAGGACACCCGGCAGGTCACGCGGCAGCTTGGGCGATGCGATCGCCGAGACCGCATCGCCCTCGACAATCCCCTCGGCAGCCATCCAGCGATAGAGAGATCGAATAGCCGACAGGTGCGCCGCAAGCGTTCGGGGAGCCACCTGCTCACGCGAAAGCTCGGCAAGATAGCGACGAATGGTGCGCACGTCGGCAGCGAAAGCATCGATATCCTCGCGCTCGCACCAGGCAGCGAAGCGCTCCAGCCTCGAGCCATAGGCCGTCACCGTGTTGGGAGAAAGTCCCTCGACGCGTGCGATATAGGCGATAAACGAGTCGACGGTGTCGTACAGGTCAAAGGCTATGACTGGTCGCCTCCAAACAAGTCGGAACGCGTGGCCAAGTAGGCATCGAGGGCCTCGAGCGCACGGTCTGCATAGGCCTGGTAGCGGTCGCGCTTGCTGCGGCGCTTACCATCCTCGAGTGGCGGCACCAGGCCAAAGTTGACATGCATGGGCTGATAGCCCACGGTGGCAGGATCGGTCGCATAGCCCACGAGCGCACCCAGGGCGCCCACACGCGGCAACTCGACGCCCGCGGCACCGATAGCCTCGGCATAAGTGTTAAGCGCCGCGAGCAGACCTGTCGCCACGGCTTCCATGTACCCCTCGGTGCCGGTGATCTGACCGGCCAGGCGCACACCGGTACCGGGCACGGCAAAGGTGCCATCGAGCACATGCGGGGCGTCGACAAAGGTATTGCGGTGCATGACACCGTAGCGGAAGAACTCAGCGTTCTCCAGGCCCGGCACCATATGGAAGACGCGCTTCTGCTCGCCAAAGGTCAAGTTGGTCTGGAAGCCCACCAGGTTATAGGCGGTCTTCTCCTTGTTCTCGGCACGCAGCTGAATCGCCGCCCAGGGGCGACGTCCGGTACGCGGGTCGGTAAGGCCGACGGGCTTCATGGCGCCAAAGCGAATGGCGTCCTTGCCGGTGCGCGCAACTTCCTCGGCAGGCTGGCAGGCCTGGAACAGATCGCCGCCCTCAAAGTCTTTGAGCACCACGCGGTCGGCCGTGGTAAGCGCCTCGATAAAGGCCTCGTACTCCTCCTTATTGAGCGGAGCGTTGAGATAGTCGCCGCTCCCCTGCTCCTCGTAGCGCGACTGCGAGAACAACACGTCCATATCGAGCGTGGAGGCATCGACGATCGGCGCCGCCGCATCAAAGAATGCCAGGGCATCGCCACCGACGAGCTTCATAACCTCTTCGCTCAGCGCCGGTGAACACAGCGGGCCCGCGGCAATGACCACGTGACCCTCGGGAATCTGCGTGACCTCGCCGTGCACGACCTCAATATTGGGACGAGCGGCAACCTCGGCCTCGACAAGCTCGGAAAACTTGACGCGGTCGACCGCCAGGGCACCGCCGGCAGGAACAGCCGAGCGATGGGCGCAATCGAGCAGGACTGAACCCATGCGCTCAAGCTCAGCTTTCAGCAAACCAGCCGCGGAATCCGGACGGGTCGACTTAAACGAATTGGAGCAGACGAGCTCTGCCAGGTGATCGGTATGGTGGGCCGGGGAGCTCACCTGGGGGCGCATCTCGCACAGCTTTACGGCAAACCCGCGATCTGCCAGCTGGATCGCGCACTCCGAACCCGCCAGACCGCCACCGATAACTGTCACCTGATCGAACTGCATCTGCAAACACCTTTCTAATTGACACGTTTCCCATTGTGACCGAAGGGTGTCTGGGCGTGAAGGGCAAACTTGGAGGGCGCATACCTTCCATCCATCATGCGCTCGATAAGACCCTCGAGTTCAAGCGAACCCAAGAGTTTGAGTACGCCGACAGCATCGAGCGAGACGAGCGCCGCGATGTCGTCGACCTTGAGCGGAGAGGCGATGAGCGCATGCATCACGGTCTGCTGCGTTGGATCCAGGTCGGCAATGCCGGGAGCATCGGGGCGCGAGTAGCGCAGGGTTCCGTAGATGCGTGAGATAGCCATCTCGATAGATTCCTCGTCGACGATGCAGCAGGCACCGTTCGCAATGAGGTAATTCGTGCCACGCGACTCGGGCGATAGGATCGACCCCGGCACGGCAAGAAGTTCGCGCCCCAAATCCATAGCAGCCTCGGCTGTAGAAAACGTCCCAGAAGGCATACCCGCCTCGGATACAAAGAGGGCTTGCGACAGGGCCGCGATCACGCGATTGCGACGCGGAAAGGCGAACTTGCGCGGACCCATGCCCCACGGTGAGATCGACACGACCGCACCACCCGTATCGATCGTGCGCGCGATGAGCCCCGCACTCGAGCGCGGATAGACCACGTCGGCGCCCGTACCCAACACCACGACATGCCTGCCTCCGGCGTTGACCGCGGCCCAACCTGACGCCTGGTCGCAGCCGACCGCGCCGCCCGAGACCACCGTCACCCCCGCCTCGACCGCAACTTTCGCGGCCAGCTCTGCCACGGCAAGGCCGTACGGCGAGGCCTTGCGAGCGCCGATAATGGAGAGCGCGGGCGTCGACAGTGCGGCGGGGTCACCACGCACATAAAGCGTCAGGGGAACATCAGAGAGCTCCAAAACGGTATCTGGATACAACGCATCACCGGGATGAAGCTCAAAAGTCTCCTCGGGCATTACTGATCCCTCCGTCCCTGATACATGGCGGCCTCGAGCACATGATCTTGCGTCACCCGCTCGCTTTCGGCGACATCGGCGATCGTGCGCGCGATGCGCACCAGGCGCACGATGCCGCGCCCCGTGAGATGCGTGCGCTTCGACAATCCAAGCACGCATTTCTCGGCGGCCTCGTCGAGTGCAAAGGTCGACACGACACCGTCAATGGACCGTGACTCATCGTCCTCGGCCTCGGCATCTGCATCGTCCATATGGGTCTCGCGCCAGGCACGAAAAGCCCTACCGCGAACAACGTAGTCGCGCAGCTCGGCCGACGACATGCCCTCGGCGCCCTCGATAATCACCTGCGGATCGGGGCGGGTCACGTCGATCATCAGGTCAATGCGGTCGGCCAAGGGACCGCGCAGCTTGGACCGGTAGCGCTCGACCATCGATGCCGAACAGCGACACGGAACCTCGCGATCGCCCAAAAAGCCACAGGGGCAGGGATTACTCGCCGCAAGCAGCTGAAAGCGCGAGGGAAACGTAAAAGCGCCATCGACGCGCACGATCCTGACATAGCCGCGCTCGATAGGCTGCCTGAGCGTCTGCAGCACACCGGTGGGAAACTCAGCAAGCTCGTCCAAAAAGAGCACGCCGCCATGGGCAAGGCTGATCTCGCCCGGATGCACCGGGCGCCCTCCGCCAATAAGACCCGCTGTCGAAATGCTGTGATGGGGGCTTCGAAATGGTCGATGCCCCGCAAGCAGGCCATCGATGTTCTCACCCAAGACCGAATGGATACACAGCGCCTCCTGCTGATCCTCGACGGAGAGCTCGGGCAAGATACCCGTCATGCGGCGCGCAAGCATGGTCTTGCCCGATCCCGGAGACCCGATCATGAGCAGGCCCAACTCCCCTGCCGCCGCAAGCGCCATGCCGCGCTTGGCGACCTCCTGCCCCAACACATCGGCATAATCGAGCTCGGGCTCAAAGGTGGCCTCGACGCCCTCGGAATCCAGATAGTGCCGAGCCGCCTCGCCCATACCGCGGGCAAGCTGCGACAGATGGTCGATAAAACCGCAGTCGACCCCCGCAAGCGGAACATGCTGGTCCGACCTACCGGCGATAAAAGACAGCCCCATATCGCGAGCCAGCAGCTGGAACGCCACCTCGCCCTTGACGGGAAGCACCGTACCATCCAATCCGAGCTCGCCGGCAATGAGGCAGCGGTCGAGATTGTCACGGGGAATCTGACCGTCGGCCGCAAGCACCGCAATGGCTATCGGCAGGTCAAAACCGCTACCGGTCTTTCGGATATCGCCCGGCGCCAGATTGACCGTAATGCCCGAGCGCGGGATCTCGAATCC
Source organism: uncultured Collinsella sp. (assembly GCA_958353395.1). GTDB lineage: Bacteria > Actinomycetota > Coriobacteriia > Coriobacteriales > Coriobacteriaceae > Collinsella. The sequence continues at coordinate 103,780 of CATWSG010000004.1, forward strand.
GGCGGAGCGCATCGCGCAGCGAATGCGCCCGCGCGACTCCATGACCTCCATACTCGGGATACCGAGCATCTGGATGCCCGGGATGCCGCCCGCAAGCGATACCTCGACTGTGACGGGAATCGCCTCGACACCGCGGATGCAGGCAGCGTGAACGGCAAAGGTTTCGAACGCCATCACGACACCTGCCAATCGAACGCGTTGTACTGGTGCTCAATCTCGGCGATATGCCCGCCGCGAATGGTGACGCCAACGGCATCGAAGCGGATCGCCTTGAGCGGATAATGCTCCATGAGATAGCAACTCGCGATGCGACGATAGCGCCGCTGCTTTTGGGCATTCACCGCTTCCTCGGGAAACACCCGCGTGTCGCAATCCAGCGCAACACGCCTGGTCTTGACCTCGGCCATCACCACCACATCGTCGAGCTCATCGAGCAGAACCAGGTCGGCCTCGCCCTCCGAGCATCGATAGCCTTGTTCCAGCAATGCATAGCCGCGCTCGTTAAAGTAATCGATTGCGATAAGCTCGCCCAGCATGCCGAGCTCGCGAGGACTGAGTCCCTTGATAAACTCGGGCGTGATCGACCCGCAATCGAGCTCCCCCTCTTCCCAACGCTCCTTGAGCTGCTGCGTCTTACTCGGTTTGGCTGCGGCACACATGGGGTCTCCTTTCCCACTCCCTGCATTGCCTCGATAATGAGGGCAGGTTTCATGCGGGTAAGTACCGGAAGCAAACCAAAAGCCAACCAAATTCCGACAAATGAGGGGCCGCGAGCAACAATAGCGTCGCACACGGCCCCTACCAGCAGTTTTATGGAACCCTTCAGGTCCCAGTCTCCACAATTGGCCTAAAAAAGGCGCTCAGTCTGCAGAAAGTTTCCGCAAAAGCTCACACGGTGCAGCGGAGAAAGACCATGTTTGCGAATGGCCTCGATGTGTTCGGGGCTCGCATAGCCTTTCGATTCGGCCAAATGGTACTCGGGGTACTCGGCGTCGTACTCGACCATCATCTCGTCACGCGTGACCTTGGCCATGATGGATGCCGCGGCGATACAGGCGATTTTGGCATCGCCCTTCACCACGTCGCGCTCATTGGGAACGGCACCCAGGGGGTTACCGTCCATAAGCACGCAATCGGGCTCAAGCCCCGTATCGGCCACCGCACCCGCGACAGCGGCGCGAATGGCGCGGGCCATGCCCATCTCATCGATATCCGCAGGAGCGATATGGCAAAAGCCGATAGCAGTCGCCACCTCGGCAATCTTCACCGAGAGCAGCTCGCGGCGCGCCGGCGTGAGCTTTTTGGAATCGTTGATACCCCAGACGCGCGGCTCCATAGGAAGACAGACGGCGCATACCGTCAAAGGACCGGCCACCGATCCGCGACCCACCTCGTCGACACCAACGACCACCCCATCGCCGCCAAGCTCATGCATAAGCTCGTACATGCCATTGACGCGCTCGCGCTCGGCAACCTCTTTGGAATGGCGTTTGAGGGCGCGTTCACAAGCCTTGATCACCTGCTGGCGCGGGTCCTCGCGATAATGCTCCACGAGGGCGGGAATCTCCTCAAACGTAGCGCTCGCCAACTCACCGGCAACCTGCGATGCCGAAACCGAGCTCGTCATGTTGGCCATACCAGGCCCTCCTTGCATGCAAATCAGATAAAAAGAAGGGCCACCCGAAGGTGACCCTTGTGTCCAAACGAGTGGACAGACGCTGCGATCTTCTTAGCGCTTCTCGGGGATGCGAGCAGCCTTGCCCACCTTGTCGCGGAGGTAGTACAGCTTGGCGCGACGGACGCGACCATGACGAACGACCTCGAGCTTGGCGATCTTGGGGCTGTGAAGCGGGAAGGTACGCTCAACACCGACACCGAAGGACATCTTGCGGACGGTGAAGGTCTCGCGGGCACCGGCGCCGGCCATGCGGATGACGTCGCCCTGGAAGACCTGGATGCGCTCGCGGTCGCCTTCCTTAATGCGGTAGTGAACCTTGACGTTGTCGGCGACGCGAACCTGAGGAATGTCCTCGCGGATCTGCTGACGCTCGATTGCGCGGATGTAATCCATGTGCAATTCCTTACTCTTCTAGAGGTGCCGTACCACCTTGGCCGGCACGTAGTTGAACAAACGTATTCGAGTATACACGCGCGGGTTTCTGCTGCAAGAACAATTTTTTACGCAGACAAAAAGACAAAACCCGCACATGATAACCGCCCGCCTCACGAATGAGACGGGCGGCATGAAGGGGGCTACGCTAGGCGTCTACGCCCAAAACGTTAGGCGGGACGCTTGGCCTCGAGCTTGGCCTGGGCGGCAGCCAAGCGCGCGAGGGGCACGCGGTAGGGCGAGCAGGACACGTAGTCCACGTCGGCCACGTTAAACAGGCCCTTGATGGACTTGGGGTCGCCGCCGTGCTCACCGCACACGCCAAAGTGCATGTCGGGGTTGGTGGCACGGCCCTTCTCGACGGCCATGCGCACCAGCTCGAGTACTGCCGTATCGATGGTCTCGAAGGGGTTGTCCTTCAGAATCTTCTTATGCATGTACAGCGGGATGAACTTAGCCTCGGCGTCGTCACGCGAGAAACCGAAGGTCGTCTGGGTGAGGTCGTTGGTGCCAAAGCAGAAGAAGTCGGCATGGTGGGCGATCTCGTCAGCGACCATGCAGGCGCGCGGCAGCTCGAGCATCGTGCCCACGGGAATATTGAGCTCGACGCCTTCTTCGACGGAAACCTCGGCGATCACGCGCTCGATGACCTCGCGGGTCTGGACGTGCTCGGCCGTGATGGAGACGAGCGGAACCATGATCTCGGGACGCGGGTCGACGCCCTCCTTGATAAGGCAGGCAGCAGCCGTGGCGACGGCGCGAACCTGCATGAGCGGCAGATCGCTAAAGACGACGGATAGGCGCACGCCGCGCAGGCCGAGCATCGGGTTGGACTCGACCATGCCGTCGATGCGACGCAGGCGGGCGCGCAGGGCGGCAAGCTCTTCCTCGCTGGCGCCAGCGGCCTCCTTCTTGGTGATGGCAACCTCGAACTCGCGAGGATTATCCAGGAACTCATGAAGCGGCGGATCGAGCAGACGAACGACCACATCGCGACCGGACATGGTCTTGAACATGGCCAGGAAGTCCTCCGTCTGAACCTTGAGCAGATCGGCGAGGGCCCGCTGCTTCACGGCCTCATCGTCGGACAGTATAAAGCTCTGGATGATGTTCTTACGGTCGCCCAGGAACATGTGCTCGGTGCGGCACAGGCCAATAGCCTCGGCGCCAAACTCGAGTGCGAGCTCGGCATCCTCAGGGTTGTCGGCGTTGACGCGCACATGGTTGGCGTGGCCACAGGTCTCGTCCAGGCGAATCTCGTCGGCCCAGGACAGGATGGTGTCCAGATCGCCAGTGAGCTCGGCGGAGACCAGGTCGACGGGACCGTCGACGACGATGCCCTGGGTGCCGTCGATGGAGATGATGTCGCCCTCGTGCAGCACGCGGTCGCTGCCCTCGATGCGCACGACCTTCTCGGCGGCATCGATGTGGAAGCGCTCAACGCCGCAGACGCAGGGCGTACCCATACCGCGGGCGATAACAGCGGCATGGCTCGTCTTGCCACCGTGGCTGGTCAGGATGCCCTCGGCGGCGACCATGCCCTTCAAGTCGTCGGGGTTGGTCTCCCAACGGACCAAGATAACCTTATGACCCTCGTTTGCGCGCGCGACGGCGTCATCGCTCGAGAACACGACCTCGCCCACGGCGGCGCCGGGGCTGGCGTTCAGACCGCTGGCCAGCGCCTCGTACCTCTTGGAAGCGTCAAACTGCGGGTGCAGGAGCTGGTCGAGTTGCGCGGGATCGATACGGCTCACGGCCTCTTCGCGGGTGATCAGGCCTTCCTCGACCATTTCGATGGCGATGCGCAGGGCGGCGGTGGCAGTGCGTTTACCCACGCGTGTCTGGAGCATCCAGAGCTTGCCCTGCTCGATGGTGAACTCGATATCGCACATATCGCGGTAATGGTCCTCGAGCGTCAGGAACACGCGCTCGAGCTCCTCACCTGCAGACTCGAGGCCCGGGGTGGCCTTGAGGTCGGCGATGGGCTCGGTGTTGCGGATACCGGCGACGACGTCCTCGCCCTGGGCGTTGACCAAAAAGTCACCGTAGAACTCCTTGGTGCCGTCGGCCGGATTACGCGTAAAGGCGACGCCCGTCGCAGAGGTCTCGCCCTTGTTGCCAAAGGCCATGGCCTGTACGTTGACGGCGGTGCCGAGGTCGTCGGAAATGCCATGCTGCTTGCGGTAGATGCAGGCACGCTCGTTCATCCAGCTGCCAAAGACGGCCTGGATTGCAAGGCGTAGCTGAAGCTCCGGGTCGTGCGGGAAAACGGGCTTGCCGTCAGCGACCTCGAGCTCGGGATACAGGGAGGCATCGACGTTCTCGGAGAAGATGCCCTTAAAGGTCTCGACGAGTTCCTGCAGGTCCTCGGCCGAAAGCTCGGAATCGACGCGAACACCAGCGACCAGGCGTGCCCGGGTCAGGGCGTTCTCGAACAGGTCGGCGTCAACGCCCATGACGACATTGGAAAACATCTGGATAAAGCGGCGGTAGCTATCCCAAGCAAAACGCGGGTTCTGCGTCTGCGCGATGAGGCCCTGGACGGAATCGTCATTGAGGCCCAAGTTGAGGACCGTGTCCATCATACCGGGCATGGAGAACGGAGCGCCCGAGCGAACCGACACGAGCAGCGGATCGGAGGCGTCGCCGAGCTTCTTGCCGCAGCGGGCCTCGAGGTCCGCCTCGGCAGCAACGATCTCATCGAGTGCGCCCCCGGGCCACACGTTGCCGGCACCGGAGTACTCGACGCAAGTCTGGCAGGTAATGGTAAAGCCACCGGGAACCGGCAGGCCGATGCGGCTCATCTCGGCAAGGTTTGCGCCCTTGCCGCCAAGCACGAAGTTCATGGACTTGTCGCCCTCAGTGACACAGGTGCCCTGGGCGTCGGTTCCAAAACGGTAAACCCTCTTGCAATCGCTCACGATACTTCCCCTTCCATGCACTTACGCGCACGACCGTGGTAACGAATCGACCCACCGGATGCGGGCCGTGAGGGAACTATACGGCGCGTTTTGGGCAGGCTTGAGCAGAGGGTGCGCGGTTTGGTAAACGTGCTAAAACTGGCGGTAAACGGTAGATAAAGGTGGTTACCTTATGAAGATACCACTGCAAGGAAAATGCAGGTCAGATGCAAGTTTCTTGCTAAATCGCTTTATCATTATCGTGCATTATTTTGAGGTAGTCTATTTAGGACGGGGCTTTTTAACTACTCCAATGAGCTAACTTTGTTGGGCTCGACGGGCGGCGCGGCGGGCGCGGGCTTCTTGGATTTCCTCCAAGTGGCTAATGATCTCGGCAGCGCTTTCCTCGATGGCCTTGCCGTCGGTACGCACCACAAAGCAGCCTAGGCGCTTCATGAGAGCACGAGCTTCCTCGAGCTCGCTGCGCACGCTCTCGGGCTCGGCATAGGAGCCGGCAACGGCACGGGCGTAGTCATCGCCCAAGCGGCTATCGCGAATCTCGGAAATAACGTCGACGGTCGAAATCAGGCCAAACAAACGCATCGGGTCGACCTCGTAAATTGACTTGGGCGGCTCCATGCCATGGGCCAACGGAACATTGGCAACCTTGTAACCTTGAAAGGCCAAAAACATCGACAGCGGCGTCTTGGACGTGCGCGATACGCCCAGCAGCACGATATCGGCTCCCGAAAGGTCGTCGCAGCCGCGTCCATCATCGTGCTCAACGAAATATTCCATGGCCTCGATACGATGGAAATAGCGGTCATCGGTCCTGTGAATCACGCCCGCAACGCCTTTGGGCGGCACACCGATGAGCGACGACAGCACGGCGAGCGTCGGGCCGATCAGGTCGACCGAGCGAATATGCAGCATGCCCAGGTAATCGAGCACACGAGCACGTAGCGCCGGGTCGACAATGGTATGGAACACGGCGATATCGCGATGGTCGGCATCGACGCGCGGCCCCACAAATGACTTGACCTGCTCCACAGAAGTCACCTTAGGCAGGCGCAAAACACAAAAAGCCCCTTCATCAAATTGCCCGGACGCCGCAAGCACCACCTCACAAGCGGTATCACCGAGCGAGTCGGAGATAACGATAACGGTGGGACGAGCGGTGACCGGGCAATCCATGCGGGGCTCCTTTTGCGCTTACGCGCAGGCTGGCTTACTTTTTGCGGGCAAGCTCACCGATGTTGGCAATGCCGGAGAAAACGGCCTCGAAGCGGTTGAGCAGCTTAAGGCGATTATCGCGGAGCTGCTCGTCCTTGTCCATGACCATAACCTCATCGAAGAAGCGGTCGATGGGGGCGCGCAGGGCGGCAAGGGCCGCAAATGCGGCCGGGTAATCCTCGGCAGCAAGGGCGGCGTCGACAGCGGTCTGAGCAGCCTCGGAGGCATCGGCAAGCGCGAGCTCGACCTCGCCCATCAGGGCGCGGTCGTACTCCGCGCCCAGCTCGGGCTTGGAGATATGCGCGGCACGGGCATAGGCCGTCGCCAGGTTGTCAAAGGTCTCGGCGTCGTTCTTGCGAGCCTCGTCGAGGGCGGCGCAGCGGGCGAAGAAGACGGACGGGGCGATGATGTGCACCGCAGAGACGGCGGCAACGGTATCGGCCGGGATCTTCTCGTCGCGGGCCATGCTCACCAGGCGGCCATGGAAGAAGTCGCGAACCTGCTGGGCGACTTCGGCGGCGTCAAACTCAATGCCCTGCTCACTATAGAGCTCGAGCGCAAAGTCGATGAGCGACGTGGGGTCGATCGGCAGGCGGTCGCGCAGGATGTTGATGATGCCGATAGCGGCACGACGCAGCGCATAGGGGTCGGAGGAGCCGGTCGGGGGCTCGCCGATGGCAAAGATACCGGCAATGGTATCGAGCTTGTCAGCACAGGCCACGATGCAGCCAGCGGTGCCCTCGGGCAGATCATCGCCGGCAAAGCGGGGACGATAATGATCGCGGATAGCATGGGCGACCTCGTCGTTCTCCCCCATCGCGATGGCGTAGTAACCGCCCATCACGCCCTGCTGGCTCGTGAACTCGACGACGGCGTTAGACACCAGGTCGGCCTTGCACAGGTGAGCGGCGCGAGCCGCATCGGCGGCCAGATGGGCACCCAGGTGAGCCTCGCGGGCGATGGCGAGCGCGAGCTGCTCAATACGCTCGGACTTGGCGAGCACGCTACCGAGCTTCTCCTGGAAGGCGACCTTGGCCAGACGCTCGCGGAACTCGTCAAGGGAGATCTTCAGGTCCTCCTCATAGAAGAACTTGGCGTCGTCCAGACGGGCGCGCACGACGCGCTCGTTGCCGTCGATCACGCGCTCGGCATTCTCGGGCTTGCTGTTGGAGACGACTACGAACTCACGCGTGAGCTTGCCCTCGCCGTCATAAATCGGGAAGTAGCGCTGGTTGGTGAGCATGGACTCGCAGATAATCTCGTGCGGGACCTTGAGGAACTCCTCATCGAAGGTACCGACAAGCACCGTCGGCCACTCGCAGAGGTTAATGACCTCCTCAAAGACCTTCTTAGGCGTGTCGACATGGCAGCCGGGGCGCGCAGCCTCGACCTCGGCGATACCGGCAAGGATGGCCTCGCGACGACGCTCGGCAGAGAGCACGCCGGCGTCCTCGAGCACCTGCTCGTAGACGGCGGGGCTGGCGACCACATGGTCACCGGGGCCCAGAACGCGATGTCCACGCGTGGTATTGCCACTCGTCACATCGGCAAACGACACGGGCACGACGTCCTCACCCAAAAGGCAGCAGATCCAACGGACCGGACGAACAAACGTAGCGTGCTCGTGGCCCCAGCGCTGGCTGCGGTAGTTGGGCCACTGCAAGCCGGCGATGGTCTTCTCGCATAGAGCGGTCAGAATCGGCGTAGCCGGTGCGGAGGGAATGTTCTTCTCGGCAAAGACGTACTCACGACCGTCAGTGTCCTCGCGACGGACCAGGTCCTCGGCAGCCACACCGCACTTGCGGGCAAAGCCCTGGGCGGCCTTGGTGGCGTTACCGTCAGCGTCGAAGGCAATGTTGGCCGCGGGGCCACGCTTGACCTCGTGAACCTCATCGGTCGCGGTGGCGACATTAGCCACGAGCGCGGCAAGACGACGCGGGCTCGAGATCACGCGGACCTCGCCGTGAGCCAGACCGGCCTCGTCGAGACCCTTGGCGATCATGGTGCCAAGCTGCTTGACGGCATTGTTCAGCGGTGCGGAGGGCATTTCCTCCGTACCGATCTCAAACAGGAAATCCTTAGCGTCTGCCATGGCTTACGCCACCTCGCCTTCCTGGTCGGCATTCTCGTTGACTCCGGCGACCTCGGCCATGTAGGCCTCGCAGCACGCCTTGGCGACGGCGCGGACGCGCAGGATGTAGTTGGCACGCTCGACCGCGGACAGGGCGCCGCGGGCATCGAGCAGGTTGAAAGCGTGGCTGCACTTCATGACGCAGTCATATGCCGGCAGCGGCAGCTTGCGCTCCAGGCAGGAATGGCACTCGGCCTCGTAGTCATCAAACTTCTGACGCATCATCTCGACGTTTGCGACCTCAAAGTTATAGGCACTGAACTCGCGCTCGTTCTCGAGGAACACGTCGCCATAGGTCATGGGCGTGCCGTCGGGCAGGTAGCTCCACACCAGGTCGTAGACCGAGTTAACGCCCTGGGCGTACATGGCGATACGCTCCAGGCCGTAGGTGATCTCGACGGGCACGGGGTCGACCTCGATGCCGCCCACCTGCTGGAAGTACGTAAACTGCGTGACCTCCATGCCATTGAGCCAGACCTCCCAGCCAAGGCCCCAGGCGCCGAGCGTCGGGCTCTCCCAGTCGTCCTCGACAAAGCGGACGTCATGGTCGTTGGGGTCCAGACCGATAGCGGCAAGAGACCCCAGGTAGAGCTCCTGGGCGTTAACCGGAGAAGGCTTGATGAGCACCTGGAACTGATAGTAATGCTGCATGCGGTTGGGGTTCTCACCGTAGCGGCCGTCGGCGGGACGGCGGCAGGGCTGCGCATAGCAGGTGCGCCACTCGGCGGGACCGAGCGAGCGCAGCGTGGTCGCGGTATGGAAGGTACCGGCACCGACCTCGGAGTCATAGGGCTGCATAATGACGCAGCCCTGCTCGCCCCAGTACTGCTGGAGGCGCAGGATGATGTCTTGGAAGGAAAGCGATGAAGCGTTCATGCCTCTAATATCCCCTCGTCGAAACGATTACACGGTTAGGTACTGTACTATAGCGGTTTTTAGTCGATAGCGCCGATGCGGTTGAGCGGCCAGTAGCGCACAAGCGCCACAGCGATCAAATCAGAGCGATCGACGGGACCAAAGTAGCGTGAGTCGGCAGAGTTTTCGCGGTTGTCGCCCATCACCCACACGCACCCGTCGGGAACGGTGTAGGGATAGCTTACCTGAGCGCCGGGCGCTTGGACTGAAAGTGGCCAGCTCATGCCCGTCGTATAGTCCTCGTCGAGCGCCTGGCCGTCAACAACCACCTTGCCATCCTGCAGGTCGACCGTCTGGCCGGCCGTGGCAATAACACGCTTGACAAGAACATCATGCTCGGAGGTGCCATCGGGGTTGTGAAACACCACGATATCGCCCTGCTTGACGGGCTGACCGAGCTCGAGGCTCACCTTTTGTGCCAGGATCTGGTCGCCAATCTCGATCGTGGACTCCATGGAGCCGGTGGGCACCACAAAGGGCTCGACCACAAACGAGCGAATCAAGAAGGTGGCGACCAATGCGATCGCGATGACCGCGATCCACTCAAAAGCGCCCCTCAACGCGGAATGCTGCGATGGAACCATTCTCACTCCTCGCTCTGCGAATACGAAGCGTCCAAAATCTCCTGCGCGTACGCACGCTCCTGGGGCGTAAGGCGCGCCGTCTCGATCAGATCGGGACGCCAGCGGCAGGTGCGCTCGATGGCGTTCTTGCGACGCCAGGCATCGACCTTGGCGTGATCGCCACTCACGAGCACCGGCGGCACGCCCTCGCCGTTGAACTCGGCGGGACGGGTGTACTGCGCGTACTCGAGCAGGCCTCCGTCCTCGGCGGTCGAGAAGGACTCGTCCACATTGCTCATCTCGTCGCCCAGGGCGCCGGGAATCAGGCGTACGACGGCATCGGCAACGACCATAGCGGGAAGTTCGCCACCCGTAAGCACGTAGTCGCCGATCGACAGACGCTCATCGGCATACGCATACGCACGCTCGTCGACACCCTCGTAGCGACTGCACACAAACAACAGGCGCTCACTTTTGAGCAGGCGCTCGGCCACATGCTGCGTAAAGGGCTCGCCACAGGGGGTAAAGAACACCACAGTGGGCTTGGGACCCTCTGCGCTAATGGCCTCGATGGCCTCTGCGATAGGCTCGACCTTCATGAGCATGCCCTGCCCGCCGCCGTACGGCTCGTCATCGACGGTACGATGGCGGTCGTGCGTCCAGTCGCGCAGGTTATACGCCTTAAAATCAAAAAGGCCGGCCTTGCGGGCGCGGCCCAAAATCGACGTGGACATGACGGGCTCAAACATCTCGGGAAAGACCGAAAGGGTCTCAATCAGCATGTTGTCCTCCCTACTTGTCCATATCGATCAGGCCGTCCATCACGTGGACGGAAATTGTTCCTGCATCGGGAAGATCGAGCACGACCTGCTCGATCACGGGAATCAGTACCTCGCCGTACCGATCACCCTCGACAACCCAAACATCGTTAGCGGGCGTCGACATGATCTCGACGATCGTGCCGAGCGAGCCGAAGCGCTCGTCGACCACCTCGCGACCCATCAGGTCGGTATAGGCAGCGTCGAGCGAATCGAGCTCAAAATCGTCACGATTTGCCAGCACGTAGCATCCCGTGATGCCCTCGGCGGCCGTCAAGTCGTCAATGCCCTCAAACGAGACCAGATCGCCATCGCCCGTATCGGTGACGGACACGACCGTGCAAAAGCGGTCGCGCTTGAGCGCCGGCGGCGTCAGGGCGACGCGCATACCAGGCTCTAATACAGAAGGAAGCCCCCGCAGCGGCTGCGCGAGGACCTCCCCCTTCCTTCCGTGCGGCTTGACCACACGGGCGATGTTTTTGTACTGGGACCTCAAGGTCCTAGCCCAGAACCTCTACCTCGACAGCAGTGTCGAGGCGAGCGGCCAGTGCACGGGCGAGCGTGCGAATGGCCTTGATGGTACGGCCACGACGGCCGATGACCTTAGCGACGTCATCCTCGGCGACCGAAACCTCAATCGTAGAGGCGTCGTCACCATCGATGACCTCAAGGCTCACGGAATCCGGGTCGTCGACGATCTGAACAACGAGATATTCGACGAGATCGGCGATGCGATCTGAGAGCATTGCCTCACCCTCGAGCTGTGCAGCGTCAACCTCAGGCACGATTTACTCCTCGGCGCCCTCAGCGGCCTCAGCGGCAGCCTTAGCGGCCTCGGCCTCTTTGGCGAGCTGCTTCTTGGACTTCTTGACGACGGTCTCGGTCTTCTCGCCCTCGTTGGCGGCCTTGACCAGAGCGGCGACGGCGTCGGTGAGCTGAGCGCCCTTGGACTGCCAGTCGGCGATCTTCTCGAGGTCGAGGTTGATGGTCTTGGGGGCGGTCATCGGGTTGTAGCGGCCAACCTCCTCGATGATACGACCGTCACGCGGGGCGCGGGAATCGGCGACGACGACACGGTAGTACGGACGCTTCTTAGCGCCGTGACGAGCAAGGCGAATCTTGACTGCCAAAGGAAACTCCTCCAACCAAGCAGCTTTAGGCTGCAACTACAAACAAACAGTTGAACATAATACGCCATCGACGCGGGCAGGTGAAGTCCGTGAGACCAACTTCTTCGGTGTAGTCGAGGGCAAATCCATATCTTAGACAAGAATTCGGGATTTGCAAGCACATACACGCACCCCACATGAGCTGCGCGGTATACTCATGACATGGAAAGACGCGAACATACATACGGTTATGAGGATGCCGTGGGCGTCACGCCGCCTCCCTGGACGGGTCCGGCGGTGGGCCTCATGGACCTCGATGCGTTTTTTGCGAGCGTGGAGATGCTCGACCATCCCGAATGGCGCGGAAAACCGCTCATCGTGGGCGGAGACGCCGATTCGCGTGGCGTCGTGTCCACGTGTTCATATGAGGCACGTCGCTTTGGCGTGCACTCTGCCATGGCCTCGGCCGAGGCGCGGCGCTTGTGCCCGCAAGCCATTTGGACGCATGGGCATTTTGATCGCTATCGTGAGGTCAGCGCGCAGGTCATGGCAATTCTCGCTGACGAGACCCCGCGCGTTGAACGCGTATCCATCGACGAAGCCTTTATCGATATCACACCGGGTCGCTTTGCGCCCGAAGACCCGCTGCTGGTTGCGCGGCGTATAAGCGACCGCGTGGCAGGGCTGGGAGTGACCTGCTCCATTGGCGTGGGCTGCAACAAGACGGTCGCAAAGATCGCAAGCGAGCGGGATAAGCCGTTTGGGCTGACCATCGTGCGCCCCGGAACCGAGCAGCGCTTTTTGGCCGCGCTGCCGGTATCTGCCATGAGCGGCATCGGACGCTCGGCCGAGGAGCGACTGCGCCGCATGCGCATCTACACCCTCGGCGAGCTTTCGCGCGCGCCTGAGTCCACACTGGCCTCTATTTTTGGCGTCAACGGCGAACGCATGCGCCAGCGTGCGCTGGGACTCGAAATCTCTGAAGTCACGAGTCTCGACGAAGAGCGCGAGGTCAAGTCGGTCAGCAATGAACGCACCTTTGCGAAAGATTTGACTGAGCGTAGGGATATTGAGGCGGCGATTGCACTGTTGGGAGAGTCAGTGGGACACCGTCTGCGCCGTCAGGGGCTGACGGGTGCCACGGTAACGCTCAAGCTTAAGTATTCGTATGGAAGCGGTCGCTCGGCACAGCGCCGACTGCTTCATCCGACAGACGATGAGAACATCTTCGTGGCGGTTGCGCTCGAACTGCTCGACAACATCTGGCAGGAAGGCATGCATGTTCGCTTAGCAGGCATCGGCATGAGCGATTTCGACCACCAAGGCGGGATCCAAACTGACCTGTTCTGCGAGATCGATGACCGCGGAGCCCAATCCAGCGACCGCCGCGACCTATCCGTCGCCATCGACGCCGTCCGAGACAAGTTCGGCGACACCGCCCTATCCTTCGGCCGCCAATCCCGCTTCAACGATTAGTCCCTGAGGCAAAATGAAAGCCGGGCAGGTGCGGAAAACCGCAACTGCCCGGCGATATGCGTGAGGGTAGCTAACCCCGTCTCAAATGAGCTACTAGAGGAGGTTGAGGGGGAGCTGGGGGGCGTCTCCCCAGAGTTTCTCGAGGCGGTAGAAGTCGCGGGCTTCGGGAGTGAAGACGTGGACGACAACCGAACCATAGTCCATGAGCATCCAGGTCTTCTGCTCGCGACCCTCGATGGAGAACGGGTGCTCGCCGCAAGCCTCGGCGACCTTCTCCTCGATCTCGTCGACGATAGAATCGACCTGGCGGTTGTTGGTACCGGTGGCAAGCACAAAGTAGTCGCACACATCGGAAAGCTCGGTCAGGTCGAGCACCTGAACGTCCTCGCCCTTCTTGTCGTAGGCGGCCTGCGCGGCGGCGCGGGCGACATCCTCGGCGGCGACACCGCTCGCGGACAGCGAGGCGGCAGTGCGGTCGGACGTGGCAACGAAGCTCTTGTGCTCCACACCTTCAAGAATCTGCTCGTCGGTCATGGTCTCGTCGGCCATGGAATACCTCTTTCTAGACAGCCCGAGCTAGCGCAGCTGGGCGTAATGGTTGTAAATCGAAATAGCCGTGGGATAAAGATAGCGCCCGGACTGGATCACATAGACCAGACCCTGCGCAAAACAGGAGAAGAACAACTCGTCGAGCGAGGACTTCCCCACCATCTTGCGCAGCGCATGCGCATAGTCGCCGTGGCGGTTGGGCTCGATGGCATCGGCCACAAAGACCACCATATCGAGCGGCGTCATGTCGCAAGCACCCACGGTGTGACGGTCGACAGCCTGGAAAACGGCCGGCGACAACTCGGGGAAAAGCTGCGGAAGCTCATAGGCGGCAACAGGGCCATGCAAAAGCGGCGTCGCGGCGGAAGGAGAGCCGGCAATCTTAATGCCGTAATGCAGAGCGCGCGTGACCAGCTCGTCGTCGGAGAGCACTTTGTCCCAGTCATGGATCAGGCCGGCGGCAGCGGCATCAAAGCGGTCAACGCCGTAGACCTCGGCCAGATGAAGTGCGGTCTCGGCAACACCCAGCGAATGCACATAGCGCTTGCGCTTATCCTTCATGCGAACATCGAGCAGCTCTTGAATGCGCTTGAGCAGCGCGCGCTCATCGCCCTCAAACTGATCCTCTACCGACAACGTAGACCCCCATCACTCAAAATCTTCTTGGCCCAGATCGGCATATAGCCTGCGTTTGCGAATGTAGCCGAGCACGGACTCGCTCGTAAGATAGCGCACGCTCATACCGCGGGCAACTCGCTTACGAATGTTCGTCGAGCTGATCGCCAACGCTGGAATCTGAATATAGCGCACGTCGAACGGCAGCCCCGACTCTTTGATTCGGGCACGCGCCGTATCGATATCAAAGCCCGGTCGTGTCGCCGCAATAAAGGTAGCAAGCTCAGCGATTCGTTCGGCATCATGCCAGGTCACGATATCGATGATCGCGTCGGCGCCCGTAATAAAGTAGAGCTTTACCTGCGGCGGGTAAAAGTCGCGAAGGGCATGAAGCGTATCGGCCGTATAGGTTACGCCCGGGCGGTCGATCTCGAACCGGCTCGCCAAAAAAGCCGGGTTCGCGGCGGTGGCGAGGACCGTCATGGCATAACGGTCCTCGGCAGGCGTCACCGGCTTGTCAAGCTTAAAGGCAGGAGAACCCGCCGGCATAAAGAGCACAGCGTCCAAGTCGAGCGACTCGCGCGCCTGCTCGGCGGTCACCAGGTGCCCGTAATGGATGGGATCAAAGGTGCCACCCATAATGCCGAGCCTAAACTCCTGCCCGTCCTCTAGAGGAAGCTCGGGCAGACCGATTCCACCGCGCAGCGACATGGCTTACTCGCCCTCCGGTGTCTCGGTATCGCCCGCGGCATCCGCTGCATCCGTCGCATCGACAACCTCGACGCCCTCATCCGCAGCATCGGCCACGTCAATGGCTTCAACGGCAACGTCCTCGCCAGCATCCTCGAGCTCCTCGTACTCCGAGAAGTCCTCAGCGCCCTCAAAGTCAAAGGCGCGCTGGCAAATGCGGACCTCGTCGCCCGCACGGCAACCGGCCTTCTCGAGCGCGTCGTCAACACCCATACGCGCAAACTTATGCTGCAGGTAAATGACGGCTTCCTCATTTTCCCAGTCGGTCTGGATGACCATGCGCTCGATGGCGCGACCGACCACGCGGAAGGCACCTGGCTCTTCCTGGACAATGCGGAAACGCTTCTCACGCTGCAGGCGGCGGCGCTCCCACTCATCGTCGCGCAGAACGACCGGCTCATCCGAGACAGCCAACTCGGCGCGCAGCTTAGCCACCTGCTCGCCCACGGCAAGCATCAGCGTGTTGAGACCGGCACCCGTCACGGCGGACACGGCAAAGAACATATGCCCATCGTCGAGCGCTGCGCGCTTAAGGTCGGCAATCTTGTCGGCCGTGCCCGGCGCGTCGCACTTGTTGGCAACGACGATCTGCGGACGCTCCGAGAGCTCGGCGCCATACTGCTCGAGCTCGCGGTTGATGATGTGGTAATCCTCGACCGGATCGCGATCCTCAAAACCACCCGTCATGTCGACGACATGCATGATCAGAGCCGTACGCTCAATGTGGCGCAGGAACTGGTGACCCAGACCCTTGCCCTCGCTCGCGCCTTCGATAAGACCGGGGACGTCGGCAACGACGTAAGAATATTCGCCGGCACGCACCATGCCGAGATTCGGCACGAGCGTGGTAAACGGGTAGTCGGCGATCTTGGGGCGGGCGGCACTCATGCGCGCGATGAGAGATGACTTACCCACCGAGGGAAAGCCCACGAGCGCGGCATCGGCCATAAGCTTCATCTCGAGCTCAATCCAGTGCTCCTCGGCCGGCTCGCCCAGCTGGGCGAACGCGGGCGCGCGGCGCACCGACGTCACAAAGTGCGTGTTGCCCAGGCCGCCGGCACCGCCGGGCGCCACGACGACGCGCTCGCCATCGTGCACCAGATCGGCAATCTCGAACATCGGGGTCTGCGTCTCGGGGTCGAGCTCCCGCACCACGGTACCCATAGGGACCTTGAGAATCAGGTCCTCGCCGCTCTTGCCGTTACGACGGGCACCCTGCCCGTGCGTGCCGCGCTCGGCGCGAAAGTGATGCTTAAAGCGGTAATCGATCAGCGAAGACAGCTGAGCATCGGCCTGGATGACGACATTGCCGCCACGACCGCCGTCGCCGCCATCGGGGCCGCCCTTGGGAACAAATGCCTCGCGCCTAAACGACATGCATCCGGCTCCGCCGTCGCCGCCGCACACGTTAATGCGGCTGATATCGGTGAACTGTGACAACAGAATCGCCTCCTACAAAAAAGAGGGAGACCCTTGAATCCTAAAACTCAAGTGCCTCCCACATATGTGCTCTATGAAGGGTGAATTACGCGTTCGCGAGCGGGCGTACGCTGACCCTGTGCTTGATACCCTTGTGGAACTCAACGGTACCGTCGACCAGCGCGAACAGCGTGTCGTCCTTACCACGGCCAACGTTCTCACCCGGGTGGATGTGCGTGCCGTGCTGACGGACGAGAATCGTGCCCGTGGTTACCGTCTGGCCGGCATAGCGCTTCGTGCCAAGGCGCTGACCGCGGGAGTCACGGCCATTACGGGAGGAACCGAGTCCTTTTTTGTGTGCCATTGTGTATACCTACTCTTTCGTTACGAGTGTAATCTACTCGGCGACGGGAGCCTCGGCAACAGCCTCAGCCTCTGCCTTGACAGCCTTCTTGGCGCGGGAGGTAGCCTGAACCTTCACGATCTTCAGCTTGGTGAGCTGCTGACGGTGACCCTTCAGACGACGATAGCGCTTGCGCTTGTGGAACTTGAAGACCAGCTGCTTCTCGCCCTTGAACTGCTCAACGATCTGAGCGGTAACCTTGGCCTTGGCCAGCTTGTCGGGATCGGTGACGATCTTCTTACCATCGTTGAGGAAGATAACCGGCAGGGTGACCTTGTCGCCCTCATTGCCCTCGATCTTCTCGACGGTGATGACATCGTCGGTGGCGACCTTGTACTGCTTGCCGCCCGTGTTAACGATTGCGTACATGTTTACTTGCCCTTCATGCATCAGTTAGTGCAACAGCCGAATATAGTAGCAGGCGAAAATACCCCCGTCAACGAGTATGTGGAGCAAATCCACAAGTTCGCACAGGTATGGGGCTGACGAGTCGGCCCTCGTCGTCCTCGCATGCTTGATTCTGACGCTCGACATCGTAGGAGCAGATGGTCACGAGGTCTTGCATACCGGTGGAAACAATAGGTGCATCCACGCCCGGGGTCAAGCCCTGCAACAAAACATCAGCAGCAGAAAGCAAAATCTCCGGACGCATGGAGCCCTCGTTGTCGGCATGGGTGTCGAGCATGAGCACCAAATGGTCCGGGCGCTCCCCCGCCGTGAGCTCATAGCCCACGAGCGTGTGATCCAAATCCAAGCGCTTGCTCTTTTTGCCGCGCGCGTAGTCGATGCCGTGGCCCGCGCGCAGCGTATCGATCGCACGACGCACCTCGTCGGCGCTTACGGGCGCCTCGGGATCCAAGTGCAGGTCGATGCGATACGACAGGCGCGTGAGCTGCGCCGTCAACGCCGGCGTGCGCACGTCGATATACGCCGCCTCGATGGGCGCCAGATCGGCCGGAGACGCCGCAGCCAGGCGCCCAAACGCCTCGTCGAGCGCCACGAACTCGGTCATAAACAGGTCATACCACTCGCAGGTCGACGACGTACCCACCGGCAGCGCCGAAGAGAAGCCCACGCGCATGTGCGGAGAGAAGCCCTGCGTGACGGCATAGGGAAGTCCCGCACGGCGCACGATGCGCTCAATGGTATGGATTACTTCGAGATGGCCCAGGTACTTAAGGCGATCGCGCTTGCCATAGCGAACACGAAGCCTAAAGAGCGAGGGGTTGTCGGTCAGGCGCTCACTCATGCGCGATCACCCATCAATACATTCTTGGCGTGGAGCGTGGGGCAGATCCCGCAGCCGGTGCACGACGTGCGGGTGCAGTCGGGAGTCGTGACGCCCTCGAGCGAGCGACGGTACTCGCGCTCGAGGAAGCCGCGCGTGCAGCCGGGGCTCACGTGCTCCCACGGCAGGCGCCAGTCCAACTCGTAGGGCAGGTGCACGAGCTCATTGAGGTCGATGCCGTTTTTGGCAGCAGCCTCCTTCCAGTTATCGAGCGAGAAATGCTCTACCCATGCGTCAAAGCGAGAGCCCGAGCGCCAAGCGTCGATGATGACGGGCGTCATGTCACGACCGGCGCGGGACAGCGCGGCCTCGATGAGCGAGGTCTCGGCATCGTGGTAATGTACGCGGACGGCACGGTTGCGAACGCTCGTGATAAGCAGCTTCTGGCGACGCTTGACGTCGTCGTAGTCGAGCTGCGGGCACCACTGAAACGGCGTGGCGGCCTTGGGGATAAAGACCGAAACCGAGATGGACACCGAGATCGAGCCGCGACGAGCCTTGGGCACCACGGAACGACCGAGCTCCAGCACGTGATCGGCCAGATTGGCGATGGCCACGATGTCCTCGTCGCGCTCGCCGGGAAGGCCCATCATAAAGTAGAGCTTCATGCGGTTCCAGCCGGCCTCGAAGGCCGCCTTGGCCGCACGGTCCAGGTCCTCCTCGGTCACGTTCTTGTTAATGATGTCGCGCATGCGCTGGCTGCCGGCCTCGGGCGCGAACGTCAGGCCGCCCTTCTTTTCGCCGGCGACCGACTCGGCCATATCCACGCCAAACGAATCCAGGCGCTGCGACGGAATAGACACGCGAATACCCGTATCCTCCAGGCGACGGTTGAGCCTGCCGAGCACGTCGCGAATGCAGGAGTGGTCGGTCGTGGAGAGCGAGGTCAGCGATACCTCGTCATAGCCGGTCTTTTCCAGACCCTGAATCACCGACGAGACGATCTGGTCGGCCGAGCGCTCGCGCACCGGGCGATACGTCATGCCGGCCTGGCAAAAACGACAGCCGCGGGCGCAGCCGCGCAGGATCTCGATAGACAGACGGTCGTGGACCAACTGCGCATAGGGCACGCACGACTGCGACAGCGGATTCGTGGCGCCGAAATCCTCGACGGCGCGCTTGTAGACCACGGTCGGCGCATCCTTGCCCTCACGCGGCACGGTGTAGCCATGCGGCGAGCAGGGCTCGTCGTGACGAACCTCATAGAGCGACGGCACGTAGTTGCCGGCAATGGATGCAAGCTGCTCGACAATCTGCGCGCGCGGGACTCCTTCGTCACGCAGACGGCGATGCAGCTGGCAGGTCTCGAGCAGCGATTCCTCGCCCTCGCCGATGAGGATAACATCGAAGAAGGCCGCGTACGGCTCGGGGTTGTACACCGAGGGACCGCCGGCGATGATGATGGGGTCGTCTTCGCCTCGGTCGGCCGCTAACAGCGGAATGCCAGCGAGGTCGAGCGCCTCGAGGAAGTTCGTCACCGCCATCTCGTGCGGCACATGCAGACCGACGATATCAAACGAAGCAACCGGCGCTGCACCCTCGAGCGACAGCAGCGGAATACCCGCCTCGCGCATGGCGTCACCCATATCGGGCCACGGCACATAGCCACGCTCACAGGAGATGCCCTCGGCCTGGTTAAGGATGTTGTAGAGGATGGCGATGCCCTGGTTGGGCAGACCAACCTCGTACACATCCGGGTAGATCAGGCAGCAACGGTAGTCGGCATCGGCCTTGGAAAGCGTGCCCCACTCGTGATCGATATAGCGACTCGGCTTCTCGACCTTGGCGAGCAACGGCTCAATTAAATGAAAACAGTCTTGGTATGCAACGCGCAACGGAAAACCCCTAAGCAGCGAGATCTGATGCGTCCTGATAGGACGCCATAGGACGGGTAGCGCCCGCGACCGTGGTCACCAGATCGCGAACGCGGGAGAACGTGGCAGTGACCACCTCGTTGGCACGGCTGTAGTCGACATCGCGCTCGTAGAGCGAAACGAGCGCACGGCCCATGCCATAGGTGCCCGCGGCAGCAGTGAGCGCCTTGACGGCAAACCCAATATGCGGCGTCTGCTTGACAAGTGCGCGGGTGACCGCGCGGATCACAAGACCGCCGGCAAGCACGCCCGCGACCTCGTAGCCGCGCTCGGGCTTAATGCCGCGTCCAAAGACGGCAGCGAGCTCAAAGAGCATGCCCACCTGCGCCAGCGCCATAACGGGATAATCGGCGCCCGGCAAAAACACCAGCGCACCGGTCGCCATATTGGTGAGCGCGCACGAGGTGATGATACGATTGGCCGCCGCGATGCGCATGAAGGCAAAGTTCGCCGCAAAAGCCGTTTCCTTGTCGGTGCGATCGAGAATCCAGCGGGCAAGCGTCTCGAGCAGATACGTCTTATCGGTTGCCGCTACCACGCCGAGCATGGGCGTGGACTCCTCGATAAACGGCACCTCCACAGCAGACTCGGCAAGCACGCACACGGGCGCGCCGGCGATCACGAGCTCCTGCACGGCACTCTCCAAGCGGTCGGAACCACACGAGAGCACCAGTACCACATCGGTATCGGTCTTTGGAGCAATTCGCTCCTCCCCCAGACGCTCGACGCGCACAATGCCCGAGGTCGTCTGCGGCACAAAGGCGTCACGCACCGTCTCGGCCAGAAAGCGCGAGGCGGACGAATCCAGATAGACCGAGACGCGCACCGGCGTATCGGAATCCTTCTTAACGGACGCGCCCATCTTAAAAGCGCGGGTCAGCTTATCTACGGGAATTTTCATAGCAAACCCCTCCAGCGGTTACGCGGCGCCCGAACGATGCCGCCATATGGATTGTACGATACCCACCGTCAACAGCTGAATCATCATCGAAGACGAACCAAAGCTAATAAACGGTAGCGGAATACCGGTAATCGGCATCATGCCGATGCACATGCCGATGTTCTCGAAGGTCTGGAATGCCCACATGCCGACGATACCCACACACGACAGACGCAGGAACAGCGACTCACACTTAAAGGCGACGCGAATCGTCGAAAAGATCAGCAGCACGTAGAGGCACAAGAGAAAAAAGGAACCGCAAAAGCCAAAGGTCTCGGACAGGAAGGCGAAGACGAAGTCGGTGTGGAACTCAGGCAGAAAGCCGCCGGCCGACTGCGTCGCATGGCCCAAACCCTTACCAAAGAAGCCACCCGAGCCGACCGCGATCAACGACTGCTGCAGGTTGTAGGCATCGTCCGAATCGGCATTATCGGGGTCGATAAAGACCGTCAGACGGTTCATCTGATACTGCTTGATGAGCACATCGTGGCCGAGCAACGAATCAAAGACCGAATCGAGCGCCAGGACGAGGGCCACCAGGCCCACGAGCAGGGCCAGGGTCGACAGTACCCATTCGCGGCGTGCGCCGCTCATACAAATGACGATGGCACCCGAAACAAGCACGACCAGGCCCGAGCCCAGGTCGCCCATGGCAACGACGGCCAAAAACGGAATGGACAGCATGCCGCAGAGCTTGACGTAGTCGCGAACGGTATCGATGCGACCGTTATACTGCGAGCCAAGCGTAGCAATAAAGAAGATGGTGATGAGCTTGGCAAGCTCAACCGGCTGGAATGTCAAGCCGATACCGGGAATCTTGATCCAGCCCGTCATGCCCAGACCGCCCGTATAGGACAGACCCGGAATCTTGGGCGAGAAAATCACGATCAGGTCGATGACGAGCAACGCCGTCGAGAAATTGGAAATACCGCGCAGGTCGGTTCGCCAGACGAGCACCGCCAGCACCGCTCCGATGCCAATTCCCAGCAGATGACGTGAGAACGAAGCATCGGCCTTAAACTGCGAAGCCGACCAGATAATGATGGCACCGTAGGCGACGAGCGCCACAGTAGCCACGAGCACACCGATATGCACCTTTTGGCGAAACGTGCCGCGCGAGGCCGAAAGTTGCTTGTTGACACGGTCCAGGCTGCTGCGAGAGCCGGTCTTGGTTGAACGGAACAGATCCGCCGGAGAAAAATCCATCGCAACCTCCTATCGAACCGAAGAATCGCCCGAGGCCGAAGAGGTATCGGGCTCGTCATAAATCACGCCGAGCACGTCGCGCACGACATGCATCGCGGTATCTGAGCCACCGCCGCCCTGCTCCAGGACGGTAGCGATGACATACTTGGGATCATCGGCCGGTGCATAGGCGCAGAACCACGCGTATTCATCCTCGCCACTTTTCTCGCCCGTGCCCGACTTGCCGTATACCTGCGGCGTCAGGGTGCCAAAGTGAGCCGCCAGGGACGTCGATGCCGTGTAAATCACGTCGTGCATGCCGTTGCGAACAAGAGCCAAATCCGAATCGCTGTTGATCTTGGCCTCCAGGCGCTTCTTCTTGCCCTTGCCGTTGTACTTATAGGCATCGCCGTCGCCATCGCGCGACACGGCAGACAAAAACACGTGAGGCACGTACTGTTTGCCGCCGTTGGCAAGACCCATATAGGCACACGCCATCTGCAGGGGCGTCACCAGGATGTCGCCCTGACCGATGGCAATGTTGGTCATATCGCCGGCATTCCACTTGCGGTCCTCGGCAGATGCGTCGGTGAAGTACGACTCTTTCCACTCGGCATCGGGAATACGGCCCGCGCCCTCACTCGGCAGATCGATACCGCAGGTCTTGCCTAGACCCCAGCGACGAAAGACCTCCTGCAGACCCTCGGGATGTTGCTCGTCATAAAAGAACGCCTTGCCCATGTCGTAGAAGACAGGGTCGCACGAGTTGGCGATTCCCGACTGCAGCGTCATGGTGCCGTGGCCGGAATGCAGCCAGCAGTACTTGCCCCACGACTTGCCCAGACCCGTCCAATAACCCGTGCAGTTGGTCGTCTGCCCCGACGTGTAGGTTCCAAACTCAAGACCAGCCAGCGCCGAGAGCGGCTTGATGGTCGAGGCCGACATGTACTGTCCGCTAATGGCGCGGTTGAGCAGCGGGTGCGAACCCTTGTCATCATTGAGCTCGGTCCACACGTCATTTGAGACGCCGCCGATAAAGACGGACGGATCGAACTTGGGCTGGCTCGCCATGCCCAGGATCTCGCCATTGTTGGGATCGAGACACACCACAGCGCCGTTGCCGGCATTGCTGTAGCCAGTGGTCTTGGCAAGCTCGATAGCGCTCGCCAGTGCCGTCTCACAGGCCTGTTGGATCTTAAGGTCGAGCGTGAGCTTAATGTCGGAGCCGGCCTTCGCGGGCACGGCGCCGGCCTGACCGGTCACATTGCCCGAGGCATCGACCTTGACGGTCTGCTCGCCACGAATACCCTGCAGCAGGTTTTCGTAGTAGCTCTCAACGCCCGCCTGGCCCACGATATCGCCCGACTGGTACGTAATCTTGCCAGCAGAAGCATCATCATCGCCAGAGGTTTTCTTATTCTGGGCCTCGAGCTGCTCGGAGGTAATGGTGCCGGTATAGCCCAAGATATGGCATGCCGTCTCGCCGTATGGATACTGGCGTTCGGTACGCTCGGCAATCTTGACGCCCGGGAACTCGCCGGCGTGCTCCTTGATATAGGCAACCGTGGAGCGACGGACGTCCGTCGCGATGGTATGCAGGCTCTGAGCGCCCTCTGTATTGTCCTGAATATTGCGAAGGACCGCCACATAAGGCATTCCAAGCACGTTGGCAAGATGGCGAACCAGAACCTCATCCTCGGCAAGGTCGCGGTAGGCCACGACAGCAAGTGAGGGACGGTTCTGGACAAGCGCCACGCCATTGCGGTCGAGGATGCGGCCGCGCACAGCGGGTGTGGTAACGGTGCGAGTCTGATTACTATTGGCCTGCTTCTCGTAATAGTCCGACGAGACCATCTGCATGCCCCACAGCTTGACGGCAAGTGCCGCAAACATCGCGCCCACACCCGTGGTGAGGATGGAAAAGCGGCCCTTAAAGGCGGTCGCCGCGGTATTGCCCTCGCCCTCGGTGGCGCGCGGGGCCGTTCCATGCTGTGTATCGTAGGTAAAACGGGAATCGCCACGACGCATGATGACCAGCGCGACCACGATGGCCACAACCAGCACGATACCGGCGATAATAACCGTCATCTGGGAAGACATCTACGGGCCTCCCCTATTTGAGCTTGCGGGTCTTGGGCTTAAAGCGCATACCCGTCTGGCGTCCGCCACGTGCGGAGAATCCATAGCCGGACTGCGGCACGACGCCGGACATCAAAAACGGAATGGCAACCAGACCCGTCAGGATCGAGGACGGCAGCGCATGGCCGAAGATCGCCACGACAAAGCTCGTCTCCAAACCCATAAACAGCAAGATGATGCTGTAGATCACATTAATGACGAGCGCAAAGGCGCCCACGGTGACGCCGCGCGCACTCGGGGTACCGCCCGTCTGACCGACGGCGCTGTGCACCAGGGCAAAAGAACCCACGGTCAGCAGGAGCGACATAACGCCCACCGGCACGGCAGCGGACAGGTCATAAAACAAGCCGCTGCAAAAACCGCACACGACGGCACGGGTCGGGTCGCCCGAGAACACGCTTAGGCACACCAGGATAATCATGAAGTTGACGCGACCTCCCGCAATGGAGATCTGCGGTGCCAGGCCTGCCTGCAGCAGCACACACACAATGGCGGCGATTACAAACGTGCGGGAGCTCATCCCCTGCTCGTGTAGATCCATGGACATGCCCCCTATTCGCTCGAGCCAGAATCGGTCGTCTCGGACGTGTCGGAACTGTCATCCGAGCTCTCGTCCTTCGTCTTGGTCACAGCATCGCGCGACGTTCCCTGCGGCGTGCTGTTGGCCGTGCTCACGTCCTCATCCGAGGCCGACTGTTCGTCGGTCAGCGAGGTGATGACCAGCACTTCCTCGTTGTTCTCGGCCGTGGTCTGAGCGCGCACCACAATGGTGTAGTACACGTCGTTTGCCGATTTCTCAACCGACGAGACGGTGCCAAGCGGAAGGCCCTTGGGGAACACGCCACCGATGCCAGAGGTCACGATGATATCGCCAACCTTAACATCGGAGTCGACGCTCACGTACTCAAGACGCAGCGTGCCGTCAGCCTGACCCTGCAGCATACCCTGGGCGCGCGTGTCCTGCACCATGGCGGACACGCCCGAGTTCTCGTCGCCAATCAGGCGCACGGTAGAGGTCTTGGCCGATACCTCGATAATCTGGCCGATAACACCGGCAGAACTCGTCACGGGCATGTTGATGGTAAGGCCGTCGGCAGAGCCCTTGTCGATGGTAACGGTCGAGGTCCAGGCATCGCCGGAGGCACCAACGATACGAGCTGCGGTCGATTTGAGATTGTAGGTCGATTGCAGCCCGACCAGGCCCTCCAGGCGCTCGGCAGTCTTTTGAGCCTCAGAAAGCTCGGCGACCTTAGAGGTCAGCTCCTCATTTTGCTTCTTGAGCTCGTCGAGTGTGTCCTGCGACGCCGTTAGGTTAGAGAACACGTTGCCAATCGCATTGAAGGGAGCCGCCACAGCCGAGCCCACAAAGCGCACCGGAGAGGTAATCGTCGTTACGCCCGAACGCACGGCATGTATCGGCCCTGCCTCGCCCTCGCGGATGTAAAACGTGAGCAGCAACACCGAAATCAGGCTGAAAACAATCAACGGGCGCATACCCGTTGATTGTCGCTTGGTATTCAGATTTGTGGAGAAACCCGAAGATCGTGCCAAATGGAATCCACCTTTTGGAAATTAAGCATTGGTCTGGACGAAGCCGCCATCAAACGCATTGGCCTCGAGCACGCGGGCACAGCCGTTAACGACGTTATCGAGCGCCGTGGGGCTGACGTTGACCGAAACACCGGTCTCATCGCGCAGGCGCACGTCGAGACCGCGCAGCAGCGCGCCGCCACCAGTCAGCAAAATGCCGTAGTACATAAGGTCCGAGGCAAGATCGGGCGGCGTGGCATCGAGGGCGTCCTTGACGGCCTTGGCCATCTCGTCGAGCGGCTTGTTGAGCGCGCGACGAATCTCCTCGCTCTCGATGCGCACGGTCTTGGGCAGACCGGTGATCACGTCGCGGCCGTTGACCTCGACGTCGAGCTCGTCCTTGAGCGGCACGGCGGAACCGACCTTGATCTTGATGTCCTCTGCCGTACGCTCGCCGATGGCAAGGTTGTAGGCATCGCGAACGTGCGTGAGGATGGCCTGATCGAACTCGTCGCCGGCAATACGGATGGACTGCGAGACGACGATGCCGCCCATAGCGATAACGGCAACCTCGGTGGTACCGCCACCGATGTCGATGACCATGGAGCCGGTGGGCTCCTCGACGGGCAGGTCGGCGCCGATAGCAGCAGCCATGGGCTCCTCGATCAGGTAGGCCTGGCGAGCGCCGGCCTGGATCGTGGCCTCAAAGACAGCGCGCTTCTCGACCGACGTGACGCCGGAGGGAACGCAGACGACAACACGCGGACGCGGAGTCCACGGATAGCGCTTCTCGGACGCCTTGTCGATAAAGTAGCGAAGCATGGCCTCGGTAACGTCGAAGTCGGCGATGACGCCGTCCTTCAGGGGACGAACGGCCACAATGTTGCCGGGCGTACGGCCGAGCATGCGCTTTGCCTCGATACCGACCGCCAGGATGCGCTCGTCGTTCTTGTCGATGGCGACGACGGAGGGCTCGCGGATGACGATGCCCTTGCCGCGCACGGAGACAAGCGTATTTGCGGTGCCGAGGTCGATGGCAAGATCGCCCGCATAGCTACCGAAGAACATATCCATCAAAGAAAACAACGCAACTCCTGATGTGTTGGATGATTGCTGGAAAACTACTAGCTCATCATACTAACGCAAGCCCGGCACCTCACTTGCGGTGAAGCGCCGGGCAAAGCTAAATCCCATAAGGTCACTACTGGTTGTCAGCAGCCGAGAAATCCATATCGAGCGAGGAAACGGCCCAGCCGATATGGTTGTCGGAGCGCACGAATTTGACGGTGTACTCCTGCTCGCCGCCCTTGGACAGCGAAGCCTTAACCTTGGCGGTCGTCTCGGTCATGGACTGATCCATACCCTCGACGGACACGGTGGCACCCTGCGGAATCGAGGAGATGATCATCGACTTGGCGTCCTCGGACAGGCTCGAGGCCAGGCAAGACTCGGCCTTTGCGGTGTCACCGTCGCCGGCAGCCTGGAACAGATCAGTAACGACAGACTCCTGAGACGGGAAGCCAAAGCCGCGCGTGTAGGCAAAGCCCAGACCGCCCGCGGCGATCAAAATGAGCAGAAGCAGCACGATGAAGACTTTGAGGCCCGTGTGGCGATGGCGACGACGGACCTTGGCCTGCTTACGATCCTGACGGTCCTGCTGGACCATCTCGGACTCGGACAGCGTAAAGAAGCCGGTGTCCGAGGGATCGGGCATAAACTGGCCGGTCGCGCCCGTAGGATCGAGCGGATCAACGGCAGGAGCGTCCATCGCGGGCGCCGGAGCCGTGGCCATAGCCGTCTGGGCAGACAGCGCGGCAAGCGAATCGTGCACGCGGGCAAGCTCATCGGCCTGCTCGGAGGTGAGCTGGTAGATGCCATCGGCAGTAGCGGCGTTAAAGGCGTCGAGTGCGTCGGAGGGGCGGCCGGCGGCAGAAAGCGCCTGACCCATGCCGGCGTTGAGCGCACGCGTGTCGTCGCGGGGACCGGCAAAGTCGATAGCCGTGCGGTAGGTCTCCACGGCATCCGCCGGACGGCCAAGCTTAATGAAGCAACGACCGAGCTCGCCGAGTGCGGCGGCAGGAGCCGGATTGGCGCCGTCGATGGCGGCCTGACGAAAGGCAGTACCCGCGTTGGCATAGTCGCCCGACTGGAACAGCGCATTGCCCAGGCCCAGATAGGCCTTGAACGGCGTGGCATAGGAAGCATCCTGCGTAGCAGCAGAGAACGCCTGGGCGGCCGTCGTGTAGTCGCCCACGGCGGCGAGTGCCTTGCCGCGGTTGGTGAGCAGCGCGCCGCGCTTGCCGTAGGTGCCGTCATTGAGGGCAGCGGCGTAGGCCTCGGCGGCCTCGGCATACATGCCCAGGTGCATCAAGGCGTTACCACGAAGGTGATCGGCCTCGCCCATAATCTCATCGGGAGTTTTTGCCGCCCCAAGCATCTGGGCTGCAGCGGAAAAATCACCCGCGCGGTAAGCGGCGCGGCCCTGTTGGATCAGCTGGCTATTCAAGGAAGTCCCCTTTACTCGTGAACGATCTCGACATGGACGATCTCGTCGCCGGCACGCAGCTGTGAAATCACATCGAGACCCTCGACCGTGGTACCAAAGACGGTGTAACCGGAATCGAGGTTATGCTGGGCACCCAGGCAGAAGTAGAACTGCGAACCCGCGGAATCGGGGTCCATGGAGCGCGCCATGGCAAGGGCACCATCGACATGGCTGTTGCGCGGATTGGTGGCAAACTCGCCCTTGATGCAGTAGCCGGGACCACCGGTACCGGGCATGCCGTCAGGGCCCTCAAGACCGGCAGCGACGTCGGCGCCGGACATATCGCGGGTATTGGGGTCGCCGCCCTGAATGACAAAGCCGGGCACATAGCGATGGAACTTAAGACCATCATAGAAACCCATCGTGGAAAGCTCGCAGAAGTTCGCGACATGAATGGGAGCGCCCTCACCGTCAAACTTGACCTTGATGGTACCCTTCGACGTCTCGATAACGGCGCACTCGTCGCCGGCAAGCTGATACTCGGGCGTGTAGAGCTCTTTCTTAAAACCAAACATGTGGTTCCTTCCTCGTGCGTTTAAAGCATATTTGTACGAATTGTAGCAATAAGCATGCGCTTACATCAATTGCGCACGTAGGTTATGCCGACTATGGCGAACTAATTTTAGAAACGCTGCTGCGGCTTCCAGGAGCCCACATTGGCGTCGTACTGGTTCAGCGCGCTGTTGCCGCCCTGCGCGATGGGCGCCAGGATCTCGCTTTGGTGGGAACTCATCGACTCACCATCAGGAATGGCCAGCGAGATATCCCAGCTCTGGCAGATCACGTCGACACGTTCGTACATCCACTCGGCAAGCTGCTTTAAGTGGGCGATGTCGTCCGCATAGACCGTATCGTCCTGATACTTAAGGTTGTTGAGCTCATCTTGCGTCTTTTTGATCTGGTCGCGCAGGGCGTAGGCACTCTGCGACAGCTCCTGACGGGTGGACAGCGGCGTTCGGAGATAACCGTTGTTAAAGGAATCGATGACCTCGCCAATCTGGTCCTCGTCACCGTAGGACACGATGGTCTGATACAGACCGTCGAGCTTGGTATAGAGCTGATCATCGGTCAGCACGGTTTCTTCCTGGACCACCTCGGCAGAATCGTCTTGCTTGGTATCGTCCTCAGTCGCCTCGCCCTTTTGGCGCGTGGGGAAGGTCGTCTGCGCAGCCTGACCAAACTGGTCGTAGAAGGCAGGCATGACACCCATGGGATCGGCCGTCACGAACCAATAGGCACCGCCGCAAACGACGGCAAGGACCGCGATGACGATGAGCGGCTTGGGGATATGACGCTTGTGCTTGTGATAGGCGTCCTCGTCGGGATGCACCTTGCGCTTGGGTTTTTGAGCATCGTCATGCAGGGAAACGGGCGTGGGAATATCGACCTTGGGGATACCGAAATCCTTATCGAAGGCCGGCAGCACGCAGGTCTCGTTGGGGTCGGCGGCATCCGAAAGCACCGCAGCGGCAGAGGCCGGCGCATGAGGCACCTCGGTATCGATCTGCTCTTGCGTTAGGCGCGGAAAGCCCGCCGTGCGGCCCGCTGCCAGGTCGGATGCGGCCGCGTCCTCGGAGAGGATACCCGGAGCAGGGCGTCCGCATTTTGGGCACGTGCGATCATGCGGAGAAAGACGGGCACCGCAGCCCTCACAGAACACGAACTCGGTGTGCTCGGGACCATCGCCCGGACCCACATAGGCGTTGCAGTAGGGGCAGAACGAGGCGCCGTCCTCGATAGTCTTAAGGCAATGCGGGCAGATCACGGCATCCTCTTTTCGAAGCAATTCAAACAATCGAGGTTAGAGCATAACATCGCCACGGCCCCACAGGAACAAGGCACCAATTCAACATCGCCAGGGCGCGTAGCTACTTCTTCTTTTTGCTTGGCATCGAGACTTTGATGCCTTGGGCGGACTTGGTCACGCGAGAGCGCTTGGCTCCGGTACTCTTCTTTTTCTTGGGCTGGGCCTGGGCCACGCCCTCGAGTGCGCGGGCCTCGGTCTCGCGAGCGGTGCGATCTTCGCGGCGCTGCGCCATGTCGGCGGCAACGCGCTTGGCAAAACGTTCGGCCGTCGAGCCCGTCGAGCTCACCTTGCCGCCACCGCGGCCCAGGCGGACGCGCACACCGCGGCCAAAACCAGTTGCGGCATGACGACGACGCGGCTTGAGCGAATCCATCATCGTGGCGAGCTTAAAGAACACCGAGCAGGTAAAGACCACGATGACAGCAAAGATAACCATCTGGCCCATCGACAGGTTGGCAATAGAAAGCAGCTCCGGGAATCCGATAACGCCCACCAGGATGCCGGCGACTACAAACACAAAGAGCACCACACGTAAGGGTGTGAGCGGCTGCGAGATGCGCCAGATCAGGCTGACGCTCGCCGCGCACGACGTAAGCAGGCACATCGTAGACAGCGTGAGCTGGCTAAAGCCAAACACGCGCGCCACAAAGATATCGAGCGCCGCAGCCAAAATGACCGCAATCGACGCCGGCAGTGCACGCTTGAGTACGTTGGTCAAAAACGCACCCTTCACGCGAGCATTGTTGGGCTCCAGGCCCAACACAAAGCCCGGCGCGCCGATGCAGAAGAAGTTGATGAGCGTCATCTGGATGGGCTCGAAGGGGTACGGCGGCAGCGCGATGCACAGCGCCGCAAGGCCCATCGAGAACAGCGTCTTAGTCAGGAACAGCGAGGCCGAACGCTGCAGGTTGTTGATGGAGCGACGGCCCTCGGCCACCACGGCGGGCATCGAGGCAAAGTCGTTGTCGACGAGCACGATCTCGGCCACGTTGCGCGCGGCATCGGAGCCGGCCGCCATGGCGACGGAGCAGTCGGCCTCCTTGAGCGCCAGCACGTCGTTGACGCCGTCGCCCGTCATGGCCACGGTGTGCTCGCGGCGCTTGAGCGCCTGTACGAGCTCGCGCTTCTGCTGCGGGGTCACACGACCAAAGACATGGTAGCGGTCCACTGCGGCATCGAGCTTGGCAGGCGTATCGAGCGTCGTGGCGTCCACATAAGCGTCCGCCCCCGGCACGCCCACCACGCGCGCGATCGACGACACCGTACGCGGGTCGTCGCCACTGATCACGTTGAGGGTCACACCCTGCTCGTTAAAGTAGCCGATGGTCTCGGCCGCCGAGGTACGAATCTCGTCGCGGATGGTCACAAAGCCCACGGGCTCGGCCTCGCCCACCATATCGCCATCGGGTGTAAAGCCGTCCACGCGCGCCACCACGAGCACGCGGCAGGTATCGGCAAGCTCGGCGACACGGTTCTCGACCTGCGAAAACACACGCTCCGAAAGCACAAACTGCGCGGCGCCCATCACATAGGAGCCCTGCGCAAACGAAGCGCCACTCCATTTTTTAGACGACGAGAACGGAATGACCGACAGCGGCTCAGACACCTCGACCGGGCGATCGGCGTAATAGTTGAGCAGCGCCTGGCAGGTCTCGTTGGCATCGGCCGAAGTCGCACGTGCCACGTTAGCCAGCGCAAAATCGAGCACTGTGGTATCGACGGGAACAGCCGCCTCGTCCGAGTCCACGCCAAAGCCAACACCCTCAACAGGCAGCGGGTAGGTGCCCTCGACCTCCATGCGGCCCGACGTGATGGTGCCCGTCTTGTCCAGGCACAGTACATCGACGCGAGCGAGCGTCTCGATGCAGTAGAGCTGCTGCGCCAGCACCTTGCGGCGGGCCAGGCGCACCGTGGCGATGGCGAGCACCGACGAGGTCAGCAGCACCAGGCCTTGCGGGATCATGCCCAGCAGGGCGCCCACCGTGGACAGCAGCGCCGACGAAGGCACATGACCAGCCAACAGCTCGGAGAAGCACCACGAAAGCGCGCTATCGCCCGGGGTTCCCGCTGCATCCCACAGCTCGCTCACGCTCGAGGCAAACAACGCCAAACCGAGCGGGATCATGATGATGCTCGCAAAGCGCACGATGGCGTTCAGCGCGTTCATGATCTCGGAATTGACCTTTTTGACGTACTTGGCCTCGTTATTAATTTTGGCCACGTAGTTGTCGGCGCCGACATGGATCACGCGGGCGCGCAGCAGGCCCGAGTCGATAAAGCTGCCGCTCATGAGCTCGGAACCGGGCTGCTTCTTAATAAGGTCGCTCTCGCCCGTCAGCAGGCTCTCGTTCACGAGCGCCTCGCCGGAAACCACCACGGCGTCAGCGGGAATCTGGTCGCCGCGCCCGAGGCGGATGATGTCGTCGAGCACGATCTGGTCCAAGTCGAGCTCCACCTCGGCACCGTCGCGCACCGCGATGGCCTTCTTAGAGGTCAGCAGCGTGAGCTTATCGACCATCTTCTTGGACCGCATGGACTGGATGACGCCAATAGCGGTATTGAGGAACACCACAAACAGGAACGTCAGGTTCTTAAACGAACCGGTCAAAATGACCAGGAACGCCAAGATCACGTTGATCAAATTGAACAGCGTGCAGAGGTTCTCGATGATGAGCTCTTTGACCGACTTGGTCTTGAGCTCCATGTTGCGGTTGATCTTACCGGCGGCGATGCGCTCCTCGACCTCGGCGGTCGAGAGTCCGCGCTCGATATCCGTTGCTGCCATACCACGTCCCATCACGTCGCGTCGGTATAAGAAAAACCGCCCGGACCATGCGAGGTTCGGACGGTCTTACGTTCGATGGTGCCCCATGTTGGATTCGAACCAACGGCCTTCTGCTCCGGAGGCAGACGCTCTAATCCCCTGAGCTAATAGGGCCAACGTTTGGCATTATACCCAAGTGCACCACGGGCTATCAAAATAAAAGAAAAAGCTTTGCAATTCCGAGGAAGACCTTGATTATCGACTTTATCCGAACACCTCCCACATTCATCCGCACATGTGCGG